>CANQDE010000001.1 GCA_947591475.1 uncultured Alistipes sp.
CTCTTATCAAGAGATTCGTCTTTTCGCTCAACGCATTTCACATATACGACCTGTTACAAATCTTTCAGGATAAGACTGTTCGCCTTGTCCACCACGCTTGTGTCGAGTGATGCGAGATAGATGCGCGTGGTTTCTTCCGAATCGTGTCCCATGCCCTCGCTGATGACAGAGAGAGGGATGTTCTTGCTTTTGGCGATGCTGGCCCAGCAATGTCTCGCCACGTGCATAGTAAGCGGTATATGCAGCCCGGCCAGGTGTGCTACTTCTTTCAATGCCACGTTGATGCGGCAGATGGAGTTACGATATTGTACCCGTTCATCGGTATACGGACTGGTGATTATCGGCAGGAGATAACGGGTGGCCATATCCTCTTCGTATTTGGCGATGATGTCTTCCATGCACTTTTCCCATTTGACGGTAAGCTGTTGCCCCGTCTTTCTTCTCCGGTATGTGATGATCCCGTTCTTCAAGTCCGATTTCTTCAAATAGGCCATATCAATGAATGACATGCCACGGGTGTAGAACGAAAAGAGGAACATATCCCTTGCATAATCCAAATGCGGTTTCAGAGTCAGGTCAAGCTCCTTGATGTGTTTTATGGCTTTCAACGGTATGGCGCGTTTTACCGTCTTCCCGATACCCGTGTAAACGTGCTTGAAAGGGTGTTTCTGTTCCGTCAGTCCCTTTTCCACGGCACGGTTGTAAACGGCACGGAGTATGCGCATATAAAAGGAAACCGTGTTGGGGCAGATGCCATTTCCTTTGAGCCAGGCCTCGTAAAGCATCATGGTGTTGCCGTCCATTTCGCACAAGAGTATGTCCTGCCCCTCACGAAACTTCATAAAACTGGCCAATGCCGCCGTATAGGTTTCGGACGTGCGGACTTTGCCAAGCTGCTTCAACTGTCCTATGATGCCCTGCATGAAGCGGAACAGCGATTGTTCGCCCGTCTGTCCGTTGAACTTCTCGACGATGCTGTCAGCGGAATAAATTCCTCCCTGCCTGTCGCATTGGGCGACTATGGCTTTCAACCGTCTGGTGTCCCAGTCGATATGTTCCGCCACTTCACGGAGATACCGTTTCCTGTTTTCGCCGATTTCGGGCAGGATTTTTACAAGGGAAGTTCTTTTATCCCATTCCGTGTCAAATATGCGGTAGTCCGTCTTGACTTGGCGGACTATGCGCCTGTGGATTACCTGATAATATATGCTGCCTTCCTTGCCGCTTGCGGTGGAAGGACGGTATTTTACTTTGATAGATGCCATTCACTTTATTTTTGTCGTTTGGATTGATTATCTTCTTCTCTCGCTATCTTGACCTGCCGGTTGAATATGGCCAGCGTGGAATCCACGCCGACAACATCCACCAGTTTCTCGTAAGCCCCGACGGTCACGGACAGTTCCGGGTACAGTTCGTTGAGCATGACCGTGGTCACATGGTGTTTGTCTGCAACTGTTCTCAACCGCCTGTTTTCTTCCCTGTACTCATGCCATTGTACCCAACTGACGGCAAACAGGACAAAGAATACAAGCGTACAACCTATACCAGTCCAAACATAAGGATTCTTATGCCAGCCATTAGGTATTTTGCTCCATAGCAGACTTATGGCGTTTATTCCCTTGTCCGGACGGATTATCTGCCATAGTTCCGATATGGCACTTTGCTTTTGGCGTGACTTTTCTGAAGCCAGTTTGTCATTCTCAATGTGGCTTGTCAGCCTTTCCAATATCTTGTTGAGCTGTTCCTTGATGGTGAGAACTCCATGCTTGCGCATATCCTTCTCGTTGGCTTCGGTGTATAACCGCAGACTTGCTACCGCTTCATCACCTATTGATTGCTTGTATTCATTGATGGCCTCTTTGCTTTCGAAAATGGCATTGATATTTTCCGGTGCATTGCCATTGAAGAACCGTATAACAGGCTCCAGCTTCGTTTCCAACCTTTTCAGTGCCTCGTCCTTGTCCGGGCTGTCCTTTGCGTCCAGCTTTTTCTTGATTTCCTCGATGTCTTCTGCCAATGCCCCGATAAGGTCGGCTATGTTCTGTTTGTTGTCCTTCATCTTCTTCTCCTTCTTGGTTTAAGTTTGTCCTTTTCATTACCATTGTCGTCCCAGCCGCACTGGTCGCTGTCGCCTCCTCCGCCTGAAAATATGCGGGCTTGGTGCGGCTGCACGACCAGTTCAATAAATGTGGCGACGGTTATCTGTATGATATTGCCGACGGCATCAGCGGCATTCACCGCTCCGTTTACGGCTCCGCTATTGACAGTATCGGTAGCATTGCCTGCGTTGCTTATACTTCCTCTATTGTCGCCGAACGTATGGCCATTGCCTCCCTCGCTATAAGCGGTAACCGCCCGTCGGTTATCGGTCAATGCCTGGCCACTGTCCGTATCTCCAAACCTCGGTGCGACCAATCTGCCGTTTTGTACCAACTCTGCGAACTTCTGCCGGTATTGTTCACTGTCTGCCGGAATCCGCCTTTCATCGGCTCCGAGCATACGACTTCCGAGCCGCCGGTCGAGTGCAAAGAAACTCAACGAGCGGTCTATCTTCGAGCCGCTGAACGAGCAGCCGTCGGCCGTGAACAAAATACCGATAATCCGACCACGCACCATGTCGTATCGGAATCGAATCTGTATGCCCTGCCTGTCGAGCGTTTTGTCTAACTCCGACCAACTGCGGCAGACGGCGAGTGCCGCCTTGACGGCATCATGGATTCGATACTTGATGCGGTCTTTTCCCCGCAACCTATCCCGTCGCACTTTGTCCTTTCCTTTGGCAATATGCAGGCGGTATTCCTGCGTCAGCTGGCGGCAGATTCTGGTACTGCGTCGGTTGTCATTGCTGTCGCTTATGGTGTTTCCGTTATTGTCTACGCGGTTGGCCACGATATGCAGATGCGGGTGTGCGGTATCGGTATGACGGCACACGATGTATTGTGTGTTCACAATTCCCATACGCCGCATATACTCCCGCGCGATTTCGGCCATCAACTCATCCGACAAACGCGCCTTGTCCTCAATGGCGAAGTTCAGCGAGATATGGTAGACGGAATTCGTCAACTTACGACCCGGCTTGTCATCCGCCTGTCCCTGCATACTGGCGGCTATGGTGGCGTTGCTGTCTATCCGCACATCCTTGCTGTCGATAAGCCGTGCTTTCTTCGGGTTGTTGGCGTAGTTTACCAGCCGCGCAAAGTTCGCCCGCTTCTTAATATCGCACATCATATTCGGGAGAGTAATCGGTTAAAGTCGTTCAACAGCGAGAGAAGCCGCTCCTGCACACTCGGCACACCCTGCTGGTGGGCCAACCGCGCCAGCTGGTTCAGGTTGTTGCACCCGCCTTCGAGCATACGAATCTGTTGGCGGTCTTCTTGTGTCCGCGCTGCGACCACACGACCCGACAGCAGCACCTCGCGCAGATAGACCGAGGGTCGCTTCCCTGCGTCGGCTATGCGCTTCATCACAATCTTCCACTCGGCAACCGACAGTTTGGTCGATAGTGTCTTGGTTCGCGCTTTGCCTTTGGCGATACGTGGGCGACCGCCGGTACTGCGTGTGATCGAACATTGAGCGGACTTGTGGATAGTCGTATTCTTGTTTTTCTGTGTTTCCATATCTGCATACTATAAGAGATTTAACGATGGGCTGTAAGCGGCGAAGATGTGTTTTTGAGGGTGGCAAGTGATAACGGTGTAAGGCGACAGGCAGAAGGCAATCACGCTCCACGGTGCCATTTGGGACATCGGTTTTCGTAGACGAAAACATAAACTTGCCGACCCTTAAAAACATCATTCCATTCCCACGCATCTCCGATCCGCCTATACAATTACCCATAAGGCTATAACAGGTGTGCGATGTTGGTGTATATGCCTTACAAAATGTCTGTATCGGCATATGTCGAAATTGTGCCGTCGTTTGTCGGAATCGCACTAACTATTGCACTGTCGGGCTGCATTCAGACCTGGATAGGGAGTGTCCTTCGGCCGGGGAAGTGGCAGCAGGAGCAGTCGGTATCGTCGTGTCTGCTGCCGTACAGCTGCCAACATCAGCCGCTCTGCCTTTGCCGACTGACTTATTACCGTGCCGCTTGGAACTTCTCCGTAGCGTGCCGAACTGCTGGCCGTTGAGAAGATGTATTCTCACGCCCTCGAACTTTCCGACAGACGGGCGGAACAGCGGATTCTCGACAAGCCGCCCACTGTCAAGCCACGACCTGACGCATACCAAAGAGACAAGAGAGGTAAGCGGATTCGACTCGACGGATATAATCCCGCGCTCGGCAAAATCGTCCAACAGACGCCGCACGACCTTGCGACCGATGCGCCACTCCCGCGACAGCCCTAACAGCGAGCCGTCCGCCTGACCCGCCTTGACCGTATAGTGCTGCCCTCGCTTGCCGAGTTGGACATTCACCGTCTGCATCTTTGACAAGAGGGAGAGGAAGTAGAACAGGTTGCATACGCCGCCCGTTGTCCCGTGCAGGAAATACCACGCCTCGATACCTAACACGATCTCCGCCTTATAGCACATCATCCGCAGCTGTCCCGGATTCTTCATAACTGCATTCATAGATTGTTGTACCTTTCGTGATACAATAGCTGTACTCTCTGATTGCATTTCTACTGTGCCGTTATACGAGACCATTCCGCATCCGCTTGTGGAGTATATAGGCTTCGGACTGTGCTTCGAGTTCGTCCTCCGACTGGACACGATAGCGGCGGTTGTACTCGTCGAGGTCGGCCTTGTCGAAGAAACAGAGCTTGCCGCGCGGCTTGTAGTATGGTACCTTGCGCCACATCATCAGTTTGTAGAGGTAGCTGCGCGTGATGCCGAGATAGGCGGCAGCCTCCGCAGTCGTGAATAAAGGATTTTCTGCTTTCATATTGCAAAAGTTTTTGGTTGAACAATGACCGTTTCCGGCCGCGCTCCGTTTGAAACGCAGTGCAAATGAAAGAAGAAAACGGCGGGCAATTCAATGATTAACCCACTGATTGACAAAGAAAGAAATCATTGTAAACGTTTGTAAACGCCAGACGCAATTATTGTAAACGTCGGTGCGCCATAACGGACAACCTGCGGCGTTGTCTTCTGGATTCGGCCTCGGTCATTTACGCTCGGTAAACTCCCGTCGCCCTCACCCTCGACGGCCTTGCATCTTGTCCGCTCTGACGCACCGCAGGTGAAAACGGAATAAGGGCGCATCGGAAAATCCCGACACGCCCTCGACAGGTGATGCGGTATGTATAAATGAAAAATCTGCGACTACTGGTTGGGCCTATCGTTGCGTACCCAACGGGTGAAGGAGCGAGTATCGAAGATGAGCCGGTTGCCGCTGCCGACATCGACAAGGGTCTGATAGACCTCCGTGCGCCATGCCTGCACGGTGTCCCTCTTGCAGGCGTTGGTGTAGCTCTGCCGCAAGCCGGAGCATTGCCAGAACCGCTCGAAAGTTTCCCAGCGCTGGCCGGTGTTCAGTATTTCGCAGAGCGAATAGGCGATATATGCCTTCTGGCACAGCGGCATATTGGGCATGGGACGGTATTGTTCATCGAGAAACCCCGCATCACGCAGCCCGTCAAGCAGTGCAATCGACGCGCGGTTGTTCAGCAGTCTGGGGAGATTGACGGGAATTGCGCTCTCGGATTGGGTGGCGGCTGTATCGAGCCGGTCGGCGGCACTGGTGGTATCATCGGCTGTCGCATTTTTGCCGTCCGCCTGACCTTTCTTCTTGCTGTCTGCTAATCCGAACAGATAGACCGTCGCATATCCACCGAATACGACTACTACGCCGCCGAAGATAACGGCAAGCAGCTGGTTGCCGGAGTTCAGATAGATAAGATAGTACAGCAGCCCGCCAAAGAGCGCGACCACAACCATCACGGCTATCATTAGAAATGTTTTCAGATTCGGTTGCATAGGCTTCGGCATTCGCAGTTATCGTCAATCATCATTATCCTGTTCGAGTTGTGCCGTCTTCTTTTCGGTCAGCACCTGCTTGGCATTTATCGGCGATATGACCGAATGTCCTAACTGATTCTCCAACTGCTTACGGGCAGCCTTTGCCACACTGCCGCCGCTCTTGGCTACGCGCTTGCTTTGATTCAGCCCGCGAGGTCGCTGCTGTTTGGAAATCTCTGTCGTGGCTGCCTCTGCCAGCGTGTTCAGTGCCAGTTCGATATTGGTCATATTATCGCGCAGGCTCTCTTTCTTCAAACCCTTGAACCTCTTGTAGCCCTTGGTCGTCAGTCCCGACCACTCCTGCGTGATGATATCCGTAAGCGTAGCATACTGCTGACCCTCGATACCGCGGCGCTGCCACTCGTCGGTCAGTTCCTTGCGCACCTCGATACTTTTCATGCGCTGGTTAATCCACTGCTCGGAATATCCCAACCGTTTGTAGTCGGTCATCGCCTGTTGGATTGACAATTCGGGATCTTGCATCCGGTCGATGCGGTCGCTTGCCACATGAGCCATCCACAGTTTGAACGGTTCGGCCTTGGGCGAGGGTATCGACTGAATCAGACGGAACAGCTGTTCGGTATCGGCGACATCGGTTAGGCGCATCTTGCCGTCGGCAGCTTTCAATTTGAAACGGTTACAATTTGTAACGGTTTCGTTGCCCTCTTTCTTTAATCTGTTTTTCAGTACTTTCCAATAATTGTTCGGGTCAGGACTATCGGTCAGAACTCCGACTACATCGACCACCGAGAAATACCACTTCTCGGCTTCATCATCCCAAACGGTGCGCACCTTGCGTTGCTCGAATATCTGTATGGCCTGTTTCTGTGTCATAATTATATACTTTTATGCAAAGATAGGAATTATCGTTTAATTGCCGTAACGGATTGGTCGGTTAATCGAATATGTTGTCCACCAGACTCACGGCATCGTCTTTCTTCTTGTTGACGATTTTGGCATATATCTGGGTGGTCTTGACGTTGGTATGTCCGAGCAACTTCGAGACGGTGTAAATATCCGCTCCGAGCGTAAGCAGCATCGTGGCAAAGGTATGGCGGCTGGTGTGGAAGTTCACGTTCTTGGCAATCCCGGCGTTTTTCGCCCACTTCTTTATAACAGGCAGTATGCTCGACTCTCGCGGCAGCGTGGCGAATACCGGATCATCATCTGCGGCATCGCCCCGCTCCGGCATCCATTTGAGTGCCTGATTCGACAAGGGCAGATACAACGGTGCCAATGTCTTGCGCATGACGATACCGGCCCGCCACTGTCCGCCGTCTTTCGAGAGGTCTTTCCACCTAAGGCTGCTCACATCGCTCAGCCGCATGCCGCAGTAGCAGGCGAACAGAAATGCCCGGCGGACAATATCCTTCGTGCAGGGCGCGGCAATCATCATCTTCACCTCGTCGATGGTCAGATAGACGCGCTGGCTTTCGGGCATCTTTATCTTGTCCGCCTGCGTCAGCCGGTTTATCGGATTCTCGACAATCACCTGTGCCCGCACAGCGGCATTCAATGCCGTGCGCAGAAATCCGAAATAGGATATGGCTCCGTATGGAGTAAGCGGTCTGCCCAACCGCCCCTTATAGGTATTGCGCAGAAAGTCGATATATCCCAAACAAAACTCCTTGTTCACGTCCCGCATACGGGCTTTGGGAGCATATTGCTTCAATACCTTTGCAGAGGTCAGCAGCAGTTTCTGACCCTTTACCCCTTTGCGTATCTGGCTCTCGTAGAACTCCTGCATCCAGTCCGCGAGCAGCATCTTCGAGCGCAGCCCCGTATTGGGTATTCCGGCCTGACTGTTCGTAAGCTCAATAACACGCTGCGACTTGATGGACTCGGCCGCAGCGAGCGTCACCGCATTGCGTCTGCGGATAGCCTCGCTCTTGCCCGGATGCAGGTAGAGCTTCAGAAACTCATAGCGACGCACCCCGTCTTTGTATATATCCAGATAGATGGACTTCGTACCGTCCGCCAACTCCCGAAAGCGGATCTTTACAGGCTCTTTCAATTTTACCGTCCGTGCCATAACTCCAACTGCTCTTATATCGTGTGTATATATTTTTCTACAAAAGGGACAAGAAAAAACTATTCAAACGCCCTGTCCGCAAGATTGACTGCATCATCCTTCTGCCGGTCTACAATCTTCGCATATCGTTGCGTATGCCGCAGAGAGGCGTGTCCCAGTAACTTCGAGACGGTGTAGATGTCCACACCTAACGACAAAAGCATTGTCGCAAAGGTATGCCGTCCGCAGTGGTGGGTGATATGCTTCGTTATACCCGCCGCCTTTGTCCAGACAGTTATGTGCTTGTTATAATCTTTCGGCACGGATTCGAACACACAATCATCGCCAGACTTGTCGCCCCGCTCCGGCATCCACTTCATCGCCTGCTTCGATAGCGGTATATAGACCATCTTCTCGGTCTTGTACATCCGCACTCCGAGCGTATAGCTGCCGTCCTGCTGCGAGAGGTCGCACCAGCGCAGCCCCTGCACATCGCTTAACCGCAGTCCCGTAAAACAGGTAAACAGAAACACCTGCCTTACAACAGCACTTCGGCACGGCGTATCAATCATACGCTTCAGCTCCTCGACAGTAAGATACTCCCGCTTATGCTCTCTGCCGGGCTTTACCCGTTCTTCACTCTCAAAAAGGTTATAAGGATTTACGGCTATCCGGCCTTGACTTACGGCATAGTTAAGCGACGAGGAGAACATACCTACCAGATTGAAGATGCTCTTCTGCGACAGCGGCTCGCCATTGCGCATACGGTACTCACTCCGCAGATAGTCTATAAATCCGAGTAGAAAAGGCTTGTCCACCTGCTCCAATGTGGCATCGGGGGCATACTCCTGTAAACGGAGCTTGATAGTGGTTATGCAATGCAGGTCATTGACACCTCTGCGATCCAAATAGGTATAATAGGTATCGAGCCACGAGGAGAGCAATGTATTGCGACGCTCCTGCTCGTCAATCTTCGAAAGCTGGGAATTGAGCATTGCCGACTGACGCTCCCGAAGGATAGCTTCGGCTCTGTGCATTGTCGCGGCATTCGCCCGCCTGGCGCGCACGGTGGTCTCCGCTTCGAGATAGAGCGAGAGGGACTCGCGTCGGTGCCTCCCGTCCTCGAAACGGTCGATATAAAGGGATTGCCTGCAGCCGGCAAGTGCCTTGCTGCGCAGCGTCATCGTGCCAGAGAGCAATACTTCGTTTTTCTTTATCCCTTTTTTTCGCATTGTTTCACAACCGTTTCATCTGCTGCAAAGGTATGAATAATTTTTCGAAACGAGCGACAAAATGAGTAACAAAAATAGACCCGAAATGTGATTTTTAAGGAAACAGACCGAAAACACCTTATTTTTGTAAACGCCGAAATAACACTATATTACCTGTTTTATTTTCATTTGTTTGGCTCTTGTTTTCATGCTAATGGCTATTAGGCTACCCCAAAGGGGCTATAACTGGCATCAGGCAAGCCTGCATCAGTTCACAAAGTGGCAGATGAATATGAACCGTCGCAAGCGTGTCGGAGTGCATTAGCCAATCTCGCCGCCAACCACACAAGGCGATAATTAGCTAATGCGGGGGGGGCTCTTGGCTGCTGTTCTACCAATATGCGGGAATCCTTTGGACGCACAATATCGCAAATCAATCATAGCGCATCGTCATCGAAATCAAGAGCGGACGCTGATCTATAAATTCCGGATTGCCGGAGCTCGTCAAGCGGTTCAATCCCAAGCATTCGGTTGTTTTCGGGTCGGGCGGTGTCCCAGTCGAGGCGTTTTTGCAGTGAAATCTCGAAAGGCTACTTTGATCAAAATAGAGAAAAAACGATGCCGAGTTCGATGAAAAATCCGATGGCATAATCTTTTTATTAGTAATAATATTATTAGTAACAAAATTATTTCCTATCTTTGTCTCGAAAAATGATATTCGGAGAATTATGGAGAACAAGCCTTTTATATTCGGCGTGGCGACGTCGGGCAACCATTTTACCGATCGGGAAAAAGAGACGGAGCGGTTGGTGCTGAATTTCCGGCATGGTGTAAACACCGTGCTGATCTCTCCTCGTCGCTGGGGAAAAACATCTTTGGTGCAGAAGGCGGGCCGCCTGGTACAGTCCGACAAATTGAAAGTCGTCTATCTCGATATTTTCTCGTGCCGCAGCGAGCGGGACTTTTACGATGCATTCGCAGCCGCTGTTCTCAAGCAAACCTCTTCGAAATTGGATGAATGGCTCGAAAACGCCAAACTGTTCCTCTCACGGATCAGTCCCAAAATTTCATTGGGACCCGATCCGACGACGGATTTTTCGATATCGCTTGAAATGAACCCCAAAAGCAACGATATCGATGAAATTCTGCAACTTCCCGAGAAAATCGCGCAGAAGAAAGGTTGCAATATCGTCGTTTGCATCGACGAATTCCAGCAGATTGCCGAGTTCAAGGATTCCAAAACATTTCAGAAGCGGCTGCGTTCGATCTGGCAGCTACAAAAGTCGGTCTCTTACTGTCTGTTCGGCAGCAAGAAGCATTTGATGAACGAGATTTTTGAGAAAAAGAGTCTTCCGTTCTACAAATTCGGCGATGCCATCTATCTGTCGAAAATCGGGACGCAGGAGTGGATCGGCTACATTTGCGAGCGCTTTGAGGCGACGGGCAAACGGATTTCGAAAGAGTTGGCCGAAAAGATATGCCAAACGGCGGACAATCACTCTTCGTATGTGCAGCAGTTGTCATGGTTAGTATGGATTCATACGGATAAAATCGCCACAGAGCAGGATTTCGAGGCGGCTTGTCAGGATATTCTCGACCAGAATACGCCGCTGTTCGAGAAGCAGACCGAAAGTCTTACGACCTATCAGATGAATTTCCTGCGTGCCATTTTGGATGGAGTTCGCAGCGAATTTACCACGCAGGAGGTCTTGCAGAAATACCAGCTCGGTTCGTCGGCCAATGTCAGCATCGTAAAACGGGCCTTGGTCAAAAAGGAGCTTATCGAGATCGAGAAGCGCCAGGCGGTGATTCCCGACCCGGTGTTGGTTGTGTGGCTGAAGCGGGAATTGGGAATGTAAGGCAGCGGAGAGACAGGATATGAAACGGTATTTTGGTTTCCTGTTATGTTGCTTGTTTGTCGTTCGTTCGGCTCTTGCGGCGGAACGATGGGCGATTGTTGTCGGTATCGGGAATTATCCCCAAAGTTCGGGTTGGAGAGCGATAAATGGAGATAAAGACCTCGACCTTGTTGCCCGTCATCGAAAAACGGATTTCCTGACAGCCATCTCACAATCCTGGCAAACGAACAGGCGACCAAGAAAAACATTGCAAAAGCAATCCTTACTCTGCTTGCCAATCTTCGAGCCGGAGATATTGTATATTTTCACTTCTCGGGACACGGGCAATTGGTTACAGATGTAAATGGCGACGAAGATACGATATTCGATCTGTATCAAGATACGTGCGTCGCATTGTATGACAAGATTCGGTCCGGCAAATTGCGTATGCCGAATCCCGGGACGAAGTTGAAGAGCCTGCTGTTTACTATCGGACATAATCAACTTGTCGATCTGTACCGAAAGAATAAATCGAGAACGGGATTTATCGAAAATATCGATTATAAGAAAGGATTATGATTCCGAATACAGCGATGAATGTTCCGAGCGTTTTACGATGGTTCGGCGGGCAGTCGGTTCGATGACCGAGCCCTGCAACTCGATTCTGACTCTTTTTATTACTGGGATGATAAAAATATGCAGGAGATCGCAGAGATGCAAGGCTATGCGAACGCGGATTCAGCCAAATCGCAGAAAAACAAATGTATGAACAAGTTAAGAGTGTATATCAAAAATTTTTTGGAGTAAAATGTTCGATGAACGCATAGATAAGTATGTAACCGGAAGGATGTCCGAGGAGGAGCGTCTTTTATTTGAACAGGAACTTACGAGTAATCCGGGCTTGCAGGAAGAGACCGCTTTGCAGCGAGATATTGTACGGGCCATTCGCATGAAAGCCGCCAAAGAGCATTTGCAACGATTGGAGCATGATATTCAGGCGCGGACCCGTCGTCGCAAAATATTCCGAATTGTCAACGTGTCGAGTTTTGCCGTTGCAGCCTGTTTAGCAATAGGCCTGTTCGTACACGTCGAGCGAGTGTCGGATTACAAAGCAGTAGGCAATCGGATTGAGCTGGCAACAGAATCCGTCCGCGGTGATGAAAATACCCCGACGGTTATCCTTGAAGCAATAGGGCGTAGCGATTACGAGGTCGCACTCGAACTTATTGCACAAGATGAATCGCGAGAGTTCAGCAGCGAGTTTACTCATCCCGACTTGATCAAGCAGGCGCGCTTGGAATATGCTTTCGAGCAGGAGCGCCTGTAGTGGTACAAGGCCGTTGTCTATATGCGTATGGGAAAATGGATAAAGGCGCGACGTGTGCTGAAACGGATTGCCGCATCCGACAGTCATTATAAAACACAGGCTCAAAGCGTGCTGGAGCAGTTGTAGCTGATACATATACACGTTAAAAATCCCGAATTTTTCGGGATTTTTAACGTGTTTGCAGGTTATCTTTTGCTAATTGTATGATTAACTAATGAAAACAAACAAAACAACAATTAAAAAACTTACAACTATGAAAAAGATCATCGTACTTTTTGCAGCATGCTTCATCGCATGTGGATTCACAGCAAACGCACAGTCGTATGTAAACGGCTACTATCGTCAGAACGGCATCTATGTAAGGGTACTATCGCAGCAATCGCAATAACACCAACCACGACAATTTTAGCACTCGTGGCAATACAAATCCCTATACGGCTAGCGTCGGTTCGGTGGCGCGTGACTACACTTTGCAGGCCAATAACTACGGCAGTGGTCAGACGATATACTCCGGTCCGCGGGGCGGACAGAATTACATCAACTTTTAAGCGTTCGAGATGATAGCAGAATACAGAACGAGCCATCTCTCTTAACTCAAGTAATAAGTCAAGAGGATATTCAGACCTCAGTTCGTTGATGGCTTCTGCCCACTGCGCAGTGCTTGGACTTTTTGTTCCTCGACTAAGGTCTTCACTTTTTTTAGCAGTGCGTTCTCATCGCTCAAAGGCAAATTTCCCGTCTGAAGTCTTTCAAGTTCTGCGTGGGGTTCTTTCTTCTTGGGTCTTGCCATGGAATGGTCTTTGGGTGGTCGGCCTCGCTTCTTACATACAGCGAGCCATAGCCTTGCGTTCGGACCTTTATCAATAAACGGTTGAATACTGCCGGGCTTATCTCATAATCGGTATAGATACTCCGCAAAGATACCCCTTTTTCTTCATGCAAGCGAATCAGCCGCTCTTTATCCTTTGGGGAAAGATAATTAATTTCCCTCCTATATAATCCATATTGCTTTGCTACACGTTTAATTGGTTTTCCTGAAATCAAACGTTGAATAAGTTGTAGCTTCTCTTCTTATGAACGCTTCATAATTAAACTGCACTCCAAAAGTTTTTTGTCTAACTTTTGGGGTGCGGTTCCGTCGCTTGCCCATAGTAGAGTCCGCGCCTGCCTGAAAACTTAAAGTCCATGTGCTGATCGCTTTTGCGAGTCAACTTTTTTCAGGGGAATGCAGATTTTCTATTTTGGGAAGAAATGT
The DNA here is from genome assembly GCA_947591475.1 of uncultured Alistipes sp. Taxonomy (GTDB): domain Bacteria; phylum Bacteroidota; class Bacteroidia; order Bacteroidales; family Rikenellaceae; genus Alistipes. Next base: position 13,604 of record CANQDE010000001.1, read on the forward strand.
TTGACTAAAAAATTTCGTGTCTGCTTTTCAAGCTGCTACATTGGAGTCCGTGTATATAAAAGAAATGTCGGATTTTTATATCAAAATAGTACAAAGAACGAAAATATAATACAGTAGGTACGATTGGTCGCAATCGAAAAAGAATTGTAATAATCGCCCCTTTTATCTTTGTTTACGGGAACAACCACCCTAAATTTTGTTTAACTAACCTATAATTTTATGGTATGATTTCCTCAATCCACCTATGCAAGAAAGCAATACTTACGGTTGCGGCGTTGCTCTCCGCATCCTGGCTTTTTGCACAAACACCAATTTCGGGCAAAGTGCTCGATGAAGCAGGGGAACCGCTGATTGGAGCGACCGTTGCGGTAAAGGGTACGACCATCGCGACGATTGCGACAGTTGATGGCGCGTTCAAGCTCAATGCCCCCGAAAATTCGACTCTTGTGGTATCTTTCGTGGGATACAAAACAGAACAGGTAACGCTTGAGTCCGGGATGACGGCAGTTACCATTACGATGGAACCGGAAACGACCGGAATTGAATCGGTATCCGTCGTTTCGGTGGGCTACGGCGTCCAAAAGAAGGAATCCGTGGTGGGAGCCATTTCCTCTGTCCGCCCGGCAGACCTTCAGATTCCCGTGCGTTCATTGAGCCAGACATTGGCTGGAAACGTTACGGGTATCGTTGCCTTGCAGTCCTCCGGCGAGCCGGGCAAGGACGATGCGCAATTCTGGATTCGCGGTATCGCGACATTTACCGGCGACCCCAACCCGCTGATTCTGGTTGATGGCATCGAGCGCCCGCTGAATAATGTGGACCCGCTCGAAATCGAATCTTTCAGCGTATTGCGGGATGCCAGCGCAACGGCCGTTTACGGTGTGCGCGGTGCCAATGGCGTTATCCTTATTAATACGCGTAAAGGATTCGACGGCCCGGCGAAAATCGACCTCCGCTACGAACAGGGCATATCATTCCCGAGCAAACGTCTCTCTTTCGTCGATGCGGCGACACGTTCCGAGCTGATGAACGAAGCCATCGATGCCATGGGAGGCAGTATCGGCGAGTCGTACAAGTACCGGCCCGAGGAGATTGAAGCCATGCGCACACAATCCGACCCGCTGCTGTATCCCGACATCGACTGGCAGGATGTGCTCATGAAATCGGCGACGTTGTCCGAAAAGGTCAGCGCGAACATCTCCGGCGGCGGCAAGTTCGCCCGTTATTTTACGGCACTTTCATTTTACAATCAGGAAGGCCAGTATCATATCAATCCCGGGAAATACTACTGGGTCAATGATGGGATCGGGCGTTTCGGTGCGAACGTAAACTATCGCCGTTACAATTTCCGCACGAATGTCGATATGGATATAACTCCGACGACTGTGGTAAGCATCGGTTTGCAGGGTAATGTCTCCGAGAACGTCGAGCCGGTTTCCGATAACAGTAACAGCGGCAGCGATGCCATTTACCGCGATATCATCAATGCGGCTCCGAATGCGTTCCCGATTATCTATCCGGACGGGAAACTGGCCGGCACCATCGGTCTGAACAACCCGTACAACGTACTCTCCCAGCGCGGCTGGATGAAGACCACGGAAAATGTTTTGCGTGCCAACCTCTCCATCAATCAGGATTTCTCGTTCATCACGCCCGGCTTGTCGGCGAAGATCGTATATGCTTACGACTTTGCCAATACCAACGTCGAGACGCGCTCCCGTGGAATCAGCTATTTCCAGGCCAACGGCCGGGACTCGGAGGGTAATCTGGAATTGCAGGAACAGGATGCCGACCAGCATCAGGACTATTTGGGATACGGTCAGGTGGGAACCGGTGTCCGCAATCAGTATGCGGAGGTTTCGGTTACTTACGACCGCACGTTCGGCCGTCATGAAGTGGGCGCATTGGTGATGGGATATGCCAAGGACAACCGGAATCTGTCGAACGGTTTGAACTATATCTCGGCGCTGCCTTATCGTTCACTGGGCTTGGCCGGACGTATCACCTATGCTTATGACAAGCGTTATCTCATCGAGGCGAACGTCGGGTTCAACGGTTCGGAGAACTTCGCTGCCGGACACCGCATGGGTGTATTCCCTGCCGTGGCCTTGGGCTGGGTGGCTTCCGAGGAGTCGTTCCTGCGCAACAACGAGATACTGACGTGGTTGAAAGTCCGTGCATCGGTCGGACAGGTCGGCAACGACCAGATCGGTTCGAGCCGCTTCGGGTATTTGGCGACCGTCAATTCGAGTGCAGCCGGCTATTCGGGTTACGGTAAAGAATTCAACCAGAGTATGGGTGGCGTCGGTGAAGGACGCATGGCTAACCCCGGCATCACGTGGGAGGTGGCGACCAAGTACAATCTGGGTCTTGAAGTCGGCTTCCTCAACGCACTGAAATTAACCGGCGATTTCTTCTTCGAGCGTCGTGAGAACATCTTCCTGCAACCGCAGACTTCGGAGGTAACGGGTCTCCCGAGCGGCCAGACGATGTATGCGAACCTCGGTGTCATGGAGAACCGCGGATTCGAGGTTTCGGCCGAGTACAGCAAGCAAATCAATCACGATCTGTTCGTTTCGGCCCGCGGCAACTTCACGTTCACGCGCAACAAGGTCATCGACGACGGACAGTCCTACGCCTATCCGTGGCAGGATCGTCGCGGCGTGCGCTACGGTTTGTACAAGGGATACAAGGCGCTGCATCTCTTCTCGGAAGAGGAGATCGCCGCCCTGCCTGATTACTACAACCAGTTCAACCTCGACAAGGAGCGTCTGCGCCCGGGCGACATTCGCTACGAAGATATCAACGACGACGGGGTCATCAACGATGCCGACCGCACATGGATCGGTCATCCGTCGATGCCGGAGATCGTCTACGGTTTCGGTGCCTCGTTGAAGTGGAAAGGGTTCGACTGCTCGTTCCTGTTCCAGGGTGCGGCGAACCGTTCGACCTATTTGGGAGGAGGCTGGTATTTCTTCCCGTTCCAGGCGGACCGCAACCCCAAGCTCATGGGTAACGTGATGACGATGTTCCTTGACCGCTGGACACCGGAGAACCCCGATCCGCACGCATTCTCGCCCCGATTGAGCTACGGTTCGAATGCCAACAACTACCAGACCTCCACGTGGTGGCTTCGCAACAGCGGCTATCTGCGTCTGAAGAACCTCGAACTCGGCTATACGCTGCCGTCGACATGGACGAGCAAGATCCATTGCAACATGGTTCGGTTCTACGTTCAAGGTGTTAACCTGCTTACTATCAGTAAATTCTATTCGGATTTCTGGGACCCGGAGACGGGAGCTGGTGCTTATCCCATGCAGCGTCAGATATTCATTGGAGTTAATTTAACATTCTAACACTTCAAAAGCGAACGCATTATGAAAAAAATTCTTGTATATAGCATATTCGCTGCAGCATTGCTTGCATACGGGTGCGACTCCTACTTGGAGCAAGACCCGGAGGAGATGAACTCCTTGGAGAAGATTTTCAGTTCCGATACGGAAACCCGAAAATGGCACGCGCGGATGTTCAGCGATGGCGAGTCCGGGTTCATGGTTCAGGAGATGCACCATAGCGGTCAGATTCCCTATTTCTGGTGCACGGACGAAGCTGCCTATACCATGGAGCCGTTTATCCGCAACGTTTCGGAGGGTTTGATGACGCCCGACAATTATTACGGAAGTAGCTACAACCTGTATTTCTTTGTCCGTTACTACCAGGCCATCCGCCACTGCAACATGTTCCTCGACCATGTCGACGAGTGCTCGGCGCTCGGCGAGGAGGAGCGTCGGCGCATGAAGGCGGAGGCGCACTTCATGCGGGCCTACTACCACTGGCTGCTGCTGCGTCTTTACGGGCCGATACCCATTATGACGGAGACGCGCGATGCTTCGCACATGATGGATTTCTCGGCGCGGGTACCTTTCATGGATTGCGTCAAATGGATTGCCGACGAAATCGACTGGTCGATCGCCAACGGTCTGCCCGATTCGCGTGTCGACGACCAGTTGGGCTTGCCGGACAAGGGGGCTGCGCTGGCGATCAAGTCGCGCATGTACCTGCTGGCCGCCAGCCCGCTGATCAACGGCAATGCGGTCTACGCCAACTGGCATAATAACGACGGTACGGCCCTGCTGCCGGCCCGCTACGACCGCGAGCTGTGGAAACAGGCCGCCGATGCCGCCAAGGAGGTCATCGATATGGGCAGATACGAACTGCTGACTTGCAGCGAGGCGGATCTCGACAAGTGGTATAAATCGAACGACCCCGCCGACCATGTGAAGTTCATCTACGCGATCGAGGAGAACTACCGGCAGGTAACGACCGTGTGGAGCAAAGAGCTCATCTGGGCGCATCCCAACTCCGTGCAGTGGTATGCACAATGCGCCGTGCCGGGGCCGCGCTGGGCCGGGTGGAACGGCCGTTATGCCCTCAATCTCGACATGGCGAACGACTACTTCATGGAGGACGGCACGCAGGCTCCCGAACTGGACCACTGGTTCAACCTGCCGCAGAGCGAGATGTTCGAGACCGAGGATACGGGTGTCTTCACGCCGGCCAACACGTTCAAGATGTTCGTCGGCCGTGAGCCGCGCTTCTACGCCTCGATGCACTTCCCCAACATGCGTGTAACCTATTTCCGTCTGAACTACAAGGACGACAACAATACCATAGTGTACAATGGAGTGGACGACAAGATTCACGGCAATGAGCACTACGGCATCTGCGATTTCTGGATCAAGGGCAAGTGCGGCGTTACCTCGGGCGACCACAACACGTCGGGTCTGTCGGTTCGCAAGAATGTCCCCGTCGACTACTGGACGCTGGGTTCCGATGGCAGCTATTATTGGCAACGCAATGTTGCTTTCCCGATTATCCGGTTGGGCGAAGTTTACCTGAACTATATCGAGGCGCTCAACGAGTACGACGCGTCGGCCAACCAGACCGAAGTGTTGAAATACCTCAACCTGATTCGCGAGCGTGCCGGTATCCCGGGCTACGGCAGCGACGGCAACAAGTGGGGCAAGGTCGAGGGCAGCAAGTCCAGCTACTCGCAGGAGGAGATGCGCGAGCTGATCCACCACGAGCGCAAGATCGAGCTGGCCTACGAGTGCAACCGCTTCTTCGACGTGCGGCGCTGGTTCGAGGCGCACGGCCCCAACGGCAAGTTCAACCACAACGAATGGGGATTCGATGTCTCGGTGGGCGAGAATGCCACCGATCCGGCCTTCTTCAAGAAGACGCAGGCCGCTGTCAAGCATTTCGACATCCAGCACTATTTCCTGCCTATCCGGGCTACGGAGGTTACGTTGAACCGCGACCTGGTGCAGGCTCCGTTCTATTGATTTCGTGCGGACAATGCGATGAAGAATTCAAGAACTTAAAATGTCAATGCAAATGAAAAAGATAAAATTGTTTTCGACGGTCGTCGCGGGAGCGGTGCTGCTGTCAGCCTGCGACGTGGAATACCCGGAGGTGAAAATCATGACCGACCCGGGATTCGAAAGCTCGCAGTTGCAGGAGGTGCGGACCGTGTCCATTTACGATACGTGCGAAGCCACGTTCGACGTCTCCCGCACGGAGGGGCTTTCGCAAGAGATGGAGCTGACGCTGGCGGTCGACCCCGCGCTGCTCGAGGAGTACAACCTGATTAACGGCACCTCCTACGAGCTGCTCGATGCCTCCTGCTACGAGATGCCCGAGAAGCTCGAGTTCAAGACACTGACCAAGAGCCTGCCTTTCATCGTCAAGTTGCAGCCCGCTGCGCTGGTTGCGAAGGTGGGGTTGGACAAGGCGAACAACATGGTGCTGCCCGTGCGCATCGTTTCGACCTCGGCGCCCGCCGCCGATGGCGCTTCGATGTCGCTGCTGGTGCATCCCGACATTGCCGCACCCTCTATCATGGCCGAAGTCCCCGAAACGGAGCCCGAAATCTCGTTCATCTCGATCTCCCCGGCACCGCAGACCTATACGGTTACGGCCCGCATCAACTTCAATACGGCCGATTTGAACAAGGTGAATTTCGCCGTTCCGGCGGATGCCCAGCAGTTAGTGGACGACTACAATGCGGCGCATCCCGAAGACCCTGACTGTCTGCTCCTGCCGAAGAGCGTCTACACGCTCGGCACGCCGGCCGACGGCACCTACACCTTCTCGGAGGAGGAGATGACCCTCACTAACCAAATCAAGTTCCAGTATGCCGATATCGACGATGCGCAGCCCTATCTGCTGCCGTTGGTAATCGAAGGCCCCGCAGAGTACGGCATCGAGAAAACCGACCCGATCTACGTGAAAGTCTCCATTACGGAACTGACGATTAAGGTGGTAAAGAATTCTGTTGAATCGATTGTAAGCAAAAGTAGCGTCAAGGTGCAAATCAATGCACAAATCGATCAGGATTTGACCGTTGCGCTGAAATATGACAAGGAGAAAATCGCAGGTTACGCCGGCGGCCCCTATACGGAGCTCGACAAGTCGCTCGTCAACACGGAGCCGGTTACGCTCTCCGCAGGCCAGACCTCGGTGGATGTACCGTACAAGGTCGATCTCTCTTCCTATGAATACGAAGGGGGAGAGGCCTTTTTGGTGCCACTGACGATCGATGCGGCAACGTTGCCTGATGGAGCGAAAGTCCTTCCTGAAATGGGAACGCAGTATGTTTCTCTTAAAAAAACGCTGAAAGGCCTTTACGACAAGACAGATTATGCGCAGGGTACAGAAAACCAGCAGAAAAGCAACCGTGTGGCCCTGAATAGAATTTTTGTTGCAGGTGATGATGCTCCAGCTTTGAAATTTACGACGACCTATCCGGAGCATGCTCTGCTTAAGTACGCCATACAGTATAATTCTGTTTGGACAGATGGACGGTTGTATTTCTACATCTCCGACGAAACTTATCAGAATGACCCGACGAAACTTCTGCTGAAAGGTTTTATTGACCGTCCGAATGATAATAACGGTAGAGGACAGGATTCAGTTGTTGATGATGGCTCGTATTTCGATACGGAAAATGAGGTGTTCCATTTCGCTATACACATCCTGGACAATGCATACAAATCAGAAGGAGGTTTCCCAATATTCCTTGAATTCAGTAATAAGCATCCGTTAGACTAACCTGTTGAAAGGGAGAATGGCGGAGTCTGTTCTACCGCCGTTCTCCCTTTGAATTGTAAGCTTAAATGTCGTTAAACGAAGATGAAAACACGATTTATCCTGTATCCGTTGCTTGCAGCCGCCTGTCTCGCCACCGCCTGTGGCGGCGACGACGAAAAGGCGCTCGTGCTTCCCGGTCCCGATACGGCCACGCCCGATCCCTATGTGATGAAACTCTCCAACAGCACTTTCGAGGACGGACTGACGGACTGGGTGGTCGATTCCGATGCAGCAGGCAAGTCGGCGATCGTCGAGGTCGTCGAAAAAGAGGGCGTCGACGGCTCCAAATGTCTCAAAGTCCAGCAGTACGCCGAAAATGGCAAATGCTATGCCGGTGTGAAACGAACCATCACCGGACTGAAAGCCGACGCCATGTACCGTCTCTCCGCCCGCGTGAAGTACTCCGACATCGCCGCAGGCTGCGGCGCCTGCGTCTATCCCCAGTCCGCCAAACAGTACTGGAACTGCTCCAAATTCACCTCGGGAACCCACACCGACTGGACGACGCTGACCTGCGACTTCATGACCGACGACAACGGATCGGCCGTCATCTGCTGCTCGCTCGGCTTCTGGCAGGGCGGCCGCGCCAACGGCGGCAAATCGACTGGAACCGCCTATTTCGACAACGTTACCGTGCGCGAGGTTACCGACGAACTCTACATGCGCGAGAGCAAGCACATCCGTCTCTTCCTCGACCCCTCGAAAGTGGCCGCTTCCAACGATACGGTCGACAAGTGGCTCGCCAACCTCGACAAAATCTACGAAGCCTATGCCGACCTCGTCGGCGGCACCCCCCACGAAGGCCGCAAACTGGCTATCGTCTCCACCGAGGCGCGCGAATACTGGGCGGTGGCGGGCTATCCCATCATCTGGGTTGTCGACTACGTCGAAAGCACCCTCAAAGATGTGCAGGATAAGGACGACTGGTGCTTCGGCCTGATGCACGAAATCGGCCACGTATTCAATATCGGCAACGCCTCGTGGGACTGGAACGACGAAATGTTCGCCAATTTCCGCATGCACTACGGTCTCGAGGCCGCCAACGGCAAGACCATGCAGACCCCCGCCGGCGAAAGCCAGCCGCGAATCTACCAAGGCGCCGAGATACGCGACTTCTACAAAGGGTATCTCTACGAGACGAAGAATGGCAGCAAGGTGATGTCGGACAACGGCATCCACTGGGAGCTGGTCAACCTGACCACCTATCCCGTCGACGGACACGAGATGGGCTGGGAACCCTTCAAAAAGGCTTTCGCCGCCCTCAACAGCGGCCGCGTCTCGATTCCGAGCGGAGGTTTCGAAAAGTTCAAGACACTCGTCAACACCGTGCAGAAATACGCCAGAGAAATCTACGACCGCGACGACATCGACCTCATGAGCTATTACTCGGAGGATACGCTCGCCGATATCAAGAAGAAAATGGACGAATACCGATAAACCGCATGCCGCTCCCGTCCCTTTGCCGGCGCGGGCCGACTTCCGCACCGGCAAACGGACGAGAGTTTCTTATCCCTGTAATTTTTTAACAATCGAATCCATGAAAAAGAACTTTTCGTATGTCGCGTTACTTGCGGCATCGCTCTTGTCGTGCCCTGCCGAAGCGAAAAAACCGCTTTTCGCCGACAACTTCAACTCGAAGAAAACCTATGAGGCCAACTGGACGACCGACACCCCCGGAAACCTCGGAACCATCGTCTACCGCAAGGACGGCGGCATCGGCGGCTCGCCCTGCATCGAAATATCCTCGGCCGAGAGAAGCTCCACCACCATCCGCCACGCCCTCGCCGGCCTCGTCCCCGGAAAACTCTACCGCTTCTCCGCCATGCTCAAATGCGAAGAGGTCAAGGACGGCCGCGGCGCCGTGCTCTTCATCCGTCCCGACGGAAGCGAACAGGCTTGGAACGCCTCGGAGTTCGCCTACGGCACCTCCGACTGGAACCCCGTCTACATGGACTTCATCGCCGACCAGAAGGGCGAGGCCGTCATCTGTTGCGGCCTCGGATTTCCGTGGGGTACGGTCAACGGCGGCAAGGCCTCGGGCAAGGCGTGGTATGACAACATCTCCGTGCGCCCCGTAGACGATGAGGCGGACAATATCTATACCCGCGAAAGCAAGCACATCATCCTCAAACTTGACCGCGACAAGGTCGCTATCTCCGACGAAGCGGTCGACCGCTGGCTGGCCAAGCTCGACCGTATCTACGAAGCCTATAACGACCTTGTCGGCGACGTGCCTTTCGACGGACGCAAAATCATGGTGCTCAACACCCCCGGCATCGAACCCGGATACTGGGCCCTTGCCGGAAACCCCATCCTCTGGAACAACCACGTCGCCGTGAAATCGGTCGTCGACCGCACCGAATCGCACGATGACTGGGGCTTCGGCATCATGCACGAAATCGGCCACACGTTCTCGGCAGGCAACATCAAGCACTACGGCAGCTGGAACTGGAACGATGAGATTTTCGCCAACTTCCGCATGTCCTACGCGCTCGAGGCCTGCGACGGCACCATGTCGCAGCGGAATACGCTCTACAAGGGCGACGGTGTCCGCGATTACTACAAGATCTTTTACGACGAAACCATCGGCGCGGGCATTCCCAAGAACAACGGCGATGCGCTGCACTACACCTTCCTCCGCATTAAGGACCGCTATGGCTGGGACGTCTATAAAAAGGCGTTCAGGGCGCTGTACGCAGTCGACGAACAACATCTGCCCAAATTCAGGAGCAACTATGAAAAAATGCTGTTCTTCCTCTCCTACGTCTCGATAGCCGCAGGAGAAGATGTCGTCGCGGCCACCTACACACCCGAAGAGCTGGCCTTGATCAGAAAATCACTTGAAAACTGACAACCCTTTGATGAAAATCCTGCGAATCCTTCTGTCGGCGGCGTTCGCCCTTTCCATGGGCCGGGCCGTGTCCCAGCCGGTTCATACTTTCCGCGTGAAAATCGGCATCGACCGCGAATCGGTCGATTCATTGGGCGGACGTGAACGGGTTGTACGGCATATCGAGGATATGTTCCGCCGTATCAATCGGGCTTTCAACTACGATGCGCGTTTACGCGCCGTTTATGATTTCGTCGTGGACTGGGACGCTTTCTACATTTATGACGGCGTCTCTGCTGATGAGGTGAGAAAACCGCATCCCGACCACGACTATCTGGTGGTGATGGACGGCTACAAGTCCGATCCCCGCGAGACCGGCGGAGGCTGGTACGGCGATTCGACCCAGACCATTTATCATGCGCGGACGCACAACGACCGTTTTAACAGCCCATTCAAGCCCGAAGCCGTGGACGGCATCATCCACGAATTCGGCCATGCGCGCGGTGTCCCCGACATCTACGCGATGAAGGTCGATGCGGACAAGAATCCGGTCAACGGCAGGGACTTCCAGGCCGTGCGCTGCATGATGACCTATCCTTATGGCGAAACCCATTGGAGCGACTATGCCGTGCATATGATCAATATGGCCGGAGGCCGGAATGTCGAAATCGACGATCTGGTGGTCAGTGCGCTGCCCGAGAATATCCGGATTGAAGTCGTTGACGATCGGGATGCACCGGTAAGGGATGCGGCCGTGCGCTTCTACCCCGTGCGGTGGTACACCTATGCTGTCATTCCCGAGCCCTGCACTGTTTCGACAACCGACCGGAAGGGACGCTGCACGCTCCCCGTGCCGCGGGTTTTCCCGCCCGAAAAGGAGTTCGGCGTCCGTTATTGCAACTGTCTGGTCGAGGTGGAATCCGAAGGGGTGAAAACGTATGGCTGGCTGCCGCTCTATGAATTGCAGAACACCCGTTTCGACGGGAAGAAATGCCATACGCTGCAACTGACGTTAAAGCGAAGCCGGGCCTTGGTCCGTCAGTTCGATCCGGACCGTTAACAGAAAACCGACCCGAAACCATGATCCGAAGGACTTTTTTCATTTGGCTGTTCCTGCTCGCCGTCGCCCCCGTATGGGGCCAGCGATGGGAAATCGTTCCGAACGCGGGCATCGTCTGGGCCCCCGGGGACGACATTCCGTATGCCGACCATATCGAAATGAGCGGAGAACGCATGGCGTTCGTGCTGCGCTGGGGCGTCGGCGGCGATGCCGCTTTCAGCGAAGAACGTTCGCTCGTATTCCCGATGCTGCGCACGATACCCAACGATACCCACGCCAGTCTGATGTACCGAATGGCGACGGACATCCCGTCGCTGCTGGGGGTCAACGGCCTCGTGCTGAAAGACGAACGGGTGGACAGCGTGAGAATCAATGGCGCCCTGACGGTGTGGAGCTCATGGGCTGTGGGCCGCAACAATGTCGGGGCCGCCCGCAAAACGGCCCCGCAGCCCGTCGTGTCCATGGTCCGCACGATCTTCCCGTCGCGTCGGCTGCCTGCCATGTTCGAAAGGTATCTCCTCCGCAATATCTCCGACAAGCCCATAGAGGTGTCTGTTCCCGAATTCGTGCAGGCCGTAACTACGGATGCCGCAAAAGGTGTGGACGGGAGCTATGTCATCCGCGCTTCCTTGAATCGGAGCGGGACGTTTCGGCTCGCTCCGTCGGATTCGCTGCGTTTCGATGCCGTGTTCCAGGCGTTGCACGCCGGAGAGGCTCCCCGGACTCCCGACGTGGCGCGGGAGTATGAACAGCGCATGGCGCTTGCCAAATACGTAATGGATGAAAACCTCGTTCTTGAAACACCGGACCGATTCATTGACAGCGAGTTCCGTTTGGCAAAACTCCGCGCTTCGGAAAGTGTCTGCAACACGAAAGGCGGATACATGCACGCTCCGGGCGGCGAATCCTACTATGCCGCGATTTGGGCCAACGACCAAGCGGAGTACGTCAATCCTTTCTTTCCCTATCTCGGATATGACATCGGCAATGCCTCGGCGCTCAACGCTTTCCGCCATTTCGCGCGTTTCATGAACGCCGAATATCGGCCGCTGCCCAGCTCCATAATTGCAGAAGGCCTCGATATTTGGGATGGTGCGGGCGACAGGGGGGATGCCGCCATGATCGCCTACGGTGCCGCCCGTTATGCGCTGGCCCGGGGCTCGAAAGCCGAGGCCGACGAGTTGTGGCCGCTGGTTGCGTGGTGTTTGGAGTACTGCCGGCGGAACCTGTCGCCCGACGGTGTCGTTTGTTCCGATACGGACGAGCTGGAAGGCCGTTTCCCGGCCGGAAATGCCAATCTGTGTACCTCGGCCCTCTATTACGATGCGCTGATCTCTGCGGCCTGCCTCTGCCGTGAGATGGGCCGCGACAGGTTGGCGGCGCAATATCGTTCCCGAGCCAGACAATTGGCCGGGGCCGTCGAGTCGTTCTTCGGTGCGGATATTTGCGGGTATCACACGTTCCGCTATTACGAGGAGAACACCTTGCTGCGGTCGTGGATCTGCATGCCGCTCATCGTGGGCATCGGCTCTGCGACGCGTCGTGAAGGGACTGTCGCCGCTTTGACGGGGCCCGAACTGCTTACGCCGGACGGCCTGCTGACCGAACAGGGCAGCGCCACATTCTGGGATCGTTCGACTCTCTATGCGTTGCGCGGCATCTTCGCCGCCGGATATGCGGATCGCGCGGCCTCCTTCCTCCATGATTATTCGCGGCGGCGGCTTACGGGCGATCATGTGCCCTATCCGATAGAGGCGTGGCCGGAGGGTTCGCAAAGGCATTTGTCGGCCGAAAGCGGTCTCTACTGCCGGGTGATCACCGAGGGGCTTTTCGGAATACGTCCCACCGGATTGCACGCATTCGATTTGGCGCCTTCGATGCCCTCGAATTGGGAACGCATAGCGCTTCGGCACATACGTGCCTTCGACTCGGATTTCGATATTGTCGTGGAGCGCCGAAAAGACCGCTCGCTCGACGTGCAGGTCATCGTGCATGGCGGCCGGACATGGAAAGGCCGCATCCGCGAAAACAGTGCGGCATCCGTAGTGATTAGAAAATGATTTGTTAACCATTTGAACCTTTTTTGTAAGTGAAATCTCATCACATTCTGTTGACGACTTTTTGCTCCCTGATGCTCCTCGGATGTACGGGGCAGGAGGAATCTTTTCGCATCACCTCGCCGAATGGCAGGCTTGTCGTGGAAATTCACACACGGGATTCGTTGTCCTATACATTGCGGCGGGATAATGCCGAGCTGCTCGCTCCGGCCCGCATCGGCATGACTTTTTCCAACGGATTGACCCTTGGGGAATCCGTGCGGGCAGGAAAGGCCATACACGAACATGTCAGCCGGACCATCACGGCCCCGTTCTACCGGCAGGCCGAATTTACCGAAGAATTCAACCAGCTGCATATCAGGCTCAATGACAGCTGTGCCGTAACGTTTCGCCTTTATGACGACGGATGCGCCTATCGCTTCGAGACGGATTTCAAGTGCAACAGCATGGTGATGGATGAATCCGCCGGTTTCGCCATACCGCACGATGCGTCCTGTTTCGTCGCCTATTCCGACGGTCTGTGCAATGCTTTCCAGTTCCCCTATGACCGGTGTGCCGCGGACAGCCTCTGTGCCGACAGGCCCATCATGCTGCCCATGGTGGCCGATTGCGGAAGTGCGGGTGCGCTTCTCATCGGCGAATCCGATCTGGAGTCGTACCCGGGAATGTTCCTCTCCTCCGCATCCGGCGGGAGGCTGCATGGAACCTTCGCCGGTGTTCCCGACAGCTGCTATTTCCACAAGACGCGGTGCCAGAAAAAGATCGTCTCCCGTAAGGATTATATCGCTGCCGTGCAGGGCACGCGAACCTATCCGTGGCGAATCATTGCTGTGGCGGATACGCCGTCGCAATTCCCCATGAACAACATGGTGTATGCACTGGCTGCCGAAAGCCGCATCGACGATCTTTCGTGGATAAAACCGGGCAAGGCCGCATGGGAGTGGTGGAATCATTGGGGCCTGACCGATACCGATTTCAGACCCGGCATCAATACGCGGACTTATAAGGAATACATCGATTTCGCCTCGAAATACGGACTCGAATACGTCATTGTCGACGAGGGGTGGTATTCTCCCGCTGGCGGTGATGTCATGGCTCCGGTGCCGGAGGTCGACCTTCCTGCACTGGTCGGCTATGCCGCGGCCAAGAATGTCGGTATCATACTGTGGGTCGTGGCCAATTCCCTCGACGAAAAGCTCGAGGAGGCCTGTGCCTACTATGCGGCATTGGGTGTCAAGGGATTCAAGGTCGATTTCATCGACCGTGATGACCAGACGGCGGTCGATTTGGTGTACCGCCTGGCCGAGGCGACGGCTGCCCATCGTTTGATTCTCGACCTGCACGGCATCTACAAGCCTACCGGCCTGAACAGAACCTATCCCCATATCCTGAATTTCGAGGGCGTATACGGCCTCGAGGAGCTGAAGTGGAGCAATCCCGACATGCCGGGGTACGACGTAACGTTCCCGTTCATCCGTATGGTGCAGGGCCCGGCAGACTATACCCCCGGGGCTTTCCGCAATGCGTCGCGTGAGGCGTTCAAGATAGATTACTACCGCCCGATGAGCCAAGGGACACGCGCTCATCAGGTTGCTGCCTATATCGTTTTCGACGCACCGCTCACCACGCTGTGCGATTCGCCTTCGCTGTATGACGCCGAAAGTGCCTGCACGCGGTTCATCGCCTCACTGCCCACCGTGTACGACCGCATGATGATCCTGGCGGGCGAACCCGGAGAATACATCGTTACGGCACGGAAGCGCGGCGAGCAGTGGTTCATCGGCGCCATGACGGATTGGAAGGCTCGGAACCTGGACGTCGGCTTGCCGTTCCTGGACGATGGACGAACCTACACCGCCAGTATCCTTTCCGATGCGGATCCCACCGGGAAGGAGGCACAATCCTATACGATCGGTACCGGTACGGTAGATAAAGGCTCTATCCTGTCGCTCTGCTTGGCACCCGGAGGCGGCATGGCCGCGGTGTTGACCCCCGAATCATAACCAATCCAACCTATCCATATCATGAAAAGAATATTGTATGCGTTTGTTCTGGCAGGAGGTGCATGGCTCGCGTCCTGCACCTCCCCGGAAGAGGGCGCGACCCTCTATCTGACTGACTTTCTCTCCGGAGCCGACAGCATGGATGCCACACCCGCCATACGGAAAGCACTGAAACAATGCGCCGAGACGGGGGCTTCGCGGCTCGTGTTGCCGGGCGGCACCCTGCGCATGAGACCTGACCGTGCCGTCGAGAAGTACCTTTTCATCAGCAACAACGACGAAGGGCTGAAACGCATCGCCTTCGACCTTTCGGGCGTACATGACCTGACCATCGACGGGAACGGCACGAAGCTGCTCTTTACGGGATTCGTATCGCCGTTCTATCTCAACAACTGCCGCAATATCCTCGTCGAGAACCTCTCCGTCGATTACACGCGGACCTTCCACTCCGAAGGGACCATTGTCGCCAAAGGAGCGGACTGGCTGGATGTCGTCTTCCCCGAGGACTATGTAACCGACACTAAAAACGGGCTGTTGCGGTTCCGCGATGCCGAAGGCACGGTCTATCCTTATGCCAGTATGCTGGAATTCGATGCCGTGCGGCGCGAGCCCGCTTTCCACGCCAACGACTTTTGGCTGTGGGACGGAGGTGTCTCCGCTGAAAAAACGGTCGGCGCGGCCTGGCGCATAAGACATAAGGGACTTGTCGGAACGGTCGGCAACGTGTTGGTTTTCGGTGCGGCCGCCCGTCTGAACCCCTGTTTCACCCTCGACCGTGCGGCGGACATAACCATTCGCAACGTAGATATTTACCATTGCGGCGGGATGGGCGTCATCGCACAGTGCAGCCGGAATATCGAACTCGACAGCGTCCGCGTAACCCCTGCTCCGGGGGGAGGCAGAATCATCAGCATCACGGCGGATGCCACGCATTTCTCGAATTGCAGCGGCTACATTCGTATGTGCGGATGCCTGTTCGAGAACCAGAAGGACGATGCCACCAATATCCACGGACTCTATATGCCCGTCGCCCGGGTCGAAGGCCCTGACAAACTGCTGCTATGCTGGCGGAATTCGGGACAGTACGGAGTCGATTTCCTCGATGAAGGCATGCGTGTAGAGCTTGTGGACAACGATTCTCTCGGAGCCTACGCGCACCGTATCGTGAAAAGCGTCGAACGGTTGAACAAACGGTACACCGAGGTAACCTTTACGGAACCGCTGCCCGAAGGGGTGAAGGAAAAGCACCTCGTGGCGGCGGATGACTGCTATCCCGAAGTGCTGATTCAGGGATGCGTCATACGGAGCAACCGTGCCAGAGGGCTGCTGCTCGGCTCACGTGCGAAGATGCGCATCGACAGCAACTATTTCCATTGTGCGGGAGCCGCCATACTCTTCCAGGGCGACGGAAACTACTGGTTCGAACAGGCGGGTGTGCGCGACGTCGTGATATGCAACAACGTTTTCGAAAATGGGAACTACGGCTGTTTGGGCTGGGGAAATGCCTGTATTGCCGTGGATAGCGGCATTCCGAACAGAAAGGATTCCCGCTATAACCGTAATATCCGCGTCGAGAACAACCGGTTCCGGGTGTTCGACCCCCGTATCATCAACCTCTACTGTGTAGACGGGTTCACTTTCACGGCCGACAATGAAATCGAAATGACCGACGATTATCCGTATACGCTCAATGAATCGCGCAGATTCGTTTTTGAAGATTGCGACCGCATAAATATCGAGAACGAACAACCTTTATAAAAACCTTTATAACAACCGCATTATGAAAAAACTGTTTTTACTGGCGCTCGCATGGACCCTGTCCGTGCAGTCGAAAGCGGAAGTCAAACTTCCGGCCGTTTTGGGCAGCAATATGGTATTGCAGCGCAACACGCAGGTGAACTTTTGGGGGCAGGCTACGCCCAACAGTACGGTACGCATTGCCACTTCGTGGAACGATGCCACCTATGAAGTGCGTGCCGACAAGGACGGAAACTGGAAAACCAGACTGACGACCGGCGAAGCCGGCGGCCCCTACACGATTCGGGTAAGCGACGGCAAGGAGAAGGTGCTCGAGAACGTTTTGCTGGGCGAGGTGTGGATTTGCAGCGGACAGTCGAATATGGAAATGCCCGTTTTCGGATTCATGTATCAGCCTGTCGAAGGGTGTGTAGACGCCATTGTCGAGGCGAACGACTATCCCGGAATCCGGATGTTCACCGTGCCGCAGGTGTCGTCGAAAACCCCGATGACGGATTGCGAGGCGGAGTGGAAAACCTCGACGCCGGAATCCGTCGGACGGTTCAGTGCCGTAGGCTATTTCTTCGGCCGGACGCTCTATCAGGTGCTCGGCATTCCCATCGGATTGGTTACGCCCAACTGGGGCGGTTCGACCATCGAGGCTTGGATGACCGAGGAGTCTATTGACAACATAGAGGGCATCGACCACGATCTGGCCAAATCGGGCATCTATGCCAACAGCATACCACAGCGTCTTTACAACGGCATGATTCTTCCGGTTTGCAATTTCACCGCTAAAGGATTCATCTGGTATCAAGGTGAATCGAACCGCAAGAACTGGTTCGATTACTGTGCTTTGCAGGTTAGGCTCGTGGATCTGTGGCGCTCGTTGTGGGGCGATGACTCGATGCCGTTCTACATGGTACAGTTGGCCCCCTATCATTACGAGGGCGAGAATCTCCGTTCCTTGCCCCTTACCATCGAGGCGCAATACAAGGCTGCCGCACAAATTCCGCACTCGGGCATAGCCGCCACGACCGATCTGGGCAATCGCACCTGCATCCATCCGCAGAAGAAACTCGAAGTGGGGCGCAGACTGGCCTTTTTGGCTCTGGCCAACGACTACGGCATCAAGGGGCTGCCCCGGCCCGCCCCGACGTTCAAATCCATGGAGCGCGATGGGAACAAGCTGATCTTGAGCTTCAACAACCTGTCGGAGCGCAACGCATGGAGCGAGGCGGACAGCTTCTGCGGATTCCTGCCCGACGGATATACCCGTCCGGATGGATTTGAGATTGCCGGCGAAGACCGCGTATTCTATCCTGCGAAAGGCAACTACAAGTGGTGGGAGAACCAAATCGAGGTGAGCGCCGAGCAGGTTCCCGAACCCGTTGCCGTGCGTTATGCCTTCAAGAACTGGTGTCCCGAGGCGAACGTCATCACGACGATGGGACAACCTCTCGTGCCGTTCCGCACGGACGACTGGCCGCTGGATGACATCGGAGAGATCAAATAGGTCATGACTTTTTTGATGACTTCGGCAATGAAAGGGTGGGCCAACATAAGCAGATTGCGGGGCGTCCTTTGCATCGCAGTACTTTTTGCCGGCGGTTGCGACCGCCGGCAAAAAGTGGTCGATGTCGCGGACTTCCTCGCAGAGTACACCTTCGACGGTGATGCCACGCTCGCATTCCGCAGGGCCGTAGAGCAGTGCCGCAAGGTCGGTGCGTCGGACCTGGTCGTTCCGCCCGGCACCTACCATCTCTATCCGCAACTGGCTTTCGAAAAATACAGTTACGTAAGCAACAACAGCGCCGATTTGAAACGGTTCGCTTTCGACCTGACCGGGCTGAAAGGGATTACTGTCGACGGGCAGCATGCCAAGCTGATCTTTCACGGCTACATCTCACCCTTCTCTATTGACAGCTGTTCCGACGTTACGGTTTGCAATCTGACAATCGATTATGCGAGGACTTTCCATTCCGAAGGGCGGATCGTGCGTTCCGGTGAAGGATGGGTCGACTTGAAATTCCCAGACAGCTACCGGTACTCTCTGCGCAATGGCGATCTCCATTTCTCGGACGACGAAGGCAACCGGTATCCCTTTTCTCATCTGCTGGAGTTCAACGCCGAACGCAGGGAGCCGGAGCTCATGGCCGACGACTACTGGCTTTGGGACAAAACCATTCCGGCAGAGGTGCAGGAAGACGGCTCGGTCCGTATTTTCAAGGAACGTCTGACCGGCAATGTCGGAAACATCATGGTGCTCGGACCGGCGCACAGGCTCTGCCCTGCGTTTGCCATAAACGCAAGCCGCAACGTGAATTTGCACGACATCACCATTCACCATTGCGGCGGGATGGGCGTCGTGGCGCAACACAGCAGCGATATCGAACTCTTGCGCGTCAACATCGAACCCGACAGCACTTCGGATCGCGTAGTCAGCATTACGGCCGATGCCACGCATTTTTCCTTGTGCGACGGTTATGTCCGCATGATTGACTGCCGTTTCTACAACCAGCTCGACGACGCCACCAATATCCACGGTATGTACGGCATTGTCAAGCATATCCTGTCGCCTAATCGCATCCTGGTGCACTTCCCGCACGACCAGCAATACGGGCTGGATGTTATCCGGGCCGGAGAGCCGGTGGAGATGCTTAGGCCGATGAGCCTCGAGACCTACGATGTGCAGGGAGTCAGCAAAGTCATCCGCCTCAACAAGGAATGGTATGAGGTGTCGCTCGACAGAAACCTTGCCGATTCGGTGGCCGAAGGCGATCTGATCACCTCCATGCACTATCCGGAGGTCCTGATCAAGGGATGCCGCATGGGCAATAACCGGGCACGCGGCCTGCTGCTCGGCTCGCGGAAACTTACGGTTATCGATTCGTGCTATTTCCATACGCCCGGTTCACCCATCTATTTCGAGGGCGACGGCTATTATTGGTATGAACAGGCCGGCGTTCGCGGCGTGGTGATTCGCAACAGTGTCTTCGAGAACTGCAACTATGGGAAATACGGATGCACCGCCTGCATCGCCGCAGGATCGGGGCCCAAGGAAAATCGGGCCCAAAGCCGGTACAACCGGGATATAACCATTGAAGACAATCTCTTCCGTGTGTTCGATCCGCGCATCCTGAATCTGTATAGCGTCGATGGCTGCACCTTCCGGAACAACCGTATCGAACATTCCGATGATTATGCCTATACGCTTGATGAGACGCGGGAATTCGTTACGGAGGATTGTGCGAATGTGAATATTGAACCGTGGATTACGGCCACGGGGGAGGAAACCTCAAAATAACATAAGGAGATGCCGGACACGAAACGCATTTTCAGACGGGCCCTGTGCCTGACAGCGGCCTGTGCGTGGGCCGTTACAGCGACGGTCGCCCGCAACTACGAATTGACCAGTCCCGACGGACGGCTGCATCTTGCAGTCTCCGTCGGAGACACTACGACCTATTCCCTGCTGGTAGCGGGGCAGTGTGTCATAAAGCCTTCCAGAATATCCATGCGCCTGGCCGACGGCCGAATCCTCGGCGACGGTGTCCGTGTCAGGAAGAGCCTTACGGAACATCGCACGGAAACGATCCCCGCGCCGTTATACCGGCAGAGAACGGTGCACAGCGAATACAACGCCCTGAATCTTCGGATGGAGGGGGATTACGGACTTGAATTTCGTGCCTACGACGACGGGGTGGCCTACCGGTTCTACACTACGGGACGCGATTCGCTGACTGTGGCGGAGGAGTGCGTGGAGTTCGAAATGGCCGCAAACTACCCGATGGTCATACCCTATGCCGACCGCCGGGCCGATATCTACGAAAGTTCGTTCGAAAGCCAGTACACTTTCGAGCCCGTCGCCGATGCCGCGTCGCACGTCGACCGTCTGGCGTTCATGCCCGTCGTCATTCAGGCGGGGCCGGCCGGCCGGCTGCTGCTTACCGAGTCGGATGTCGAGGATTATCCGGGCCTGTTTCTCGTTGCAGGAGATGCAGGATACGCGCTGAAAGGGGTGCATCCGCCTGTTCCTGCCGAGGTGAAGATTACGGGAAGCGGCTCCAAGCGACCGGTGCGTTATGCCGATTATGTGGCCCGTACCGCAGGAAACAGGACTTTCCCGTGGCGGGTTATCGGCTATTCACCCGATGATGCCGGCCTGCCCGTGAACGATATGGTCTACAAGCTCGCCGCGCCGGATCGGCTGGACGATGTCTCGTGGATTCGGGGCGGCCGTGCCACATGGGACTGGTGGAACGGAGTACGTCTCACGGGGGTCGATTTCCGTGCAGGCATCAATACGCAGACCTACATGTACCATATCGACTTCGCGGCGCGTTACGGATTGGAATACGTCCTCATCGACGACGGCTGGTACCGGCGCGCGGCCGATACGGCCTTCGAACCTGTCGGGGGTCTGGATATTCCGGCCCTGTGCCGCTATGCGGAGCAAAAGGGGGTACGCATCCTGCTGTGGGCTGTGGGAAACGCGCTGTTGCAGGAGGCCGAGTCCGTATGTGCCCGCTATGCCGCCATGGGTGTCGCCGGATTCAAGGTGGATTTCTTCGATGCGCAGGATCAGTATCTGGTACGCGACATCTACGCGTTGTCCGCTGTTACGGCAAGACACCGTCTGCTGATCGATTTTCACGGCATGTACAAACCGACGGGGTTGAGCCGCACCTATCCGAATGTCGTCAACTATGAAGGCGTCTTCGGCCTCGAACAGATGAAATGGACGGATCGTGATCGTGCCGATATGCCGCTGAATGATGTAACGATTCCGTTTGTCCGCATGGCCGCAGGGCCCATGGACTATACACAGGGGGCCATGCTCAATGCGACGAAAGCGGATTTCCGGGCCATCGACAAACGTCCGATGAGCCAGGGTACGAGGGCGCATCAAGTCGCCATGTACGTGGTTTACGACTCGCCGCTCGTCATGTTGTGCGATTCGCCGTCGCATTATATGAAAGAGGAGGAGACGACCCGATTCATCGCCTCGATTCCCTCGGTATGGGATCGCACGGATGTGCTGGATGGGAAACTGGGCGAGTACATCATCACAGCCCGTGAGAAAGAGGGTATATGGTATGTCGGAGGGCTGACCTCATGGCAGGCACGGACGTATGCACTCGACTGTTCGTTCCTCGGCGGCGGAAAGTGGTCGGCACGCATCTTCACGGATGGCGTGAACAGCGACCTTACGGCGGACGATTACCGTTTGGAAAGCCGGACTGTCGTGTCCGGAGATGTACTGGATATCGAAATGGCGTCCGGAGGCGGATTTGCCGTCATTTTTGAAAGACTCGAGTAATTGATTTCGGAACTGCCCGATTTAGGCTTGTTGGAAAAATAAAAATGTATTTTTAGCATATTATTGTTTATCTTTGTCATATCACCCCGAGGAGCGGGGCGCGTGGAATCGCTGGGTTGCCTGGACGTCGAAGCGCGAAGATCAACGGAGGCAAGCCTTAAATAGGTAATCCCGATTAATTTTGCGGAAAAGGGGATGCGTCGGGTACACCGGATTCGGATTTTCGCTATTTTTGGATTCGAGTTATGGGCCGGAAGCTAAAATACGGATGCTGTATCGGAATCTTGCTCCTCGCATGGGGCAGAGCCTTGTCGGAGGAGTACAGATTCCGATACTATACCGATATCAATGGCTTGCCATCCAATACGGTACAGTGCCTTTTTCAGGATACGGGGGGTTATCTGTGGATAGGAACCCATGACGGTCTGTGCCGATTCAACTCGAGCGATTTCACGGTTTTCCAGGCCTCGGATGCCCGAAATGCTTTCGACAACGATTGCGTATATTCCATATGCGGCGAAACGAGTACGGGACACGAACGCATCTGGGTGGGCACGAACGACGGAATATATGTTTTCGATACCGCCACGGAATCATTCGCCCCGCTTCCGGTTGTCGTAGATGGCAGGGTGTACCGCAATTTGCTGGTATGGAAACTCGTTGCTGACCGATATGGGGGGATATGGATCGGTACCATCGGGAACGGTGCGTTCCGCTGCGACCTTGCCACCGGCCTCTTTACCCATTTCGACTCCTATTCGCACCCGCAGGCTTTCACATCGGATTTCATCGCCCATATCCTGTCCGACAAGGACGATCACATCTGGCTGGCCTGTGATAGGAGCCTGTTGCGGTACAATCCTGAAAACCATGCGTTCGATGCATTCGAGGTCAGCGACTATCGGCAGCATACCGCCATATCGCGCATCAGCTGCATGGCACAGGATTCCTTCGGCAACATCTGGATCGCCGGATACGGCTCCGAGATATACCGGTTCGATGTCCCCCAGCTCACTTTTACCGCCAATCGCCCTGCCGGATACGGGTTCGGCCGTATCCGGAGCCTTGCGGAGTACGCTCCGGGCGTGCTCCTGCTCGGCACCGATTCCGGACTGGTGAATTTCGAAGTGGCGAGCCGGACATTCCGGCTTGTCGATAACGGGAACAGCAACCGTGAAGGGCGTCTCAATGACAAATTCGTCCATTCGATTATCAAGGACTGTGACGGCGGCATCTGGATCGGAACCTATTTCGGGGGCGTGAATTACCTTTCACCGTACAGCACCTTGTTTTCGACACTGGAAAGAGAGCGGGACTGCGGCCACATCATCAGCAAATTCTGCGAGGACAATGACGGAAATATATGGATTGGCAGCGATGACGGCGGATTGAGCCGCTATAATCCCCGCACGAACCGCTGTGTCCGCGAAGAGCTGGATCCGGACAATCCCGCCCTGAATATCCATGCCCTGGCAGCCGACGGGCATTCTCTGTGGGTCGGCACCTATGGAGACGGGCTGTACCGTATGGATTTGCGGAGCAGGCGGACAGACCATTTCACCGCACGGCAGATGGGGCTGGATAACCTGGACGTTTACTCCCTGTTCCGCGATTCGCAGGGAATACTGTGGATAGGCACGAAGAATGGAATATGCCGTTTCGATGATGCCACGGAGACCATTTCCTGCCTTTACGAGGTGGGGTACAGCAACGATGTCGTGGATATCCGCGAAGATATGACCGGCAGGGTGTGGTTCGCCTCGCTTGGCCACGGATTAATCGTATACGATCGTAACAGCGGTGTGTTCAGCAAGTTGCAGGTGGGGGGGGGATTTTTTGAGCCCGACTTTATAGGATGCCTGTCTATCGGCGGGGACAATGTCTGGATCGGGACGCATGGGGACGGGCTGTACCGTTACGACGTGCAGACCGGAGAGATGGTTCATGAAATGTCCGATACGATTTATGCCCACAGCTCCATCTTCCAAATCATCCAGAACGGCGAAGAACTGTGGCTTACGACCAATCACGGACTGCTGCAGTACAAATACAGGGTTCCCAGGATATACGTGTATACGTCCGATGATGGGTTGCTGGCCAATATCTTCAATGCCAATTCGGGCTTCAAGTCCCTTTCCGGGCACATTTATCTCGGGTGCAACAAGGGGGTCAACCGGTTTTATCCCTATGATTTCGCCGATTTGAAGCGTTCCGCCCGACAAAAGGTCGTTTTCAGCAACATCCGGTTGTACGGTCAGGGCAATGCGGGCGACAGAGCGTCCGGAACGGAGGCGATAGATTATGTACGAAAGGTACGGATTCGCGGGAGCCGAATATCGTTCAGCCTCGATTTTACGGCACTCAATTACGCTTCTCCGACAAGGACGGTTTACCGTTACAGGCTGGAGAATTTCGATGAGACATGGAAAACCTCGGAAGTCGAGATACATTCGGGGAGACAGCATGTATTCTACGCAAATCTTTCGCCGGGACATTACCGCTTTACCGTGTGCGCCTCGGATACAGGGGAGGAGTTCGGCGAGGAGTCGCATTTGGATCTTGAGATCAGGGCTCCGTGGTGGCTGGCACGGAGCATGAAAATACTCTATGGCATTTTGCTTTCACTGGGGATTTGTGCGGCCGTCTATCGCGTGCGACGGCGGATGCTCCTGCGGCATCGCCAGCAGATCGAGGCCTTGATGCGCCAAAATGATATGGAGCACATGCAAAGCAGAATGAATTTCATGGTCGCAAGTGCGAATGCCATTCGCCCGCTGCTGTCGCTGATATCGAATCTTACATCGGACGTGCAGAACCGGGCCCGGAACCCCGATCTGTTCACCCGAGATATGGAGCAGCTGCATCGCAACAGCGTGAAACTACTCTCTGCCATTCACGAATTTTCCGCCACCGGAGCTTCGGGGATTCTTCCCGACACGGAGCCTGCCGCTGCGGGCGGGCCGAAAGGGCAGCAGGAGAGCGCTCCCGAGGCCTCTGCGGGAAAGATGTTCCGGCCCCAAGAGACAGGCAAGGATATCGCCGGTTCCAGAGAGCCGCAAGTCTCAATCCTGCTGGTCGAAAACGACGATGAATATGCCGCATATTGCATGCGTTATCTCTCGCGGCATTATGCCGTAACCCGTTTGTCCGAGGAGTCCCGGGTAATGGAGCTGTTGCTCACCTCGTCTTATTCCGCGGTTGTCGCGGAGATAGAGGGTCTGGGCATAGATGGCCTCGCCCTTTGCAAAGCCGTCAAGGCAGACGGCAATACGGCGGATATTCCGGTCATCATGCTCACCTCGAACCATTCGCTGGAATCCCGTATGCAGGCTTTGCGGGCGGGGGCGGATGCCTGTGTGGAGAGGAGTTTCGGCATGACGTATCTGGAAACACAAATACGGACACTGGTCGACAGCCGCAAGGGTCTGCTCTTCCGTTACTCCCGACAACCCTATTTGGCATCGGAGGAACCGCGCGGCGGGCTGTCCAATAGTTTCATGGAGCGCTTCATGAATTATATCACGCATCACATCTCGGAGAACCTGAATACGGATGACCTCGCCGATGCGATGAATGTGAGCAGAACCCAATTATTTACGAGAATCAGAAACTTCGCCGGCACGACGCCCAATGATTTTCTACGGGGTGTGAGACTGAAGACAGCCGCGGAGTTGCTGGCCCAGCAGAATGGCATGCGTATATCGGAGATCTGCTATAAGACGGGATTCTCCTCGACCTCGTATTTTGCCAAGTGTTTCAAGGAGCAGTTCGGAATGTCTCCAAACGAGTATATGCGCCTGCATCGGGGTGAAAAATGACGTCATGTGCCCTATGAACAAGAATAGAATCCTAATCGGCGGATTCCATTGGAACGACACGTGGGCTGGATAGACCTGCTGTGTGTACTTGCCTGCTTTTTGGTGATCCTTTCACATTGCTGCGACCCGTTTGTCGCGGTGTTCGACAACGACCGTCCGGTCTTCCTGCAAGGTGTGATGGCCGGCAGTCTCGGGCGCATCCTGCCGGCACTGGTATTCTGGTCGCTGCTGCTTCCCTATGTGCGGATGGCCGCCCCACTGCTCGGCTATGCGGGCAATTCCGGCAACATGGGGCTCTATGGTGAGTGCGATTGGAACATCTACGGGACCTTTTACTATGTCTCGGGATTTGCCGGATATATCGTACTGGCCTTCTATCTTGTGAAATTCCCGTTGGAATGGAGCTGGTGCCGTCTGCTTGCTGTCTGCATACCTTCGTTTGCGGTCGGGTATCTTATCACCTTGATAGGATTCGTCGAGATGCAACGCCATTTTCCGGGCGACTATGCCTGTCTGGAAACCATTTGGTACTTTGCCGGCATCGACGTCTTCCTGATGACCGTTCCGGTGTTCCTCATCGTACAGAAGGCGACTGTACGCCCACGGCTGTGGCTGGCACGTTTGGCCGGTGCGACTTTCGGCATCTACCTCTGCCATTTCATCTTCGTGCAGGGGGCATATGACCTTGTCGTGCAGATTCCCGGCATTCCAACGATAGCGCGCATCCTGCTGATGGCCCTCATGGCTTTCGCTGTGAGCTATGTCGTGGCGTGGACGATGCGGAGCTGGCGCGTAACACGACGTTTTGTGGAGTGAATATCCACTGTGTGTGCCACCGCTGGCCGGTGTTCAATATTTCGCAGCAGGCAGCGATAGGTCTGTTATAATCTTTCGGCACGGATTCGAACACACAATCATCGCCCGACTTCTCGCCTTGCTCCGGCATCCAAATCCCCGCCCGGCTTTTCACTCCGCTCCGGCATCCACTTCAACGCCTGATTCGACAACGGCAGATAGAGCGGCGCCGAGGTCTTGCGCATGACGATACACGCCCGCCACTGCCCGCCGTCTTTCGAGAAGCCTTCCCACCGCCCCCCCCGCAATCGCCTAACCGCAGACCCGTAAAACAGGTGAACAGAAACACCTGCCGTAGCGCTTCGGCACGGCGCATTGTCGCGGCATTCGCCCGCCTGGCACACACGGTGGTCTCCGCTTCGAGATAGAGTGAGAGGGACTCGCGTCGGTGCCTCCCGTCCTCGAAACGGTCGATATAAAGGGATTGCCTGCCGCCGGCAAGTACCTTGCTGCGCAGCGTCATCGTGCCAG
Source organism: uncultured Alistipes sp. (assembly GCA_947591475.1). Lineage (GTDB taxonomy): Bacteria > Bacteroidota > Bacteroidia > Bacteroidales > Rikenellaceae > Alistipes. Next base: position 40,910 of record CANQDE010000001.1, read on the forward strand.
AGAGCAATACTTCGTTTTCACGCACCTTTTCTCGCCTCAGCATAGCCCGAACAGGTTCGGCTCTGCGTTCGGCTTATCGAAAAGGTTCGTTTTTCTTTATCCCTTTTTTCGCATTGTTTCACAACCGTTTCATCTGCTGCAAAGGTTTGAATAATTGTCCGAAACGAGCGACAAAACGAGTAACAAAAATAGACCCGCAATGTGATTTTTAAGGAAACAGACCAAAAACACCTTATTTTTATAAATACCGAAATAACACAATATTACCTGTTTTATTTTCATTTGTTTGACTCTTGGTTTCATGGTAATGGTTATTAGGCAATCTCGGTTAGTTGGGAACCGTACAACAAGCAAGCCTGCACAAGTTCTACAACTGCAATAAATTTTTGCCGGCGAAAAGAAAAAATATACGAGTCGGTATCTTTTCTCTTTTAGCGGTCAGTCTTACACAACAGCAAGCATACCGAAATACAGTTTAGTTTACGTATTTAGTCTATATATATACTAACATAAACTAAACTAAACTAAACTATATTTATGCAGGTATCTATACCTACGTAAACGGATAGGTTTGCAGAGGTATGAAGACAAATACAAAACAGTCAACAGATAATCTTTTCTTTTGGTTGCAAAATTCGAGGTTTTCGGTGAAGTGAGAAATAATACCTTAAAAAATGTTCGAATAGATAGTTGTCGTGATAATATGTGCAACCGATACAACCAACAGAAAACAAAAAATCAGCAATCTGAATAAAATGCCGCTTTTGTTCCTGTACTGTTCCTCGATAGTAGGGAATAAATTTATATTCAATTGGTATTAAGCGTATTATAATATTATTATTTCCAATTTCCTACGTTCCATCAACGAGAACAAGCTACACTTTCCGTGTAAAGATATGTCGTTGCAAAGGTAACATATCGAGCGGAAAATGCAAAACATCTTTTCAAAAAAACGGAGCCGTTGCTATAATTATGCCGCAAATTTCCGAAAAATAAAGAATTTATGCAAGAGACGGTCGTCTGGATATGAAATTTTGTTATTTGTAACTTGGACCGATGTATATGCGGAATGCTGGTCGAAAGATTTGTATATTGTTGTATATGAGTTTCTTGCAAAACTGTTCGATCGGTAGTCGGAACAGTGCTTATCAGTCGGAGATGTTTTGTCGAAAGTTCGGATCGAACCGGCCGATTGATCGACAGCAGACCGATGAAAAAATCGCCGCAGAATAGAATTTCTGCGGCGATTTTCTTATGCCGAGTGAAAGTGTCCGGCCTTTTTCGAAGATAAGCGGCTGTTTCCGACGGTTGTCGGTTTTGGGCCACATTTGAATCGCATGCCGGAACGAACTTATTTTTGAGCCGTGTCCGTTCCGATTTCCGGTTTGGCGATACCTTCGGCCGTAGCCCGTTCTTCCATGCGCTGGATGCGTACATCCAAATCGGGATGCGTCGCGAAAAGTTGATTCAGTTTGCTGCTCTTTGCGACGCCGGCTTCCTCCTCCATCTGCTTCAACCGACGGAACGACAAGGCCATCGCCCACGGATTTTTGCCGGCAGCTTTCAGAAATTCGTAACCGTAGTCGTCTGCATTGCGTTCCTGTTGTTGCGAATAGCGGGCATTCACCAGCGCTTCACCCAAATCGCCTAATTGCGATTCGGTCAGTTGGGCCGCTTTGTCGCCGCTCGATGCGATTCCGTCTTTCAGCGCCGAAGTGAGCAGCGCCGTGCGGAATGCTTTTTTCGAATCGCGGTGGGCTACGTGGCCGATTTCATGGCCGATCACGCCCAACAACTCCTCGTCGGTCATGATGTCCATCAGCGACGAGAACACGCGCACGCTGCCGTCCGCACACGCGAACGCATTGACGTCGATGACGCGGTAAACCTTGAAGTTCAGCGGAATGCCATCTGCCGAGGTGAGCCCTTCGGTCAGTTTGCGGAGCCGGATGGTATAGGGATCGTCTTCGGGGCATACGGGATTGTGCGTATCCACCCAGTCGATGTATTCCTTGACGTAGGCCGCCATCTGGGCATCGGTCAGCGTCGCTGCCTGAGCGACTTTCGAAGCGCTGCCCAAGGCCTTTTTCAGATTGAACTGGGCTGTGGCCGGCTCGACGAGAAAGAGACACAGCAACAGCAGCATCCTGTCTATTAACAGTTTGAACATTGTTTGGAGTTTTTTAGATCGCTTTGATTTCGTGCAGCACCTGATTGGTCTTGCGGACGGCGGCGGCCGATGCGGCGAATTTTTCGGCCTCCTCTTTCGTCAGATCGAGTTCGACGATCTTTTCGATTCCCTTGCGTCCGATGATCGCCGGTACGCCGATGCAAAGATCGCGTTCGCCGTATTCGCCGTCGAGATAGCACGAGCAGGGAATCAGTTTCTTTTGGTCGTGCAGGATGGATTCGACCATCATCGAAGCGGCCGCACCCGGGGCATACCACGCCGACGTGCCGATCAGCTTCGTAAGCGTCGCACCGCCCACCATTGTGTTGGCGACCGCCTCGGCCAGCTTCTTCTTCGATGCGAATTGCGTTACGGGCACGCCGTTGACCGATGCTTTCGACAGCAGCGGAATCATCGTCGTGTCGCCGTGCCCGCCGATGACCATGCCGTCGATGTTGTTGATGTTGGCGCCCGTCGCCTTGGCCAAATAGCACTTGAATCGCGACGAGTCGAGTGCTCCGCCCATGCCGAACACGCGGTGCTTGGGCAGTCCCGATGCTTTGAGCGCCAGATAGGTGAGCGTATCCATCGGATTGGCCACCACGATGACGATGGCGCGGGGCGAATAGTGGACGATTTGGGCGATTACGCCCTTCATGATTTCGGCGTTGGTGCCGATCAGCTCTTCGCGCGTCATGCCCGGTTTGCGGGGGATGCCCGAGGTGATGACCACGACGTCCGAATTGGCCGACCGCCTGTAGTCGTTCGTTGCGCCGACGAGCTTCGTATCGAAATCCATCAGCGTCGAGCACTGATACATGTCCAGCATTTTCCCTTCGGAGAGGCCCTCCTTGATGTCGATGAGTACCACCTCGCTCGCCACTTCGCGGCAAGCCATTACATTCGCGCAGGTCGCACCCACGGCGCCGGCGCCTACGACCGTAACTTTAGACATACGTTTTATTTGAGTTAAGTAAGTTCATTTTCATGCACCTTTTCTCGCCTCGGCATAGCTCGTGCAAGCACGACTCTGCGCTCGGCTTATCGAAAAGGTTTGTTTTCGTGCTTCGTGCGTTCGGAAGGGCAAATAGCCCGACGTCCGATGCACACCTGCATCCGCCTCGCGGCGTTTGGCAGCCTCGTAGCGGCCGCCTGCCGGAACAAACCGGAAAAGCGCAGCCGATGACGCTGCGCTTCCGTCCGTATTCGGCTCCGAAATCAGCCGATCAGTTCTTCGTATTGGGCCGGCGTGAGCAGTTTGTCGTAATCCGACGGATCGCTCATCTTGACCTTGACCATCCAGCCTTCGCCATAGGGGTCTTTGTTGACGATCGACGGATCGGCATCGACCGCCTCGTTCAGCTCGAGCACTTCGCCGCCCACGGGCAGGAAAGCGTCGCTCACCGTCTTGACGGCTTCGATGGAGCCGAACACCTCGCCGGCTGCGAGGGTTTCGCCCACGGTCGGAACATCGACGAATACGATGTCGCCCAACTGGCTTTGCGCGAAGTCGGTGATGCCGATAACGGCCGTGTCGCCCTCCACCCGACACCATTCGTGGTCGTTGGAGTATTTCAGATTTGCAGGTACGTTCATGATGGAACTCGGTTTATGTTTCGTGATGCAAATATAACTGTTATATTTGTAACAGCAACTATTTACGCAACGTTTTTTATCGTCCGGCCGTTATTTCCCCGCCACGACGAATTCCACTTCGCGATAGAGATAGGCGCGCTGCGTCCCGTCGTCGTGCCGCAGCAGCAGTTCGCCGGTCGGGCGCACCCCTTCGATGACCGCCCAGAATCGCGTCCCGTCCGGCAGGCGGAACGGGCTGCGTTTGCCCAACCGGTACATCCGGTCGCGATAGTTGCGTTGGATCGTCTCACGGTCGCCGTTCAGCAGCGTTTCGTAACGCTCCATGCAGCAGCCGTAGAAAATTTCGAGCACCTCGTGTCGGTCGAACGTACGGTCGGCCGTCAGCGCCATCGAGGTGGGGTTCGGTAACGCGGGGTCGAACTTCAACTGATTGACATTGATGCCGATGCCGGCGATCGTGCGGGCCAACCGACCCTCCGACAAGGTGTGTTCGATGAGCATGCCGACCAGTTTGCGGTCGCCGGCATAGAGATCGTTCGTCCACTTGATGCGCGTCGCGATGCCGCATTTCGTGAACGTATCGGTCAGCGCTAACGCGATGACTTCCGACAGCAGGAACTGTTCGTCGACGGGCAGGAAACGAGGCTCCAACACCAACGAGAAGGTCAGATTGACCCCCTCGGGGCTGGTCCACGTATGGCCGCGCTGGCCGCGTCCGGCCGTTTGCCGTTCGGCCCATACGATGTCGCCGTGCCGATAGCGCGGGTTGCGGGCATCGTCGTTGGTCGAGGTGGTTTCTTCGATTTTGTAGATCATGGGTTTAGGATTGGCGGCCTTGTTTTATCAATGGTTCGGTGGGTTTGTCGTGCTTGTCCTTTATCATTTATTGCGCTTGCGGACGCAGCCTGCGGAGGGGAGCTGTGGCGAGCCTCCGCCGCGCTGAGGCTGCGGCTCGCGCGGCTCACAGAGCCGCCTAATGAGTGGTCTGTATTGTGTCGGTTAAGCCGATACGCCGAAATCGCGGAGGGCGTCGTTGAGCGAAGTTTTCTTGTCGGTCGATTCCTTGCGCCGGCCGATAATCAGCGCGCACGACACGCTGTATTCGCCCGCCGGAAATTGTTTGCGGTAGCTGCCCGGCACGACCACCGAACGGGGCGGCACGTACCCTTTGTAGGTAACGGGTTCCGGCCCCGTTACGTCGATGATGTGGGTCGAACCGGTGATGACGGTGCTCGAACCCAATACCGCTTCGCGACAGACGTGCGCCCCTTCGACGACGATGCTGCGCGAACCGATGAAACAATGGTCTTCGATGATGACCGGCGAAGCCTGTACGGGTTCCAGTACGCCGCCGATTCCGACGCCGCCCGACAAATGGACGTGCTTGCCGATCTGCGCGCACGAACCGACCGTCGCCCACGTATCGACCATCGTTCCCGTATCGACGTATGCGCCGATATTGACATAGGAGGGCATCAGAATGGCCCCTTGCGCGATGTAGGCACCGTAGCGGGCCACGGCATGGGGCACGGCGCGCACGCCCAATGCTTCGTAGCCGTGTTTGAGCTCCATTTTGTCGAACCATTCCAGCTCGCCCGCCTCCATCTTACGCATGGGTTGGATCGGGAAGTAGAGGAGGATCGCTTTTTTGACCCATTCGTTGACTTTCCAGAGGCTTTTTTCCGCATCGACCGGTTCGGCTGTGCGGAGTTCGCCGCAATCGACGAGCTCCACGACCCGACGAATGGCGGCGCGATTCTCGTCGCAGGAAAGCAGGTTGCGGTTCTCCCACGTGCGTTCGATGAGCTGTTCGAGTTCGTTGTATGCGTTGTTCATGATTTCGATGTTTTCGGGTTCGTTCGCTCCTCCGGCGGGCCGCTTCGATGGAAAAGAGGGAAAAACGCCCCTGCCGGATTCGGATGTCCAAAGTTAATGAAAAATTCGTAACTTTGTGCCAAAAGTAAATCGGAACCTTTTCGATAAGTCGAGGGCAGAACCGGATTTATTCGAGTTATGCCGAGGCGAGAAAAGGTGCATGAAAATGAACACTTTTTGCGATATGAAAAATTCGAATCGGTGGGCCGTTGCCGCGATCGCTGCGGCGGCTCTGTTCACAGGGTGCAATGACATGAAAAACATCAAACACCGGCCCTATCCCGTCGCCGAGCGCGGCGAGGTGGTCGACGACTATTTCGGTACGAAGGTGCCCGACCCCTATCGTTGGCTGGAGGATGACAACTCCGAAGCCACCGCTGCTTGGGTCGAGGCCGAGAATGCCGTAACGTTCGATTATCTGTCGCAGATTCCGTTCCGCGATGCCATTCGCCAGCGGCTCACCGAGCTGTGGAACTACCCGAAAGAGGGGGCTCCGACGAAACACGGCGATTGGTGGTACTATTTTTATAACGATGGATTGCAGAATCAATCGGTTTTGTACCGTGCGACCGCCCCGGGCGCGGCGGGCGAGGTGTTCCTCGATCCCAATGCGTTGTCCGACGACGGTACCGTGGCGCTTGCGGACCTCTCGTTCTCCGAGGACGGCGCCTATCTGGCTTATGCGACGGCCGCTTCGGGTTCCGATTGGGTCGAGATTCGCGTGATGAATACGGCCGACGGCTCGTTGACCGACGACCGGATCGAATGGGTGAAATTCTCCGGTGCGACATGGGCTCCCGATTCCGAAGGATTTTATTACAGCGCCTACGATGAACCGAAGGCGGGCGTTTACTCCTCGAAAAACGAATTTCAGAAGGTCTATTACCACGCTTTGGGAACGCCGCAGTCGGCCGATCGTTTGATTTACAGCGACCCGCAGCATCCGTTGCGTTACTTCAGCGCGTGGCCGTCGGACGATGGCCGGTGGGTGTTCGTCATCGGTTCGGAGGGCACCTCGGGGTCGGAAATCCTCTACCGTCGGAGCAATGAATCGACGTTGCGCGTGTTGTTGCCGGGCTTCGCTCACGATTACGAAATCGTGGATTGCATCGACGACAAACTCTATCTCCGCACCAACCGCGACGCTTCGAATTATGCGTTGATTGCCGTCGACCTGAACCATCCCGAACGGCCGTTCGCGACGGTCATCCCCGAGAATGACCGGCATCTGTTGGAATCGGTTTCGACGGCGGGCGGTCAGCTCTTTGCCACCTATTTGGAGGATGCGCAGAGCCAAGTCTATCAATACGGTCTCGACGGCCGACTGATTCGCAAGGTCGAGTTGCCGGCCATCGGAACGGTCGGCGGGTTCTCCGGCAAAAAGGAGGATACGGAGCTTTACTATTCGTTGACGAACTACACGGCGCCCGCGACGATCTATCATTACGACCTCGCTTCGGGCAAGACGACGCTCTACAAGGCGCCGCAGGTCAATTTCGATCCCGAACGCTTCGTTACCGAACAAATTTTTTATCCTTCGAAAGACGGTACGATGGTGCCGATGTTCGTCTCCCACCGCAAGGATATGAAGCTCGACGGCCAGAATCCCTGCTATCTCTATGCCTATGGCGGCTTCCAGATCAATATGACCCCCGGGTTCAATCCGTCGGCCATCCTCTTCATGGAGCAGGGCGGTCTCTATTGCGTGGCCAATCTGCGCGGCGGTTCGGAGTACGGCGAGGCTTGGCACAAGGGAGGCATGCTGGCGAACAAACAGAACGTCTTCGACGATTTCATCGCTGCGGCCGAATACCTCATCGAAAACAAATATACGTCGTCGGACAAACTGGCCATCGCCGGCGGTTCGAACGGTGGTCTGTTGGTCGGTGCCTGCGAGGTGCAGCGTCCCGATTTGTATGCCGTCTGCCTGCCGGCCGTGGGCGTGATGGACATGTTGCGTTACCACAAGTTCACCATCGGTTGGGGCTGGGCCGTGGAGTACGGTTCGAGCGACGACGAGGAGCAATTTTCCTATATTTATAAATACTCGCCGCTCCATAATATCAAGGAGGGCGTCGCCTATCCGGCTACGCTCATCACGACGGCCGACCATGACGACCGTGTCGTGCCGGCGCATTCGTTCAAGTTCGCGGCACAGATGCAGCATTGTCAGGCGGGCGATGCGCCGATTCTGATTCGCATCGAATCGAAAGCGGGCCACGGAGCCGGCAAACCCACTTCGAAACGGATCGACGAAGCGGCCGATTCGTATGCCTTCCTTTTCCAGAACATCGGGGTGCCGTACAAACCGGTGAAAGATTGAGCATTCGGGTCGGAACCGGATGCGCGGCCACAGGCCGCGAGCAACGACGTTCGGAGCAGAAAAACGGGAGGTATATCGGTTTCAGATGAAAAACGGTTTGTGAATGAAAGTTTATAAATTCGGCGGGGCTTCGGTGCGGAACGCCGACGGCGTGCGCAACCTGCACAAAATTATCGGCGGGGAACAGCATCTGTTCGTCATCGTTTCGGCGATGGGCAAGACGACCAATGCTCTCGAAAAGGTTTTCGAGGGGGTGCGGCAAGGCGATCGCATCGCCGCACAGGAGCACATCGACGGATTGAAACGGTACCATGCCGAAATCATCGACGATCTGTGGCACGGGCCGACGCATCTGCCTCGGGTCGACGCCTTTTTCGACGAATTGGAGCGCATCGCCGCCGAAACGGCCTACCGGTCAGAGGATGCCGAATTGTTGTACGATACGATCGTCGCTTTCGGCGAGTTGGTCTCCACGACCATTATTTCGGAATACCTCCGCTTCGCCGAAACGCCCAATCGGTGGATCGACATGCGCTGTTGCCTGCGCACCGAGTTGCGGCATAAGGATGCTGCGGTCGATTTGGAGGCTTCGGCACCGCTGTTGCGGCAGGCGATGGCGGACGCTCGGGAGACGGTGTTCGTCGGGCAGGGATTCATCGGCGGTGCGCCCGACGGGACGACCACGACGCTGGGCCGCGAGGGTTCCGATTATTCGGCCGCTGTCGTGGCCAATCTGCTCGATGCCGAATCGATGTCGGTGTGGAAGGATGTCGACGGCGTGCTGAATGCCGATCCGAAAATTTTCCCCGATGCCGTGCAGATCGCCGAACTGAACTATCTCGATACCATTGAACTGGCGTACAGCGGGGCGCAGATCATCCACCCGAAGACCATCAAGCCGTTGCAGAACAAGCACATCCCGCTCTATGTGCGGCCTTTCGGCGACAAACGCAAGCCCGGCACGGTCATTCGCGATATGTCGGCTCCGGTGCAGGTGCCGATTCTGATTTTGAAAAAAAATCAGGTGTTGCTGACCGTGCGTTCGCGCGATTTTTCGTTCGTGTTGGAGGAGAAATTCTCGGCGATTTTCTCGCTGCTCGAACGTTATCGGTTGAAAGCCAATCTGATTCATAATTCGGCCGTCAATTTGAGTTTGTGCGTGGACGATACATGGCATATCGGCGAGGCGATCGAGGCGTTGCGGGCAGCCGGATTCGACGTGATGAAGGCGGAACGGATGGAATTGTTGACCATTCGCGGGTACACGCCCGAATTGTGGGAGCGATACGCCGTCGGCCCGCAGGTGTTCATCCGCCAGTCGACCCAGACCACCGTGCGCATCGTCCGCAAGCGGAATTGAAGAAAATTTCGTTTTTCTTTGCTTTTTCGCGAAAAATTCTTATTTTTGTAATCCCCATCCGGAAAAAATCGTCTTTGCGAGGTGTCCGCCGTAAGGCGGGCTTTCGTTGTGTGGCGGTATCGGAAAAGGAGACCGAAGATAAGAAAACACTGGATTAAAGAGACATCAATTAATAAAAAACGATTATTTTATGGCAGACGTTAAACGGGTCTACACCTTTGGCAACAAGGAAGCCGAAGGAAATGGCAAAATGCGTGAACTGCTGGGCGGTAAAGGTGCCAACCTCGCGGAGATGAACCTCATCGGTATCCCCGTGCCCCCGGGATTCACCATCACGACGGAGGTTTGCTCCGAATACTATGCGCACGGCAAGGAGGCCGTCATCGAGATGCTGCGTCCGGAAGTCGAGGCCGCAATGAAGAATATCGAGCGGTTGTCCGGTATGAAGTTCGGCGACAAGGAGTTGCCGTTGCTCGTGTCGGTGCGTTCGGGTGCGCGCGCTTCGATGCCCGGCATGATGGACACCATCCTGAACTTGGGTATGAATGACGCGGCGGTCGAGGCTGTAGCCAAACGCACGGGCAATCCGCGTTTCGCTTGGGACTCCTATCGCCGTTTCGTGCAGATGTACGGCGATGTGGTGCTGGGCATGAAACCCGTATCGAAAGAGGATCACGATCCGTTTGAGGAGATCATCGACGAGCAGAAACACAAGCGCGGCGTGAAGAACGACACCGACCTGACGACCGACGACCTGAAAGAGTTGGTCGTGAAGTTCAAGGCGGCCGTCAAGAAGCAGACCGGCGAGCAGTTCCCCACCGATCCGTGGGATCAGTTGTGGGGCGCTATCTGCGCCGTGTTCGGTTCGTGGATGAACGAACGCGCCATCCTCTACCGCAAGCTGAACAACATTCCGCAGGAGTGGGGTACGGCCGTGTCGGTCATGGCGATGGTATTCGGCAACATGGGCAACAACTCCGCAACGGGCGTCGCTTTCTCGCGCGATGCCGCAACGGGCGAAAACATCTTCAACGGCGAATATCTGATTAACGCTCAAGGCGAAGATGTCGTGGCCGGTATTCGTACGCCTCAGCAGATTACGATCGAGGGTTCGCGCCGTTGGGCCAAGGCTCAGAATATCGGCGAGGAGGAACGCAAAGCGAAATATCCTTCGCTGGAAGAGGTGATGCCCGACGTCTACAAGGAACTGAATGAAATCCAGCATCATCTGGAACAGTATTTCACCGATATGCAGGACATCGAGTTCACCATTCAGGACGGCAAACTCTGGATGTTGCAGTGCCGCAACGGCAAGCGTACCGGTGCCGCTATGGTGAAGATCGCGATGGACATGTTGCGCGAAGGACTGATCGACGAGAAAACGGCCGTGCTGCGTTGCGAACCGGCGAAACTCGACGAATTGTTGCACCCCGTGTTCGACAAAAAGGCCATCGCTTCGGCCAAGGTCATCACGAAGGGTTTGCCCGCTTCGCCGGGTGCTGCTACGGGGCCCGTGGTGTTCTTCGCTGAGGATGCCGAGAAGGTCTTCCGCACGACGGGTCAGAAAGCCGTTTTGGTGCGTATCGAGACCTCGCCCGAGGACTTGAAGGGTATGCTCGACGCGGCCGGTATTCTGACCGCTCGCGGCGGTATGACCTCCCACGCAGCCGTTGTCGCTCGCGGTATGGGCAAGTGCTGCGTATCGGGTGCCGGTGAATTGGAAATCGACTACAAGGCTCGCACCATCAAGGTCGGCGGCGTTACGGTCAAGGAGGGCGATTGGATTTCGCTGAACGGTTTGACCGGCGAGGTTTATCTCGGTCAAGTGGCTACGAAAGCGGCTGATTTGAGCGGCGATTTCGCCAAGGTCATGGAACTGGCCGGCAAATATGCCGTGCTCAAAGTCCGCGCCAATGCCGATACGCCGAAAGATGCCAAACAGGCGTTCGAGTTCGGCGCCGAGGGCATCGGCCTTTGCCGTACGGAGCACATGTTCTTCGAGGGCGACCGCATCAAGGCCATCCGCGAAATGATTCTGGCCGATGACGAGGCCGGTCGCCGCGTCGCTTTGGGTAAGTTGTTGCCCATCCAGCGCGGGGACTTCGAGGGGCTGTTCAAGGCGATGAACGGCTATCCCGTAACGGTGCGCCTACTCGATCCGCCTCTGCACGAGTTCGTTCCGCACGATGAAAAGGGCCAGCGCGAAATGGCTGCCGAGATGCACGTGTCGTTCGAGAAGATCGTGGCCAAGGTCGAGGCATTGGCCGAGTTCAACCCGATGTTGGGCCACCGTGGCTGTCGTCTGGGCAATACCTATCCCGAGATTACCGAGATGCAGACGCGCGCCATCATCGAGGCGGCCATGAACGTCAAGGCGATGGGCTTGCCGGTTCACGTCGAGATCATGGTGCCGCTGGTCGGCAACCACAAGGAGCTGCGTTATCAGAAGAAGATCATCGACGCGACGGCCGAACAGGTATTCACCGAACGCAACGACAAAATCGAATACATGGTCGGTACGATGATCGAGGTGCCGCGTGCGGCGGTTACCGCCAACCAGATCGCCGAGGTAGCCGAGTTCTTCTCGTTCGGTACCAATGACCTGACGCAGATGACGTTGGGCTTCTCGCGCGACGACATCGGCAAGTTCCTGCCCGTTTACCTCGACAAGGGCATTCTGAAGAACGATCCGTTCCAGATTCTCGACCGCAATGGTGTGGGTCAGTTGATCCGCGAGGCGGTGCTCAAGGGACGCGGTACGCGCATGAACTTGAAATGCGGTATCTGCGGCGAGCACGGCGGCGAACCTTCGTCGGTCGAGTTTTGCCACTATGCGGGTCTCAACTACGTGAGCTGCTCGCCGTTCCGCGTGCCGATCGCACGTCTGGCCGCTGCGCACGCTGCGTTGAACCAAAAGTAATTTTTTCTCTGGCGCACGCCGGATGACGCAAGAAAACGGAACCTGTGGCACGAAAGTCGCAGGTTCCGTTTTTTGTTGGAAAAAAAGTCGCATTCGTCGATTTTTATTTGCACGGATGGATATTATGCTTATATTTGACCGGTGCAAGGAGTTGACGGAGAAGTATTGTTCAACCAAAAATAACGGAAATATGAAAAAATTTCTTTTGTCTGCAATCATCGCATGTTTTGCGATAGGTGCCGCAGCGGCACAGGATCGGGGTAGTTGGGCGATCGGCCCGCGCATGGGCATCTATACCCATACGGGCGCGGAAGGTGCGATCTTCGGCATCGGAGCTATCGGACGTTACAGTTTTGCGGATCATTGGCGCGTCGAACCGGGGATTACGGCCCTTTGCGAAAAGGGATGCTCGGTGGACATCAACGCCGATGCGCAGTATCTGTTCTCGGTTGCACGCGTGTGGTCGGTTTATCCGGCAATCGGCGTGAGTGCCAACGACATCGGTGGATGGTCGTGCGGCATCAACATCGGAGCCGGCACCGATTTCACGATCGGACGGCATTGGGACGTATCGGCCGGATTCAAGTGGATGCTTCAGACGGCCGAACATCACAAGAATCCTATTGTCATCACGGTCGGCGCAGCGTACAAGTTTTAGCGTAATTATAAAGTTCCTTATACCAGCGTTTTTCGACCCTGTTTTTGGAATCCGACCGCTGTTCTTCGCGGCCTTTGGCCGCGTATACAGGTTTGACCCACCCCTAAACCCCCGCCTTGGCGGGGGCTTTCGTATATAATCGCCATTTAACTGGTACGGAGCACAAAGGCAGTACGGACTTTCGGAGTCGTACTGCCTTTTTATTAGCAGTTTGAAAGCGCTTTCTTCGAAAACAGCCCTCGCGTAATTTCCCGCCGCATACGCAGCAGCCAGCGGGCTTGCGTCGGACGCATCGTGCAGCAAAGCAGTAGGGTAGCGCCCCATTTCAAGATTTCGGCGATGCGCACACGGACTTGCCGGTGATGGATGCGGGCGCGCAACCGTTGATTGATTCCGATGTTCCGGCAGAGATTCCGAAAATAGTTTTCGGTCAGTTTGGCGGCCGGAATCACATGGTGCATCACCGCGTCGGGCACATACCAAAGTGTGCAGCCTTGTTTTTGCAGTCGTTCGAACAGATCGCTCTCCTCGCCGCAGGTCAGCCGGTTGCCGACCCGTCCGAGTTGGGGGTCGAATGCGCCGTTGCGGTCGAATACCTCGCGTCGAAGCGCCATGTTGCCGCCGCCCGGGATTCGGTTCGCCGGAAACGGTCGTATCTCGCTGCCGAAGTCCATCGTGTTGGCGATGGCTTTTTCGGGATAGTTCGACATCCACGCAGGACGCCCGTCGGGGTATTCGGCGACGATGCGTCCGCCGGCGGCCATGGCATCCGGTCGGGCATCGAACAGATCGAGATAGGCACGCAAAAAACGCGGTTCGACCCATTCGTCATCGTCGATGAAGGCGAGCAGCGGGGCTTGCGCTTCGGCGATGCCCCGATTGCGGGCGTACGAAAGCCCCGCTTGCCGTTCGTCGACCAAACGCAGTTGGCAATCCGGATGCGCAGCGGCGAAATCGGCGAATCGGGCGGCGGTGTCATCGCTCGAACGGTTGTTGACCACGATGCACTCCCATTCCGCAACAGGCAGATCCTGCCGCACGACGGACTCCAATGCTGTCAGCAACTGTCCGGCCCGATTATGAGTGGGAATTATCAGCGAGATGCGAATCATCGTGCAAAAGTACGATAAATCTGCGAAAAACTCGTATCTTTGTCCGTCTAATCGTTCAACTTTCGATTTATGAATCAGATACTCCGCCTTTTGTATGCGTTTTTCGCCTCGACGCTGTCGATTTTCGGACTGTCTGCCCAGCAGGTTGCTTGGAGCAGTTCCGTCGAACCGACAGGCGACGATACTTATCGCATCGTGCTCGAAGCCGCCATTCCGGCACCCTATCATATGTATGACATGGGGCCTTACGAAGCGGGTGGGCCCAACGCTACGGCCATTCGGTTCTTGCCGACCGAGGGAGTGCGGTACGTCGGAACCGTGCAGCAGCTCTCCGTGCCGGATCGGCACTACGAGCCGATGTTCGGCATCGAAATCGGCACCTTTTCGGGCAAGGCGCGTTTCGCTCAATCGGTCGTTTTGAGCGTTCCCGAGGCCGAGGTGCGGGCCGAAGTGGAGTGGATGATCTGCGACGACTATACCTGCATGCCTCCCGATGATACGGAGCTGACCGTGCGGATCGGAGCACCGTCGACCGATGCGGCGGTGGTCGAATCCGTTCCGGTGAAAGACGTTCCGACTGAATCCGTTGAGACTTCCGATCGTCAGGCAGTCTTGAACGAAGCAGCGTCCATGTCCGATGAGCCGTCGCAGGGTGGGGGCAATTCACTGTGGTCGTTCATCATCGAGGCCATCCTGTGGGGATTCGCCGCCATGTTGACCCCGTGCGTCTTCCCGATGATTCCGATGACGGTCTCCTACTTTCTGAAAGGCGAGGGCGGTGCGGCGCGCGGACGGGTGCGTGCTGCCCTGTACGGCATCTTCATCGTGGCCCTTTATACGGTTCCTATCGCCGTCATCATCTTGTCGACCCGTCTGTTGGGCGGCGATACCGTAACGGCCGACATTTTCAACTGGTTAGCGACGCATTGGCTGCCCAACGTCCTTTTCTTCATCGTCTTCATGCTCTTCGCCGCCTCGTTCTTCGGCGCATTCGAAATCACCATGCCGTCGTGGATGGTCAACAAGAGCGACGCCAAAGCCGACACCAAAGGTTTGGGCGGCATCTTCTTCTTAGCATTGACGCTGGTTCTGGTGTCGTTTTCATGTACGGGCCCTATCGTCGGGTCGGTGCTGATTAAATCGACTGCCGGCGAGTTCTGGACGCCTATCTTGACGATGCTCGCCTTCTCGATTGCCTTCGCGTTGCCGTTTACGCTGTTCGCGTTCTTTCCCGAAGTGCTCAAGAAGCTGCCCAAGAGCGGCGGTTGGCTCAATTCGGTGAAGGTCGTCATCGGCTTCATCGAGGTGGCGTTGGGCTTCAAATTCCTCTCCGTGGCCGACCAGACCTACCATTGGGGATTGCTCGATCGCGAGGTCTATTTGGCCATCTGGATCACGGTCTTTTCGTTGCTGGGGTGTTATCTGTTGGGGAAAATCCGCTTCGCTCACGACGGCGATACGCCTCATATCGGCGTTACGCGGCTGGCGTTGGCTATCGCCGTCTTTTCGTTCGTCGTCTATTTGGTGCCCGGCATGTGGGGCGCGCCGTTGAAAGGGCTTTCGGGCTATCTGCCGCCGCTTACGACGCAGGATTTCGTACTTACGTCGGGGGCGTCGGGCGGTGCGGCGCCGCAGGAGGTCGCTTCGTCGCATGCAGGCCGCACGGCAGCCGGTAATCCGACGCCTGCCCGCGGCAAATACAGCGATTTTCTCCATTTGCCTCACGGATTGGAGGGCTTTTTCGACTTGGAGGAGGCCCAGCGTTATGCCGCCGAAGTCGGCAAACCGTTGTTCATCGACTTTACAGGCCACGGATGCGTGAATTGCCGCGAAATGGAGGCCCGCGTATGGTCGGCGCCGGAGGTGCTCGAATTGTTGCGGAACGATTACGTGATTGTGGCCCTCTATTCCGATGATAAAAAGCGGCTACCCGAAAGCGAATGGGTTACGACCGACACGGGCAAGGTGCTGAAAAGTCTCGGCAAGATCAATTCGTATTATGCGTTGAAGCGTTACGGCATCAATGCGCAGCCTTGTTACATTTTGCAGGCTCCCGATGGGCGGTTGCTCGGTGGACCGCGCGGTTACGATTTGAGCGTCGAGGGATTTATTAAATTTTTGCGCGACGGATTGGACGCTTATCGTAACGAGTGAATCTCCGCGCGAAAAGATACGAAAGAGGACGTTCTCCACGCGGGGAACGTCCTCTTTTTTGCGCGGTCGCTCGATTCGGTTATTTCCGCAGGAACCGCGCCGTAATATCCTCCATGCTGCCGTCCGGCCCCACGCGGTAGAACCGTTGATTAGTCGTCGGCGAGGTCAGCGGCCCCAACGTTTCGACCCACGGCCCCAACTTGATGTAGTCGAACCGTTCGGCCCGAATCCCGTCCGGCAGTTCGCTGCGCCCCGAATACCAGCCGATGCGCAATTCGGGCCGCGTTTGCCGCACGAATGCAGCCAACCGTTCGATTTCCGCCGGCTGTGCGTCGCCGCCCATGAATCCCACGCAGGTGATCGTCGCCCCGTAGCAGTCGAGCAACTCCCTGATTGCCTGTTCATCGAGCGGCCGCCCGCAATCGTTTTGCAGGTGCGGGCTGTGGCACCCGGGGCATTGGTTCGGACACCCCGTGATGTTCAGCGCCAGCGTCGTTTCGTCGGGAAATTCGGCAAATACGATGTCGTAATTGTAGTATTTGACCATCTATTCCGCTTGGGCGTAATAGCGGCGTGCGGCCTCCTCCTGCCGTGCGGCCGAGAAGTTCGAAACCCGTTTCATGTAACCGATGACCCGCGTCAGATAGTCCGTATTGCGGCTGTGGCACTTCGGACACTCCTGCAGATAGCGTTTGTCGATGTGGCCGCAATCGTTGCAGACGGTGTTCGGAATGTTGAACGTGAAGTAGTTGCAGCCCTCGATCGCCGCTACCCGCAACAGCTGCCGATATTGCTCCTGCGACAGGTGATCTTCCAAATTCATGTGCAGCGCCGAACCGCCGGTCAAGTGGTCGATGTATTTGCGGCCGTGGAGCCGGAACTTGTCGATGATGTTCAGCGACTTGTCCTCGACGATGTAGAAATAGGAGTTGTAGCAGTCGCGCGGCACGGCATAGCCGTCTTCGCGATCCCATTTGGCATGCTTCACGCCCACGTTCTCGGCCGGAATCATTTCGCAGTTGAACATCAGCTCTTTCGAGCGGTACTTTTTGTTGTAGCGTTCGATCAGCCCGAGCACGCCTTGCACGAATTCGACGTATTGCGGGTTGTCGTTGATCGGAATGCCCAAAAATTCGGCAGCTTCGACCAGTCCGTTCACGCCGATGGTCAGATACTGCCGCGACAGATTGATGTAACCCGCATCGAAAAGCGGCAGCATCCCCTTGGCTTGTAATTGCTTGAGATTTTCGTTGTAGGCCGTCTGCACCTTGTGCACCAAGTCGACGATCTCTTCTAAATAGGTCAGATAGTGGATGCCGTTTTTCACCGCATACTGGATGCAGCGGTTGAGGTTGATGGTCAGCACGCTTTTCGAGCCGGTCGAGACGCCGCCCGCTCCGAGCGTGTAGCTGAATCCGTTGTCCTGAATTTCGTTGCGCAGCCGGCAGCACGACGACAGCGAATCGGCGTTGTCGCTCAAATAGGTGAAGAACGAATGCCCTTCGGCATACATTTGGGCCGTGAAATCGCCCCACTCCTTGTCCATGACGTCGCCGTCTTTGCTCAACAGCGCCATCGTCTCGACGGGGAAGGTCAGCACGGTCTTGGTGCGTTCGCGGTTGAACCACTTCATGAACCGTTTCTGCAACCACGAAAGCGATTCCCAATGCGGATGCGAACCGTCCGGAAAGACGAACTCCCCGAAAAGGCTTTCGAAATAGTAACGGTCGTAGTAGGCGATGTTCCAGAACACGGCTTGGAAGTTGCGTGCGCCGGTGGGCTGGTTGATCGAGTAGACGATTTGTTCGAAGCAGTCGGTGATGACCTTGTCGAGGGTGCGGTGCTTGCGCGAGAGATCGACCACCTCGTCGGCATGCAGGTAGTAGTCGGGGCCGTACTCCTGCTCGATGAAATAGTTCATGTACATCAAGAACTCGGGGGTCGCGCAGGCGCCCGAGAGCATCGACGAGACGATGAACACCATGTTGACGAAGCCGCCGCAAAACGATTTCAGATTGGTCGGGCGCGTCGAATTACCGCCGATGGCGATCGTGCCGTTCAGCAGCCACGGATACATCGTGATCGAGGCGCAGTAGTTGGCCATCGACGTCTCGTCGTTCTTGTAGATGAAGTGGTTCGTCAGCAGGTGCATGTATTTGTCCGACAGCTCCTTGCCGTACAGTTCCTTGATGCGGTCGGTGAGCAGGCGGCGGTTCAGCCGGATGAAATTCTGCTTCGGTAGTTCGCCGATGAGCGTCGCGATGTTCTTGTTCTCGACGTTGGCGTTCGCATCGTATTTCGATCCGGTCGCGGGGTTCGAGGCGTCGCAGTAGTTTATCAGAAAGTTCAGTTTTTCACGGTCTTCGCGATCTTCGGTGTGCTTCTGGCGGTAGAGCATGTAGCTTTTGGCCACGGCGAAGTAGCGTTCGGCCATCAACGCCACCTCGACTTGGTTCTGAATCTCCTCGACATTCATGCCGTTCGAGACGCGGACGCGGCTCAATACGGCCATCAGGTCATCGTCCGTGGCATAGGAGCCGACCGAAAGAAACGCCTTGCTGATGGCGTGTTTGATTTTGTCGATCGAGAAGGCTTCGCGTTTCCCGTCGCGTTTGATGATGCTCATTTCCGAAATGCCCATAGTCTTTATCTGTATGTCGTGTTTTCGTTGTTTCCAACAAGCGAGGTTTTACGTCGCGCGAGGTGCGGGGCACGGCCTGCGGACGGTTCGCCGATAGGCGGGCCTCCGCCGCCGGAGGCTGCAGCCCGCACGGCTCGAAGAGCCGTATGCAAGCGCAACCATCCCGAATGGATTTTTATTTATTAAAAATCGCGGTAACTATATACCATTTTACACCGAATCGAGTTGGCGAATGTATTCACATTGCCGTCGGTCGTGTCGCTCGCGGCGAAGCCGCGTTTACAAATTTGACCCACTCCCAACTGCGGCCGAAGGCGAGCGCAATCGAGCTTGCTCGGATTGCCGAGCCGCCACAGCAGAAGCGGAACTTGTTCCGCAAATCCGCCTTGGCGGGGGCTTCGGTCGGAACCCGCAAGGTGATACGGTTTTGGATTACCGTCGGTGTAAATTTGTATATAATTACCTTTACTTATTAAAAAATCGCCGGAGGTCTCTTTGTTCCCGAAGGACGCGACCGGTGTTCGGACAAGGCAGGTCTTCTGGCTCGTTCCTGCCGCACGCCTTCCCGTCCGCGGTCGGGACAGTGGCCAAAGAGTGTGCGGCGGATGCTGGAACTTACAGCTACGGGAATAGCCCCTGACTTGCACAGGCGTTCCCTTTTGATCCCGTGCCGACGGCTGCCGGCGGGGAACCTTGTTCGAAAACAAAAGTAGCGATTGCCTGCATACCTGCAAACAATCGCTGCCGATTTTATTCAACAACTTATGAACATCCCGAAAAAAACGGGCTCCGGTGCAGACCGGAGCCCTCTTTCGTAATCAGTTGCGACGAATGGGTTATTCGCCTTTCACGTATTTGTCGAGCCAGCTGAAAAATTCGCGGTTCCAGACGAGTGAGTTCTGCGGTTTGAAGACTTGGTGCGCTTCGTTTTCGAACTCGACTAATCGGGCTGGAATCCCGCGCACCCGTGCTGCCGTAAAGGCCTCGAGCGACTGCGTATAGGGGATGCGGAAATCTTTCTCGCCCGTGAAAATCAGAATCGGGGTGTCCCACTTCGTTACGAACTTATGGGGCGAATTGGCGTAGGAACGTTGCGCAACGGCATTTTCCTTCTCCCAGTAGGGGCCTCCGTAGTCGTTGTTCACGAACCAGAGCTCCTCGGTATGGCCGTACATCGAATCGAAATCGAAGATACCGCAGTGGGCGATGAAGGCCTTGAACCGTTTTTCGTGGCATCCGGCCAGAAAATAGACCGAATAACCGCCGTACGAAGCCCCGACGCACCCCATGCGGGTCTCATCGGCCCACGGTTCGCGGGCTACGTCGTCGATGGCCGAAAGATAGTCGCGGATGTTCTGTCCCGAGTAGTCGCCCGAAATCTGGTCGAGCCACTCCTGCCCGAACGAGGGCAGCCCGCGCCGGTTGGGGGCCACGACGATATAGCCCTGAGCTGCCATCAACTGGAAATTCCACCGATAGCTCCAGAATTGCGATACGACGCTTTGCGGCCCGCCCTGACAATAGAGCAGCACGGGGTATTTTTTCGTCTCGTCGAAATCGGGCGGCAGGATGACCCACGTCAGCATCTCCTTGCCGTCGGTGGTCTTCACCCAGCGTTTTTGCACGTTGCCCATGCGGATGCGGTCGTAAATCGGTTTGTTGACGGACGAAATCCGAACCATCGTACCGGTCGCGGGATCGACGTCGAAAAATTCGGTCGCCATCGAAATCGTGCAGACCTCCGCCGCGATGTGTCGGTCGGAGAGCGTGAAGGCGTTGATGTCGTGGTCGCCTTTCGTCAGCACTTCGACCTGTGAAGCAAGGCCTATGCTGTCGGCGGGCGGCACCGTAACCCGACAGATTTGGTGCGTCGCCTCCATTGGGGCGATGAACAGCAGATGATCGGCATCCTCCCACACCGTGTTCATGGCGTTGTAATCGAATGTGGCGGTGAGGTCGCGCATCGAGCCCGTCTGCAGGTCGTAAATCATCAGCCGTTCCTTGTCCGATTCGTTGCCGGCGCGGCGCATCGAGCGGAAGGCGATTTTCGAATCGTCGGGCGACCAGACGGGGTATTTGTCATAACCCTGCATTTGGATCGTGAAGCCGTCCGCTTCGCCGGCGCATTCCGACTTGCGGCTCGTGCGGGGTTTGCAGATATTGCGGGTGGTACCCGTGGCGAGGTCATAAATAAAAATGTCGGAATCGGTCGATACGGCATATTCGGTGCCCGTCAGTGGTTTGCACGTATAGGCGAGCTTCGTTCCGGCATGGTTCCATGCGATTTCGGCCATGTCGAAGTAGGGGGCCAGCGGCGCATCCCATGCGGCATCGGCCCCGATGATGTCCGTGCCGCCCGTTACGAGCCCTTTGCCCAATCGTCCGACGAAAATATGACGGTAGTCGCCCTCGTCCCAATAGTCCCAGTGGCGGGCCATCAGATCGTCGTAGATGCGGGCCTGCGATTTGGGCATGTCGGTGTAAACGTCCGACGATTTGCGGGCTGCGACGTGCACGGTCTGCACCCACCAGATGTGTTTTCCGTCCGGACTGACGCCGAATCCTTCGACGTCGGGAATCCCTTCGCCGTTGCCGTTGCCCGTGATTTGTTCGGCTTCGGCGCCCTGTGCGTTCATCCGCCATACCTGCATCGAGCCGCTACGGTCGGAGAGGAAGTAAATCGTCTCTCCGTCGGCCGACCAGCGGGGCGACAGGTTGTTCGACGAGGTGTCGGTCAGACGGGTGGCGGTCTCCGAAACGGTGTCTTCGATCCAAAGGGTCGTTACGCCGCGATTCTCGGACATCGAATAATCGGTCTGCTGATAGAGCAGTTTCGAGCCGTCGGGCGACAGCGACGAATCGCCGACCCGGCTCATTTTCCACATCACCTCGGGGGTCAGCCGTCCGGCGGCGATCTCTTCGGCCGTCAGCGCGTTGTCGATGGTCAGGGGCTCGGGACGTTTTTCGCACGAACCGGCTCCCCATGCTGCAAGAGCCATAAACAGAAGAATTTTATTCATTTTTTTATTCACTTGGTTTCTTTTTTAAGCGGGCGGACAGGGCATAACGTGTTCGGTTCCGTGCCGGTTAATAAAAATTTCGTATCTTCGTCGGTCGGGACGGCGGCTTTCCCCGCCTGCCCGAAAAATTACGATCGAATCATGGAAACGACTGTCTATTTTGCCGACAAAGCGGTGCGGTTCGCAACGGAAGCGCCTGCGGATGTCGCAGCCGAAGCCGTCATCGGCACCCCGACGGATATAACCCGTGCCAAGATACTCAAAATTCTCGAAAATTGCAATTCGGTGTGCGTGGCGACGCCGAATCCCGACGAGGCGTTCGCTCGTTTCGCGGCGGATTTCACGCAGGTCGAAGCGGCCGGCGGCATCGTCGTCGACGATGCGGGACGTTGGCTGATGATCTACCGGAACGGCCGCTGGGATTTTCCTAAGGGGCACATTGAGCAAGGCGAGGACCGTGAAACTTGCGCCGAGCGGGAGATTGCCGAAGAGACGGGCGTTCGGGCTCGGGTCGTGCGACCGCTCTGTTCGACGTGGCATGCCTACTGGTTCCCGAAAACGGCGCGTTGGGAGTTGAAACGGACGCATTGGTTCGAACTCCGTGCCGAAACGTGCGACGGGTTGACGCCGCAGACGGAAGAGGGTATCGAACGGGTCTTGTGGGCTTCGCCGAAAGAGGTGTCGGAATCGTTGTTGAAAAACAGCTATCCGACGATTCGGTGTGTCGCCGCAGCGATGAAGTAAGAAATCCGATTTTTGATTCGGTCGGCTTGTGGGGCGAAGCCTGCGGGGCTCGCTGTCTTCAGCAGCGGGCCTCCGCTGCCGGAGGCTTCGGCCCGCGCGACCTTAAGGCCGCCACAGATGACGGCCTACCGTTATGGAAGCATTGATGCCCTTGCCAAGCAAGACGACGGCCTACTGTTACGGAAGCGCCGATGCCTTTGCTAAGCAGGATAATGGGCTACCGCGCTAATAAAAAGAACGAGCTATTCCTGCGGCGATTTGATCGAGGGCATCTTGGAGTTTGCCGCCGATCATCATCTTCATCATCATGTTCAGTTCGACATGCAGTACCAATCGCATGCGCGTGTCGTTTTCCGCAACCTCTTGCAGTTGAATCCAGAATGCGAAGTCGATGGGAACGCCTCCTTCGTCGCCGACGATCTTGATTTGCTTCGGGGCGATGCGCTCCTCCATGCGGAGCTTGACCGTGAATCCCTTCGCTTTGAACGAACAGCGGTCTTCGGTGGCCTGCCACTCCTCGACTTTGTCGGCTACCGCCGGCGTCAGATTGTCGAAGCGGCTGATAACGGTATAAATCTGTTCCGCAGGGCGGAGAATCTGTTGTTGTTTGGAGATGTATTCTTGCATGGGTCTTGTGATGGTTATTCGATTTCGAACGTCCGGGCCGTCTCGCTGTCGACGGTGATGCGCACCGTGATGACATCGTCCGGCAGCAGCGCTTCGATCTTCTCGGGCCACTCTACCAAACAGAGGTCGCCCGAATAAAAGTACTCTTCGTAGCCGAAGTCGTAGGCCTCCCGCAGGTCGTCGATGCGGTAAAAGTCGAAGTGATAGATGTTGCGGCCGTCTGCGCCCTTGTATTGGTTGACGAGGGCGAACGTCGGACTGGTTACCGTGTCGGCAGAGCCCAAAGCGGCGGCGATGGCGCGAATGAGCGTCGTTTTGCCGGCTCCCATTTCGCCGCGGAATACGACCACCGTGCGGTGTCCCGTAGCTTCTAAAATCGCTGCGGCGACCTGCGGCAGCTCCTCCTCGGAGGTAATATGGATGGTTTTGGTCATCGTGCGGATTTATTGTTTCGGTTTCAGAATGAGGAACGGTACGAGCATCTCCTCCATCGAGATGCCGCCGTGCTGGAACGTGTTGCGGTAGTAGCGGATGTGGCGGTTCGCATCGTTGTTGTAGACTAAAAAGTCGGTATTGTAGGCGAAGATGTAGCTCGACGAGAGGTTGCTCGACGGCAGCTGGATGTCTTCCGGCCGCGTTACTTCGTAAACTTCGCGCGAATTGTAGGCGAGGTTGCGGCCCGTCTTGTAGCGCAGGTTGGCCGAGGTCTCGCGGTCGCCCGTTACCTTCACCGGATTGTCCACGCGGATGGTGCCGTGGTCCGACGTGATGACCACCGTGTGCCCCCGTTCGGCGAGGAGCTTCAAAATCGTATAGAGGTCGGAGTGCTCGAACCACGAACGGGTCAGCGAACGGAACGCCGCTTCGTCTTCGGTGAGTTCGCGGATGATGTCGGTCTCGGTGCGCGCATGCGACAGGATGTCGAGGAAGTTGTAGATGATGACCGAGAAATCGGCATCGTAGACCTTTTGTATATTGTCCACCAGTCGGCGGCCCTGTTCGGGGCGCACCAGTTTGTCGAACGAGAATCGCCACGATTTGCCGTTCTGGGCCATCAGCCGCTTCAGAAACTCCTCCTCGAACTGGTTTTTCCCGCCCTCTTCGTTGTCGTTGAGCCACTTGTTGGGCATCAGCCGGTCGATGGAGAGCGGCATCAGTCCGGCGAAGATGGCATTGCGGGCGTATTGGGTCGCTGTCGGAAGGATGGCGCAGTAGAAGTCGTCGACCGCCACGTCGTAATAGCCGCGCAGGAGCGACGAAATCGAACGCCATTGGTCGTAACGGAAATTGTCGATGAGCAGCAGCGTCGTTTTTTCGTGGTCATCGGCCACGGGGAAAATTTTCGAGCGCATCAGCGTGTGCGACATCACGGGCGTGTCGTCCGACCGGCGGTTGATCCAGTCGTAGTAGTTCTGGCGCACGAATTTGCAGAACGCTTGATTGGCTTCGGCTTTTTGGTGAAGCAGAATCTCCTTGATGCTCTGGTCGCTCGAGGATTCGAGTTCGATTTCCCACGAAGTGAGCCTGCGGTAGAGCGAGCACCAGTCTTGGAAGGTTTCGGCCATCTGCAACGACGCCGAGATGCGTCCGAACTCCGAACGGTAGTCGGCCGTGGTCTGTTCGGTAACCAATTGCTGCGAGTGGACGTTCTTTTTGATGGAGAGGAGCACCTGATTCGGATTGACGGGTTTGATGAGGTAGTCGGCGATTTTCGAGCCGACGGCCTTGTCCATGATGTTCTCCTCCTCGCTCTTGGTAACCATGATGACCGGCGTCGTCGGACGGGCCTCCTTGATTTTCGGCAGGGTTTCGAGACCGGTCATGCCGGGCATCATTTCGTCGAGGATAATCAGATCGTAGGCTCCCTCCGAAGCCATGTCGATGGCGTCGTACCCGTTGTTGCACGTATCCACTTCGTAGCCCTTCTGTTTCAGGAACAGCACGTGGGGCTTGAGCAGTTCGATTTCGTCGTCGACCCAGAGAATTTTGACCATGGCGTTGATTTTTCCTTTACAAAGTTACGCTTTTTCCAGTCAAACGCAAAAACCTGCGTTTTATTGAGCCGGACGGGCGATTTTTCGATGAGGATCGAACGTTTTGCCCGATATTTGCTATCCCTTTGTCAGCGTGGACGGTAGCCGTCGAAAGAAAATCGCGAAAAAAATCGACGGTTTGTTGGCGGAAATATAAATAAAACGTATATTTGCACCTTGGAGCGCAAGGAAATCGAATGCTCGGATTGATTACCGAGTTCGACAACGCAAACAGTAAATTAAATTGAGTTTCGATAGCGTAAACACTAAACTAATAAAAAATTACGGATATGACAAAGGCTGACATCGTGAGTGAAATCGCCAAAAGTACCGGTATCGAGAAGGTTCAGGTGCAGGCAATCGTCGAGGCTTTCATGGAGAGCATCAAGACGTCGATGACCAAGAAAAACAATGTATATCTGCGCGGATTCGGCAGCTTCATCGTGAAGAAGCGTGCTAAGAAGGTGGCTCGCAATATCTCGAAGAATACGACGATTACCATTCCGGCACACGACATCCCTGCGTTCAAGCCTGCGAAGAGCTTCGCGGAGAAGGTGAAATAAGCCATCGCGGAGGGCCTCGGATAGAAGGCTTCGGATGACAGAAAAAAACATTTCGGATTATAGAAATAGACCCAATTTAATAAAAATCCATAATACTATGCCAAACGGAAAGAAGCATAAGCGCCACAAGATGGCTACCCACAAACGGAAAAAACGTCTGCGTAAGAATCGCCACAAGAAAAAGTAAGAGGTAGCGCATCTTCGTGCTAACGATGCGGTGAAGCTAAAGGAGCTGCGGGCTCTTTTAGCTTTACCTGTTTTATTAACGCGTACGGGCGATTCCGTGTTTCCGGCGAATTGCGGCCGCAGGTAGGGCCGCAGCCGGACGAAGCCCAGCGCCGTCGGAGCGACGGAACGGACGGGCCTGCGTCCCGTTTCGAAACCGAGAAAGTAAGCTCGGCGCTGCTGATAAAAAAGGCAATTGTATACATTCATGTATCAACGGTTGTAAAACCCGATTCGCTTCGGCTCCCCGACTGAAACCCCTGCCAAGAAGGAGGCCGAAATCGGATACGCGGCTTGCGTCCGCGAGCATCGAGGGGCGGCTCGGAACATTCCGGTAAAAATCGTTGGCACAGGCAAGTATATGATTGCGATAAGAAAACAGAATGAATAAAGAGTTAATCGTAAACGTCAACCCGACTGAAATCGCCATCGCCTTGTGCGAAGACAAGGTGTTGGCCGAATTTTCGAAGGAACAATGCCAAACGGGCTTCGCCGTGGGGGACATCTATCTCGGAAAGGTTCGTAAGATCATGCCGGGGCTGAATGCGGCCTTCGTCAACATAGGACACGAGAAGGATGCTTTCATCCATTATCTCGATTTGGGCACGCAATACCCCTCACTGCAAAAATTGGTCAACTCGCAGCAGCCCGGCAAACGGGGCTTGCGCGTCGAGACCATGAAGATGGAGGCGGCCATCGACAAGAATGGAAAGCTCGGCGAACATCTGCAAGTAGGGCAGACCGTCATGGTGCAGATCGCCAAGGAGGCTATCTCGACCAAGGGGCCGCGGCTGACCGCCGACATCTCGTTGGCCGGTCGCAACGTGGTGCTGGTGCCTTTTTCGTCGAAGGTCTTTCTGTCGCAGAAGATTCGTTCGGCGGAGGAGAAAAGGCGCTTGAAACGGATCGCCGCCGCCATCCTGCCCAAGAATTTCGGCGTCATCATCCGTACAGCCGCCGTCGAGGCGACCGACCAAGAGGTCGAACACGACCTGCGTACGCAGCTCGAGCGGTGGCGTAAGACCGTGCAGGCCATTCGCAAGAATCCGGCGCCTGCTCAGTTGATGAGCGAGATGAATCGGGCGAATACCATCATCCGCGACTCGTTGAACGGCGATTTTTCGCAAATCGTCGTCAACGACGAGGCGATGTACAATGAAATCCGCAATTACATCCACGACATCGAGCCGGCGAAAGAGAAGATCGTCAAGCTGTACCGCGGCACGGTGCCCATTTTCGATAATTTCGACATATCGAAACAGATCAAGTCCCTGTTCGCTCGGTACGTGTCGTTGCGGCGGGGCGCCTATCTGATTATCGAGCGCACCGAGGCGATGAATGTCATCGACGTCAACTCCGGCAACCGAACGAAAGCCGAAGACGACCAGGAGCAGACCGCTATGGATGTGAATCTGGCGGCGGCCAAGGAGATTGCCCGCCAGTTGCGCTTGCGCGACTTGGGCGGGATCGTCATCATCGACTTCATCGACCTGCACAAAGCGCAGAACAAACAGGCCCTGTTCGACGAAATGGTGAAACTGATGGCCACCGACAAGGCGAAACATACCGTGCTGCCGCTCACGAAGTTCGGATTGATGCAGATCACCCGCCAGCGCGTGCGGCCCGTGGCCATCGAGAACGTTTCGGACGTCTGTCCGACGTGCGGTGGTTCGGGCAAAATCGAGCCTACGGTGTCGTTGGACAAGAAAATCGAGAATCAGATTTCGTTCCTCACGCAGGATCGCGGCCGCAGATACATCAAGTTGGTCGTAAGTCCTTACGTGGCAGCCTATTTGAAGAAGGGATTTTGGCCGTTGCGGTTGCGTTGGGAGTGGAAATACAAGGTGCGTCTGCGTATCGCCGAGGACCAAAGTCTGGGCATCATCGACGTGCACTACCATGACCGCAAGGACAACGATCTGATCGGGAAATAGATTGGGGGAGCAATGAAATCGGCTTGCGAGCGGTTGGCACAGTTCGTCGAAGGGTCGAAACAGTTGTCGGCTCTCTGCCGGGCTTGTCGAAAAGAAGCTGCCACCGTCCATCTCAAAGAGTTGGTCGGCGGCGCTTTGCCGTTTTATGCAGCTGCTGCCGTGGCCCGCGTCGGCGGGGTGCATGTGTTCGTCGCCGAGGACCGCGATGCGGCCGCCTATCTGTTGAACGATTTTTATAATTTGTTGGAGGAAGAACGAATCTATTTCTTTCCTTCGTCGTTCAAACGTTCCGCCGCCTACGGAACGGAGGATGCGCAGGGCGTCGTGCAGCGCACGGCCACGTTGAATGCGCTGAAACACTTTTCGGAGGGCTATTTGGTGGTCTGCACCTATCCCGAGGCACTCGCCGAGCGGGTCGCCGACGCCGAGACGTTGCAGCGGGACACGATTCCCGTGCAGGTCGGTGAGCGGATCGCAATCGACGATTTGGTGCAGTTGTTGGCCGATGCGTCGTTTACGCGCGTCGATTTCGTCTACGAGCCCGGGCAGTACTCCGTGCGCGGCGGCATCGTCGACGTGTTTTCTTATTCGGAGAGCAAGCCTTACCGGTTGGACTTCTTCGGCGACGAGGTGGATTCCATCCGGCGGTTCAACATTTCGAGCCAGCTCTCCAGCGACAAATTGAGTAGGGTAGAGATTATCCCCGACCTGAACGGCGGGGCAGGGGATACGGCCAAAGTTTCATTGGCCCGATTCATCGGCTCGCAGGCCGCTTTCTGGTTTTACGATGCCGACCACGTGTTGCGGCGGGTGAACGAAATTCGCCGCAAGACGCTCGCCGACCTTGAACATCCCGAAACGATCGACACGCTGCTGACGAGCCGCAACGGATTGTTGACCGACTTGGCCGACAGCCGGTTGCTGCTGTTGAGGGACAACCTGCCCGAGCGTCCGGCAGCGGAGACGATCGCCTTTTCGACCGCGCCGCAACCCGCTTTCAATAAAAATTTCGAGCTGCTGGCCGACGACATGATCCGCAATGCGCTGCGCGGCTACGAAACCTATATCCTTTCGGAGAACAAGGCGCAGATCGAGCGGCTCGAAAATATCTTCCATCAGATCGGTCGCGGACAGGCGGTCGTGCGGCCCCTTTCGATGACGCTGCACGAGGGGTTCATCGACAACGACCTCCGAATCTGCCTCTATACCGACCATCAGTTGTTCGACCGTTACCAGCGGTACCGCATCAACGGCGAAATCCGGCGCGACGAACAGATGACGGTTGCCGAACTGAACCAGCTGCGGCCCGGCGATTACGTGGTGCATATCGACCATGGCGTCGGCCGTTTCGACGGGTTGGTGAAAATCAACAAAAACGGCAAGGTGCATGAGGCGATCAAGCTGGTCTACAAGGACGGCGACGTCTTGTTCGTGAACGTCCATTCGCTACACCGCATCTCGCGTTACAAGTCGGGCGAAGGGGAGCCGCCGAAAATCTACAAATTGGGCAACGGCGCTTGGCAGAAGCTCAAGAATGCCACCAAAAAGGCGGTCAAGGACATTTCGCGCGAACTGATTGCACTCTACGCCAAACGCAAGGCTTCCAAAGGGTTCGCCTTCTCGCCCGACAGCTATCTGCAACACGAGTTGGAGGCTTCGTTCCGGTGGGAGGACACGCCCGACCAGCAGGCGGCCTCGGCGGCTGTCAAGAAGGATATGGAGTCCGACCAGCCGATGGATCGGTTGATTTGCGGCGATGTGGGCTTCGGTAAGACCGAGGTAGCGATCCGTGCGGCCTTCAAGGCGGCGACGGACGGCAAGCAGGTCGCCGTGCTGGTGCCTACGACGATTCTCGCCTTGCAGCATTACCGTTCATTCACGGAGCGGCTGCGCGACTTTCCGGTGCGCATCGAGTATCTGAACCGTTCGAAGTCGGCCAAAGAGGTGGCGCAGATACGGGCGGACTTGGCGGCCGGTAAAATCGACATTTTGATCGGTACCCACAAGATGTTGGGCAAAAACATCGTCTTCCGCGATTTGGGCCTGTTGATTATCGACGAGGAGCAGAAATTCGGCGTCGCCGCCAAAGAAAAGCTGACGCAGATGAGCGTCTCGGTCGACACGCTGACCCTCACGGCGACCCCGATTCCGCGTACGCTGCAGTTCTCGTTGATGGGCTCGCGCGATTTGTCGGTCATCTCGACGCCGCCGCCCAACCGGCAGCCCATCGTTACCGAATCGCACGTCTTTTCGGAGGAGATCGTCCGCGATGCCATCGAGACGGAGCTCGCGCGCGGCGGACAGGTCTATTTCGTCCACAACCGCGTCGAAGACCTGCTTACGTTGCAGGGAATGATTACGCGGCTTTGCCCGAAGGCCCGCGTGGCCGTGGGGCACGGGCAGATGCCGGCCGAACAGCTCGAAAAACTCATCATGGATTTCATCTACGGGGAGTTCGATGTGTTGGTGGCGACGACGATCGTCGAGAACGGCATCGACATTCCCAATGCCAATACTATCATCATCGACAATGCGCAGAATTTCGGTCTGAGCGACCTGCACCAGTTGCGCGGACGCGTGGGCCGTTCCGACCAGAAGGCCTATTGCTATCTGTTGTCGCCGCCCGAGGAGCTGTTGTCGTCCGATGCGCGGCGGCGGTTGCGGGCCATCGAGGAGTTTTCCGATTTGGGCTCCGGCTTCAACATCGCCATGCAGGATTTGGACATCCGCGGCGCGGGCAATCTGTTGGGGGCCGAGCAGAGCGGATTCATCGCCGACATAGGCTTCGAAACCTATCAGAAAATCATGAACGAGGCCATCGCCGAGCTACGGGCCGAGGGATTGGAGGTCGCCGGATTGAATCCGGCCGAACGGCAGGCGGTGGCGCAGCAAGCCTACATCGACGACGCCCATATCGACATCGAGGTCGAGGCTTCGCTGCCCGACGATTATGTTGCGCAGCAGGCCGAGCGGTTGAAACTTTATCGTGAACTGGATTCCACGCAGACCGAGGAGGCTTTGCA
The DNA here is from genome assembly GCA_947591475.1 of uncultured Alistipes sp. GTDB lineage: Bacteria > Bacteroidota > Bacteroidia > Bacteroidales > Rikenellaceae > Alistipes. The sequence continues at coordinate 71,888 of CANQDE010000001.1, forward strand.
GGCGTTCGAAAGCCGGTTGATCGACCGCTTCGGCCCTCTGCCCGAGGCGACGAAAGAACTTTTGAACGTCGTCCGGCTGCGTTGGGAGGCCATCCGGTTAGGCATGGAGCGCGTGAAGGTGAAGAACGGACTGATGATCGTTCACTTCGTCGGCGAGGACAATTCGCCCTACTTCAAAAGCGACACCTTCATGGAGCTGTTGCGTCGGGTAACGCAGCATCCCGACCGTTTCGTGCTGAAACAGCACAATAATCGGTTAGCCATGACCGTTAGGAATGTGAAGAACGTGAAAGAAGCCTACGAAATTTTGCAGCAGTTGTGAATCTGCTCATCGACATAGGGAATACATTGGTCAAATGCGCCGTTACGGATCGGGGCGCCGTCATCGCCGAAGAACGGGCCGAGCGATTGACCGGCGATTTGCTCGACCGGTTGCTGACGGGCCGTCCGGTCGAACGGGCGATTGTCTGTTCGACGCGCGGTGCCGTGTCGGAGGTGCTGGAAGCGGTGCGCGCGAGGGTAGCGTTTTGTTTGGAATTCACGCAGCGAACGCCCGTGCCCATCGGCAATGCCTATCGTTCGCCCGAGACGCTCGGGCTCGACCGATTGGCGGCTGCGGTCGGGGCGGCGGCGCTTTACCCGGGTCGGAACGTTTTGATCGTCGATGCCGGAACGGCCCTTACCGTCGATCTCGTAACGGCCGACGGCGTTTTCCACGGCGGGTGCATTTCGCCCGGATTGCGGATGCGGTTGCAGGCGCTGCACGACCATACGGCGGCTTTGCCGCTCTGCGAACCGTCGGAAACGGGGCTTGCAGAGGCCGACGCGCTTGGTTCTGTTGAAAATACTGCGCCTGTGCGCTCTGCTGTCGACGAGGCGGTCGGCCTCTTGGGCGGCACGACCGAGGAGGCGCTCGTGCGGGGAGCGATGCAATCGGTCGCTTTCGAAATCGAGGGCTATGCGAACCGCTTTCGGGAAAAATTCGCCGATTTGTGCATAATTTTTACCGGAGGAGACGCGCATTTTTTTGTAAAACGAATTAAAAATACGATATTTGCAAATCGTAATCCGGTCTTTTGCGGATTGGACAGAATTTTGGAGTATAATGTACGCGAAAAGTATCTTGGTTAGACTGGCGGTTGCCGTTGCGGCCTTGTTGCCCGCTGCGGCCGGCGCCCAGACGAGCAGCGTGAATGCCTTTTCGCCCTATACCATGTACGGTATCGGCGAGATGAATACGCCCGGAACCTTGCCGATGCGCTCGATGGGAGGCGTCGGGGTCGCCGTACGCAAGGTGGGCGACATCAACCTGCTCAATCCCGCTTCGTACAGTATCGCTCCGCAGAAGAGTTTCCTCTTCGACTTCGGGGTCGAGGGGCAGAATTTTTATAATTCGCAGTTTGTGTCCGATGAGGCGAACCGGCTCGCCGAAAAGCATACGGCCTACAATACGTTCAATATCCGCGATGTGGCGCTCCAGTTCCCGTTGGCCAAGAAACTCGGCTTGGGTTTCAGTCTGACGCCTTACAGTTCGGTGGGTTACCGCATGCGTTACGACCATCCCTTTTCCGATGACGATCCCGTGTGGGGCAATGTCGGCTCCGTGCAATACAATTATCAGGGTGAGGGCGATGTAACCGAGGTGAAACTCGGCATCGGCTGGGAAGTTTTCAAAAACTTCTCGATCGGGGCTGCCGTGCAATACTATTGGGGCGACATCGATCGGGATTACGTCTCGACGACGGCTTCGATTACCGGTACGGAAAACGCCTATTCGTCAATCGTCGGTAATGACAATTACAGCGTTTCGAGCTTCAAGGGCCAGTTGGGCGTGCAGTGGGTGGCCTTGCTGAACCAGAAACGGGCGTTGACGTTCGGCGCCACGTTCGACTTCGGCGGCGATTTGCGGCCGCGCGTCGAATCGAGCATCACGATCGACAACATCACGAGCACCGTCGTGCGGGACGATAAGACGACGTTGAAGCTCGTCTTGCCGCATCAGCTCGCTTTTGGGGTTTACTATCAGACCAACAAATGGGCGCTCGGCGCCGATTACGTTTACCAGAACTGGGGCGGACGGAACAAGGGTTCGGTTCAGACGGGCCTTTCCGGAACGGGTGCCGACCGGCATTCCTACAAGGTAGCTTATACCAATACGAACACGGTCAAATTGGGCATGGAGTACACGCCGGGTCGTTACGACGTGCGCCACTTCTTGAATCGTTGCTCCTATCGGGCCGGATTCCGTTACGGAAGTTTCAACCAGACGTTCGACGGCCACCGGCTCGGCGAATGGGCCGTTACAGCCGGCATCGGGGTTCCGGTGCAGTTCCTTTCGGTCTCGGGTATCAACATCGGGTTCGAATACGGGCGTCGCGGATACGACCTTTCCAAAAGTCTCGGATTGGTCCGGCAGCAGTATTTCAAGTTCGCCATCGGCTTCACCCTCTTCGGTGCGGGGGGCGAGAACAAGGACTACTGGTTCCTGCGACCCAAATACGATTGATCGCTAAACTTAAAACTCGTTATATTTAATACCTATGAAAAACATCAAAATCCTGTTATCCGTTGCTTGCGCCTTGGCCGTTTTCGGATCGTCGGCGCAGGATTTCAGTTCGCCGCAGTTTGCCAAATGGGGCGATACGCCCGAGGCTCGCAGGGAGAACATGTTGGCCAACAGCTATCTGGGCGAAGCGGTCAACAATCGCAATTACAATCAGGCTGCCGGTTATTTCCAGCGCTTGGTCGAGCAGGCTCCGACCGGTTCGATCAACATCTATATCAACGGCGGCAAGTTGTACAAGGCGAAAATCAATGCAGCGAAAGACCCTGCACAGCGGCGGGCTTTCATCGACTCGTTGATGCAGGTTTACGATCTGCGTATGACGCACTTCCCTGTGTACCGCAACAAGAAAGGTACGGATTTGGGCAAAGCCTACGTGCTCGACATCAAGGCGCGCGATATGGCTGTCTATCTGCCCGAGGAGCATAAACTCGTGCGTATGACCTTCCGTGAGGCAATCGATGCCGGTGGCGACCAGACTAAACCCGATCTGATTGTGGCTTACTTCGCCGACTTGTGCGACGACTACAAAAATACCGACGAGGTATTGGCCGACGAGGTAATCGCCGAGTACGATCGGTTAACCGCTTTCTTCGAGAAGAATCCGATGGCGACCGAGGAGAAGAAACAGTTCGACAGCGCATTCGGTATGAGCGGTGCTGCCAGCTGCGAGAATCTGGAAAAATTGTTCTCGGAGCGTCTGGCTGCCGATCCCAATAACGTCGATTTGTACAAGCAGGCCGTTTCGTTGATGTCGCGTGCACACTGCGATAGCGAGTTCTATTTCACGACCGCCGAGAAATACTACGAGATGCAACCGTCGTCGGAAACGGCCATGTTGCTGGCTCAGGTATTCCAAGACAAGAAGGATTTCAGCCGGGCGACCAAGTATCTCAACGAGGCGCTCGAAACGGAGACCGATCCCGTTGAACGTCAGAAACTCTTCGTGCGCATCGCTTTGGTCGATCTGGTTTCGAATAACATGTCGGGAGCCGCTGCGGCTGCCCGTCAGGCCCGCGACCTCAATCCCGAAGACGGTGTGCCGTACTTCATTCTGGCTCAGTGCTATGCTTCGTCGGCTGCCGCTTGCGAAGGATTCTCCGGCCAGGCGGCTTATTGGGTCGCTTACGACACAATGGCACAGGCTGTCGAGCTCTTGCAGGCCGACGCCGAGGCTGCCGAGGCCTATTTGCCTACGGCCAAACAGGCGCTGTCCGGTTACCGCGGCCGTTTCCCGACGAACGAGGAGCTCTTCTTCAATGAAGTGAAAGAGGGTTCGCGTTATACGGTCGGTTGCGGTCTCGCATCGGGCATCTCGACGACCGTCCGCGCCCGTTAATCGAATTGTTGAAACGAATTGCGCTGTAATGGTCGCTTTCAGCAGAAAATATCTTCCGGTAGCACTCGCCTTCGCGGCGGGTGCTATCTTGCTATGTTCCTGCGAGGAACGTGCGCCGGAGATCGACCCTGCCGCCGACGAGGCGTTGATGACCGAGTACAGCGAAAATCTGACGATCATCGAATCGCAGAACGGAAAGCGATCCTATCGTTTCACGACGCCGTTGATCGAGGGCTATTCGCAGGCCCGCGAGCCTTATCGGGAGTTCCGCAAGGGAATTCGCATGGTTACCTATCAGGACGATTCGCTTACGTCGGTCGATGTCGTGCTGACGGCCAACTATGCCATCTATTACGAGAAACGGAAGTTGTGGGAGGCCAAAGGCAACGTCGTGGTCGAGAAGTTCGACGGCAAAAAGCTCTTTACCCAGCAGCTGTTCTGGAACGCCACGACCAAGAAGGTCTATTCGAATGTCGACACCCGCATCGTACAGGGCGATCGCGTCGATGCGGTCGGTGCCGGATTCGAGACCGACGAGGAGTTCAAGGATTGGCGGTTCCGTTACTCGAAGGGCCAGACCGAAATCGACGTCTCTCCGCGCGATCCGTCCGATTCGACCCGGCAGGTTCGTTCTGCGACCGCCGACAAACAGCCGAAACCCGTGCCTGCCGAAAAACGCCGCTCCGAGACCGATCGGAATCGCCGTCCCGCGGGCGAAATCGACGCTTGGTCCCGAACCGGTACGGAGGAATCGCCCGAGCCGAATCGCACCTCCGATAAACCTGCGATGCGGCAGCGACAGGTGCGCGCCGGCAACATGCGCCGTATGACGAGTCCTGTCGCTTTGGAAGAGAAAAAGACCGACGAACCGGCCGCAAAAGTCGCTCCGAATCAACCTGCATCCGAAAAATGGTGATTAGATACAAATTTATACCGACAGTAATCCAAAACCGTATCACCTTGCGGATTCCGACCGAAGCCCCCGCCAAGGCGGGAGTGCGGGGGTGGGTCAAAACTGAATACGCGGCTTCGCCGCGAGCGGCACGACCAACGGCTATGTAAAACCATTTGCAGACTTGATTTGGTGTATAATTGTATATAGGTACCCCGAAAAATAATGCTTGTCTCGATTATCATCATCGTGGTCATGTTGCTCCTGTCGGCGTTCTTCTCCGGCATGGAGATCGCGTTCACGAGCAAAAACCGGCTGAAGTTGGAGATCGACCGGAAACAGAGCCGCATGTTCGACTTCATCGCCGAAGTTTTCGCGCATCGCCCCGGCCAGTACATCACGACCATCCTCGTCGGCAACAACATCGCGTTAGTCATCTATTCGCTCTACATGTCGTTGATGTTGCGGGGGGTGTTTGCGCTCATCGGATGGGAGCGTGTAGCCCGCGATGGTTCCGTCGCCATCGAAACGGCGGTTTCGACCTTGGTCATCATCTTCGTGGCCGAATTTCTGCCCAAGTCGATTTTCCGGAACAACCCCAACTTCTACTATCGGGCTTTCGCGCCGGCCATCTATTTCTTTTATATTCTGCTCTATCCGATTGCGCGGTTGACGACGCTCGTTTCGCAGGGGATTCTGCGTCTGTTGGGGCGGCGGGTCGATGTTTCGGGCCCCGAACCCGTCTTCAATCGTGAGGATTTGGCCGCGTTGCTCGAAGCGAACAACGCTGAACAGCACCCCGACCCCGACAACGAACTGAAATTGTTTCAGAATGCGTTGGATTTCGCCGATTTGCGCGTGCGCGACTGCATGGTGCCGCGCGTCGACATCGAGGCCGTCGACATCGACGATACGACCATCGAACAGCTCACGGCCCGTTTCGTCGAGACGCAGTATTCACGTATTTTCGTGTGGCGGAAGTCCATCGACAACATCATCGGTTACGTCAACTCGAAGAGCCTCTTCACCCGTCCGGCCAAGGTCGGCGATGCGATTATGGAGGTCAGTTTCGTGCCCGAAACCATGTCGTTGCAGGCTGTGTTGCAGAACTTTATTAAACATCGGTCGAATGTATCCGTTGTGATCGATGAGTTCGGCGGCACGGCGGGTATCATTTCGTTGGAGGATGTATTGGAGCAGATTTTCGGCGAAATCGAGGACGAACACGACGTGCCTGATCTGACCGAAAAACAGATCGGTACCGACGAATACGTCTTCTCGTGCCGTTTGGAGGTGAAGTATCTCAACGAGAAATATGGGCTCGCAATCGAGGAGAGCCGCGAATACGATACGTTGGCCGGTTTCATCATCTACCATTACGAGGGGATTCCCGCTGCCGGCGAAACGTTGACCGTCGGGCCGTTGCAGATTCGGATTCTCCGCACGACCCGTTCGCGCATCGAGTTGGCCCGCGTGAAAAAATCGGCATAAAACGGCCCCTTTTTCCGAATAAATTACTACCTTTGACCGATTGATTCGAAACAAAACGAATAATTAACTATTTATATGGCAAGTCTAAACACGCTACGAACCAAGTTCGGCATTGTGCTTTCGATCATCATCGCACTGGCGCTCTTGGCATTCATCCTCTCGTTGAAGACCGAAATGGGCTTTTCGGGCAACGATCCCAAAGTCGGTGAAATCGCCGGCGAGAAAATCCGTTATTCGGAGTATTACAACGAATACGAACAAATCAAGGCTCAAAACAACATCCAAGAGAGCGACGAACAGCAGTCGGCCATGTTGGCCAATGCCGTATGGCAGTCGCTGTTCGCCAAATACGTTTTGACGCCCGGGTTCTCGCAACTCGGTTTGCGCGTCAGCGACGCCGAGCGGTTGGCGATGATTAGCGGACGGATTCCGTCGCAGACGCTTTACAATGCGTTCGCCGATCCCGCTACGGGCGAATACAACGTCGCTGCCGTTACCGAGTTCCTCGCACAGGCGGAGACCGATCCGCAGGCACAGCGGGCTTGGGCGCAGTTGAACGAGCAGTTGCGGGCCGAACGCGAAGCGCAGAAATACTACGGATTGATTCGTCGGGGCGTCTATGTCAACGCATTGGAGGTGGCCGACGGGGTCGAGGGCATGAACAAAACCTACTCCGGCAAATGGATCGGAAAACGCTATTCGTCGGTTCCCGATTCGCTCTTCAACATTTCGACCTCCGATTTGAAGGCTTATTACAAGGCGCACAAGAGCCAGTACAAACAGACGCCCAATCGTACGCTTTCGTATGTCGTCTTCGAGGTGGCTCCGACCGATGCCGACTTGCAGGCGTTGGAGGCGAAGGCCTACGCAACCGGCAGCGAGTTCGCCGCTACGGACGATTTGCGTGCTTATGTGCGGGCCGATGCCCACGGTTCGATTACCGATCGTTATCTTTCCGCTGCGCAGCTTCCGAGCGATGAAGCCGAAGCTTTGTTAGATGGTAAAACCTATGGCCCCGTATTGAAGAACAACGAGTGGACGATGTCCCGTGTGGTCGATACGAAGATGGCACCCGACTCGCTCGGACTTCGGGCGATTGTGTTGCGCTACGACGAACGCAATTTGGCCGACAGCCTGCTCGGTGCAATCCGTGCGGGCGGCGACTTCGCGCAGATGGCCCAGCAGTATTCGTTGTACGGAGGTAACGGCGGTGAAATCGGCGTTCTGCCTTTCTCGTCGTTCAGCGGCGAATTGGCCGACAAACTGGCCGAGGCGAAGAGCGGCGATGTTATCGAAGTCGCTTCGGGCGATGTCATCCAGTTGTTCCAAGTTTACAAGGCCGGCAAACCGCAGAAACATTTGATGGTCGCTTCGATCACCTATCCGTTGGAGGCCTCCGAAGCAACGCGCGGCGATGCGCACAATCAGGCCGGCACGTTCACGGTGAAAGCCAAAGGTTCGCTCGATGCGTTCAATGCCGCAGCGTCCGAAGCTGCCGTTACGCCCCGCATGGCTACGCTTTCCGAAGGCGATCGACTGGTTCGCGGATTGGAGGATTCGCGCGAGTTGGTTCGGTGGGCGTTCGGTGCCGAGAAGGGCGATATGTCGGAGATTTTCAACGTCGGCAAGGATTACGTCGTTGCCATTTTGACCGAAATCGACGACGAAGAATATGCACCGTTGCGCAAAATCCATTCGCAGGTGCGCGCACAGGTGCTTCGCGATAAGAAATACGATTATATTTTGAACGAGCTCGCCGGTGCGACGTTGGAGGAACAGGCAGCGAGTCTCGGCTCGGAAGTTACGGATTTCAAGGATGTTACTTTGAATTCCTATTTTGCCGACGGAATCGGTTACGAACCGCGCGTGATGGGTACGATTTCGACGAGCGAGCAGGGCGCTGTGTCGGCTCCTGTGAAGGGGCAGACAGGTCTTTTCGTCGTTCGCGTGGATGCTGTCGATTCGGATGGCAAGCAGACCGTCGAGGGCGAAAAGGTGCGTGCACAGGCTACGGTCGAGAGCATGGTTCAGCGGTTGGCGATTCCTGCCATTCAGCAGATGGCCGAGATGCGCGACCTGCGCGGCAAATATTTTTAAGCACAGACGGTCGTAAACCTCGATTTGTTTCGGCTTCCCGACTGAAGCCCCCGCCTTGGCGGGGGTTTAGGGGTGGGTCAAAACTGAATACACGGCCAAAGGCCGTGAGGAACGGCGGTTGGATTTGAAACTTCGGGTTAAATTACGTTAGTACATATATAATCGCAAAAAAGGAAGCGGCTTAATTGTTAAGCCGCTTCCTTTTTTGTTGGTCGGAATCTTGACCTTTAAGGCTTTTATTTTGTCGGAACCGGCATCTTGGCGATGCGGGCTTCGTGCCGTCCGCCCTCGAACGTCGTGGTGAAATAAACGTCCAGCATCTGGAGCGCTTCGTCGTTCGAGATGAAGCGAGCCGGAAATACGATGATGTTGGCATCGTTGTGGCGACGAATGAGCGAGGCGATCTCCTCGTTCCAGCACAGGCCGGCCCGTATGCCTTGATGCTTGTTGAGCGTCATGGCCATGCCTTCGCCCGAACCGCACAGGGCGATGCCGCAATCGACCTCGCCTTGTTCGACCGCCTCGGCCAGCGGATGCGCATAGTCGGTATAGTCGACGCTCTCGGGCGTCGAACATCCGAAATCGAGTACCTCGTAGCCTTGGCTATCGAGATAACCCACCAAAAATTCTTTCATTTCATAGCCGGCATGGTCGCTGGCGATACCGATTTTTTTCATGGTCGTTAGGCTTATGCTCCGTCCGAATCGTACAAACCCCGTGCAGAACCCGATGGAATCAAATTGTAATGCCCTTAATGATTAAATCGCCATTATTCGGGTGGTATGTTTTCTAACGCACAATATAAGTATGTCATTGCTAATTATGACTGATCTTGTGAATACGCTATTAATCAAATGAATACGAATTTTATACACACTTTATTTGAAATCAGTTCATTTATTCTATATAAGAGCCTCTGTCGGAATCATAGACGAAGCCGTCGGGTGTCTCGATAACACTCACCTTTGAGCTATATGTGGAATATTCCGTTTCATTTCCTTTCATATCAAGGGCTCTTAATCCATCTTCCGTTCTTGGACGGGTATAGATATATGGGGAGATGATAAAGCATATATCGTCCTCTGCACCATCGACTAAATCGATGAAAGGCAGAAATTCGTGCATTACAGGAACTATATAATTATACGCCAAAGGTATTTCGTCATGACATATCCTGTTTCCGACTTTATCGAGCTTTAAGAGACCTGCCTTACCTTTGTTGCTGGCGCAGACATAGACTGTGTCGTTTCGTTCAAATAAAAATGGAGCGTCATTATGCGTCGGGCCATAGTTGGTGATTGAAACTCCGGGATTATTTTTCAGATATTTTACAAGAGCCTTTATGCCGTTTATTGATATTAACTTGGTATATCCTATTTGGAATCTCTTGGAGGAATCGCCCGATTCTGCCAAATAGTTATCGGCAGAAGCAAAGTCTTTGTTGGAGGCAGATACCAATGCCATAACTCCATTGGCTCGGCCATAGCCTTTATCTGCAGAAGATTTCAGCCAGTCTATAGCCTCTGATACTGAATTGGAGTCCGTCCAAAGTTTTTTGTCATCAAGCTTTACGGCATATAGGTATTGAGCTTCCGCATCACCTTTTATCGCATCTCGGCGAAGTCGGTCGACATCAAGAGCATTCTCACAGGCATCAGATCCCAAGGATGCACCTTCTCTAAACCATTTGTATGCGGTTTCAGCATCCTTATTGACATCATTACCAAATTCGTACAAAGCTCCTATCGCATAGAAAGCAAGGGGATAATTCTGCTCTGAGGCTTTTTTATACCATTCAAGTGCTATTACAACATTCTTTTCAACACCGTCTCCTTGTTCATAGGCTCTGCCCAAGTTGTATTGGGCGGTAGGCAAGCCGCTTTTTGCAGCACGGGTAAATAGCTCGACGCCACGGGAAGAGTCTTGTTTCACCCCATAGCCCTGACAATACATGATGCCCAATATGTTTTGACACCACGCGAACTGCAAGTTTTTTTCAAGGAGGATACGGGCGTTATCATAATCCTCGTTATTGTAATATTTGAGAATATCTTCCTTTACGGCAGATGTCGGATCCATATTGTTAGGCGGATTCTGAGCATCAGCTAATGATGCTGATAAAGTGAGTATCAAGGTTAAGAGAAAGTATTTCATAATTCTTAATGTTTGATGGCATTTATGATTGATTCATTCAATAGAGTATATAAATTGAAATATCAATTTAGTTATCTAATTATAGTTATAACCGATGGCGGTTCGGAGGAATTTTCGTTTTGTCCGAAGTCGTTCGGGTTACTCCATGCAGCTCTTGATGTAGTGGTGGTGCGAACCCCAACGTTCGAATGCGGCCTTGTCCAACGCTTCGCGGGCGTCCGGATGGGCGATCGAAATCAACAGCCGTGCACGTTCCTGCATGCTTTTGCCGTAAAGGTCGACCGCACCGTATTCGGTTACGATCCAGTGGGCGTGGAAGCGCGTCGTAACGACGCCTGCACCGTCCAACAGCGTCGGGCAGATCTTCGAAACCCCCTTGTTGGTCATCGACGGCATGGCGATGATGGCTTTGCCGCCTTTCGAGAGCGAGGCACCGTAGACGAAGTCGATCTGACCGCCTGCCCCCGACCAGAATTTCGTGCCCAACGAGTCGGCGCTCACCTGACCGGTCAGATCGATTTGAAGGGCCGAGTTGATGGCCGTCATGCGGTCGTTCTGCGACATGATGTAGGGATCGTTCGTGTAGCCGACATCCATCATCAGCACGCCCGGGTTGTCGTCGATGAAGTCGTAGACCTCTTTCGAGCCCATGAGGAAAGTCGAAACGATCTTTCCCGGGTCGGTCTTCTTCGCTTCGCCATTGATGACGCCTTTTTCCACGAGCGGCAGCACGCCGTCGGCGAACATCTCCGTATGGATACCGAGGTTCTTGTGGTTGCTCAATTGCGACAGCACGGCATTCGGAATCGCGCCGATGCCCATTTGCAGCGTCGCACCGTCTTCGATCAGCGCGGCGCAGTTGCGGCCGATGGCTGCGTCGATCTCCGAAATCGGGCCCGGGATGGCTTCGATCAGCGGGGTGTCGTCCTGCACGAAGGTGTCGATTTTCGACATCGGAATCATGGCCTGGCCGAACGAACGCGGCACATTGGGATTGACGACGGCGATTACGTGATCGGCGCACTCGACAGCGGCCAACGTGGCGTCGACCGACGTACCCAACGATACATAGCCGTGTTTGTCGGGCGGGCAGACCTGAATCATGGCCACGTTGCACGGCACGGCGCCGCAACGGTAGAGCTTCTGCGTCTCGCCGAGGAAGACCGGAATGTAGTCGGCATAACCGCTTTGCGTTACTTTGCGGACGTTGGCGCCGACGAAAAACGAATCGAGCTGGAAAATGCCCTCGAATTTCGGATCGGCATAGGGCGCCGGGCCTTCGGTGTGAAGGTGGTGGATGTGCACGTTCTTCAATTCGCCGGCTTCGCCGCGGGCGCACATCGCCTTGATGAGACACTGCGGAGCCGATGCCACCGAACTCAGGTGCACCGAATCTCCCGATTTGATGACTTTGACGGCCTCTTCGGGCGTGGTGAATTTGATTTGGGTGTTCATTTTCAGGTTGTTATTTCCGTTTTACTTCAACTTGTTCGTAGCCTTCGACGATGTCGCCGATCTTGATGTCGTTGTACGATTCGATGTTCAGACCGCAATCCTGTCCTACGGTTACCTCTTTCACATCGTCCTTGAATCGTTTCAGCGAACCCAATTTGCCGGTGTAGATGACGATACCGTCGCGGATGACCCGTATCGGGGTCGTGCGCTGCAGCCGTCCCTCGCGGACGACGCAGCCCGCCACGGTGCCGACCTTCGAAATCTTGAAAATCTCCATCACCTCGACCGATGCGACGATCTCTTCCTTCGTTACCGGTTCGAGCATACCTTCGATAGCGTCCTTGATGTCGTTGATAGCATCGTAGATGATCGAGTAAAGACGGATTTCGATCTCCTCTTTCTCAGCCAGTTTGCGTGCGGCGCCCGACGGACGCACCTGGAACCCGACGATGATGGCGTTCGATGCGGCGGCCAGCAGGACATCCGATTCGGAAATCTGTCCCACGGCGGCATGAATGACATTGACCTGTACGGTCTCTTTCGACAGTTTGATGAGCGAGCCCGACATGGCTTCCACCGAACCGTCCACGTCGCCTTTGACGATGATGTTCAACTCCTTGAACGACCCGATTGCGATGCGGCGTCCGATTTCGTCGAGCGTTACGTGCTTCTGGGTCATGATACCCTGCATGCGTTGCAGTTGCTCGCGTTTGTTGGCGATTTCGCGGGCCGAACGGTCGTCGTCCATCACGTTGAACAGATCGCCGGCCTGCGGTGCGCCGTTGAGACCCAACACTTGAACCGGCGTCGACGGGCCTGCCTCGGTAACTTTCTTGCCGTTTTCGTTGAACATGGCCTTCACACGTCCCGTGTAGGTGCCCGACAGCACGACGTCGCCGATGTGCAGCGTGCCGTTCTGCACGAGCACGGTCGAAACGTAGCCGCGCCCTTTGTCGAGCGTCGATTCGATGATCGTGCCGACTGCTTTCTTGTTCGGATTGGCCTTCAAATCGAGCATCTCGGCCTCCAACAACACCTTTTCCAGCAGTTTGTCGAGGTTGATGCCCTGTTTGGCCGAAACCTCCTGATCCTGGTATTTGCCGCCCCACGATTCGACTAAATAATTCATCTGCGAAAGTTGCTCCTTGATGTGGTCGGGGTTGGCGTTCGGCTTGTCGATCTTGTTGATGGCGAAGACCATCGGTACGCCTGCGGCCTGTGCATGGTTGATGGCCTCGACCGTCTGCGGCATCACGTTGTCGTCGGCCGCCACGATGATGATGGCGACGTCCGTAACGGCGGCACCGCGTGCACGCATGGCCGTGAAGGCTTCGTGGCCCGGCGTGTCGAGGAAGGTGATTTTCTGTCCGTTCAGTTCCACGCTGTACGCACCGATGTGCTGCGTGATACCGCCGGCCTCGCCTTCGATGACGTTGGTTTTGCGGATGTTGTCGAGCAACGACGTCTTACCGTGGTCGACGTGGCCCATCACCGTTACGATAGGCGGACGCGGTACGAGGTCTTCCTCGTTGTCGACTTCGTCGGCGATAGCCTCTTGGATGTCGGCCGATACGAATTCGATTTTGAATCCGAACTCCTCGGCGACGACGACCAACGCTTCGGCATCGAGCCGCTGGTTGATCGAAACCATCAGACCCAGATTCATGCAGGCCGTGATGACCTCGGTCGGCGAGACGTTCATCATCGTCGCTAATTCGCTGACGGTTACGAACTCCGTAACTTTGAGAATCGAACGTTCCTGTTCCGAACGTTCCATCTCCTCGTTCATGCGTTCGGCGACGGCCTCGCGTTTGTCCCGACGGTGCTTGGCACCCGTATTTTTGGCTCCCTTGGCCGTCAGACGGGCCAAGGTATCCTTGATTTGCTTCGAAACTTCTTCGTCGCTGACTTCCGGACGGACGATGGGTTTCGGTCCTTTGTTCTTCTTGTTGCGGCGGCCTTCACCCGGTTTCGGCTGGTTCTGCTGCGCATTCGGACGGTTGCCCGCATTGGATGCGTTGCCGTTCCTGCTACTGCCGGATTTACTGCTGTTCTTGTTGGAGCCGCTTTGTCCGCTTGCGCTGCTTCGGTTGATATCCACCTTCTCTTTTTGCAGGCGTTTACGTTTGTGGCGACCGCCCGGGACGAATCCCGAAACGTCCATCGTACCGAGTACCTGCGGGCCTTGAAGCTGCTCGATGGCCGGACGGAATACATGGTCTTTGGGTGCGGCCGGTTCGGTCGGCGCGGCTGTTGTCTCCGTTGGTTTCGGTGCTGCCGCCGATGGAGCGGGGGCAGGAGTTGCCGGAACCGCTGGTTGCGGTTTCGTTTCAGCGACCGGTTTCGCCGGTTGGGCTTCGACCGGTGCGACTTTCGGCGCAGGGGGCGGCACAGGCTTCGGAGCCGAAGCCTTGACCTCGGGCTGAACCGGTTTTTCCGGTGCCTTAGGAGCCGCTGCCGCAGCCTTTGCAGGCTCGGGTTTCGGTGCCGGAGCGCTTTTCGGTTTGGGCGAAAGATCGATCTTGCCGAGAATCTTCGGCTTCTGGATTTCGTCCTTCACGCTGATGACGTTGCTCTTGATGACCACCTCCTGTTCCTCCTCGCGCTGTTGTTTTTGCGCTTCTTCGAGTGTTACGGAGACCTGCTTCATGGAAATCCGCTCGCGAACCGTTTCGCGGGCATTGCCGGCAGAGCGGTTGGCGCCGAACTCCTTCTCCAGAATGGCATACGTCGGTTCGTCGACCAACGTGTTGGGCGATCCGTCGCTCTTGATGCCCTTCTTTTGCAGGAAGTCGGTGATGGTATTCAAACCCACCTTGAACTCCTTGGCAACCTGAATGAGCCTTAATTTTCTTTCATTCCCCATATAATCGTGCGTTTTTTATTCTTCCTCTTCACCTTCTCCTTTTTCAAATTCGGCTTTCAGTACCTCGACGATCTTCTGCGCCTGTTCCAGTTCGAGGTCTGCGCGGGTGGCGACCTCTTCGACCGGCACCTCCAATACGCTCTTGGCGGTGTCGAAGCCGACCTCCTTCAGCGCATCGATCATCCAGCCGTCGATTTCGTCGGCGAAATCGGTCAGCGCCACATCTTCTACTTCGATCTCGCGATAGACGTCGATGTCGTAGCCCGTGAGCATCTTCGACAGACGGATGTTCAGACCGCCTTTGCCGATAGCCAGCGAAACCTCGTCGGGTTTGAGGTAGACCGAAGCGGTCTTCTTCTCCTCGTCGATGGTGATGGAGGAGATTTTCGCCGGATTGAGCGAACGCTGAATCATCAGCTGCGTGTTGGACGTGTAGTTGACGACATCGATGTTCTCGTTGCGCAACTCCTTGACGATGGAGTAGATGCGCGAACCCTTCATGCCGACGCAGGCGCCTACGGGGTCGATTCGTTCATCGTAGGATTCGACCGCCACTTTGGCGCGTTCGCCCGGGATGCGGACGATCTTTTTGATGGTAATCAGTCCGTCGAAAATCTCCGGCACCTCCTGTTCGAACAGCCGTTCGAGGAACTGGTTGGCCGTACGCGACAGGATGATGCGCGGTTGGTTGTTGTTCATCTCCACCGACTTGACGATGGCTTTGATGGTGTCGCCCTTGCGGTAGAAGTCGTTCGGAATCTGCTCCGCTTTGGGCAGCACGAGTTCGTTCTCTTCGTCATCGAGGATCAGCACCTCCTTTTTCCAGATCTGGTAGATTTCGCCCGTTACGATTTCGCCCACTTTCTGCGAGTACTTTTCGTAGAGGCTCGCCTTCTCCAGATCGAGGATGCGCGAGGCGAGGTTCTGGCGCAGCGACAACACCGTACGGCGGCCGAACGACGCAAAATTGACTTGGTCGGCATATTCGTCGCCGATTTCGTAGGTCGGGTCGATAGCCTTTACCTCCGAAACGGCGATCTCCATGTTCGGATTTTGCACTTTGCCGTCCTCCACGACCGTGCGGTTGCGCCAGATTTCGAGGTCGCCCTTCTCGGGGTTGATGATGACGTCGAAATTCTCGTCCGTGTCGTATTGCTTCTGCAGCGCGTGGCGGAATACATCTTCCAGCACGCCGATCATCGTCGATTTGTCGATGTTTTTCAGCTCTTTGAACTCCGCAAAGTTGCTGATGAGATTGAGATTGTCCATGGGTTTATCTGTACTTGTTTTTTCGTATGCGTGTTATTTGAAGTCGAGATACTCTTTCGTGCTGACGATTTCGTCGAACGAATAGGAGCGGGTTACTTTGACCGGCTGTTTGCGCTTTTTGCCTTCGATGGCCTGTTTCTCCTCGTAGGAGAGGGTGATGCCCGTT
The DNA here is from genome assembly GCA_947591475.1 of uncultured Alistipes sp. Lineage (GTDB taxonomy): Bacteria > Bacteroidota > Bacteroidia > Bacteroidales > Rikenellaceae > Alistipes. Next base: position 88,180 of record CANQDE010000001.1, read on the forward strand.
TCGTCCGCCTCATCGAGCAGGGCCAACAGCTTGATGCCGTTCTTCAACAAGACCTCCACCGGACGTCCGATGAGTTTGCGGTATTGGCGCAGGCATTTGAGCTCCGAACCGATTCCGGCCGACATTACCGTCAGCGAAAAATCCTCTTGGTCGCGGTCGAATTCGGATTCGATGGCGCGGCTCAATTTCACGCAGGCATCGATGTCGACCGATGCGTCGCTGTCGATGATGAGTTCGATTTCGTTGGCTGCCGAACAGGTGCAATCGACCACGAACATCTCCGTGCCGGCTAATCGGCGTTCCGCCGCTTCGATTATTTTCTCTTTTTGTATCATCTGTTTCGATTTCGCTTGTTTTGCGGAAGAATCGTGTTTTTTCGTCTGCGTTCATCTACGAAACAAGGGGACTTCGCGTCCCCTTGCTTCTGCATGTCTCTTCCGACAATGCAAATATAGTGAAAAAAAACGATATGCAACGATTTGAACGAATTTTTTTACGCATACGGTTTGATGATGCCGCGTTTCGACGAACGAATGAACGCCAGCAACTGGTCGCGTTCGGGACTTTGCGGGATTTCCGCTTCGACCTTGTCGCACCCCGACTGGTAGTTCAAGCCGCTTTGGAACAGGATGCGGCAGGCGTTGTGAATCTCCTCGATGCGTTCGGGCGTGAAGCCGCGGCGGGAAAGTCCAATCTTGTTGACGCCGGCGAAACGCAGCGTATCGTTGCGTACGATGACGAACGGCGGCAGGTCCTGACCCAATAGCGTTCCTCCCTGCATCATCGAGTGGGCGCCGATGTGCGTCCATTGGTGGATGGCGCAGTGGCCTCCGATGACGGCCCAATCGTCCACATGCACCTCGCCGGCCAACGATACGCGGTTGGCGATCACGCAGTTGCTTCCGATGATGCAATCGTGTCCCACATGAACATAAGCCATCAGCAGGTTGTGGTCGCCGATGCGGGTCGTGCCGGTCGACGCCGTGCCGCGGCTGATGGTAACGTATTCGCGGATGTCGTTGTAATCGCCGATTTCGGCGGTCGTCTTTTCTCCGGCGAACTTCAAATCCTGCGGCAGGCAGGCGACGGAGGCCGCCGTATGGATTTTGCACCCCTTGCCGATGCGGGCGCCGTCGTGGATGACCGCCCCCGGGCCGATCCAGCAATCGTCGCCGATGACCACGTCGGCTGCAATGTAGGCGAACGGTTCGACCGTTACCCCTTGGCCGAGTCGGGCGTCGGGGTGGATGTATGCCAGCGGACTAATCATTTTTCGGTGTTTTGTTTTTGACGACTTGGGCCATCAGCACGGCTTCGCAGGCCAGCGTCTCGCCGACGAATGCTTTGGCCTCCACGAGCGCCACGCCGCGGCGGATGGGCTCCAGCAAATGGATTTCGAATTGCAGCGTATCGCCCGGCACGACCTTGCGTTTGAACTTCACGTTGTCGATCTTCATGAAGTAGGTCGAGTAGTTTTCGGGATCGGGCACGTTGTTGAGCACCATGATGCCGCTGCACTGGGCCATCGCCTCGACGATCAGCACGCCCGGCATGACGGGTTCTTCGGGGAAGTGGCCCACGAAGAAGGGTTCGTTCATCGTAACGTTCTTGATACCGGCCACCGAATTGGCGTCGCAATGGAAGATGCGGTCGACTAACAAGAACGGCGGACGGTGCGGCAGCATCCGGCGGATGGCATTGATGTCATAGAGGGCCGGTTTGCGGCAGTCGTATTGATAGCGCGGCTTTTCGCCCTCTTTGCGGATGGTGCGTTTGAGTTGTTTCATGAACTCCGTGTTGGCGTAGTGGCCCGGTCGGGTCGCCCACACGCGCCCCTTGATGCGGACGCCGAGCAGTGCGAAATCTCCGAGCAGATCGAGCAGCTTGTGGCGGGCCAGCTCGTTGTTGCAGTAGAGTTCTTGACTGCTCAAGTAGCCTGCGCGGATTTCGATATCGGGCTTGTTGAAGAGCTTTTTCAGATGGGCCATTTGCTCGTCGGGCACTTGGTTTTCCACCACGACGATGGCATTGTCCAAATCGCCGCCCTTGATGAGGTTCATCTTCATCAGCGGTTCGAGTTCGTGCAGGAAGACGAACGTGCGGCATGGCGCGATTTTCGTTGCGTAGTCGTCGCCCGGGGAGAAGGTCGCGTATTGATTGCCGATGACCTTCGAATTGTAGTCCACGTGCACCGAGACCGAAAAGTCGTCGTCCGGATAGAGTATGATGGCCACGCCCTTTTCGGGAATCGTGTAGACCATCTTTTCGGTTACGTGGTAGTATTTGCGTTCGGCGGGCTGCTCGACGGTGCCCGTTCGGGCGATGGCTTCGGCGTATTCGCGGGCCGAGCCGTCGAGAATGGGGGTCTCGGGTGCGTCGATGTCGATGCAGGCGTTATCCACGCCGAGCGCCCAAAGGGCGGAGACGATGTGTTCGATGGTCGAAACGCGGTTGCCTCCGACTTCGATGGTCGTGCCGCGCGAAGTATCGACTACGTTGTCGCACGAAGCGGGGATGACCGGTTGTCCTTCGAGGTCGATGCGTCGGAAGACGATGCCCGTATCGGGATCGGCCGGCCGGACGGTCATATTGACTCGGACACCCGTATGCAATCCTTTGCCGGAAAACGAGATGGGTGCGCCGAGCGTTTGTTGATTGGTCGTAGACATAGTAATGTTGTATCTTATTAAAGTTGTATCCTATTAAATTTGTCGCACACGTTACGATGCGACCGGCGACATAGCGACGGCGCATCGGAATTTATTTCTCGCAAAGATAGAAAAAATCGCTAAAAAAAACTATTTTTGCTGAAATTTGCAACGGATCATGACGGAAAATCTGCCGGATAACGGATCGAAATCGCCGCGTCGTCCGCGCCTGCGCCTGCCGTTCGACGGGCGCCGCACGGATGCGGGGTCGTGGACCTACGACCATCGCATCGGATTGTGCGTTACGGTGATCGCCTATCTGGTTTTGATGATCGTCTTCGTTTCGTCGAAAATCGTCGTCGGACGCAAGCCGGTGGAGCAGGGGATGTTCATCGACTTGCAGTCGCTGGCCGAGCTGGAGCGTGAGCGCGACCGGCTGTTGGAGGAGGTGAGCGACCGTCAGGAGGAGCAAATCGACTGGCGGAGCATCCGCAACCTTTCGTCCAACGAGAATGCGCTGAACGAGAATCTGAAGGATGACCGCGGCACCAATGCCGCCGAACTCAACGATGCGGCGGCCGATGCGGCAGAGCGGATGCGGGCTAACCGCGAGGCCTACGAACAGGGGCTTGCCGAAGAACAGGCCATCCGCGAACGCGACGGTTCGCCCGACGGCGAGGAGCGTCGGGATGCGAAGATCAAGGGGCGCGTAACGGTTTCGTATGCGTTCGCCGATCCGGTGCGGACAGCGCGTCATATCGAGATTCCGGCCTACCTGTGCGAAGGGGGCGGCGATGTGGTCGTTTCGGCAACCGTCGACCGCGCCGGCAAGGTGGTTTCGGCCCGCGTCGAGTCGGGCGGCGACGATTGCATGCGCGATGCGGCACTGCGAGCGGCCCGCATCTCGATTTTCAACATCGACGAGACCGCGCCCGCCCGCCAGACCGGTACGATTACCTATATTTTTATACCGCAATGATCCGCCCCGGGCGCGATTGTTGCCGTGTCGACGAATCGACGAAATGGAACTCAGCATCAGCAGCGAAAATTTCGTGCTCGTAGGGGCATTGTTGCTCTTCGTGGCCGTCGTGGCCGGTAAGGTGGCTTACCGGTTCGGGGCGCCTGCGTTGTTGCTGTTCTTGGGCGTCGGCATGATTTTCGGGTGGAACTTCATTTCGTACCGGTCGATCGACATGACGCAGTTCATCGGCATGATCGCCCTGTGCGTCATCCTCTTTACGGGCGGCATGGATACCAAGTTCGCCGAAATCCGTCCGGTCATCGGCCCCGGCGTCCTGTTGGCGACCGTGGGGGTCGTCCTCACGGCTTCGATTATGGGTACTTTCGTGTGGCTCGTTGCGCCGTGGTTGGGCATCGAGATGCCCTTCGTGTTGGCCTTGCTGCTCGCCGCAACCATGTCATCGACCGATTCCGCATCGGTGTTCTCCATCCTGCGAAGCAAGAAACAGGGCCTGCGCCAGCATCTGCGGCCGTTGTTGGAGTTGGAGAGCGGCTCGAACGACCCGATGGCCTACATGCTCACGGTGATGCTGATCGGCATCGTCTCCCACAGCGAAAGCGGTTCCGGATGGGGCATGGACTTGCTCTTTTTCGGCGTGCAGATGGCCGTCGGCGCGATTTCCGGCTACTTCGTCGGCAAAACGGCCGTCTGGACGATCAACCGCATCAATCTGGCCAATCCTTCGCTCTATTCGGTGTTGTTGTTGGCCTTCATCTTCTTCTCGTTCGCATTCACCGACCTGCTGCACGGCAACGGTTATTTGGCCGTTTACATCTCGGGATTGGTCGTCGGCAACCACCGGTTGACGCACAAACGGTCGTTGACCGTCTTTTTCGACGGATTCACGTGGCTGATGCAGATCATCATGTTCCTGACCTTGGGCCTTTTCGTCAACAGCAACGAGCTGTTCGCGCCCGAGGTGTTGATGCTGGGCCTTGCGGTGGGCGTTTTCATGATCGTCGTCGCACGGCCGTTGTCGGTGTTCTGCTGCCTGTTGCCGTTCCGGCGGTTTACGACCAAGGCTCGGTTGTACGTTTCGTGGGTGGGATTGCGCGGCGCCGTGCCGATACTGTTCGCCATTTATCCGATGATGGCCCACGTCGAGCAGGCCGAATTGTTGTTTAATGTGGTCTTTCTGTCGACGATCATTTCGTTAGCCGTGCAGGGCACGACGGTCAGCGGCATGGCCAACTTGCTCGGATTGGCCTACGAACAGCGCGAAGCGGCTTTCGACGTCAATCTCGCGGGCGACGTGAAGTCGGCCTTGACCGAGGTCGAGGTCAACGAAGCCATGATGCGGAGCGGCCGCACGTTGCAGGAACTGACATTGCCCGAGAATACGTTGGTGATGATGGTTTGCCGCAACGGGTCGTATTTCGTGCCGAAAGGCAAGACCGAATTGCGGTTGGGTGACAAGTTGTTGGTCATTTCCGACCGCAGCGAGGAGTTGGCCGCGTCGTATCGCGACATGGGCATCGACGACGTAATGCCGCATTGATTTTTGGTGTTTAATTTCTCCATTACACCTTCCACATCCCCGCAACCCCTCTTTCCTCTTGCTCCGCCCCTCCCGTCCCTCTTTGCTCCTCTCCCCGCCGCCGCGCGCCCTGCTCCGCCCGCCTCTCCGCCCAAAAACACCCCACACCCCCACCGAATCCCACCGCACCCCGCCCAAAATGCCCCTCGCCGCAACCTTCCCATCCCCGCCGTAAACCGTTCCTCCTCCCCGAAACCTCCCCGCCGTCCCACACTCCTCCACACCGCCCCCGAAACCTCTCTACACCCCCTCCAACCCTCGTCGAATCCCGCCAAAACCCCGTCGGCTTCCCTCATCGAAAAGGCATGTTCGTGATAGAAAAGCCTGCGTTCGTTGAAATTATTTCCTTTCTTGGCTGGCGGGTGCTAAATTTGCGGTGAATCAGAAAGAATAGCGCGTAAATCCATGAAATTCATCTATCGAATAGGGATCGGTTTGATCGTGTGCAGCGCGGTCGCTTGCAGTAAGAACGATGCGGATAACGCCGCGCCCGTCGCGGAGCCCGAGACCGTCATCATCGGATGCGCCGGTGCCACGGGTGCCGACGTCGACGTCCGTACGGAGCTTGAGGGCGATTTGTCGGTGCGTTGGGCTGAGGGCGACGAGATTCGCCTCTGGGCGAGGGAGAGCGGGGCGACCGAATTTCTGACCGGCGTTCAAAATGTGCCATTCCGGTTCGATTATTATTCGCCGTCGTGGTCGCGGGCGGGCTTCGCGGGGACGATCAGCGGGGTCGAATCGACGTTCGACACGAAGAAGAAGTACGATTATTTCGCCGTTTCACCCGCACCGGCGTCCGATGCTGCCGTTGTTCCCGAATTCGATGCCGACGGAAAGCTGACGAAGCTGCCCGTAACTTATACGATTCCGGCCGAGCAGACGGGCGAGTTCGATGGTCGGTACGACATCATGACAGCGGAACCTCTCCGCGACGCTGCGGGTTTGCAGGCGGGCGACGACAATCCTTCGATCAAATTGGAGTTCAATCGACACCACGTGCACGTGCTCAAAATCGAGATTGGGAAGAACAGTTTGGAGACACGCCAATCCCCCGGTGTCGAGGAATCCATCCGCTCCATCGAACTCACTTTTCCCGACCCCGTTGTCGGTCAGTTGACGGTCGATGCCACCGGCAAGAACGATCCCCTGTTCACTCCGGCGGAAGGGGATAAAGGCAAGGTGCTGACCCTTCGCTTCAACGAACCCAAAAAGGCGGGCGACGTCGTGTATGCGTTCATCGCGCGGCAGGAACCGTTGTCGTCGGACGACGGAAAAGTCATTATCAAGGCGACCGGTGCTTCGGGCGGCGACAAACCGTGCGTTTCGCTCGAACGGTCGTTCACCAAGGAGCACGAGTTTACGCGCGGGGCCGTTACGACTTTGAAATACGACATCCCCGAACGGTACCGGTGTACCAAAATTTTCTTTTCGTTGGGTGAAAAGGAGGGCGGCGATACGCGCACAGTTCCGATTAGCGTTGTCGCTGAGAACGGTTACGGTTGGGGTACGTTGGGCGAGGAGATCAAATCGTTCCAAATCGTCGACAAAGACGGCAATGCTTTGCCCAAGTGTTCTTCGTTTACCTGCGATCACGTCAAGAACGAGTACGAAATCAGTTTCTTGCTCGAAGACGAAGCCGAGCGCGTGAAGTTCTTCCAGTGTGCCAGCGAAGGGTGTACTGTCAAACTGACCTCTGATCGCGCCGTAGTCGAATGCCCGTTTAAGCTCTCCTCGCTCGAAGCGGAGGTAGAAAATAGGGTGCCCGCATTCAAAGTGCCCTATCTGTTCGAGGAGGATTTCAACAGTATAAATCAAGATTTTGAATATCACTCTGAATATAAAGATTCCGATGCCCACAATCCAGCTGCTATTTCGTTGGCCCCTTATGGGTTATCGTCGTGGAGCGGTACCCGTGTCGGAGGAGCGAATGGTTTGAATCTTCGTATCGTTTCACGTACTGAGATAGGATTTTGGCTTAAAGAAGACTATAATGGTCGTGTTGATAGTGCTCCGATTGGTACTTGTTTGATAGAAGGAAAAACTCCCCCTGTTGTAGTCCGTTACGAATATGGCGGAGATCGGTATAATGGAGTGAGCGAACAAACAGGAAACCCGCTTGTAACATTTGGATATACAAATACTGATAATGAAATCATTTCATTGAATGAAAATATGACGGATAAGTTTCTTTCCGACAAGGAAATCAAGTTGGATATGAATAGTAATAACAATAACGAAAAGTACTATGGTATAACGCCTCATTGTACTGAAAAGTATACTATTCCGAGTTGTCAGCAGAATACTCGGTTGAGTTGGAAAGTTTCCAATAATCATCAACTCGAATTTGGGGCGAATGGTATGTATTGGTTGTATATTGATAATATCAAAGTGCAGTTGGCATCGGAACAATAGAAAAAGTTGTTTAACAAGATACGGAAAAATGAAAAGCAACTTAATAAAAAATATCTTCCTAATGGGGGCGGTCGCTTGCGCGGCGATCGGCTGCTCGGACAACGAATCGCTCGGCGGCGAGGCCGACGCTCAGCGCTGTCAGGGGCGGCTCGGCGTCGACGGCGTGGCCTCGGCGGCGGTCGTCTCGCGTGCCGAAACCGATGGCATCGACCTCGCTGACCTCTGCGGCTTTCAAGTGCCCCAACCTTCGGAACTCCGATTGACCCTTACGGGCAACGACATCGCCGAACTCGAATCCGGCGAAACCGGCCCCGTCGAGGTGGGTCGCTTCGATTACGCGGAACAGTGGGCGAAGTTGGCCGATTACGACGAACCGGCCCTCTACCCGGGTACCTATACGGCCCTGCTCGAATACGGCGAGCCCGATGCCATAGGCCCCGCTCAACCCTATTATCGGGGCGAAGCGCAAGCCACGGTCGTGGTCGGCGAAAAGACGCCGTGCAAAGTGGAGGTAGCAATCGTCAATGCGGCGGTGCGCATCACGGCGGACGACAATTTCAAAAACTATTTTTCCGATGTGCAGCTCAAGTTGGTGATCGACGGTAAGGAGACCGATTACGGGTTGACGTTAGTGGAGACCGAAGACGGGATTACGATAGCGGACGCCGATGCGCCGATTTTCGTGCCTGCGGGAACGAAAGTCGCCGTGAAAGGGTCGGTGCGCCGTCCTGCGCAGACCGGCGAGGAAACCGACGAGGAACGGAAAAAACTCGTGATAGATATAAACGTACCCGCTCGCCCGATGGCTGCCGGTACGTTGCATACGTTCCGATTCACGGCCGATGCCGGCGGCGCGGATGTGAAGGTCGTATTCGAGAATTTCGGTGAGGGCAGCTCGGACGAGGTGGAACTCAACGACGATGCGATAAAGTAGGCCCGAAAGTCGGCAACAAACGGAATGACAATAATTTATGCGATTGATTAGCATGATGAAGATAATGAACAGAATGATGCGAATCGGCGGGGCGATGGCGTTGCTGATGGCGGCGACGGGTTGCGTGAACGAAGAGCCCGCGTATGTCGAGCCGGTCGAGCCCGAAACGGCCGAAATGGGATATTTGAGCCTGTCGGAGGTCGGGTTGCTTGTGGTGTCCGATTCCGAAACGGATCAGAGCACCGAGGAGCCGTCGATCGCGATGCTGTCGCGGGCCGACGATCTGACGTTCGATTCGGAGATCGGCGCCTACAAGGGGAACGAAGCGTCGGATAAAGAGGACTACCGGGTAACGATTCGTTCCGAAAAAGGGGACGTCGTGTTCCACAATACGCTTGCCGAGCTGAAAAAGCAGGTGAATTCGGACAAGGGCGGTTTGGAAGTGCCCGTAGGCCGGTACACGATTTCGGCGACGTCGAATCCCTCGGCGACGGGCGTGCCTGCCGTCGTGCAGGATTCGCCCTCCTATGCGGGCAAAGTGGACGGTATAAACGTCGTCAAGGATGAGACCGCGCAGGCGGGGACGATCGTCTGCAAACTCCAGAATATCAAAATCACGGTCGGGGTCGCCGCCGATCTCTATAGCCAGTTGGTACCGCTCTCGACGGGGAACTTGATCGATGCGGAGGTTTATTACGCGGACTCGGAGATCGATTGGCTTGTTCCGGCCACGTGGAATTGGACGGCCGAAACGCCGAAGCCCGTCTATTTTCCGGTATTGAAAGAGGATGAAACCTTGCACTTCCGTTTCCGCGCCAAAATCAAAGGGGGTTCGGACATCGAGATAACGAGGGATATTTCGGACGTCATGGAGGGGCAATGGCGTCGCGTCCATGTGGCTCCGCAGTACGATACGGAGGGGAACGTGGTGCTCGACGTGAAGGTCAGCGCGTTCGCGCCGGACGAGACCATCAAGGTCAACGGTGAGAACGGTGGCGATGGTGCCGGCGATGGCGCCGCGCCTACCATCTGCTGGACGGAGTTGGCGTTAGACAAGTCGTCGGGCGAGCCGTCGATCAAGTGGGCCGACGGCACCGAGCTGCCGGAGAGCATCGCCGCCGCGTCGCAGCCGGTAACGATCGCCGCGCCGAATGGCATCGAGCGGGTCGGTCTGACCGTCCGGACGACGAATTCCGAGTTTACGGCGGATGCGGCGGCGATGACCAAGGATGACCTTTGTGCGGTTGCGTCGAACCGACAACTCACGAATTATGGAATTCCGTTCGGCGCGGCGCTGAAAGGCCAGAAGGAGGTGCCGTTCGGTCTGGACAAAATTTTGGGTCAGATTCGCGGTTATGACGGCGAATATACGTTCGATTTCACCGTAACCGACCAGAATGGCTTCACCTGCCAGCAGACGCTCAAATTCGTTTCTGGCAGCGGGAGCGTATTCGAACCGATAACGATCGAAGGGGACGGTTTCAATATCGATGAACGTCAGAATGTTCTGGCGGATGGTAGCATCGAGTTGGCGAACGGCGAAAAATCGAAAGAAGTCAAGGTAAATGTGCATTGTCCGAAAAAAATTACCGAATTGTGGGTATCGATCAATTCGGAAACTCTTACACCCACGTTGGGAGAGTTCGGTATTCCGCAAACGTTCGATTTGTGTGCTTTGGACGAGCAAATGGCGGCGTTGATGTCGGGATTCGGGTTCCCTTGCAATGACGAGGTCCGCGGACAAACGGAGATTTTGTTCCGGATTTCGAGCTCTTTGATGGGCTTGTTAAGTGGAATTGAGGGAGACCATGATTTCGTGTTGAAAGTGGTGAGTGAAGGGGAATCGGTCAGCAAAACGATAAAACTTCACGTATAACAAGTATAAGCGATGATGAAGTTACGGATATATATGGCAGCGCTCTTGTCTGTTGCATTGGGGGCCGTTGCCTGTGAAAAGACGGAGGTGGACGGTTATGCGGCCGGTGAGGGCGGTGTCGTGATGAATCTTGCGAATACACGGGCGGTGGATATGTCCGGTCGGACGTTGGCCGATTGTACGACCTCTATTTATCAGAAGGGAACGGATGCCGAGACTTCGGAACCGACCGAAACGTTGATTCGCGAGTATGCACCCGGGAAATGTCCCGAGACGATCAAGTTGCTGGCCGGCTCGTATTTCGTCAAAGTGCAGTGGGGCGAACATCCTGCGGCGGCAGCTTTCGACAAATGCTTCTACGAGGGTTCTGAAGACTTCACGATTACGGCGGGGCAAACGGCGGAGGTTACGGTATCGTGCAAACCGCAAAGTGCGGCCGTCGGTGTCGAATATGCTTCGAGTATCGCTGAGAAACTCACCGGTTATGCGGCCGTGGTCGCTTTGCCCGGTGATAATGATCCGAATACGACGGATGCGTTGACTTTTACGGAGAGCGAAACGGGTTACTTCACGATGCCCGAGGGCGTTACGACGCTCACATGGACATTCGACGCTACGCATCCGGAGAAGGGCGAGGTTCGCAAGTCGGGTGAAATCACCGGTGTCGAAGCGGGTAAAAGTTATAAGTTGACGTTCCGTTATTCGGATGATTTGCCCGGATATGTTTCGGTCGACATCTCCGTCGACGATACGACGAAGGATTACAACGATGTTATGGTTTTCAGCGAGGATCCCGGGGTAGACCTTACGGAACAACAGGATTTTACGAGCGAAACGCTTCCTGAGGGGATAGACGTAATAATGAAAGCGACGGCTCAAAACGCAACGGTCGAGAAAGCGTTCATCTATCTGGATGGTGGCCATGCTGTTTCATCGGCTTCGACCCGTGCGGGTAACGAGCAGCCCTATTGGACATGGACAGTAGCGGATGGTGCATCGGATGAAACGATAGCAACGGCTGTCCTCTCCGATAACAAGAAAGAATTGAAAATTACGTTCTTGAGCCGGAATGTCCTGACGTCGGCCACCGGTAAGATTGAGGGCGGCAAAACGAATTACCGATTTGAGGTAATGGATAGCAACAACAGCAAGGCCGATAGGACGATGTCGATCAGTATCGATGGATTATGCCCTATCAGCACAAAAGACTACGATTTGTGGGCGAATACCGTTACCTTGCGTGCCGTATCGGCAAGCGGTGTGCCGACCTTCAAACTGCGGCAGGCCGGTACGACCGAGTGGAAGACCTTGACGGTTACCGAGCCGGTTGCCGAGAACGAATATACGGCGACATTTGCGGCTGAATGGACCGGACCCGATTCTAATAATTCTCCAAATGCAAATGGTTTGACGGTATATACACCTGTTAAAGGTACGGGCGTTTGGGCCGAAAATACTTACGAAGCGGCGGTCGAAATCGATGGGCATGAATATCTTACGACCTTCACGCCGACGGTCGAACAATTGATTCCCAACGGCGATATGTCCGACACTTCATGTTCGTGCTTTACACTGAATCATGGATCGTTTTGGGATAGCGGTAATCTTAAAGCTCCAGTTGTGGGTGAGACATGGCTTTGTATTCCGGGAGAGAAGAGCGGTCTGTCTTGTGCACACTTGACGGCCGGCTGTCCAGCAAATCTTATGTTGTCTGCCGGAAATCTTTTTACTGGAGAGTTTGCTTCGTCCGGATTGAACGGTACGGTGAAATTCGGTAAGGATTACGATTGGAAAGCGCGTCCGACTGCCTTGCATTTGAAATACCATGCGAAAGTCGGTACGGTGAATCAGGTGAAACATAAGGATGCCAGCGGAAAAGACCCGCTTACCAAAGATAAGGATAGCGATATTTCGGTGATTTATGTCGCTATCGTCGATTGGGATGTTCCACATCAAGTAACGTCCGGAACGGAAGCTCCTACGGGGATGTGGTCGCCCGATGCGACGACCGAGCTGGGGGAAAAACAGAAAATCATCGGTTACGGTATCGTGCGATTGTCGGAAAGTACGGTAGGCGATGATTTGAAAGATATGGAAATTCCGATTTATTACTATGATATAGAGACCAAACCGTCGAAGAAGTATAAAATCGTGATTTCGGCTTCGACGAGTTACTACGGCGACTACATGTGCGGTTGCAGTACGAACGAACTCTGGGTAACCGATTTCAAATGGGTTTATTAACTGAAAGCCGAACCGAAGAGACCTCCATGCACTCGATGAAAGGGTTGATTTGTTTGCTTGTGTTGTGTGTAGGCACAACACAAGCCTTGTTCGGGCAGAATCGTTCCGATGCGCCCGTTTTACCGGAGCGGTTCGCGGATACGGTACAGACCGTACAGCCTGCACAGACCGTGCGGAACGAACCTTCTGTGCAGGCCGCCGGTCCGTCGGTTCAGGCGAGCCATCGGCTCGAAACCGCCGACGAGCCGCAACTCTCCGACGAGGAACGCCGCAAACAACGCGGTCTGACCGACATCAGCACCGTATTCGTTCCCAAAGGACAATGGATTTTCGGCGGTACGGCCTCCTATTCGACCCATACCAACGATTCCTATCAATTTCTGATTGTCGAGGGCATCGGTTCGGAGGGTTACAATTTCCGCGTCAGTCCGATGATTGCCTATGCGTTGCGCAACAACATGGCGATCGGCGGTCGATTCATCTATTCGCGCACGTTGCTCAAATTGGACAACGCCAATCTGAAATTCGGCGACGAAGAGACTGGTACGGATATTCGCATCAAGGATTTCTACGCCTTGCGCAGCAGTTATCAGGCGGCGGTCATCTGGCGGCAGTTCATTCCGCTGGGACGGAACAAGCGTTTCGCGTTGTTCAACGAGATGTCGTTGATGGGCGGTGGCGTACAAGCCAAATTCGCCAACGATTCGCCCGTGAAGGGAACCTACGAACGTGGTTACACCTTTTCGTTGGGCGTTTCGCCCGGCATCGTGGCGTTCGCCACGAACAACATGGCAATCGAAGTCAACGTCGGCGTGATGGGTATCACTTACAACCGTACCAAGCAGGTGCACAATCAGGTTACGGTCGGACATCGGTCGACGAGCATGATGAATTTCAAAGTGAACATATTTTCGATAGGGCTGGGTATGGCCTTTTATTTATAGGGAGGGCGTATGGATATGAAACGGATTGGTTTACTGTTCCTTACGGTCTCTTTGGCCTGTCTCCTGCGACCTGCTTTCGCCGCTGAAACGGCCGACGGCCCTACGATTGCACCGGTCGTCGCTGCGACCGAGACGCAGGCGCCTGACGATGCCGATTCGATTGCGCATTCGTTGGACGTGCACACCATAGTCATTTCGGCGGTGCAGCCAGCCGTGGAACAAAACGTGCAACAAGAAGATGCGCCGCAGCAGAGTGCACCGTCGGACGTGCAGCCTGCACCGGTGCCGGAAGAAAAGCCGCGTAAACAGCGCTTCCTTCCCGTCCGGCGACGGATGGACCGCGAAATCAACAAGGTCAAATATGTCTACAAGGGTGAGATGATGATGGGCCTAACCGCATCGTACGGTACGCTGTCGAGCGACGACACCGATTTCATGGTCGTTCTGGACAACATCAACGCCGACGGAACCATCGCTACGGTGAAGCCCTTTTTCGGTTATTTCTATCGGAACAACCGTTGTCTCGGCGTTCGGTTCGGTTATACCTATGTCGATGCGACGCTCAATGCCGGAGCGCGGTTCGATTTGGGCGAGGGGAACGACGTCTCGTTCGATATTCCCTACATCGGCGCCAAGAGCAACAACTATTCGTTCGGTATTTTCCACCGCACCTATGCGGGGCTCGACCCGAAAGGGCGTTTCGGCCTGTTCGCTGAGGTGGAATTGTCGATGGCATCCGGCAAGTCGGAATTCACCTACGAATCGGGCGGCGAGAACAAGACGACTTACAGCGAAAACCTGCAAGCGAAGTTTTCGTTCAACCCGGGAGCGGCCGTCTATATCTTCCCGAATGTCTGCGCGACGCTTTCGTTCGGGTTGGGCGGCATCCAGTACACGCATGTTACGCAGAAGGATGCCGAAGGCAACAAGATCGGTTCGCGTACGGCTTCGAAGATGCGTTTCCGGCTCAATCTGGCCGCTATCAATATCGGGTTGAACGTGCATTTGTGGAACAAGAAAAAGTGAGGGAGGATGTGTCGTATGAATTGGTATCGAATTATTCGTTTACTCGTTGCCGGAGCCGTTTCGGCTGGGATGTCGGTGGGGTGTGTCGAAAACGACCTGCCGTTGCCGACGATTACCGTGAATATCGCCGAAATCGAGGGCGAAGGCTTCACGATCAAGGAACTCGATGTCGTGAACCGGTCGTTAGTGCTTACGCTCGACGAACGCACCGATATTCGCAACGTGCAAATCGATCGCGTCGGTTATTCGATTGTGCCGCACAATGTCAGCACCAACCTCGATCTCGATGCCGCTTTGGGCGAAGTAACCTCTACGGTCGAGTTCCCCGGGACGTTCGATATGCGGGGGCCGATTCGCATGAAGTTGTCGCTTTACGAGGATTTCGATTGGACGATCAGCGCCGAACAGACGATCGACCGGCGGTTCCGCGTGGCCGGACAGGTCGGACAGCCGGTCTTCGACGTGGCCAACCATATCGCTATCGCCTATGTCGCCAAGAATGCCGACCGGTCGCATGTCTCCATCGAGGAGCTGCGTCTGGAACCCGATGGCATCACGACCTATTGGCCGACGGTGGAGGAGTTGACCAAAAAAGATTTCGCCGAATCGATGCGTTTCGTCGAAGTTACCTGCCACGGACGTACGGAGCAGTGGATAATTCGCATCGAGCCGACCGATAAGAACGTCGAAATGCCCGCTTTGCCGCAGGATAATGCGTGGCCTGGGGTGATTTGGCTCTACGGTAAGGGCGTCGAGGGATTGCCGATGGGCTTCCGTTATCGCGTGAAGAGCAGCGATACGAAGGCCGACGAGGAGGCCGCATGGTCGGAAGTGCCTGCCGAACAGATTACGATTACGGGCGGCAGTTTCAGCGGTTATCTCAACCGCGAACCCGATACGGCCTACGAGTTCAAGGCCTATTGCGGCGACGATGAAACCGATGTATTCGAGGTTGCAGCCGAGCCGGCACCGCCGCAGGTGCCGAACAGCAGTTTCGAGGAGTGGAGCGAGTCGGAGAAGGGCATCGTTTACCCCTATGCCGCCGGAGCCGAACCCTATTGGGGTACCGGCAACATGGGTGCCGCCTTGGCAAACGAGACGCTTACGCAGGCGTGCGATCCGCGTCCGGGTTCATCGGGCCAGCACGGGGCGCATCTCAAATCGAAATTCGCCAATGTCGTGGGTATCGGCAAATTCGCTGCCGGCAACATCTTTACGGGCACCTACGTTGCCACCGATGGCACGAACGGCCTGCTGACCTTCGGACGGAAGTTCACGGCACGGCCTACCGCGATGCGGCTTTGGGTGAAATACAAGGGCGGCGCCATCGATTATGCCGGCAAAAATACGCCGGCCGGCATCGGAATCGGTTCGCCCGACAACGGCAGCATCTATATCGCCTTGGGAACGTGGAAAAAAGAGGATTACGGCGTAGTTCCGGCCGACGTGCCCAAATACGGCGGGCAGTTGCTTGGCACGGACGATTCGCCGGTCTGCATTGCGACGCGCAACATCGCTTCGTTGTTCAAGTCCACGGGGCCGGATGTGGTCGGTTACGGTGAATGCAACTTGGTCGACGACATCGACGAGTGGACGCAGTTGACTATTCCGATCAAATACACGACGACGGACATCGAACCGACGAATCTGTTGATTGTTTGTGCTTCGTCGCGTTGGGGCGATTACTTCAC
Source organism: uncultured Alistipes sp. (assembly GCA_947591475.1). Lineage (GTDB taxonomy): Bacteria > Bacteroidota > Bacteroidia > Bacteroidales > Rikenellaceae > Alistipes. The sequence goes on from CANQDE010000001.1 coordinate 104,513, forward strand.
GGGCAGCACCCGCAGCGAAATGTGGATCGACGACATCGAATTGGTCTACGAATACGTCGGCGATCCGCTTAAATAAGAAGATGGTCGATTTATCCGCGAAACATCCTCAAATACAAACGTTTTGTCCTGTTGGACAGAACGTTTTTTTGTGGACGCAGCCTGCGGGGCACGCTGTGCGGGCCTCCGCTGCGGGAGGCTGCGGCCCGCGCGGCTCTGCGAGCCGCATTTTTATTAACTGGTACGAGGCACGTCGTTTTCGGGTAAAAGAGAAAGGGCCGGCAGCGAAAAAAAGGGTCGAGAGCAAGGAGCGGCCGAACGCGCTAATAAAAATTACTGCTGGATTTTCACCAACTGTTGGCGATAGGCATTCAGAATCCGCGATTTCGAAATGAAACCCAAATAGCGCCCCTGCTTGTCTACGACCGGCAGCATCCATGTGCGTTTGTCATCGAATTTCGCCATCACGCTTTGGATGGATTCGTGAGCCAGAATCCGGTCGGGCGGTTGGATCATGTAGTGTGAAATGGGATTGCCGTACTTTTCCCGATTGAACATGTCGCGGCGCAGGTCATCCAATTGCACGACGCCTAACAGCATGCCGAAATTGTCGATGACCGGAAATATGTTGCGGTGGGCTGTGGCGATGATGTGCACGATGTCGCCCAACGTGAACCCCTCCTTGATGCGCAGGAAATCGGTCTCCATCAGATCTTCCAGTTTCAGAAATACGAAAACCGATTGGTCTTTGTCGTGCGTCAGCAGTTCGCCCTTCTGACGCAGTTGCTTGGTGTAGATGGAGTCGGGGTTGAGGTAATAATCCACCGTGAACGAGATGCAGGCCGTAATCATCAGCGGAATGAACAGCCCGTAGCCGCTCGACAGTTCGGCAATCAGGAAAATCGAGGTCAGCGGGGCATTCATCACGCCCGACATGACGCCCGCCATACCTACAAGCGTGAACGAGACGATCGGTACGTTCCAGTGGAACAGTGCGTTGCAGATGAGGGCCAGCGTAGCTCCCGTGAATCCACCGACGAAAAGCGACGGGGCGAACGTTCCGCCCACGCCTCCGGCCGCCGTGGTGGCCGCCATCGCTACGGTTTTGAAGAGCATCGTGGCGACGATGAACAGGATGACCACCCACTCGATATGGCTGAACCGATAGAACAGCGAATTGTTGAACAGCTCTTCGGCTTTGCCGTGCATGAGGGTCGTCAGTCCTTCGTAGCCTTCGCCGTAGAGGGGCGGGAAGACGAAAATCAGCACGCCGAGGATGGCTCCTCCCAACAGCCATTTTTTGTATTGTTTGTCGAATTTGCGGAAGATGCCGCCGATGTAGGAGTTCATCGAGGTGAAATACCACGACATCAAGCCGCACAGCCCGCCGAGCAGGATGTAGAGCGGAATCTGCCACAGTTCGAATGCGTCGGACGGGGCCAGTACGACCGCCAGAATCGGGTCGAAGCCCCGCAGCATGAAGGCCATGGTCGTCGCGGTAACGGAGGCGATCACCAGCGGAATGACCGAGCCGGCCGTGATGTCGAGCATCAGAATTTCCAGCACGAAGACCACGCCCGTGATGGGCGCTTTGAAGATAGCGGCCAAGGCGGCACCTGCGCCGCAGCACAGCAACAGGGTCAGATGTTTGTAGTTGAGCCGCACCAATCGTCCGATGTTCGAACCGATTGCGGCGCCCGTCAGCACGATAGGGGCCTCGGGCCCGACCGAACCGCCGAATCCGATGGTCGCGGCGCCTCCGACGACCGACGTCCAACAGTTGTGGCGTGCGATGTTCGAATCGCGTTGCGACATGGCGTAGAGCACGCGCGTTACGCCCTCAGCGATGTTGTCGCGGACGATGTATTTCACGAACAGCGTCGCTAAAATGACGCCCACGATCGGATAGATCAGGAAGAGGAAATGCGCGCTGTCGACCGGAAACCAGTTCGTCAGTCCGTTTTTGATGGCGTAGAGCAGCACCTCGAACACGTAGGTGGCCAATCCGGCGCATATACCGACCACGACCGCCAGAATCATCATGATTTGGTTGTCGTTCAGCCGCCGCGTCAGGCGGAAGAAGTAGCGGTATATGCGGTCGGTTCGTTTCATCGTGCGTTTTTCAGCGCATATGCTTTCGCTTGGCTTTCGATGAGCGCGGCATCGGCGAAATAGTCGATTTTCATGGCCGCACGTACCTCTTCGAGCGTTTGCGATGCGGCCTTGCGGGCCGTTTCGGAGCCGCGGCGCAGGATTTCGTAGACCTCGCCGATGCGGCCTTCGTAGTATTTGCGGCGTTCGCGGATGGGATCGAGCGTCTCGTTGAGGATGGCGATCAAGAATTTTTTCACCTTCACGTCGCCCAGCCCGCCGCGGCGATAGTGCGCTTTCAGCTCATCGAGCGATGCGTATTCGGGCAGGTAACGCAAAAAGTGTTCCGGAGTGCAAAATGCGTCGAGGTAGGTGAAGACCGTGTTGCCTTCGATTTTGCCCGGGTCTTCCACCCGCAGATGATCGGGGTCGGTGTACATGCCCATCACCTTCTTTTTCACCTCGTCGGCCGTGTCCGAAAGATAGATGCAGTTGCCCAGCGACTTGGACATTTTCGCCTTGCCGTCCGTACCCGGAAGCCGTTGGCAAGCGGCGTTGTCCGGCAGCAGGATTTCCGGCATGACGAGCGTTTCGCCGTAGACCGTATTGAATTTGTGGACGATTTCGCGGGCTTGTTCGACCATCGGTTCTTGGTCGTCGCCGGTCGGCACGGTCGTCGCCTTGAAGGCCGTGATGTCCGACGCTTGGCTGATGGGGTAAGTGAAGAACCCGACCGGGATGCCCTGTTTCTGTTGTGTGTCGCCCTCGACAGCGCTTTCCGAAAAGCCGCGCAGTTGGATTTCCGCCTTGACCGTCGGGTTCCTCTGTAACCGTTGGACCGTTACCAAGTTCATATAATAAAATGCCAGCTCGCACAGCTCCGGCACCTGCGACTGGATGAAGAGGGTCGATTTCGTCGGGTCGAGACCCACCGACAGGTAGTCGAGCGCCACTTCGATGATATTCTGACGTACTTTTTCCGGATTGTCGGCATTGTCGGTAAGTGCCTGCGCATCGGCGATCATGATGTAGATGCGTTCGAACTCGCCCGAGTTCTGCAGCTCCACGCGCCGGCGCAGCGAGCCGACGAAATGTCCCAAATGCAACCGTCCGGTGGGGCGGTCGCCCGTCAATATGATTTTTTTCATGGATTCAATGAATTTGCAACAAAAATACGAAAATTTGTGCGTTGAGCGTGAAAAAGTTGGCGGGTATCGGTTTTTTCGATATTTTTGTCCGACCGAATAATCCCATATTATGACTATTATCCAGCTTGAATACCTCCTCGCTGTGGCCAACTGCGGCAGCTTTTCGCTGGCGGCCGAGCATTGTTTCGTAACGCAGCCGTCGTTGAGCATGCAGGTCAAGTCGTTGGAAGAGGAGTTGGGCGTGGTGCTGCTCGACCGTTCGAAAAAGCCCGTCATCCCGACCGAAGCGGGCGAGGTCGTGCTCGAACGGGCCCGCGAGACGCTCCGTGCCTACGACTGCATCAAGGAGTCAGTTGCCGAACTCAAAGGCGAAACCGCCGGCAAGCTACGGCTCGGGGTCATTCCGACCATCGCTCCTTATTTGCTGCACAAGTTCATCCCCGCTTTCGTGCGCGATTATCCGAAGGTGGAATTGGAGATTTCGGAGATGATTACGGCCGACATCGTCGATGCGCTCAAGCGCGACCGGATCGATGCCGCGCTGGTGGCCAGCGGCACTTGCGGCGAAGGAATCGCCGAACAGGAGCTTTTCAACGACCGTTTTTTCGCCTATGTGTCGCCCGAAAACCCGCTTTACGAACGGCAGAACATCCGCATCGAGGAGATCGACTTGAAGGATTTGGTGATTTTGAGCCCGGGCAACTGCATGCGCGACCAGATTATCGAGCTATGCCAGCAGCGGCGCAGCCTGCCTGCCCATTTCACGTTCGAATCGGGGTCGCTCGACACGTTGATGCGCATCGTCGATTGCACGCAGTGCATGACCATCGTTCCCGAGATGGCGGTGGAGTACATTCCGGCCGACCGCCGCGACCGGTTGAAGTGGCTGGCCAAGGGGGCAACGTCGCGTAAAATCGCCGTCGCCGTGCGCCGCACCTATGTGAAAACCTCCATCATCCGTGCGCTGACCGAGACCATCCGTTCCAATGCGCCCCAACCGATCGCGATGCGGAATGGCGGAAATAATTTTTGATTCTGCGGAGTTATTCGTATCTTTGACTGCGTCAAAATGCTGCGTCGCGGAAAAAACGGATAGAAATTTTTGCGAACGCAGCCTGCGGAGGTGAGCTGTGGCGAGCCTCCGCCGCCCGAAGGTTGCGGCTCGCGCGGCTCTTGGAGCCGCCTATTGTTATTGTGCGAATAACGGAGATGATTTTTGAATTGCAAAGCGGTCTGCCGCGCTAAATTAATAAGTGGAAGCGAGGATGACACTTAGAAGCAAGGTAACGATCTCTCGCACTAAATAATGGAAGCGCGGATGACGCTCGAAAGCAAAATAGCGGTCTATCGCGTTAATAAAAAATGGATAAGAAACTGAATGTTTTGATCGAAACGATCGTCCGTGCGATCGAAGATAAAAAAGGTAAGGATATTGTATCGTTGGACTTGACGGGCGTCGACGGTGCCATCTGCTCCCATTTCGTCGTCTGCAACGCCGATTCCACGACGCAGGTCGCTGCAATCGCCGACGGCATCGACGAAAAGGTCTACGAGACGTTGGGCGAGCGGGTTTGGCGCATCGAGGGCCAGCAGAATGCCCTGTGGATCGCGATGGATTATGTCGACGTGGTCGTGCATATTTTTCAGACCGATTTGCGCGGATTTTACAAATTGGAGGAGTTGTGGAGCGATGCGCCCATGACCCGTTACGAATACGAAGAGTAGGAATAAGGAAGTTATGGCAAAACAGAACGGAACCAATAAAAATACGAAACGGCGTGCCGGAGGGGCCAAAAAAGGCGGATTTCCGCAACCCTCGATGTGGTGGATTTACGGTTTGATCGCCGCGTTCATCCTCGGATGGTCTTTGATGGACAATACGAGCGAGTCGCCCGTCCCGAGCGATTGGGACACGGTCGAACGGATGGTCGAACAGGGCGAGGTGGCGAAAATCGAGGTAGTGAACCGCGATCAGGCTCAGGTCTATCTGAAAGAGGGCGTCGGCGAACGCTATCGCAAGGATCCGGAGAGCGAGCAGTTCCGCCGGATGCCCGAAACTGGTGTGCAGCTCGTGTTCAACATCGGGTCGGTCGACGCTTTCCGCGAAGACCTGCGGACGGCCGAGGAGGCTTCGGGGTATACCGTGCCGGTCGTCTATAAAAACAAGTCCAACGATTGGACGAATCTGCTAATCAACCTTTTGCCGTGGGTGTTGATTATCGGCGTGTGGTTCTTCATCATGCGGTCGATGTCGCGCGGCGGCGGTGCCGGCGGCGGGGGCATCATGAATGTCGGCAAGGCCCGTGCGCAGGTGTTCGACAAGGATAACCACAAACGGGTAACGTTCAAGGATGTAGCCGGTCTGGAAGAGGCCAAGGTCGAGGTGATGGAGATCGTCGATTTCCTCAAAAAAGCCGATAAATATCGCGAATTGGGTGCCAAGATACCCAAAGGCGCCTTGCTCGTAGGCCCTCCGGGTACGGGTAAAACCTTGTTGGCCAAGGCTGTGGCTGGCGAGGCCAATGTGCCTTTCCTGTCGATTTCGGGCTCGGATTTCGTCGAGATGTTCGTGGGCGTGGGCGCTTCGCGCGTGCGCGACCTCTTCGAGCAGGCCAAGCAGAAGGCCCCCTGCATCGTTTTCATCGACGAAATCGACGCCATCGGACGCGCCCGCGGCAAGAATGCCGGATTCTCGGGCAACGACGAACGGGAAAATACGCTCAACCAGCTGTTGACCGAAATGGATGGTTTCCAGACCAATACCGGCGTCATTGTCTTGGCTGCGACCAACCGCGCCGATATTCTCGACAAAGCATTGATGCGGGCCGGACGTTTCGACCGGCAAATCGAGGTCGGCCTGCCCGATGTCAAGGAACGCGAGGAGATTTTCGAGGTGCATTTGCGGCCGCTGAAACTCGATCCGCAGCTCGACCGCTCGTTCTTGGCGCGTCAGACGCCGGGTTTCTCGGGGGCCGACATCGCCAACGTCTGCAACGAGGCGGCACTCATCGCTGCCCGCAACAACAAGAAATGCGTGTCGAAGGAGGATTTCCTTGCGGCAATCGACCGAATCATCGGCGGTCTGGAACGCAAGAACAAAATCATCACCGATGCGGAAAAACGGATTATCGCCTACCACGAAGCGGGCCATGCTACGGTCAGCTGGATTCTGGAAAATGCCAGCCCGTTGATTAAGGTAACGATCATTCCGCGCGGCAAAGCGCTGGGTGCGGCGTGGTATCTGCCCGAGGAGCGGCAAATTACCACACGCGAACAGTTGATGGACGAATTGGCTGCCACGCTCGGCGGTCGGGTATCGGAACAGTTGACGTTCGGGCACGTTTCGACGGGCGCGTTGAACGATCTGGAACGGGTAACGAAACAGGCCTATGCGATGGTCGCCTACTACGGCATGAGCCGAAAAGTGGGGACGTTGAGTTTCTACGATTCGACGGGTCAGAGCGATATGGCCTTGACGAAGCCCTATTCGGAGTTGACGGCGCAGGAGATCGACGCCGAAGCCAAACGGGTGATCGACGAGGCGTATGCGATGGCCGAAAAAGTCCTGCGCGAACATGTCGACGGGGTGAAGGAACTCGCCGAGCTGCTGCTTGCGCGCGAGGTGGTCTTCACCGAGGACGTCGAGCGGATTTTCGGTAAACGCAAGAAGGACATCGAGCGCGAACGTCGCGAGGCCGAAGCAAAAGCCACCGAAACTGCCGGAGCTGCCTGCGAAACGACGGAAACGGCCGGATCGACCGGAACGGCCGCCGACGAAGATGCCCGAACTCCGGCCGACCCGCAACCGAAAACCTCGCCGACCGAATCCCCCGAATAAAACTGCTGCGATACCATGACGGATAAAATGAAGAACCTCGTTATACGGGCCGTGAGCGGCGGTGTTCTGGTCGCCGTGATGATCGGGGCCATCGTATGGTCGCACAAGTCGATGGGGGAATTGTTCCTCCTGTTGACGGCGGTCGGGCTTCACGAATTTTACGCTTTGGCCCGCAAGTGCGGATACCATCCCCTCTCCAATATCGGCACGATTGCCGGATTGTTCCTTTTCGCGCTGTTATATTGGTTGCCCGGTTTGGACAGCGAAGTGATTCTGTGCGCGCTGCTTGCGTTGCTGCTCTTCGTGCCGTTGCTGTTCGTCTGCCTGTTGTGGCGCAAGAGCGAACATCCGATCGCCGACATCGGCGTAACGTTCATGGGCGTCTTCTACCTCGCTCTGCCTTTCGGCCTGCTCTGCCTCTTCGACGAACTGGATTTCTTTCCCCAACCTCAATGGTCGCGTGCCGCCTTCGTACTTTGTTACTTTTTCATCATCTGGGCCAACGACGTATTCGCCTATCTGGTCGGCATGACGTTCGGACGGCATCCGCTGTTTCCGCGCCATTCGCCCAAAAAATCGTGGGAGGGATTCTTCGGCGGCGTGCTCGGTGCGCTGTGCGTCGGCGGAGCGATTGCCTATTTTTCGCAGGGCGGGATCGCTTGGCCGTTGTGGCTCGGACTGTCGCTCGTGGTTTCGGTTACGGGCGTGGCGGGCGACTTGGTCGAGTCGATGTTCAAACGGGCCGCTGGCGTCAAGGATTCGAGCAACCTCATACCCGGGCACGGCGGCGTGCTCGACCGGTTCGATGCCGTACTGCTTTCGGCTCCGTTCGTTTTCGTCTATGCGAGCATCTGTTTCCTCTGTTTCCGATAACATCGCAACCCTTACGCAACTATGAAAATCAATAAGGAAGGTTACCATATTATCGCGCTGTCGGGTGTGGCGTGCGCGCTGTGCTGGTGGTTGATCTATCGTATGTTGGTCAGCAATGACCGCGGGTCGCTTCTCTGGATGAGCGCCCTGCTGCTGTTGTTCGTCTGGTTCTTCATCGTGGCCTTTTTCCGCGAACCGCGCCGCGTGCGCATCCACGACGCCGATCTGATTTTCGCTCCGTGCGATGGTCGGGTGGTCGTAACCGAGCTGGTCAAGGAGAACGAATGCTTCGGCGGGCAGGAGATGTTGCAAATTTCCATCTTCATGTCCATCACCAACATTCACATGAATTGGGTGCCCGTGGCCGGTATCATCGAGTACTTCAAGCATCATCACGGGCGGTTTTTGGTTGCTTGGCATCCGAAATCCTCGACCGAAAACGAACGGACGACCACCGTCGTGCGGATGGACGACGGTCGCAAGGTGCTTTTCCGACAGGTGGCCGGTCTCATCGCGCGGCGCATCGTGTCGTACATGAAAGTCGGCGAGCGGGTCGAGCAGAACAGCGTGTGCGGATTCATCAAGTTCGGTTCGCGGGTCGACGTGCTCGTCCCGAAGGACAGTGAGCTGCTGGTGGAGATCGGCGATCCGACGGTCGGTTCGCAAACGCCTATCGCACGATTGCATAAAGCCTGACGGCGGATGAAAACCGGTTGGACGGTCTCGGGCGAAGTGGTTCACGGTCGCCGGTTGGGGCGCGAATTGGGCTTCCCGACGGCGAATATCGGGGTGCCGGACGATTGTGCGGCGCCCGACGGCGTTTACCGTTCGCGCGTTACGGTGGACGGGGTGCCGTACGATGCCATGTCGAATTTGGGTTGCAACCCTTCGGTCGGCGGAAGCCGTCGGCATTTGGAGACCTACCTGTTCGGATTCGAGGGTTCTCTCTACGGCCGCACGTTGCACGTCGAGCTGTTAATAAAAATCCGCGACGAACGCACTTTCCCGACGGTCGAAGCGCTTCGGCGTCAGTTGGAGGCGGATCGGACGGCGATCGAAGCGATGATCGCTTCCGAAAAGGCCGGTGCGGCGATTGAAAAAAGGAATTTATAACATAGGCGATTAGATACAAATTTACACCGACGGCAATTCAAAACCGTAAGACCTTGCGGGTTCCGACGGAAGCCCCCGCCAAGGCGGGGGTTTAGGGGTGGGTCAAACTTGTAAACGCGGCTTCGCCGCGAGCGGCACGACCGGCGGCAATGTAAGTACATTCGTCAACTTGATTCGGTGTAGAAGAGTATATAGTTACCATAACAATTAAAATCATGTTTTTGGATTTGACACTTCCCTACAAGGTGGCCGACCTGTCGTTGGCCGAGTGGGGACGCAAGGAGATCGAGATTTCGGAACACGAGATGCCCGGGCTGATGGCCCTGCGCCGCGAATACGGCCCCCAAAAGCCGCTCAAAGGGGTGCGGATTATGGGTTCGCTCCACATGACGATACAGACGGCCGTTCTGATCGAGACGCTCATCGAGTTGGGCGCTGACGTGCGGTGGTGTTCCTGCAACATCTTTTCCACGCAGGATCATGCCGCAGCCGCAATGGCGGTTGCCGGCGTGCCGGTTTTCGCATGGAAAGGGGAGACGTTGCCCGAATATTGGTGGTGTACGGCGATGGCCATGTCGTTTCCCGACGGCAAGGGCCCGCAGTTGATCGTCGATGACGGCGGTGATGCTACATTGTTGATTCATAAAGGTTTCAAAGCCGAAAACGAGGCTGCGTCGTTGGACGCCCCGACTTCGTCCTACGAGGAGGAGGTCATCGTCGACACGTTGCGCCGGATTCTGGCCGACGACCCCCAAAAGTGGCATCGCACGGTGGCTGAATGGCGCGGCGTGAGCGAGGAGACCACGACCGGCGTGCATCGGCTTTACCAGATGCAGGAACGCGGCGAACTGCTCGTTCCGGCCATCGACGTGAACGATTCGTGCACGAAATCGAAGTTCGACAATCTCTACGGGTGCCGTGAATCGCTGGCCGACGGCATCAAACGAGCCACGGACGTGATGATTGCCGGCAAGGTGGTCGTCGTGTGCGGCTACGGCGACGTGGGCAAGGGGTGCGCCCGTTCGATGCGTGCGTACGGCGCACGGGTCATCGTAACCGAAATCGACCCGATTTGCGCGTTGCAGGCGGCGATGGAGGGCTTCGAGGTGAAGACCGTCGACAGCGCACTGGCCGAGGGCAACATTTTCGTAACCTGCACGGGGAATTGCGACATCATCACGCTGGAGCACATGGAACGCATGCGCGACCAAGCCATTGTCTGCAACATCGGCCATTTCGATAACGAAATCCAGATGGCCCGGCTGGCAAAGTCGGGTGCCGTGAAGACGGTCATTAAACCGCAGGTCGATAAATATACGTTTGCCGATGGCCATTCGATTTTCATTCTTGCCGAAGGGCGGCTCGTGAATTTGGGATGCGCTACGGGACACGCTTCGTTCGTGATGTCCAATTCGTTTACGAACCAATGCCTTGCGCAGATGGAGTTATGGCAACAGCAGCATGAAGTGGGGGTTTACCGCCTGCCGAAACACCTCGACGAGGAGGTCGCGCGTTTGCATCTGGCCAGTCTTGGCGTGGAACTCACGCGGCTGACCCAGAAGCAGGCCGATTATATCGGTGTTTCGGTCGACGGTCCTTACAAGGCAGATCATTACCGTTATTAGCCCCCCGTTTGGACGGGGTTCCCGATGCGCCGCTTTTAGAAGCGGTTCCCCAATGTGTTGGATTGTTTTAGTACTTTCAAACGCTTTTTTTCGCTGCCCACTGTTCTCTAATTTACCTTGAAAACGGGCTGACCTGTACCAGTTGATAAAAAGCGGCGGGCCTCCGCTGGCGGAGGCTTCGGCCCGCGCCTTTTAGAAGGCGTTCCTTATGCGGTGGAGCCTGCGTATGCTTATTAAGGTTTTCTTCGCTGCCGACCGTTCTCTAATTTACCCTGAAAATGGGCTGGGTCAGTTAAAAAAGGTACCTTTGCTGCCAAAGGTACCTTTTTTAAGCGTGGGACTGTTGTTTGTTGATTCTGTTGGGTATCCTACGACCTGTGCTCATTGAATAAGTTTGCGGCACCACGCTTTCTTTTTGTAAACATTCTTATTATTTAGGCATAAAAAAGCGGGCAAGTCATTCAACCCTTGTCCAAGGCCTTGGAACAGCCCACAAAAGAAGATCGAAGAAATGCCCACGCTGAAAAACAGCGCGAGCATCAACTCTAATCCCTCTTTGTATCAAAATGTTCCAAGTTCTGGACAAAGAAGAAAAGCTGATGCGCTCTCAATATGTCTGCGACAAAAATAATAATTATTTTTGGATAATCAACTTTTTTGGCTTGTAAAATTGGGGGACGCAGCCTGCGGAGGGGAGCTGTGGCGAGCCTCCGCCGCCCGAAGGCTGCGGCTCGCGCGGCTCTTTTGAGCCGCAATTTAATAAATAAGCGATATGAGCTGAAAGCAGTTTTCACAAGATAAAATCGAAATGCGCGAATGCAACTTGCGAAAGCAAGATTGTAGTTCAGAGCAACTAATAAAAAGCCGCAACCCGAAGAGGCTGCGGCTTGTGTTATTTTGATGAAGAAATTAAGGCAAATACTTACAAACTTACACGACGGTAATCCAAAGCCGTAAGACCTTGCGGCTTCCGACCGAAGCCCCCGCCAAGGCGGATTTGCGGAACAAGTTCCGCTTCTGCTGTGGCGGCTCGGCAATCCGAGCAAACTCGATTGCACTCGCCTTCGGCCGCAGTTGGGGGTGGGTCCAATTTGTAAACGCGGCTTTGCCGCGAGCGGCACGACCGGTGGCAATGTGAATACATTCGCCAACTCGATTCGGTGTAAAATGGGATATAGTTACCAGAAATAAATTTACCGTTTGCAGAGATAGACCGTCGCCGTGCGCGAGGTGTTGTAGATGCGGATGCGCGGATAACGCTTGCCGTCCTCGCCCACGACGTCGAACGAGAAGTGTTCGGCATCCATCGCCTGCCGCTCCTGACCGCCGAACCGTTTTTCGTCCGTCGACAGAATCGGAACATACTTGCCGGGGCCCTGTACCGGCAGTTCGTAGTCCGGTATGGAGGCGGTGGGGTGCCAGTTGAAGACGAACAACAATTTGCCGTGCGAGAAGACGATGGTTTTATTCTGTTCGTCCATCAGCAGATTCCACGGATAACCGTCCGCTAGCACCTTGTATTTTTTGATGACCCGCAGCATGGCACGGTCGAAGTCGCCCAGCCACGAGTAGCGCAGAAATCCGTTCTTCGCCAGCGACCACTGCCGCCGCGCATGGGCATAGCTCCAGCCGTTGCCCTCGCGCGGAAAGTCGATCCATTCGGGATGGCCGAACTCGTTGCCCATGAAGTTCAGATAGGCCTGTCCGCCGGTAGCGATGGTCATCAACCGGATCATCTTGTGCAGCGCCATACCTCGGTCGATGATGAGGCTCTCCGATGCGCGATCCATGTGGAAATACATCTCTTTGTCCATCAACCGGAAAGCGATGGTCTTGTCTCCGACCAACGCTTGGTCGTGCGATTCGGCATAGGCCACGGTCTTCACCTCCGGCAGCCGTCCGGTCATCACCGACCACATCTCCCAGATGTTCCACTCCTCGTCGGGCACGTCTTTCAGCAGCTTGATCCAGAAATCGGGAATCGCCATCCCTAACCGGTAGTCGAATCCGATGCCGCCGTCGTCGATCGGGATGCACATGCCCGGCATGCCGCTTACGTCCTCGGCAATGGTTACCGCATCCGGCCGGAATTCGTGCACCAATCGGTTCGCAAGGGTCAGATAGGTGATGGCATCTTCGTTGACGCCGGCGTCGAAAAACTTGTCGCGGCTGTCGAATTCGGTGTAGCCGTGGTGGTGGTAGATCATCGAGGTTACGCCGTCGAACCGGAATCCGTCGAAGTGGAACTCGTCGAGCCAGTATTTGACGTTCGACAGCAGGAAGTGCTGCACTTCGCGCTTGCCGTAGTCGAACAGTTTCGAATCCCAGTAGGGTTGATAGCCCGCTTCGCCCGCCCGCGAATAGAGATGATCCGTGCCGTCGAGTTCGTTGATGCCTTCGTTGAGGTTTTTGACATAGTGGGCGTGCACCAAGTCCATGATGACCGCCAGCCCGAGTTCATGCGCACGACGAATTAGCTCTTTGAGCTCTTCGGGCGTGCCGCAGCGTGAGGTCGGGGCGAAGAAACTCGACACGTGGTAGCCGAACGATCCGTAGTAGGGGTGTTCGGCGATAGCCATCAACTGCACTGCGTTGTAGCCGTCGCGTTTGATGATGGGAAGCACCTTTTTCGTAAACTCGGCGTACGAGCCGACGCCCTCTTTCTCCTGCGCCATGCCGACGTGGGCTTCGTAGATCAGCAGGTTGCCCAATTTCGAACCGTCGAATGCATCGCCCTGCCAGTCGAACGGTTCCGGCGCCCAGAACTGCGCCGTGAAATTTTTCGTTGCATCGTCCTGCACGACGCGCGTGGCGTAAGCCGGTATGCGGTCGAGCCAGCCGTTGTCGCCGTGAACGTGGAGTTTGTAGAGCGAGCCGTGCGTGAGCCGGTCGCGGTACATCGCCGCCGGAAAAAAGGCACTCCAGACCCCCGAACTATCCTTTTGCATCCGGATTTCGGTGCGCTGCCAGTTGTTGAAGTCGCCGAAAACATAGACATCGTGCGCGCCGGGCAGCCATTCGCGCAGCCACCAGCCGTCGAGCGTGTCGTCCCACTGCCAGCCGAAGTAGCGGTAGCCGTTGGCATAGTCGACGAGCGAGCCGCCGCCGGTCGTTTCGTGGAGTTTTTGCAGATAACGGTCGTGCCGAGCTTCGACGAGGGTTTCGACGGGTTGCAACCAAGCATCGCGTTCGACGATGGGCAGATGACGGTTCGATTTTGTCATGGCAGGAAACGGTTTATACAAATATACGGAAAATTTTTCTATCTTTGTCTCCGACACGAACGAATTATTCATCAAATACATAACGGACTATGTTCAAAAACCATCCCAAAGGGTTGATTCCCGCCGCCTTGAGCAACATGGGCGAGCGTTTCGGCTACTACATCATGAATGCGGTGCTGGTGCTCTTCCTCTGCTCGAAGTTCGGTTTGAGCGAAGAGAAAAGCACGCTGATTTACTCTTTCTTCTACGCCGGTATCTATGTGCTCAGCTTGGTCGGCGGTCTGATTGCCGACCGCACCCAGAATTACAAGCGGACGATTATCAGCGGTCTGATTGTCATGACGCTCGGTTACTGCGTGCTCTCCGTTCCGATTTTAGCCACGCCGCAAAATACGAACTGGCTGTTGACGCTGACGTGTTGCGCACTTTTCTTCATCGCGTTCGGTAACGGCCTTTTCAAGGGCAACCTCCAAGCGATCGTCGGTCAGCTGTACGACAATCCGCGCTATGCCGCGCAGCGCGATTCGGGTTTCCAGATATTCTACGTCTTCATCAACATCGGCGGGCTGATTGCTCCGTTCGTCGCACCGATGCTGCGCAGTTGGTGGCTCAATGTTCACAATCTGAGTTACAACGCCGATTTTCCGGCGCTCTGCCACCAGTATCTGAGCGCCTCCGACAGCATGTCGGGCGAGATGATCGACAACTTCTATGCTCTCGTTACGCAGGTGGGCGGCACGGTTTCGGATAATCTGAGCGCCTTCTGTCAGCAATACCTCGAAGTCTTCAATACGGGTATCCACTATTCGTTCATCGCATCGGTGGCCGCCATGCTCATCTCGCTCCTTATCTTCATGGCGAGCAGAAAGGGCCTTCCCAATCCGAGCAAAAAGGAGCAGGAGGAGGCCGTCAGCTATACCGCCGAGGAGAAGAAACGGATGGCGCAGGAGATCAAACAGCGCATGTACGCCCTTTTCGCCGTGCTGGGGATCGCGATCTTTTTCTGGTTCTCGTTCCACCAGAACGGGACTTCGCTCTCGATCTTCGCGCGCGACTTCGTGCGGACCGATATGATAGCGCCCGAGATTTGGCAGGCGGTCAATCCCTTCTTCGTCATCGTCCTGACCCCGTTGATTATGTTGTTCTTCGGATCGCTGGCAAAACGCGGGAAGGAGATTTCGACGCCGCGCAAAATCGCCATCGGCATGGGCTTGGCCGGAGTGGCCTATCTTTTCCTGGCTATCTATTCGCTCGTACAGGGGTATCCTTCGGGTACGGAATTCCGCGAAATGGCAGCTGTGGCCAAGGAGGGGCTGAAAGCGGGCCCGTGGGTGCTCATCATGCTCTACTTCTTCCTCACGGTCGCCGAACTGTTCATCTCGCCGCTCGGCCTTTCGTTCGTCTCGAAAGTGGCTCCCAAGCATTTGCAGGGACTTTGCCAAGGGTTGTGGCTCGGTGCTACGGCCGTCGGCAACCTGCTGCTTTGGATCGGCCCGTTGATGTACAATAAATGGCCGATTTGGGAGTGCTGGACGGTGTTCCTTTCGGTGTGCCTGATTTCGATGGGCGTCATGCTCGCGATGGTCAAGTGGCTCGAACGGGTTACGGAGTAGCCTGAACGGTCTCTATGAAACTCACTTTTCTGGGTACGGGGACTTCGCAGGGGGTGCCGGTCATCGGTTGTCGGTGTGCGGTTTGCACCTCTGCGGACCCGCGCGACCGACGGTTGCGCACGTCGGCGATGGTCGAGACGCAGGGCCGGCGCTTCGTCATCGACGCGGGGCCGGATTTCCGGTACCAGATGCTGCGCGCCGGCGTGCGGCACATCGACGCCATCCTGCTGACCCACGAACACAAAGACCATACGGGCGGTTTGGACGACGTGCGGGCTTTCAATTTCGTGGATTATCCGCCGACGATTCATCGGGTCGACATTTACGCGGCTCCTCGGGTTGCGGCTTGCGTGCGCAAGGATTTCGACTACGCTTTCGAACGGGACAAATATCGAGGGGTGCCCGAAATGGCCTTGCACGAAATCGATGTTTCGCAGCCTTTTTCGGTGGCAGGCATCGAGGTCGTGCCCGTGTCGGGACAACACTCCGACCGTTTCGAAGTTACGGGCTACCGAATCGGCCCGTTGGCCTATCTGACCGATTTCAAGACGATTGCGAAGTCCGAAATCGAAAAATTGATGGGCGTCGACGTGTTGGTCGTCAACGCATTGCGGTTCACGCCGCACGTTTCGCATTTCAATGTGGCGGAGGCCGTGGCCCTAATCAATCGTGTCCAGCCGCGCAAGGCCTATTTGACGCACATGTCGCATGAAATCGGATTGCATGCTGAGGCAAAATCGAAACTGCCGCAGGGTGTGCAGCTGGCTTATGACGGCTTGACGGTCGCGATTGAAAATTCGTAAATTTGGTTAGATATGAAAACGCTCGAAAATAAAACGATCGTCATCACGGGCGCTTCGTCGGGAATCGGCGAGGCGATGGCTCGGGTTTATGCGGCCCAAGGGGCGCGCGTGGTGCTCGGGGCCCGCAATGCGGAACGGTTGGCACAGTTGACTGCGGAGATTCATGCCGCAGGCGGGCAGGCCGCGTGGTGTGCCGTCGACGTTACGGTTCCCGAACAGTGCAAAGCGTTGATCGATATGGCTGTAACAACGTTCGGCGGTATCGACGTGTTGATCTGCAATGCCGGTATTTCGATGCGGGCGTTGTTCGACAAGGTCGACCTCTCGGTACTCCACCGGTTGATGGATGTCAACTTCTGGGGCACGGTCAACTGTTGCAAATACGCATTGCCTTACGTGCAGGCGTCGCACGGTTCGATTGTGGGCATTTCATCCGTGGCCGGTCTGCACGGGCTGCCCGGGCGTACGGGCTATTCGGCCTCGAAATACGCGATGACGGGATTTTTGGAGACGTTGCGCATCGAAAATCTGAAAAAGGGATTGCACGTGATGGTCGCCTGCCCGGGGTTCACGGCTTCGAACGTGCGTTTCGCTGCGCTGACGGCCGACGGTTCGCAGCAGGGCGAAACCCCGCGCGACGAGGCGAAGATGATGACCCCCGAACAGGTCGCCCGTATCGTCGCTCGCGGCATTCGGCGCCGTAAACGATTGTGCCTGATGGAGATCGAAGGACGCGCCACGCACTTCGTGAAGAAATTCGCACCGGCCTTTCTCGACCGGATGTTCTATTGGGTGATGTCCAAGGAGCCCGATTCGCCGTTGAAGTAAGTCCGGCGGGCGGTGCGCTCGGCGATTCGGATGCTCGCTTCGTAAAGTCCGTAGAGAGGAAGCAATACCAGTAACATGCTGAAAGCATCGGGCGGGGTGATGATGGCCGCGAGCAGGGCCAGCACGACGATGGCGTGGCGTCGATAACGGCGCAGCCATTCGGCCGAAAGCAATCCCATACGGGTCAGAAACCAAACCAACAGCGGCAGTTGGAAGACGACGGCGCAAGCCAGCGATACGTTGAGCACGGTCGCGAGATAGGAGTGTACGTCGATCAGATTGGCAACGCGGCCGCTGACCGTGTATTGCGTCAGAAAGGCGATGCTCAACGGAGCGATAAGCAGATAACCGAACGCCAACCCGACAAAAAATCCTGCCGACACATAGCCTACGAAACGTCGACAGGTATGCCGTTCGCGGTCGGTGAGGGCGGGCCGGACGAATCGCCACAACTCCCACAGCAGATAGGGGAAACCGATCGTGCAGGCTGCGGCGAGCGAGACCGTAAGATGAAGGTTGAATTGGCCCGCTACGGTGGTGTTTATCAATCGGAGGTCGGTCGGCTGAAGGTTCAATGGGTCGATTTGCGAGTAGGCTCCCAACCATGCGATCAGCCGGTTGGTCGGAAAATCGGGCCGCAGCGGGCCGAATAGCAAACCGTCTATCAGAAAATTTTTGCAGCAGAAGGCCGCAATGGCAAGCAACAGAATCGCTCCCGCACTCCGCATCAGATGGGGTCGGAGTGCATGGAGATGTTCGCCGAAAGACATTTCATCGGCGTCGTGCTCCGCGTTGTCCGCACGGTTCTCCACGTCGTCGGCGCGATGCTCCGATTGCCGGTTCATCGACTATTCGGTTTTGTCGGTCGACGCGCTTTTCTTCCGGCTTTGCGACGGCTTTCGCCGAGAACGGGTTGCACCGGCTGGGGCGGTCGCTGGGGGCGTATCGGTACGCGGCGCGTCGGCTTTGGCCGTTGCCGGTTTTCGCGGTTTACGCACTATGGGCGTCGGGTCGCTCGATGCCGCCGAAGCGCTCTTTTTGCGGGGCGAGCGGCGGGGCTTGTCTGTCGAATCGGTCGAGGCTTTTGCCTGCGCTTGGCGATCGGATGCGGCAGGGGCTTTCGGCGTTTCCGGTTCTTCGGCCGGCGTGTCGGTGGCCGGTTTTTCCATGGCGTCTTTGAATTCGCGTACGCCGCGGCCCATGCCGCGCATCAGTTCGGGAATCTTTTTCCCGCCGAAAAGCAGTACGATAATCAACAGGATGACGATGATTTCAGTCATGCCCAGATTGAAAAGGAGGGGATACATGTCGGTCGGATGTTTTTATTCGTCGAT
Source organism: uncultured Alistipes sp. (assembly GCA_947591475.1). GTDB lineage: Bacteria > Bacteroidota > Bacteroidia > Bacteroidales > Rikenellaceae > Alistipes. The sequence goes on from CANQDE010000001.1 coordinate 123,000, forward strand.
GATTCGCATTTTTTTCGATGCAGTCAAAGATAGGAAGAAAATTCGAGAACCTCGGTCTTTTTCGGAAGAATCTTTGTGCAACGGGCCGTTTTTTGTCGCGGTGCGGGTGGCGTCGGAAATGCTTCGGCGGGGTGCTGAATCCTGCACGCTGAAACCGACTGTTTGCCGGATAGGAGCGGCTATCTCTTTTTTTGTTAATTTTGTCGCCTGCGGCGGCCTGTTCGGCGCGAAGAAAGCGAAACGGGTAGCGCAGCGGAAGAATACGAAAAGAAAATCACTTATGCGAACGGATTTGGTCATCTTCGATTTGGACGGCACACTGCTCGACACCGTCGGCGATCTGGCGGTCGCGTGCAATGCGATGTTGGCGCAGCGCGGGCTGCCCGAACACACCTATGCCGATTATCGCGGCTTCGTCGGCAACGGCATTCTGCGATTGGTGGAACGGGCTTTGCCCGAGGAGTTGCGTTCGGCGGATTACGTCGCGGCGGTCCGGGCCGATTTCGTGGCCTATTACATCGACCACATCGACCTGCACACGAAGCCGTATGCCGGAATCCCCGAGCTGCTCGATGCGTTGACCCGCAAGGGCGTCCGGTTGGCCGTGGCCTCGAACAAGTTCCAGCAGGGAACCGAAAAGCTCATCCGGCGCTTCTTTCCCGAGGTGCCGTTCGTGGCGGTGCTGGGCCAGCGTCCGGGCGTGGCGTTGAAGCCCGATCCGACGGTCGTGGTGGAGATTCTCGACTTGGCAGGCGTTTCGCGCGAGCGGGTGCTTTACGTGGGGGATTCGGGCATCGACATGCAGACGGCTGCCGCCGCCGGTGTGCGGTCGGTCGGGGTTACTTGGGGATTCCGCTCGCGCGAGGAGCTGACGAAGGCCGGGGCCGGTGCGTTGATCGATCGGTCGGAAGAGTTGTTGGACTTGCTCTGAATAAATCGGTGCGAAAACGGAATTTTCCGAAAAAATCCCTACCTTTGACCGGTTTTTTGGTTGGAACGGTTTGTGTTAAAAATGGAGAGTTATGGCAGAGATTAAAACCATCGGTATCTTGACTTCCGGAGGAGACGCCCCCGGTATGAATGCGGCCATCCGGGCCGTAACCCGCAGCGCCATCTACAACGGCATCGCCGTGAAAGGAATCATGCGCGGGTACAAAGGTTTGGTATACAACGAAATCGTCGACTTCCGCTCGCAGAGCGTCAGCAACATCATCCAGATGGGCGGGACGATTCTCAAAACGGCCCGCTGCAAGGAGTTCACCACGCCCGAAGGCCGCAAAACGGCCTATGACAATATGATGGAGGCCGGTATCGACGCGCTGGTCGTCATCGGCGGCGACGGTTCGCTGACCGGTGCGGGCATCTTCGCCAACGAGTACAACGTGCCTATCGTCGGGCTGCCCGGCACCATCGACAATGACCTCGGCGGCACCGATTCGACCATCGGTTACGATACGGCGCTCAACACGATCGTCGAGGCGGTGGACAAATTGCGCGATACGGCATCGAGCCACGAGCGCCTCTTTTTCGTCGAGGTGATGGGTCATACGGCCGGTTATCTGGCGCTCAACAGCGCTTTGGCCTCCGGTTCCGAAGCGGCCATCATCCCCGAGATGGAAACCGAGGTCGACCAGTTGGCCGAACTGATTAACAACGGATTCCGCAAAAGCAAAAATTCGGCGATCGTCATCGTGGCCGAAAATCCCGTTACGGGCGGTGCCACGGCCTTGGCCGAGCGTGTGAAAAAGGAGTTCCCGCAGTACGATGCCCGCGTAACGATTCTGGGCCACATCCAGCGGGGCGGTTCGCCGACGGCGTTCGACCGCATCCTGGCTTCGCGGATGGGCGAGGGCGCCATCGAAGCGTTGCTGGAGGGCCAGCGGAACGTGATGATCGGCATCGAAAACGGCAAGATCGTTTACGTGCCTTTCTCCAAGGCGGTCAAACATCACAAGGAGATCAACCGCGGCAAACTCGAATTGGTTAAAATTTTGTCCATTTGAGTGCGGTAGCCGGCAGCGAACGGGCGGCCGGAGCACCGGAACGCAAGCCCCTCCCGAGGGAAGGAATACAACGCAATAGAATTGCGAATATTTATACCCAGCTTAATAGAACATGAAACGAGTAATCGGCATCGGCAATGCCCTGACGGACATGCTGGTCAACCTCAAGAACGATGCGGTCTTGACCCGCTTCGATCTGGCCAAAGGGTCGATGAGCTTAGTGGACGCCACGCTGCAAACGGAAATTTCGAAATCGGTGGCCGGACTGCCCTATTCGCTCTCGTTGGGCGGGTCGGCCGGAAATACCATTCGGGCGATGGCGCGATTAGGATGCGAGGTCGGATTCATCGGCAAGGTGGGGCGCGATAAGACGGGCGACTTTTTCGTGCAGGCACTCGAAAATCTGCACGTCGAGCCGGCGGTTTTTCGTGGTACGGAGCGTTCGGGCAAGTGCGTTTCGCTCATTTCGCCCGATGGCGAGCGGACGATGGTAACCCATTTGGGTGTGGCGCTCGAATTGTCGGCTCCGGAGATCGAACCCGATTTGTTCGACGGATACGACTGTCTCTATGTCGAGGGCTATTTGGTGCAGAACCACGAACTGATCCGCAAGGCGGCCCGAACGGCCAAGGAGTGCGGTTTGCAGGTGGCGATCGACTTGGCGAGCTTCAACATCGTGGCGGAAAATCGGGATTTCCTGCGCGAATTGGTGCGCGATTACGTCGATATCGTCTTTGCGAACGAGGACGAGGCCAAGACGTTTACCTGCGAGGCCGAGCCGTTGAATGCGTTGCAGGCGATTTCCGAGATGGCCCGTTTGGCCGTGGTAAAAATCGGAACCAAAGGCGCCCTCATCAAGCAGGGCGACGAAGTGGTGCATGTGGGCATCATGGCGGCGGCGAAACGGGTCGATACGACGGGTGCCGGTGATTTCTATGCGGCCGGATTTATGGCCGGACTGTGCGACGGACTGTCGTTGCGGCAGTGCGGCACCATCGGGGCCGTTACGGCGGGCAAGGTCATCGAGGTGGTCGGCACGACCTTCGGCGAGGAGAGCTGGGAAGAGGTCTTGCGTTTGGTGCGCAAGGTCAAAACTGAAAAATACCTCTTCTAACCCCGTTTGAACGGGGTTCCTAATGCGGTGGAATGTTCCGGTGCTTTCCAACGCTTCCTTCGCTGCCCACTGTTCTCTAATTTACGTTGAAAACGGGCCGACCTGTACCAGTTAATAAAAAAGCGGCGGGACGAAGACTGCGGAGGACGCCAAGGGCGGGCCTCCGCTGGCGGAGGCTTCGGCCCGCGCGGCTCAAAGAGCCGCTTTTTGTCAATTGTATATTGTCTCGTGAAAAGCGGTGGGTTGCGACGATACCTTAAACAAGCACCGAAACATCCCACCGCATCGGGAACGCCTTTCAAAAGGCGCGGCCCGCGCGGCTCAAAGAGCCGCTAATTAAAATAACTGCGGGGAGCGAAAATGATGATTGTGAGCCAATCGCTTTTAATCGTCGGTCGCATGAATAAAAATTCGGTGAATTTTTTTGCAGACGTTGCGAAAAGTCCGTATCTTTGCCCGAACGCGGAACGGACACGACGATCATGATGCGACAACCCGACATAGTTTCGAAACAGGCTGTTTGGCAACAGCACGATTGGTCGGCTATCGCGTTGCCGTCCGTTTCCGGCGATTTTGTCTTATTAGGGTAACTGTTTTTCAGTTGCCCTAATTTTTTTGTGTGATGGTAGTTAGCTATTTCACCCTGTTTGCACTCGTATGAAAACCTTTTACATTCATGCACAGGTCTGGCGCGACGGCCGATTCGAAGCGGGTTCGGTCGTCGTGGAGAACGGACGCATCGCCGTTCCGTGCGAGCCTTCGCCGGAGGATGCGTGCATCGACCTCGGCGGACGTCGGCTCGTCCCCGGGTTGGTCGACGTGCATGTTCATTTGCGGGAGCCCGGTTTTTCGCAGAAGGAGACCATCGCCACCGGTACGGCCGCTGCGGCTCACGGAGGTTATACGGCTGTCTGCGCCATGCCCAACCTGCGACCGGCACCCGATGCGCCCGATACGTTGGCGCTGGAACTCGATGCGATTCGGCGCGATGCTGTCGTGCGCGTCTATCCCTACGGTTGCATCACGATGGGACAGCGCGGCGCCGGTGAGTTGGTCGATTTCGCCGCTTTGGCGCCGGAAGTCGTCGGCTTTTCGGACGATGGGCGCGGTGTGCAGGCCGACGGGTTGATGGAACGGGCCATGCAGGGGGCTGCGGCTGTCGGGAAACCCATCGTGGCCCATTGCGAGGTCGATGAACTGCTGCGCGGCGGATATATCCACGATGGCGTCTATTGCCGTGCGCACGGACATCGGGGCATCTGTTCCGAAAGCGAATGGCGGCAGGTGGAGCGCGATATTGCGTTGGCTGAAAAAACGGGTTGCCAATATCATGTGTGCCACGTTTCGACGGCCGAGAGCGTCGAATTGGTGCGTCGGGCCAAGGCGCGCGGCGTGCGGGTGAGTTGCGAGACAGCGCCGCACTATCTGCTGTTGTGCGACGAGGATTTGCAGGAGGACGGACGGTTCAAGATGAATCCGCCCTTGCGCAGTCGGGCCGATCGCGATGCGTTGCGGGCGGGCGTCTGCGACGGAACCATCGAGGTGATCGCCACCGACCATGCGCCGCATACGGCCGAGGAAAAGGCTCGCGGATTGGTCGGCAGCGCGATGGGAATCGTGGGGTTGGAATGCGCTTTTCCGGTGCTTTACACCGGATTGGTGTTGCCCGGACTGTTGACGCTCGAACGGTTGATTGCCTTGATGACCGACAATCCCCGCCGGATTTTCGGCCTCGAAGGGGGATTGCATGTGGGCGATGCGGCCGATTTTACGGTGCTCGACCTCGATGACGAATATATCATCGACCCGTCGACGTTCCGGTCGAAGGGCCGTGCGACGCCGTTCGCCGGATGGCGGGTGCGGGGTCGTGCCGTGCGGACGGTCGTGGGCGGGCGTACCGTCTACGAGGCGGAGGCATAGAGCGGTGAGGCTCGGATGCACGAACAAGGATAAATTTATAGATGGACGGCCCGATGGATCGATTCGTTTGAGAGCATCGATCGAAGCCCCCGCCGAGGCGGGGGTGCGGGGGTGCGGGGGTGGGTCAGGCCTGCATACGCCGCTACAGGTGGCGAGTACAAAGGTTCGGACTTGCAAATAAGGGTAAACAACCGTTGATACATTTATAATTAGGTAAGTCAGTTAGCAAAATAAAGGCAGTTAATGAAACCGTTTACGAAAAAAATCGTCTTGGAAAACGGCCGCGAGTTTTACGGTTACGGCTTCGGCGCCGACCGCGAGGCGGTGAACGAGATCGTTTTCAACACCTCGATGGTGGGGTATCAGGAGATCATCTCCGACCCGTCGTATACCGGCCAGATGGTGGTGATGACCTATCCGCTCATCGGCAACTACGGTACGGCCGAGGAGGACAACGAGTCGAAGTTTCCCTCGATCGGCGGACTGATCGTGCGCGAGTACAACGACATCCCGTCGAATTTCCGCTATACCCGCACGTTGAACGAGGTGTTCGAGGAACTGGGCATTCCGGGCATTTCGGGCATCGACACCCGCACGCTGACGCGCATCATCCGCGATGAGGGCAGCCAGAAGGTGATGATTACCGATGCCGCCACGCCGCTCGACGAGGCGATGGAACGGATCTGCGCCTGCGAATTGCCGCACGACCAGGTGTCGCGGGTGAGTTGCAAGAAGCGTTGGTTTTCGCGAACGCCCAACCATCGTTTCGACGTCGTGGCCATCGACTGCGGCATCAAATACAACATCATCCATTGCCTCAATGCCCGCGGATGCAACGTAACGGTCGTGCCGTTCGATGCTTCGGTCGAGGAGATTCTGGCGTTCCGGCCCGACGGCATCTTCCTGTCGAACGGCCCGGGCGACCCGATGGATGTCGAACCGGTTATCGAGAAGGTGCGCCGTCTGCGCGGCAAACTGCCCATCTTCGGCATCTGCATGGGCCACCAGATGGTTGCTTTGGCCTACGGCGCCCGCACGTTCAAGATGAAGTTCGGCCATCGCGGCGGCAATCATCCCGTGAAGTGCTTGGCGACCGGAAAGATCGAAATCACGAGCCAGAATCACAGCTTCGCCGTTGATATTGATTCGTTGCAGGGCACCGGTCTCGAACTGACCCACGTCAATTTGTTGGACGGCACGGCCGAAGGAATCGAATGCAAGGCCGACAAGGTTTTCTCGGTGCAGTACCACCCCGAGAGCGCCCCGGGGCCGCAGGACAGCACCGGTTTGTTCGACAAATTCATTCAAATGATGGAGGAACACAAAAATGCCTAAGAGAAAAGATATAAACAAGGTGATGGTGATCGGCTCGGGCCCGATCGTCATCGGTCAGGCTGCCGAGTTCGACTATGCCGGTACGCAGGCCTGCCTGGCGCTTCGCGAGGAGGGGTACGAAGTGGTGTTGGTCAACTCCAATCCGGCCACCATCATGACCGACACCCATATCGCCGACAAGGTCTACATGGAGCCGCTGACGCTCGAATACGTCGCTAAAATCATCCGTTACGAACGTCCCGACGCCATCGTCCCGGGCCTCGGCGGACAGACGGCGTTGAATCTGGCCGTGCAGCTCGCCAAGAAAGGGATTCTGGCCGAATGTCAGGTCGAAATTCTCGGTACGTCGTTCGAATCCATCGAGCGGGCCGAAGACCGCGAACTGTTCAAGAAGCTTTGCCAGTCGTTGGGCGAGCCGGTGCTGCCGTCGGAAATCGCCACCTCCATTGAGGAGGGGGTCGAGGTCGCGGCCCGCATCGGTTATCCCGTCGTGCTGCGTCCCGCCTTTACGTTGGGCGGCACGGGCGGCGGTTTCGCCGACAACGAGCAGGAGCTTCGTGGGTTGATGCGCAATGCCTTGTTCCTTTCGCCCGTGCATCAGGTGCTCATCGAGAAGAGCATCAAGGGTTACAAGGAGATCGAATACGAGGTCATCCGCGACAGCAACGACACGGCCTTGGCTATCTGCAACATGGAGAACATCGACCCCGTGGGCATCCATACGGGCGACTCGATCGTCGTCGCGCCGAGCCAGACGCTGACGAACCACGAGTACCAGATGTTGCGCGATTCAGCCTTGAAAATCATCCGCGAATTGAAAATCGAGGGCGGTTGCAACGTGCAGTTCGCGTTGGATCCGCTTTCGTTCAAATACTATTTGATCGAGGTCAATCCGCGCGTTTCGCGTTCGTCGGCCCTCGCTTCGAAGGCGTCGGGGTATCCGATTGCTCGCGTTAGCGCCAAAATTGCCGTAGGTATGACCCTCGACGAAATTCAGCTGGCCAACACGCCCGCCAGCTTCGAACCGACGCTGGATTATGTGGTTACCAAAATCGCCCGCTTCCCGTTCGACAAGTTCACCGATGCGTCGAACAAGTTGGGCACGCAGATGAAGGCCACCGGCGAGGTGATGGCTGTGGGCCGTACGATCGAAGAATCGCTTTTGAAGGCGGTGCGTTCGCTCGAAACGGGCGTTTGCCACATCTATCACCGCAAGTTCGACCGCTGGACGACCGAACAGCTGCTCACCTATATCAAGGAGGGAACGGACGACCGCTTGTATGCCATCGCGCAGTTGATTCGTTTGGGCGTCGACTTGGTGCTGATTTACAACAACACGAAAATAGACCTCTTTTTCCTCGAAAAATTCAAGAACATCGTCGAGTTCGAGCGGGTCGTGCGCGAACATCCGCAGGACATCGAAACGTTGCGCGACGCCAAGCGCATGGGCTTCAGCGACAAGTATATCGGTCAGCTGTGGGGCCTCACGGAACAGGAGATGTTCCGCCTGCGCGAACGCAACGGCATCTTCCCCGTCTATAAGATGATCGACACCTGCGCCAGCGAGTTCGCCTCCTACGTGCCCTATTTCTATTCGACCTACGAAATCGAAAACGAATCCGTCGTAAGCGACCGGCGCAAAATCGTCGTGCTCGGTTCAGGCCCGATCCGCATCGGACAGGGCGTCGAATTCGACTATTCGACCGTGCATGCCATCTGGTCGATTCGCGAGGCGGGCTACGAGGCCATCATCATCAACAACAACCCCGAGACCGTTTCGACCGATTACACCACGAGCGACAAACTCTATTTCGAACCGTTGACGGTCGAGGACGTGATGAACGTCATCCGTCTGGAGCGGCCCGAAGCCATCGTCGTCTCGCTCGGCGGACAGACGGCCATCAATTTGGCCGAGCCGTTGGCCGAATTGGGCGTGCCTATCATCGGCACCGACACGGCGGCCATCCGCAATGCCGAGGATCGCGGCTGCTTCGAGCGGATCATGGAGGAACTCGGCATCCCGCAGCCCGAGGCCGAAGCCGTTACCGACATCGAAGCGGGTGTCCGCGCCGCCGCGCGCATCGGTTATCCGGTGCTCGTGCGTCCGAGCTACGTGCTGGGCGGCCGCGCCATGCAGATTGTCTCCAACGAGGAACGCCTGCGCCACTATCTTCAAACGGCCGTCGAGGTCAACGTCGATTCGCCGGTGTTGGTCGATCGCTACATCATGGGCAAGGAGTTGGAGGTGGACGCTATCTGCGACGGCAAGGAGGTTTTCATCCCGGGCATCATGGAGCACGTCGAGCGGACGGGCATCCATTCGGGCGACTCGATCAGCGTCTATCCCACGTTCAGCGTCTCGCAGCATGCCAAACAGCAGATTATCGACTACACGGTGCGTCTGGGTCTGCGGATCGGCATCATCGGCCTGTACAATATTCAGTTCATTCTCGATGCGGACGACCGCGTCTATGTCATCGAGGTCAATCCCCGTTCGTCGCGCACCGTGCCGTTCCTTTCGAAATCGACGGGCGTGCAGATGGCCCACATCGCCACGCAGGTCATTCTGGGCAAGAGCCTGCGCGAACAGGGAATCACCGAAGTTTACGGCAAAGAGAAGGAACGTTGGTACGTCAAGGCACCCGCCTTTTCGTTCGCCAAAATCCGTGGCATGGATTCCTACCTCTCGCCCGAGATGAAATCGACGGGCGAAGCGATCGGATACGACGACAAACTGACCCGCGCCCTCTACAAGGCCTTGCAGGCTACGGGCATGAACGTCAGCAATTACGGTACGATCTTCGTAACCATCGCCGATCGGGATAAAGAGGCGGCCCTTCCGTTGGTGAAACGTTTCTACGACCTCGGATTTAACATCGAGGCCACGACCGGTACGGCGGAGTTCCTGCGTCGGCAGGGCATCCGCACGCGTACGCGGCGCAAATTGAGCGAGGGCAGCAGCGAAATCATCGATTCGTTGCGGCAGGGTCATGTCAGCTATGTCATCAACACCATCGACATCAATCAGCACAATACGCGGTTGGACGGTTACGAAATCCGTCGCACGGCGGTGGAGAACAACGTAACGGTTTTCACCGCGTTGGAGACCGTGAAGGTCTTGTTGGACGTGCTCGAAGAAATCACCTTGCGTGTGTCGACGATCGACTCCTGATGTCGGTGAAATCGGAAAATTCGGAGGACCGCCGTGCGCTCCGAACGGAATGAAAAGAGAGCATGAAAAAAGCGATTTATAAAATCCGGTCGAATGAACCGTTGACGGCTTCGGTGTGGCGGATGACGCTGGCGGGCGATACGCAGGCAATCACCGCGCCCGGGCAGTTCGTCAACATCGCCATCGACGGACTGTTCCTGCGGCGGCCGATTTCCGTGTGCGACTGCGAGCCCGGTCGGCTGACGTTGATTTATAAGGTCGTGGGCGAGGGCACGGAGCGCATGAGCCGCATGAGGGCCGGCGACGAACTCGATTTGTTGACCGGTCTCGGCAACGGATTTTCGATTACCTCCGGTTCGCAACGGCCGTTGCTCGTCGGAGGCGGGGTCGGGGTGCCGCCGCTCTACTTGTTGGCCAAGCAGTTGCTTGCGGCGGGACTTCCCGTGCAGGTGGTGTTGGGCTTCAATACGGCCGCCGAATGCTTCTACGAAGCGGAGTTCCGCGCTTTGGGCTGCGACGTAACGGTCGCGACGGTCGACGGCTCGGCAGGCGTCAAAGGATTCGTAACGATGGCCATTGCCGAACGGAACCTCGATTTCGATTATTTTTACGCTTGCGGGCCGTTGCCGATGCTTCGTGCGTTATGCGACGCCGTGCCACAGGACGGCCAGCTTTCGTTCGAGGAGCGCATGGGATGCGGCTTCGGCGGTTGCATGGGCTGCACGTGCAAGACCAAAAACGGGCCGAAACGCATCTGCAAAGAGGGTCCCGTATTGGAGAAAGGAGAGATCGTATGGTAGATACTTCGGTTGAGTTGAGCGGTTGGCGGCTGGATAATCCGGTCGTTCCGGCCAGCGGCACGTTCGGATTCGGCAACGAGTTCAAGGATTTCTATGACCTCAATCTGCTCGGAACCTTTTCGTTCAAGGGCACGACGCGCGAACCGCGTTACGGCAATCCGACCCCCCGCATCGCCGAATGCACGGCCGGTATGATAAACGCCGTGGGGTTGCAGAACCCGGGTATCGACGCCGTTATCTCCGACGAGTTGCCACGCTTGAAAACGTTCTTTCATAAGAAAGTCATTGCTAATATATCGGGCTTCTCGGTCGACGAATACGCCTATTGTTGCGAGCGCATCGACCGCGAGGAACAAGTCGGGCTTATCGAGGTGAATATCTCCTGCCCCAACGTGCGGCACGGCGGCATGTCGTTCGGCACTTCGCCCGAATCGGCTGCCGAGGTAACTCGTGCGGTGAAGGCCGTAACGACCAAACCCGTCTATATGAAACTTTCGCCCAACGTCTCGGACATCGTCGCCATCGCCCGCGCTTGCGTGGAGGCCGGTGCCGACGGGTTGTGTCTCATCAATACGGTGCTCGGGATGCGGATCGACGTGCAGCGGCGGCGGGCGGTCGTCGCCAATACGATGGGCGGATTTTCCGGCCCTGCCATCTTTCCGTTGGCCGTGCGGATGGTCTATCAAGTGGCTCGGGCCTGTGCAGTGCCCGTCATCGGTTGCGGCGGCGTGCAGTCGGCCCGCGACGTCATCGAGATGATGATGGTCGGTGCCACGGCCGTCGAGGTCGGTGCGGCCAATTTGGTGAATCCGTATGCCTGCAAGGAGATCATCGAGGCGCTGCCTGCGGAGATGGAGCGGCTCGGCATCGAAAAATTGAACGACATCATCGGTATAATCGAATAAGAATCATGCAAAAAGACGTAATCATCGCCTGCGATTTCCAGTCGGCCGAGGAGACTTTCCGGTTCCTCGATCGATTCGCATCCGAATCGCGAAAACCTTTTTTGAAGATCGGTATGGAGCTTTTCTATGCCGAAGGGCCGGCCATCGTTCGCGAAATCAAGCGGCGCGGCCATCGCATTTTCCTCGATCTGAAGCTCCACGACATTCCCAATACGGTGCGTAAGGCGATGGCCGTCTTGTCGCGGTTGGACGTCGACATGTGCAACGTCCATGCGGCGGGTACCGTCGAGATGATGCGCGCGGCGCGCGAGGGGTTGACCTGTCCCGACGGGTCGCGGCCGCTGTTGATCGCCGTAACGCAGCTCACTTCGACGAGCGAGGAGCGGATGCAGCGCGAATTGTTGATCGGTGCCTCGATGAACGAAACCATTGTGCAGTATGCCCGCAATACGCGCGAGGCGGGGCTCGACGGCGTGGTCTGCTCGCCGTTGGAGGCGGGTATGGTGCACGAAGCCTGTGGACGCGACTTTTTGACCGTTACGCCCGGTGTGCGCTTTGCCGACGGCGAGGTCGCCGATCAGGTGCGGGTTACGACACCGGCCCGGGCGCGTGAAATCGGATCGGATTTCATCGTCGTGGGACGGCCCATCACGGCGGCGGACGACCCCGTAGCGGCGTATCGCCGTTGCATAGCCGACTTTTTATTGAATTGATGCGGCTCGCAGAGCCGTGCGGGCCGCAGCCTCCGGCGGCGGAGGCCCGCAAGCGTGCCCCGCAGGCTGCGTCCGCGAACGGAGGTTATGCTCGGCAAAACCAAGCGTTTGCGTTGGGATGAACCTAAAAAATGACATTGATTAGCATCATGAGCCATGAATGAAAAAGTAATTGCGAAGGATTTGTTGGCGATCGGCGCCGTGTTCCTGCGCCCCGAGGAGCCTTTCACGTGGGCCAGCGGCATCAAAAGCCCGATTTATTGCGATAACCGGTTGACGCTTACGGCGGTCGAAGTGCGCAAGCGGGTCGAGTCCGGATTGGCCGAAATCATCCGTACGAAGTTCCCCGAGGCCGAGGTGTTGATGGGTACGTCGACCGCCGGCATCGCCCATGCCGCCATTACGGCCACGCTGCTCGACCTGCCGATGGGCTATGTCCGCTCGGGTAACAAGGATCACGGACGGCAGAACCGCATCGAGGGCAAACTCGAAAAGGGACAGAAGGTCGTCGTCGTCGAGGATCTGATTTCGACCGCCGGTTCGTGTCTCGAAGTGGTTGAGGCGTTGCGCGAGGCAGGCGCCGAGGTGTTGGGTGTCGCTTCGATCTTCACTTACGGCATGAAGAAGGGTCTCGACCGTATGCGCGAGGCGCAGGTCGTGAATTACAGCCTCTCGAATCTCGACGCACTGGTCGAGGTGGCCGCTGAGGAAGGGTATATCCGCCCTGCGGACAAGGCCCGCCTGTTGCAGTTCCGCGACAATCCGTCGGACGAGAGCTGGATGAAATAGCGGGCGGGTCGAAGCCTCTCGGTTCGTTTCGGCTTTCCGATCGAAGCCCCCGCCAAGGCGGGGGTGCGGGGGTGGATCAAAACTGCATATGCCGCCATAGGCGGCGAACACCAAGGGGCGGACTGGCGAGTGCCTAAAAATTGAATGAATCACGTGAATAAAAATACCGAAAATCTATGTTGCGCCATTTGATAGACCCTACCGACCTGACGGTCGAGGAGACCGAAGCGATCGTCGCTTTGGCCGAACGCATCATCGCCCATCGCGAGCAGTATCGCGAAGCCTGCAAGGGCAAGAAATTAGCCACGTTGTTCTACGAACCGTCGACCCGTACGCGGTTGAGCTTCACTTCGGCCATGCTGGAGCTGGGCGGACAGGTCATCGGCTTCTCGGATGCCGCGTCGTCGTCGGTGTCGAAGGGCGAGACCGTCGCCGATACCGTGCGGGTCATCAGGTGCTTCGCCGACATCATCGCCATGCGCCATTTCAAGGAGGGGGCGCCGCTCGTCGCTTCGCAGTATGCTGGTATTCCGGTCATCAATGCCGGCGACGGCAGCCATGCCCATCCGACGCAGACGCTGACCGATCTGTTGACCATCAAGCGCGAAAAGGGACGCTTCGACCATCTGACCATCGGCTTCTGCGGCGATCTGAAGTTCGGACGCACGGTGCATTCGTTGATTAAGGCCCTGTCGCGATATGCGGGCGTTCACGTCATTCTGATTTCGCCCGAGGAGCTGCGCCTGCCCGACTACATGTTGCTGGAGATGCAGGCCAATTCGCAACTGACTTTCCGCGAAGTGCGCACGATGGAGGAGGTGATGCCCGAACTGGACATCCTCTACATGACGCGCGTGCAGAAAGAGCGGTTCCTCGACGAAGAGGAGTTCGACCGCGTGAAGAACAGCTTCGTGCTCAATGCCGCAAAATTGAAGACAGCCAAACCGGACATGGTGATCCTTCATCCGCTGCCGCGCGTGAACGAAATCGCGCGTGAGGTGGACAACGATCCGCGGGCCGCCTACTTCCGACAGGTTGAAAACGGCAAATTCGTGCGTATGGCGTTGATTCTGACCCTGCTCGAATGGGCCGACGGCAATCGTCCGTTCGACCGGACGCCGGTTTTCAGCGAACCCTATCTTGTCAACGAACTGAAATGCGCCAACCGCCGGTGCATCTCCGCGACGGAGGATGTCGATCAGTTGTTCCGTCGCGGCGAGGACGGCATCTGCCGATGCGCCTATTGCGAGACGAAAGCGCCGTCGGATTGTCGATAATTTGTGGAAAGAATGTCGACCGGATTTTTGAAAAGGCGAACGGGAAACGCTACTTTTGTCCTTTCAAGAGACGTGTGCGGATAGATTGCGGCCGCCATGACTGAAAAAGGTTGTGGCGGTCGGTCGTTTTCGAAGGGGCAATCGGTTCGTTAGATATAGGTAGCGACGGCCCGATGGGACGATTCGTTTCGGAGCTCCGACCGAAGCCCCCGCCAAGGCGGGGGTTTAGGGGTGGGTCAAAACTGCATACGACGCCGGAGGCGGCGAGTATCGAGAGGCGGATAGGAGAAAGTGGATAAAAAACGGCAGTACAGGAAGGTACATGACTGCGGTCGAACAATAAGGATAAACGATTATGAAAGTCGGTGTGATTATGGGCTCCGTGAGCGATTACGAGGTGATGGCCGAGGCCGTCGCGACGCTGGAATCGTTCGGCGTCCCCTTCGAAAAGCGGGTGGTGAGCGCGCATCGTACGCCCGAATTGCTCTACGAATATGCCCGTACGGCTAAGGAACGCGGCATCGGCGTCATCATCGCCGGTGCGGGTGGTGCCGCCCATCTGCCGGGTATGACGGCGGCCATCACGACCATTCCTGTGATTGGGGTGCCGGTCAAATCACGTGCCTTGAACGGTTTGGATTCGTTGCTTTCCATCGTGCAGATGCCCGGGGGCGTTCCTGTGGCGACGACCGCTATCAACGGTGCCAAAAATGCCGCTTTGATCGCCGTCTCGATCCTCGCATTGGGCGACGAGGCGCTGGCCGCCAAATTGGAAGCCTTCCGCAAACGTCAGACCGAGGATGTGTTGAAAATCGAATTATGACGACCATCGGCATCATAGGAGGAGGGCAGTTGGGGCTGATGCTCGCGGAGCAGGCCCGGACCTTGGAGACCAAGGTGCGGTGCATCGCGCTCGATCCGGCTCCGGATGCACCTGCGTTCGCTGCGTGCGAGGAACGGATTGTCGGTCGATTCGACGACCCGGCCGCCGTGGAGGAACTGTGCCGTCGCAGCGACGTCGTTACCTATGAGTTCGAGAACGTCCCGGGAGAGATTCTGATACCGTTGTGCGAAAAATACCGCATTCCGCAAGGTTACCGGCCGCTTTACGATTCGCAGGATCGGCTGCGGGAGAAGCAGAACGCCCGCGACCACGGCTTGCAAACGCCCGATTTCAGGGCGGTCGACGACGAGGATTCATTGCGACGGGCGGTCGCCGAATTGGGCCTGCCGGCGGTGCTGAAAACCCGTACGTTGGGCTACGACGGCCACGGTCAGGCGATTCTGCGTACGGAATCGGAAATCGAGAAGGCACTGCCCTTGGTGGCGGTGCCCTCTATTTTGGAGGCGTTCGTGCCGTTCGATTTCGAGGCCAGCGTCGTGATGGTCGCCGATGAACGTCGGGTGGTGAGTTTCCCGATCGGCCGCAATCTCCATCGCGACGGGATTCTCGACCTCTGTTTTGTGCCGGCCGACCGGAATGCCGAGGTGCTGGAACGGATGCGCGTGGAGAGCGAACGTTTCATGCGCGAGTGCGGTTATCGGGGGATTCTGGCTATCGAGTATTTCGTGCGCGGCGAGGAGTTTTACTTCAACGAGATGGCGCCGCGCCCCCACAATTCGGGCCACTACACCATCGAAGGCGCCACGACGAACCAGTTCCGCGAATTGGCGCGTTATTTAGTCGGCGAGGAGTTGCACGCGCCGGAGTTGGTCGCTCCGACCGTGATGAAAAACATTTTGGGGCAGGATTTGGCCGCTGCCGAGCGGATCGCTGCGCAAGTTGCGGCCGAAAATCGAACCGATGTCCACGTCCACCTCTATGGCAAAACGGAAAGCCGCCCGAAACGCAAGATGGGACACATTACGTTCGTCGGTGCGACCGCCGAGACCTATGCCCGCTGTTGGGCGGATAAATTCGTGAAATAGCAAAGAAACAAATATGGAAAATTACCGGATTTTCGTCGAGAAGTTACCGCAATATCGGGTCGAGGCCGAGAGCCTGCGCCGCGAGTTGAACGGCAATCTCAAACTGCATCTCTCCGAGTTGCGGCTGCTGAATGTCTATGACCTGTTCGGATTCACGGCCGAGTTGCTCGAAAAGAGCCGTTACGCGGTCTTCGGCGAGGTGGTAACCGATACGGTGTCGGATGCGTGCGACTTGGCGGGCCGCAAGTACCTCGCTATCGAGTTCTTGCCCGGACAATTCGACCAGCGGGCCGCTTCGGCGGTCGATTGCGTGCGGTTGATCGACCCGTCGGCCGAGGTGCGCATCCGTTCGTCGAAGCTGCTGATTTTCGACGATGCCGTTACGGACGAGGAGCTGGCCCGCATCCGTCATTATTGCATCAACAGTGTCGAGTCGCGCGAAAAGTCGCTCGATATGCTGACCGACCGCGAGCAGGCCGAGGTGAAACCCGTGCCGGTGCTCGACGGATTTTCGCAGTTGGCTGATAGCGAGCTGGAGCCTTTTTGCAAGAAATACGGGCTGGCGATGAATGCCGACGACCTGCGCGAGGTGGTGCGTTATTTTCGCGGGGAGGGGCGCGACCCCTATGAAACGGAGTTGCGCATTTTGGATACCTATTGGAGCGATCACTGCCGTCATACGACCTTCACGACCGAGTTGGAGGGCATCACCGTTGAGGAATCCTTTATTAAAGAGGACATCGACGAGTCGTTGGCCCTTTATCTGCGCATCCGGCGCGAGTTGGGCCGCGAGCATAAGAGCATCTGCCTGATGGATATGGCGACCATCGGCGCGCGTTATTTGCGGGCGACCGGCAAGTTGGATGACTTGGAGGTGAGCGACGAAAACAATGCCTGCTCGATCTACGTCGACGTGGAGGTCGACGGCACGACGGAACGGTGGCTCCTGCAATTCAAGAACGAAACGCACAACCATCCGACCGAAATCGAACCGTTCGGTGGGGCATCGACCTGTCTGGGCGGGGCGATCCGCGACCCGCTGTCGGGCCGCAGCTACGTTTATCAGGCGATGCGCGTAACCGGTGCGGGCGACATCTGGCAGCCGGTGGCCGATACGCTGCCGGGCAAGCTGCCGCAGAGCGTCATTTCGAAAAAGGCCGCTGCGGGATATTCCAGTTACGGCAACCAGATCGGTTTGGCGACGACCCACGTGCGTGAAATTTACCACGACGGTTACGTGGCGAAGCGTTTGGAGGTCGGCGCGGTGGTCGGCGCCGTGAAAGCGGCCGATGTGCGCCGCGAAACGCCTGTCGCCGGCGATAAAATTCTGTTGTTGGGTGGCCGTACGGGCCGCGACGGCATCGGCGGGGCGACGGGTTCGTCGAAAGAACACGATGCCCATTCGTTGGAGACCTGCGGCAGCGAGGTGCAGAAAGGCAATGCCCCCGAAGAACGCAAACTGGAACGTTTGTTCCGTCGTCCGGAGGTAACCCGATTAATAAAAAAATCGAATGACTTCGGGGCCGGCGGCGTCAGCGTGGCCATCGGCGAGTTGGCCGACGGGTTGGATATTTACCTCGACCGCGTGCCGGTGAAGTACAGCGGGCTGAATGCTACGGAGCTGGCGATCAGCGAATCGCAAGAGCGTATGGCCGTCGTCGTCGAGGCGAAAGATGTCGATGCCTTTTTGGCCTATTGCCGCGAGGAGAACATCGAGGCGACGGAGGTGGCCGATGTAACCGATACGGCCCGCATGCGGATGTACTATCACGGTCGGCAAGTCGTCGACCTTTCGCGCAAGTTCATCGACAGTGCCGGTGCCAAGCATCGTGCCGAGGCGGTCGTTGCCGCTGTGGAGGCCTGCGATCCGTTCGTCCGCAAGGTGGAGGGCGCAACCGTCGCTGAACGATTCGCCAACAATCTGAAAGATAAAAACGTCCTGTCGCAGCGCGGACTAATTGAAATGTTCGATGCCACCATCGGCGCATCGACTGTGTTGATGCCCTTCGGCGGGCGCACGCAGCGCAGCGAGACGCAGGTTTCGGTGCAGAAGCTGCCGACCGACGGCTATACCGATACGGCCAGCATCATGGCCTTCGGCTACAATCCGTTCATCGCGTCGTGGAGCCCCTACCACGGTGCAGCCTATGCCGTGGTCGAAGCGGCTGCGAAGGTCGTGGCGGCGGGCGGTCATTACAACCGGATGCGTTATTCCTATCAAGAGTATTTCGAACGGATGACGCGCGAAGCCACGTCGTGGGGCAAGCCGTTGAGCGCCTTGCTCGGGGCCTTGCGGATGCAGGTCGAGCTGGGACTTCCCGCTATCGGTGGCAAGGATTCGATGTCGGGTACGTTCCAAGATATTAACGTGCCGCCGATGCTGATGGCTTTCGGCATCACGACAGTCGATGCTCGCAAGGTGATTTCGACCGATTTGAAACGTGCGGGCGACCGCCTCTACTTGATTCGTCATACGCCCCGCGCCAATGGGATGCCCGACACGGAACAGCTGAAACGCAACTTCGACTTCGTGAGCGAGGCAATCGCCGACGGACGGATCGTGGCCGGATGGTCGGTCGGATTCGGCGGTGTGGCCGAGGGGCTGGCGAAGATGGCTTTCGGTAACGAAATCGGCGTCGAGGTAACGTGCGGCGAGACGAAACTCTACGATTATGCCTACGGCTCGATTTTGGTCGAGTGCGCGGAGGCGTTGGACTATCTCCATGCCGAACCGGTCGGTCGCACGGTGGACGATGCGGCTGTGATTGTCGGCGGGGTGCGGATGCCGCTCGAAACGCTCTATGCGGCTAACACCGAACGTTATGCGGCGATCTATCCCGACAAGGGCGACAACCGTGCACCGATGATGACGGCCGAACCCGTGCGCCGCAGCGTCGAATACCCGGGCGAAGCGGTCGAACATCCGGTGGCTTATCTGCCCGTCTTCCCGGGTACGAATTGCGATTACGACACCGCGCGGGCTTTCCGCCGTGCGGGCGCCGAGGTGCGTACCGGCGTGCTGTGCAACCTCGGAGGCGACGACATTCTGCGGTCGATCGCTGCGATGAAAGAGGAGATTCGCCGCTGCCATATCTTCGTGCTGTGCGGCGGATTTTCGGCGGGCGATGAACCGGACGGCAGCGCGAAACTCATTGTCAATGTGCTGAACAATCGAGCGATTCGCGACGAAATCCATGCGCTGCTCGACCGTGGCGGCTTGATTCTGGGCATCTGCAACGGGTTCCAGGCGCTGGTAAAATCGGGCCTGCTGCCTTACGGGCGTTTAGGCTTAATGAATAAAAATTCGGCAACTCTTTTCCGCAACGACATCAACCGCCATATTTCGCAGATCGTTACGACGCGGGTGGCTTCGGTTTGTTCGCCGTGGCTGGCCGGTTTCGAACCCGGCGACCTGCATGCGATCGCCGTGAGCCATGGCGAAGGCAAGTTCGTCGTCGGTGAGGAATTGGCGCGCGAGCTCTTTGCCAACGGGCAGGTGGCGTTCCAGTATGCAGGGCCGGACGGAGAGCCGACTGCCGAGGCGCCTTACAACCCGAACGGTTCGTCCTACGCTATCGAGGGCATCGTCTCGCGCGACGGCCGGATTCTCGGCAAGATGGGCCACACGGAGCGTTGGGAGCCGAACGTGTTCCGCAACATCGCCGGCAACAAGGAGCAGTCGTTGTTCCGCAATGCCGTGAACTATTTCCGCAAACGGAAAGATTGAACGAACAAGAGAATTACAACAAACAAAATAAAACGTATGAAACAGCTCGAAATGCTCTACGAGGGCAAGGCAAAACAGGTGTTCCTGACGGACGACCCCGACAAAATCATCATCCACTACAAGGATGCGGCGACAGCTTTCAACAACATCAAGAAGGCGACCATCGAAAACAAGGGCGTGCTGAACAACGCCATCTCGACCCTCATCTTCCACGAGTTGCACAAGGCGGGCGTCAAGACCCACTACATCGAGACGCTCAACGACCGCGATCAACTGTGCCGCCGCGTGAAGATCATTCCGCTCGAAGTGATCGTCCGCAACGTCATTGCCGGTTCGATGGCGCAGCGGTTGGGCATCGAGGAGGGGACGCAGCCCTCGAATGTCATCTACGACATCTGCTACAAGAAGGACGAACTCGGCGATCCGCTCATCAACGACCATCATGCCGTTGCGTTGGGCGCCGCTACCTACGACGAGTTGAAGCAGATTTATGCCATGACGGCTCGCATCAACGAGGTGTTGAAGGGCTTGTTCGCCAAGATGAACATCCGGCTCATCGACTTCAAGATCGAGTTCGGAAAGACCTCCGACGGCGAAATCGTCTTGGCCGACGAGGTATCGCCCGATACGTGCCGCCTGTGGGACGCTTCGACTAACGAGAAACTCGACAAAGACCGTTTCCGTCGCGACTTGGGCCGCGTGCGCGAAGCCTACGAGGAGATTTTGGCCCGTCTGAAAAAAGCGGTCGAATAGCATGCTGCGACAGGCGATGTACGACCGCGAGCTGCACGAGGAGTGTGGGGTTTTCGGCATCTTCGGGGTGCCGGATGCCGCTTCGTTGACCTATTACGGACTGCACGCGCTGCAGCATCGCGGACAGGAGGGATGCGGCATCGTGAGCGTCGATGCCGACGGCCGCTTCCATCGGGTGAAGGGCGCCGGACTGGTAACCGAGGTTTTCAGCGGCGACAAATTGTCGGAACTGGCCGGTTCGATGACGATCGGCCATGTGCGTTATTCGACGACGGGCGGCAATACGAGCGAGAATATCCAGCCTTTCCTGTTCCGGCACAATTCGGGCGACTTCGCTTTGGCGCATAACGGCAATCTGGTCAATTCCACTCAGTTGCGGCAGTATTTGGAGAACAAGGGCAGCCTGTTCCAATCGACGTCGGACAGCGAAATCCTCGCCCATCTGATTAAGAAAGAGACCAAATATCGCGACCGTCCGCGTATTTTCGCCATCATCGACGCGCTGAACATGCTCGAAGGCGCTTTCGCCTTTTTGATTATGACGGCCAACCGCATCTACGCCTGCCGCGACAAGTACGGATTGCGTCCGTTGTCCATCGGGCGGTTGCGCGACGGCTACGTCGTGTCGAGCGAGACGTGTGCGTTCGACGTGTTGGGGGCCGAGTTCCTGCGCGACGTCGAGCCGGGCGAAATCGTTACCATCGACGCGCACGGCCTGCGCAGCCGCGACTATTCGCAGTACAAACGGCGGCAGATGTGCGCGATGGAGTACGTCTATTTTTCCCGTCCGGACAGCGACATCGAAGGGTGCAACGTTCACGCTTTCCGCAAGGAGACGGGCCGGATTCTGTGGCGCGAAGCACCTGCCGAGGCGGATATTGTGGTCGGCGTTCCCGATTCGAGCTTGAGTGCCGCGATGGGGTATGCCGAAGCGAGCGGCCTGCCCTATGAAATGGGCCTCATCAAGAACAAATACATCGGCCGCACGTTCATCCAGCCGTCGCAGGAGTTGCGCGAACGGGGCGTGCGGATGAAACTCTCAGCCGTGCGTACCATTGTGCGGGGCAAACGCGTCGTGTTGGTCGATGATTCGATTGTGCGCGGTACGACGTCGCGGCGCATCGTGGCGATGTTGCGCGAAGCCGGTGCAACGGCCGTGCATGTGCGCATCGCCTCGCCGCCGATGACCAATCCCTGCTTCTATGGGGTCGACACGTCGACTTACGACGAATTGATTTCGGCTCACAAAAGCGTCGAGGAGGTCGGGCAGGAGATCGGCAGCGATTCGTTGGCGTTCCTGTCGAAGGAGGCGTTGTTGCAGGCCGGCGGACGCAGCGAACTGTGTCTGGCCTGCTATACGGGCAACTATCCGACCGCGTTGTACCAATCGGTAACGCAGGCGAACAAAGACGATAAGTAACGGATTAACTGGTAGCAATCTATGGCTCAATCTTATGAAAAGGCCGGCGTGAATTTGGAGGCCGGATACGAAGTGGTGCGCCGCATCAAGAAACATGTGGCGTCGACGGCCCGCGCGGGCGTGATGGGAAACATCGGCGCGTTCGGCGGCATGTTCGACCTCTCGGCATTGGGATACAAGGAACCTGTGTTGGTGAGCGGTACGGACGGCGTGGGAACCAAACTTAAAATAGCTTTCGTGCTCGATAAACACGATACGATCGGCATCGACGCCGTGGCGATGTGCGTCAACGACGTGTTGGCGCAGGGCGCCGAACCGCTCGAATTTCTCGATTACGTGGCGGTCGGTCGCAACGAACCGCAGAAAATCGAGGCCATCGTCGCCGGTGTCGCCGAGGGATGTCGGCAGGCCGGTTGCGCGCTGGTGGGCGGCGAGACCGCCGAGATGCCGGGCATGTATGCCGACGGCGAATACGATATTGCCGGATTCACGGTCGGTGCGGTCGAGAAATCGCAGTTGATCGACGGCTCGAAGGTCTGCACGGGCGACGTGTTAGTGGGCATCGCATCGAGCGGTGTCCACTCCAACGGTTTCAGCTTGGTGCGTAAAATCATTGCCGACAACGGATTGGACGTGCACCGCTCCTATCCCGAATTGTCGCACAAGTTGTTGGGCGAGGTGTTGCTGACCCCGACGAAAATTTACGTGAAACAGGTGCTCGAAGTGATCCGCAACTGCGACGTGCACGGAATCAGCCACATCACGGGCGGCGGGTTCGACGAGAACATTCCCCGCATCCTGCACGAGGGGCAGGGCATCGAGATTGAGGAGGGTTCGTGGGAGATTTTGCCCGTTTTCCGCTTCCTCGAAAAGTACGGTAAGGTGCCTCACCGCGAGATGTTCAACATCTTCAACATGGGCATCGGCATGGTCATCGCGTTGAATGCCGGCGAGGCGCAGCGGGCCATCGGGTTGTTGGAAGCTGCCGGCGAACGGGCTTCGGTAATCGGTCGGATTACCGATACGCCCGGGGTCGTAATCCGTTAGCCGATGCACCGGCTTGCTGTTTTCGCCAGCGGTTGCGGTACGAACTTCGAGGCGATCGCCGACGCTTGCGAACGGGGCGTGCTGGATGCCGAGGTCGTTCTGCTGGTCTGCGACAAACCCGACGCGAAAGTGGTCGAACGGGCGGCTCGTCATGGGGTCGATACGTTCGTCTTCGCACCGAAAGCGTATGCTTCGAAGGCTGCCTACGAGCGGGAAATCGTCGCGCGGCTTGATGCGGCAAGAGTGGAGTGGGTCTGTCTGGCCGGTTACATGCGGATCGTGGGCGACGAACTGTTGCAGGCTTACGGCGGACGAATCATCAATGAGCATCCTTCGTTGTTGCCGGCGTTTCGCGGGGCCCATGCCATCGAACAGGCGTTGGCGTACGGCGTGAAGGTCTTCGGCGTAACGATTCATTACGTGGATGCCGAATTGGACGGCGGTCGAATCATCGCCCAGCGGGCTTTCCCTTACGAGGGCGGCGACCTCGGCGAATTGGAGGCGATGATCCATGCGGTGGAACATCCGCTTTATGTGGAAACAATCAAAAAATTGATCGAACGATAATGCGAGCTTTAGTCAGTGTAAGCGACAAGACGGGCGTAGTCGATTTCGCCCGCGGCCTGCGCGAAGCGGGTTGGGAGATTATCGCTACGGGCGGCACGATGAAGTTGCTGCGCGATAGCGGTGTCGAAGTGTTGAATATCAGCGAAGTTACGGGCTTCCCCGAAATTTGTGACGGACGTGTCAAGACCCTGCATCCCAAGGTGCACGGTGGTCTGTTGGCCCGCCGCGACCTGCCCGAACATGTCGAGGCGTTGCGCGCGAACGGCATCGAATTTATCGATCTGGTTTGCGTGAACCTCTACCCGTTCCGGCAGACGATCGCGCGCGAGGGGGTAACGATGGACGAGGCGGTCGAGAACATCGACATCGGCGGCCCGTCGATGCTGCGTTCGGCGGCCAAGAACTGGGCCAGCGTAACGGTTGTCTGCGACCCGGCGGATTACGGCCGTGTGCTCGACGAAATCCGTGCGGAGGGCGACACGAAGCGCGAAACCCGTCTGCAACTCTCGGCCAAGGCCTATACCCATACGGCCGAATACGATACGATGATTGCCACCTACATGCGGGCGCAGGCCGGTCTGGAAGAGAAACTTTTTTTGGAGTACACCCTTGCGCAGCCGCTCCGGTACGGCGAGAATCCGCACCAGTCGGCCAAATTCTACCGCGAGCAGCAGCCCGTGCCTTATTCGCTGGCGTTCGCTCGCCAGCTGAACGGCAAAGAGCTGTCGTACAACAACATACAGGATGCCAACGCCGCTTTGTGCATCGTGCGCGAGTTCCGGCAGCCGTTCTGCGTGGGGTTGAAACACATGAATCCGTGCGGTGCGGCCGTCGGTCGGGATGTCGTCGAGGCATGGACCAAGGCTTACGAAGCCGACAAGGTGTCGATTTTCGGCGGCATCGTGGCGACCAACTGCACCGTAACCCGCGAGGTGGCCGAGTTGATGAAGCCCATCTTCTTGGAAATCATCATGGCGCCGAAGTTCGATGCGGATGCGTTGGAGGTGCTGCGCACCAAGAAGAATTTGCGGCTGTTGGAGGTGCCGATGGACGATGCGGCGGGCGACGTGCGGCAGTACGTGAGCGTCAACGGCGGTCTGTTGGTGCAGGATTTGGATACTACGACGCGCCCCGTTTCGGTCGATATGTGCGTTACGGAGCGGCAGCCTGCTACACAGGCGATGGAGGATCTGAATTTCGGCTGGCGCATTGTGAAACACGTGAAATCGAACGCAATCGTCGTCGTGAAGGAGGGTCGGACGTTGGGCGTCGGTGCCGGTCAGATGAACCGCATCGGTTCGGCGGAAATCGCGCTGCATCAGGCCCATCTGTCGGGGCATACCGAAGGATTGGTGCTGGCTTCGGACGGATTTTTCCCGTTCGACGACTGCGTAACGTTGGCCGGCGAGTTCGGCGTTACGGCGATCGTTCAGCCGGGCGGCTCGGTGCGCGACGAGGATTCGATCCGCAAGGCCAACGAGCTGGGAATCGCCATGTTGTTCACGGGCGAACGCCATTTCAAACATTGATCGAATAGCATGCGTATGAACGTTTTGGTAGTGGGTTCGGGCGGCCGCGAGCATGCCATTGTCGACGCCTTGACGCGGTCGGCGCAGGTCGAAAAAATCTATTGTGCCCCGGGCAATGCCGGTATCGCGCGGCAGGCCGAATGCGTGGCGATTCGCGAAACCGAGGTCGAGCGGTTGCTCGATTTCGCTCGGACGAAGCACATCGGTTTGACGGTCGTGGGGCCTGAAGCGGCTTTGGCCGTGGGCATTGTCGATGCGTTCCGGTCGGCCGGATTGCGGATTTTTGGCCCGACGAAGGCCGCCGCCCGTATCGAGACCTCCAAGGAGTTTGCCAAGGAGTTGATGACCCGTTACGGAATCCCGACGGCGGCCTATCGTAGCTTCGGCGATTACGAACAGGCGCATGCCTATGTCGTCGAGCAGGGGGCTCCGATCGTGTTGAAGTACGACGGGCTGGCTGCCGGCAAAGGGGTCGTGGTCGCTCGGACGTTGAAGGAGGCCGATGCCGCCTTGCGCGACATGCTGTTGGATGACAAATACGGCGCGGGGCGCGTGGTCGTCGAGGAGTGTCTGACCGGCCCCGAATTTTCGTTCATGTGCTTCGTCTCCGGTCGCAACGTGTGGCCGATGGTCTTGGCGCAGGATCACAAACGGGCCTACGACGGCGACGAGGGGCCCAATACGGGTGGTATGGGCGCCTATTCGCCGCTGCCGTTCATCACGCCCGAGGACGAACGCTTCGCCTTGGAGCGGATCATGCAGCCGACGGCTGCGGCGATGGTTGCCGAGGGTACGCCTTTTACGGGGGTGCTTTACGGCGGATTGATGAAAACGCCGCAGGGCATCAAGGTGATCGAGTTCAACGCCCGCTTCGGCGATCCCGAGACCGAGGTCGTCTTGCCGCGGTTGGCTTCGGACATCGTGGATATTTTCTGCGCTGTGGCTGATGGCGGCGACGCGACGTTGCGGTGGCACGATTGCGCGACATTGGGCATTGTGCTGGCAACGGAGGGTTATCCGAATGCTTACGAAAAAGGATTCGAAATCAAGGGTTTGGATGCCATCGAAGGGACGGTCTACCACATGGGAACCCGTGCCGACGGCGACCGCGTGCTGACCGCAGGCGGCCGCGTGTTGTTCGTGCTGGGCCGAGGTGAGAATCTGGCCGAAGCCCGAGCAGCGGCTTTGCGCGATGTCGAGCGCATCGATTGCGGGCATCTGTTCCACCGCACCGACATCGGTTGGCAGGCGTTGAATCAATAAAACGGAAGGTATGGCGAAAATCATCAGCGGTAAGGAGTTGTCGGCTCGTCTGAAGGCCGAAATGGCGGCACAGGTCGCTGCATTTCCCGAAAAATACGGCAGGGTTCCCCATTTGGCGGTCATCCTCGTGGGGGATGATCCGGCGAGCGTGAGTTATGTAACCGGCAAGGCGAAGGCGTCGGTCGAAGTGGGCATCCGGAATACGACGATTCGGCGTCCCGAGACGATTACGGAGACGGAATTGCTCGAATTGATTGCCGGACTGAATGCCGATCCGGAGGTGGACGGCATCTTGGTGCAGTTGCCTTTGCCGAAGCACATCGACACGGATCGGGTGATTGCCGCTATCGATCGGTCGAAGGATGTCGATGGATTCCATCCGTTGAATGTCGCGGCTTTGTGGCAGAAACAGCCTTGCACGCTGCCATGCACGCCGAAAGGAATTTTGCGGATGCTGTGGGCGGCCGGCGTCGAACTCGAAGGGCGGCAGGCCGTGGTGGTCGGCCGCAGCAACATCGTGGGGCTGCCCGTGTCGAAGTTGTTGCTGGATGCGAATGCGACGGTTACGATGGCCCATAGCCGCACGTCCGACCTCGGTGCCGTAACGCGGCAGGCCGATATTTTGGTCGTGGCTGTGGGGCGTTCGAAATTTATCAAGGGCGATATGGTGCGCGAAGGCGCTGTCGTGATCGACGTGGGGGTCAATCGCGATCCCGAGACGGGCCGGTTGTGCGGCGACGTGGATTTTGCGGTGGTGGAGCCCAAGGCATCGGTCATCACGCCGGTGCCGGGCGGCGTCGGGCCGATGACCATCTGCTGCTTGATGGAGAACACGATCGAGTGTTTCCTAAACCGGCACGAAGCCGATGCGGCTTTGAAGAAATAAAGCAATTTTATACTTCCATGTACAGACGGTCCGGAAACTCGGTTCGTTTCGATTACCCGACCGAAGCCCCCGCCAAGGCGGGGGTTTGCGGAACAAGTTCCGCTTCTGCTGTGGCGGCTCGGCAATCTGAACAAGTTCGATTGCGCTCGCCTGCGGCCGCAGTTGGCGGTGGATCAAAACTGCATACGCGGCCAATGGCCGCGAGGAACGGCGGGTGGATTTGAAAATTTGGGTCGAAGAAAGCCAGCACATGAAATAGTTGCGAGAGATAAAATCGAGGGGGCTTGCTTGGGCCCCCTTTTTCGATTTAGCACCGCTCAAAAAGCGGCATACGGTCAATCCATTTGCAACGGATCGTTGTTCCATTCGTTGCCGCCGTCGCGATAGATGAACGGACGGGGATCGCCGAACTGCTTGGCTACCAAATAACTATCGTATAGGCAGATGCCGTTTGCGGAGCGTTCGGCCAAGCTGAATGCGATGACTGACGGATGGCGTTTCGAGGTGTGGTAGCTGTCTTCGATTCGTTCGATGAAACAGGAGCGCCATTGCGGGTCGTTCGACGGATTTTCCCCCTTGCGGCGGGATGGGCCGCTTTTGCTCGTGTCGATGGGGGCCTGCGCAATGACGAACATGCCCATGCGGTCGCAATCGTCGTAAAGCTCCGGCCGCACGCTCCCTGCTTTTAGTTTCAGCACGTTGAACCCTTTTTCGCGCAATGCGGCGATTTCGTCCGTCCCGATTGTAGGTGATACTTCGCAGGCCCGCAGCGTCGTTTCCGCTCCGTTGAGGCGCATCCGACCCTCCCGATCGACCTTGATTTCGCGGAATCCCATCGGCAGTTCTATGTATTCGACGTAGCGTCCTTCGTGCTGGGTTTTCAGCCGCAACGTGCACAGAACGGGATGCGTCGGGCTCCAAAGCAGGGTGTCGGGCAGGGTGGCGAGGAATCGGATCGTGTCCTCCCGACGCATGTCGAGCGTAATCGACTGCTTGCCGCCGGCGATGCGTCCGCCGGCCGGATTCAGCAATTCGTAGTGGATTTGCGAGGTGCGCGGGTTGAGGGCGCCGCTCTTTATGACGAGGCCGATTTCCGCAATCGCCGCGCCGGTTTCGTTCAGTTTCGTACGGACGACGATGTCGCGGAGGTGCAGGGTCGGTTGGGTCATCACCCATGCCCGTCCGATTTGCGGCTCCGTCTCGGTGCGCCAGCTCTCCACCGGAGCCGTTTCGGAGGCTTTTTTCAGCCGGATTTCGATCGTGTTGTGCCCCTCGTGCGTCCATCGGGTGATGTTGAACTCAGCAGGTAGACATGGATTGTTGTTGACTGCCGCCTGCCGCCCGTTGACGCGGACTTCATAGGCCGCAGAGGCAGCGTCGAGGTGGAAATAGACCTGCCGATTGATCCAACTGAACGGTACGGTGAACGGGATGCTGAACGATTCGCCTTCGTGCGACCATTCGGTCAGATTCCGCAGATAGCGGTTGTCGGTCGTTGCGGCGGCCGTCGCCTCTTCCTGAGTGGGATAGACGCGCAGTTCGCTGCGAGGGCGTTCGCGTCCGATGGAGCGGGCCGGTTGGGCTTGCAGGGTCGGAGCGCACGCCATGACGCATGAAAAAAGGAGGATGAATACCGAAATCCTTCGCATAATTCCGTATATTTGTTGTGCGATTAGAACCATGTACCGACGATTTTACTCGTATGCCCGAATCTGCCCCTCGGTGCTCGCCGCCTGCGGCGTCGTATGCAGTTTTTACCCACCCCCGCACCCCCGCCTTGGCGGGGGCTTCGGTCGGGGAGCCGAATCGAAACGAGTTTTAAGACCGTTGTTACATGGATGTATCTAATTGCCTATTTGTCGTTCAAAGTTACATAAAATTTTCCGATCCGCATGCACCGATTGCCCGAACTTCGTTTTCCGCCCATTCGTTTGCGTGCCCGTGAGCAGGGCGGGCAGGTCGAAATATGGGATGCCTTGCGGAACACCTATCTCGTACTGACGCCCGAGGAGTGGGTGCGGCAGCATCTGATCGCCTATTTGGTTTCGCATTGCGGCGTACCGGCCTTGCGCATCGTGCAGGAGTACCCCGTACTGCTTAACGGGCAGTCGCAACGGGCCGATGTGGTGGTGGTGGACGATGCGGCGAAACCGCTGCTGCTGGCCGAATGCAAGGCCCCCGATGTCGTGATCGACCGATCGACCTTCGGGCAGGCCGTACGCTACAATTCGGTGCTCGGCGCCCGTTATATCGTATTGACCAACGGTTTGAAACACTATTGCTGCGAGCGGCGCGACGATAAGTACGTTCCGCTGACCGGCTTTCCGGATTTTTCGCAAAGATAATCGCGCTTCGAAGCCTGCGCGCGAATTGAAACTCCGATCGGGTGGCCGCCCGAAGTCGAGCGCTGTTATTCGGACAGATTGCGGAAACGAGAGTCGATGTAGTGCTGGAACGTCTCTTTGTAGATTTCGCCGATGGGAAGATACTCGGTCTCCGAAATATAGACCCGTCCGCGCACGTAGGAGCGGATGTAGTCGAGATTGACGATGTAAGAGCGGTGTATCCGCATGAAATGCTCCGCCGGAAGAGCAGTCTCCATGTTTTTCAGTCGGAAGAGGGTCGTGATGCACGTTCCGTTCGTCAGGTGCATCCGCACGTATTCGCCCTCGCTTTCCAAGTAGATGATGTCGCTGATTTTCACCAACGAAACCTTGTAATCGGCTTTCACTGAGATGTACTCCTTGTCTTTTGGTTCGGCTTCGGGCACAGGCGCCTCGGAAGAGGGGGCCTGTCGTTTTTGCAGCAGTTCGTAGAGCGAATGGGCCTTGGCGGCCGCACGGCTGAAGTCGGCGAAATCGAAGGGCTTGAGCAGATAGTCCACCGCGTCGAGTTTGAACCCCTCGATGGCGTATTCCGAATAGGCGGTCGTGAAGATAATCATCGGCCGGTCGATCAGCGAGCGCACGAAATCCACGCCGTTCAGATCGGGCATGTTGATGTCCACGAAGATCAGATCGACCGCCTGACGGCCCAACAGCTGCTGGGCGTCGAGGGCATTGTTGCAGGTGGCGACCAACTCCAAATAGGGGAGTTTCGCGATGTAGGAGGACAACTGGCGCAGAGCCAGCGGTTCGTCGTCGATGGCGATACATTTAAGCATGGAGGGTCGGGATTTCGAGTTTGACGGTGTAGGTGTTCGGCGTTTCGTGGACACGGAGCAGGTAGTTCTTTTCGCCGTAGATGAGTTCCAGCCGTTTGCGGACGTTTTTCAGCCCGATTCCGTCCGCGGAGGAGCCTCCTCCGTCCGCAGCGGAACGGTTCCGGCTGTTGCTGATGATCGCCGTTACCTTGTCGTCGCTGCAACCGATGCGGATATGGATGAACGAGGCCTTGTTCGAACTCACGCCGTGTTTGAAAGCGTTTTCGACGAAGACGATGAGCAACAGCGGCGGAATGGTGATGCGGGTCGGCAGGACGGGCGGCTGTTCGATGCGAATATCGACGGCATCGGTGTAGCGGATGCGCATCAACTCGATGTAGTTCTTCAAAAACTGGATGTCGCGATCCAGCGAAATAGTCTCCCGTTCCGAATCATACAACACGTAACGCATCATCTTCGAGAGTTCGATGACGGCGTTTTTGGCCGATTCCGTGTCGATGTCGATCAGTGCGTGAATGTTGTTCAGCGTATTCATGAAGAAATGCGGATTGATCTGGTATTTCAGATAATCCATTTGCACCTGCATATTCTGCTCTTGGAGCTCCTTCATCTGTTGTTCGTCGCGGATCGACTGGTACATCAGTTTGATGCCCGAGTTGGCTCCGGTCATGAAGAGGCCCAGAATGACGTTCCAGTGCATTTCGAGGTCGGTGAACGAGGCTTTGTGTCGGGCGGTGGGGTCGGTCAGGTCGGTCTGCGCGACCTCCGCAACGCAGTATTGTTCGTAAAGGTCGACGATCCAAAATACGCTGGTGATGAGCACCAGATCGCAAATAAGATATTTCCAGTATTGGTGGCGGAGCAGATAGCGTCGGGCGATGACGGCGTTGTGGACCAGAAAGATGGTCAGATAAGGAATGATTTTCCGCCAAGACGTCAGCACGTTTTCCAAGCTCACGTGCAGCTCCGACATCATCTTCGAGTTGAGCACCGGCAC
This sequence comes from uncultured Alistipes sp., assembly GCA_947591475.1. Classification (GTDB taxonomy): domain Bacteria; phylum Bacteroidota; class Bacteroidia; order Bacteroidales; family Rikenellaceae; genus Alistipes. The sequence continues at coordinate 154,309 of CANQDE010000001.1, forward strand.
CAGAATGATGGCCAGCCAGACCATCACGTAGAGCAGGTTCTCGCCGATGGCTTGTTTTTTAGTGATCTTCATGTCGGGCCTTCGACTTCATCTGTTCCAGTAGGGAAGGGGTGTAAAGGTAACGCTTGATGCTGCGTTTGGGCGTCTTTTCGAATTCGGAAGGGTAGAGCACGATTTCGCCGATCTGTTCGTAGGAAGCTAATTGTGCGTTGAGTTCCTGCAAATTGCGTTGCATGATCTCCGACAGTTCGCCCCGCACGCCTTCGTTTTCGGCCTGTTCGTAGTCGGGGACGACCAGCGCCCGCAGATGGCCGTTGCCGGTGTCCACGACGAGCGATTCGAGCACCAAATACATGTTGTTGAGTTTGTCCTCGATCTCTTCGGGGTAGATGTTCTGCCCGTTGCCGGAGAGGATCATGGTTTTCGAGCGGCCGCGGATGTAGAGCGTTCCGTCGGGGTCGAGCGTGCCTATATCGCCCGTGTGCATCCAGCCGTCCGGTTCGAGCACTTGGCGGGTGTCCTGTTCGTTCTTGTAATAGCCCGGCATGACGTTTTCGCCGCGAACGAGAATTTCGCCCGCTACATGCTCGGGGTCGTCGGAATCGATGCGGATTTCGAGATAATCTTTCAGATAGCGCCCGACCGATCCCCGTTTGAACTCGTCGTCCGACGAAAAACTGATAAGCGGGGCGCATTCGGTCATGCCGTATCCGACCGTGATCGGGAAATGAATCTTCATCAAAAAGGATTCCGTCTCTTGGTTCATCGGGGCGCCGCCGACGATGACCAACGCAATGTTGCCGCCGAACGCATCCACTAACTTCTTGCGGATGACCGAATGGATGGCCGTGTTGAGCAGGGGAATTTTCATGGCAATCGACATGGCGCCCTTTTCGAGCAGCGGCATGATCTGTTTGCGGTAGATTTTTTCGAGAACCAGCGGCACGCAACAGATGACGGTCGGTTTCACGACCGACAAAGCTTCGACCAGAATTTTCGGCGAGGGAATACGTCCCAGCAATGTGATGTGTCCGCCGACGGCTAACGGCGTCAGAAAGTCGATTGCGCAACCGTAGGCATGGGCCAGCGGCAGGAACGAAAGCGTGCGGCCTCCCTGTTGGAAGTAGTGCAGTCCGGTCTGTTTGTTGCAGGTGTTTATGGCGAATACCACGTTGCCCGTAAGGTTGTTCACCGTGAGCATTACGCCTTTCGAATGGCCCGTCGTGCCCGACGTGTAGTTGAGCAGCACGACCCGATCGTTGGGAATGTCGGCGTATCGGATGTCGTTGATGCTGAATCCGCGGGGATATTTCGTGCGGTAGTGTTTCAGAATGTCGCGTTGGAATTTGGTCAGCGACTGGCCGTCGCGTTCATAGAGAACGTGGAAGTCGGTTAGCGAGAACACGGCGTCCACCCGTTTGATTTGATCCTCCTCGATTAGGTCCCAGAAGTTGTCGCCCAAGAAGAGCAGCCGGCTTTCCGAGTGGTTGATGACGTGGATGATGTCCGGCGCCGTGAAGTCTTGCAGAATGGGAACGATGACAGCCCCGTAGGTGATGGTCGCTAAATAGGTGATGCACCAGCGCGGATTGTTCCGGCCGATGAGGGCGATTTTTTCGCCTTGGCCGATGCCCGCTTTCTTGAACAACAGGTGAAGCTTGGCAATCTCCTTGGCCATTTCGTAGTAGGAGAAGACCTCGTTTTTGAAATAGTCGGTCAGGGCCGATTTTTCGCGGTTTTCGCGGAAACTCTTTTCGTAGATGCGGATCAGATTCTCTTGTAACATGGGCGGATGTTCGGCTCGTGGGTGATTTACTTTTCGGGTTCGCCGGTTTTCGGCTCGTCATTTTTACCGATCGGCGGGACGATTTTTCGCGGATGCCAGATATAGGTTTTCGACTCCGTATGCGAAAGCAGCCGTTTGATGTTTTTGCGATGGGTTATCACCAAGAGGATGGCGATGACGAACGAAAAGACGATGAATGACGTATTGATTTTGGAGGTTTGGGGCGAGAGGAGCGTGAAAATCGGGAAGCAGCATCCGGCGATGATCGAACCGAGAGAGACGTAGTGCGTAATGATCAGTACGACGAACCATACGCCGAAGCAGAGCAGGGCGATGGAGGGAACGATGCCCGTTACGGCGCCGACTAACGTTGCGACGCCCTTGCCGCCGCGGAATCCTGCGAAAATCGGGAAGATGTGGCCCAGCACGGCGGCGAAGAGGGCGGCGATTTTCAGGTTGATGATGTCGTTGTTGCCGACGATGTCGTCGTAGTGGAGGATTTGGATGAGGGTTACGGCGACGAATCCTTTCAGAAAATCGAGTGCAAAGACCGGACCGGCGGCACGACGGCCCAAGATGCGCAGCATGTTGGTCGTTCCGGCATTTTTCGAACCGTATTCGCGGATGTCGATACCGTAGTATTTCTTGCCGATCCACACGGCGCTCGGAGTCGAGCCCAGCAGATAGGCGATAATCAGCATGGTGGTTGCACAATATATGGTAAGCGGTGTAATCGTAGGCATGATTTGGGTCTGTTTTTGGTTCTTTTCGCCAAAGATACGAAAAGTCGAGCGCAGAAGCAAGCGTTAGCTTGATTATGCCGAGACGGAGTATCTTCGACGCAGTCAAAGATACGAAAATTTTTATTAACTGGCACGGATCGCACTGTTTTCGGGCAAAACAATAGGCAGCGAAGAAAGCCTTGCTAAGCATCGTAACGATCTTCCGCATAAGGAGCCGCTTTTAAAAGCGGCGGGACGCAGCCTGCGGAGGCGAGCAGAGCGAGCCTTCGCCCGCCGAGGCTGCGGCTCGCGCGGCCCATCGGGCCGCTGACATAACGGATATAACAGTCGGCAGTGAAGAAAGCGTTGAAAAGCATGATAACGATCTACCGCATAGGGAACCGCTTCCAAAAGCGGCGCATCGGGAACCCCGTTCAAACGGGGCGGTGAACTTTGTCTAAAATCCGTCGGCCTACGGGACAGGCGGCGCAGCGATTGTCCGAGCAATAGACTTTGGCGAGTTGCAGCAGCGCCTGCGATTCGAATGCGTTCGCCGGAGCCGGAACGCCCGCGTCGCACCATGTCCGGATGTAACGGTTGTTCTCCGGCCGGATCAACTCCAACAGTCTCAACGCATTCTCGTGCAGTTGCTCGTTGCCCGTGTAGCTGCCGTAGGCGAATTGCAGCACGGCGACCAAATTGATGCCGATGATGTCGGCCTTGAATTTCCCGATGCGTTTGGGATGCCATTCGTGCTCCGCATTGGGCGTGTAGTGGGTGTTCCAGTAGTCGGGCGCCTCGACGCAGAAAAGTTGTTGGATTTCGTCAATGTTCCGGCATTCCATCGTGCGGTTCATGACGAATTCGTCTTGGGCGAAAAAGCGGGCCGCCTGCACGATTCGCAGCAGCGGATGGTTGGCCGGTCGAATGTCCGTCAGATTCCATGCTGCGGCCTCCATCGGTTCGAGCGTGTATTTGGCGGCGAGGTGTTCGAACAATCGCAGCAGGTCGAGCAGGTAGGTGTCGTGTTCGTAGAGGGTCAACAGCCCCGATACGCCCAGCAACATCGCTTCGACGGCATGGGGCGTCGTCCGTTCGCGCAACACGATTTTGTACGGGACGCGCTGGGCCAACGTGAGATAAGCTTTTTGATTGGTGCTGTCGCCCAAGGTGCGGAAATAGAGCTGATAGAAAGTCTGGTTCCAGTCGCCCGAACAGCTTTCGCGGAGTTCGTTGACGAGGCCCATTTTGTAGCGGAGCCGATCGAAAGCCAAGGTCGTGAGGATTTCATGGCGGTGCAGCGGATCCGCTCCGGCCAGATAGTTGGCGCAAGCCTCTCTCGTGCTATCCTGCTGCAACTGTTCAATTATCCGGTTCTCCTGCTCCGACATCGCTACAACAGATTCAGTTCCATCAGCGCTTCTTCGCTCATCATGCTCTTGTCCCACACGGGATCGAAGGTCAGAATGACGTTTACGGCCTGTACGCCCTTGATTTTGGCGACTTCTCGATTGACGTCCTCGACCAGCATGTCGGCCATCGGACAGTTGGGCGCCGTGAGCGTCATGCGGATATTCGCCGTGCCGTCGGGCGTGTAGTCGATTTCGTAGATCAGTCCGAGATCGTAGATGTTGACCGGTATTTCGGGGTCATAGATATTTTTGAGTGTCAGTACGATCTCCTTCTCGACCTGTAATATCTCTTCCGGTGTCATGTGTCGTTTCGTTTTTATTCCGCCGCGGCCTCTTTGCTGGCGAAGGCAAGCGCATAGAGGCGCATCTGTTTGACCATGGCGGCCAGCCCGTTCGATCGGGTGGGCGAAAGGTTGGCGCTCAAACCGATGGTGTCGATGAAATAGAGTTCCGTGTCGAGTATTTCGCGCGGCGTGCGGCCGTCGAGCACCCGAATCAGCAAGGCGATGATGCCTTTGGTGATGATGGCATCGCTGTCGGCTGCGTAATGGACTTTGCCGTCGTCCATGCGGGCATCCACCCACACGCGCGACTGGCAGCCTTGAATCAGATATTGTTCCGTGCGGTGCGCCGGATCGATGGCGGGCAGCGTGTCGGCCAGTCCGATCAGGTAGTCGTATTTGTCGAGCCAGTCATCGAAAACCGAGAACTCCTCGATGATTTCCTCTTGAATTTTGTCCATAGTTCGTTATAAATCGACAATCTCTTTCAGCACTTCGCCCTCTGAGGCCGCCGGTTCGGCGATGCCTGCGACATGGGCCAGCGTCGGCGCCACGGCGGTCATATCGACCCGCCGCCCGATGCGTTGCGCACCGATGCCCGAGCCGTAAAAAATCAGCGGCACCTGCGTATCGTAGCCGTAGAGCGACCCCGATGACGAGACGCACCGGTCGCGTTCCTCGATGTAGCCGGGTACGAAATTCAAAATGACGTCGCCCGAGCGGCGCGGATAGAATCCGTTCTGCATCTTGCGGGCATAGCCGCTGCCGAAGTAGCTCGTGCGCATGGCCGTGGCGGCCAGTGCGTGCGATACGCCGCTGAATTGCATGGCGAAGATCGCCACTTCGTTCTGCACCTCCGAGAGATTCAGCCCGCGTTCGTAAATCAGGTTGTGATTGAGCCACAAACATTGGTCCTCGCAGGCCAGAATCCAGTCGCCGGTGCCGTAACGCACGTTCAGAAATCCGTTGACGATGACTTCGAATTGTCGGTTGTTGAATCGGTCGGTCGCGTGGGGCCCGTAGTCGTACGAAGGGCTGGTGCCGTGATCGGAGGTGAAGACCACCACGACCTCCTCGTTTTTGACCTGCGCGAAGACGAAGGTCAGAAAATCTTCCAAATCGCGGTCGAGTCGGTAGTACATGTCTTCGACCTCGATCGATTCGGGGCCGTAGGCCTCGGCGATGCGGCGCGACGGGTCGAGACAGATGTTCAGCAAATCGGGCGTCGCATCTTTTCCCAACCGATATTGTGCGATGGCTTGCTTGGCGAATCCAAACAGCGCTGTGTTGCCGGCCGGCGTGTAGAGCAGTTTTTCGTAGTCCGAAGTCAGATTCAGCTTGCCTTTTTGGCCCTTCGCCCGTCGGCCTTTGCCCGAAAGGGCGACATCCCAATGACGCGTGTTGCGGTATCGGTCGCTTCCGAGCAGCGTGCGCCATTCGGATGCGACGTACGAGGTGTTGTAGTGTTCGCGGTTGCTGCGGCTTATCCAGTCGGGAAGCGTCTCGACGTAAGCGGGCGACGATGCCCAGTTGCAGGCTTCGTCGAGCCAGTAGGCGATTCCGCTACGTCCGCTCATTACGACGGCCGAAACCGGTTCGGCGGCGATCGTTACGGCATTGCTGCCCGGAGCCTGTTGCAACAGGGTCTCTCCGAGGGTCGGGGCGATCAGTTGTTCGGGATTCGGTTGTTCCGCATCGCCGAGCAGCAAGACGGGCCGGTTGGAGGTGTAATCCATCCAGCGGGTGCCGATCACGCCGTGGGTCGAGGGCATGGCTCCCGTAGTGAGCGTCGCCAGCGACACGGGGGTCGTGGTCTGTTGATAGTCGTAACGGCTGTCGGTGTAGAGGGTGCCCTCTTCGGCGAGGCGTCGGATGCCTCCTGCACCGAAGTTCGCGGAGTAGCGGTCGATGTCCTCGGCCCGCATCGAACCGACGACGATGTTGACGATCAGCCGCGGTTCGGCGGCTGAAACGAGGTCGGCGGCAAACAGCCCGAGCGCTGTCAGGCAAAGTGTGATGAATTTGCGTCCCATGTTTCCGATAAAACGGACAAATTTACGAATTTATTTCGATACGGCGGCGCGCCGGGCGGTTATTTTGCGCAGGACAATGATGACCGACCGTGCAAAAAATTGATTTTTCGGATTTTCGACTGGAGTTTTCCTTGGACGGGGCTAAAACCGGATGGACAGCCGGTTTCGGCCTGCGGTTCAGCGCGTAAATTGTTCGAAATAGCGTTTTTCGGCGGAGAAATCGATTTGCGGCAAGGCTGCGATTCGTTCCATGCAGCGCCGACAGAATGCGGCATGGGCTTCACCTTGCGGATGGCGGGGTCGGTGGCGTGCGGCTGCCACGATTGCTTCGACTTCGGGCAGCAGGCGTTGCGCTTCGTCGTCGAGGGCTGCGGCAACGAATTTTTCCCATACATATTCGATTGCCTGCGGGGCGGGATGAACGAGGTCGTCGGCATAGAACCGATAGTCGCGCAAATCGTCCATGACGATTTCGTAGGCCGGAAAATAGTGTACGTTGGGGTGGCGTTCCGCCAGTTCGGCTGCAGCCATGCGCAGCACCGCTTTCGAAAGCGCATTGCCTTCCAGACCGTCGCCGAGGTGTCGCACGGGACTGACTGTCAGAATAATCTGCTTATCGCTGAGCGGCTTGTTTTCATCCGGTCGGGTGCGGAACAATTCGTCGAATGCCGCGACGACCGCTTCGACCGACAGCCTGCGCCGGACGAACTCTGAAGCAGGTCGCCGATGGCAGTTGGCGACCGGTCGGCCCTGCCGTTCGTAGACCCAAGCCGTGCCGAATGTGAGCAGCACGAAATCGGCCTTTTCGAGGGCTGCGGCTCCGATTGCCCGCCCCGTGTTCATCCGTTTCAAGGCTTGTGCGGCATCGGCATCGGAGAACGACCCGTGAAAATCGTAGTGGAACCATCGTTCGCCGTCGTAGCGCAGCTCTTCGGGTCGGACGGGGTCGCCTTGCTTATAGCTTCGCAGCGCTTCGACGATCGAAAGCGGATTGAAGAGGATGCCCGTGGGGTTGGTTTCGATGTCGAACTTCGCATCCGCCAGTTTTCCGGCGATGTGTTCGGCGAAGCACGAACCGACAGCCAGCAATCGGTGTCGATAGCCGATGCGTTCGTTGAGCGGGGCGATTTCGATTTCGGTTCGGAATTTCATGCAGCAAAAATAAAAATTTCTTATTTTTGTTCGATGATTCTCGAAGCGAATTGTAAAATAAACCTCGGATTGGACATCCTGCGGCGGCGTCCGGACGGTTACCACGATGTGGAAACCGTGATGTATCCCGTGCGGGGGCTTTTCGACGTAGTGGAGGTGAACCGTACAACCTCTTCGGGGGCCGAATTTCGGGCCGAAGGGTTAGCGGTCGATTGTAATCCGGCAGACAATCTCTGCTTGAAAGCCTTTCGAATGATGCAAGACCGCTATGGGGTGGATGGCGTGCGGATTCGTTTGGACAAACGGGTGCCGTTCGGTGCGGGTCTGGGCGGCGGTTCGTCGGATGCTACGGCGGTCATTCGGGCGGTCGATGCCTTGTTCGAACTGCATCTCGACGAAGCGGAGTTGATCAATTGTGCTGCGGCGTTGGGTAGCGATACGGCTTTCTTCGTGCGCAATACGCCTCAGTTGTGCACCGGTCGCGGGGAGGTGATGACCTCCTATCCGATCGATTTGTCCGGCATGACGCTCGTTATCATCAAACCTGACGAGGGGGTTTCGACCCGTGAGGCTTATGCGGGAATCGTCCCCTGTATCCCTGCGGTGCCGCTCTCCGAACGCTTGCGCCGACCGGTGTCCGAATGGCAGCAGTCGATTGAAAATGCTTTCGAGGCGTCGGTATTCGCGGCTCATCCGGCGATTCGGGCGGCTAAGGAACGGTTGCTTGCCGCCGGTGCGGTCTATGCCGCGATGTCGGGTTCCGGTTCGGCGGTCTTCGGCCTGTTCGATGGGCGAACTGCGGTCGGAACCGCAACGGCGGCTGATGCTTCTGGCCTGCTCCACGAAAAAGGCGAAAGCCTGCATCGACTTTCGCCCTACGTGTTCGCTTTGTGATTGGCGTAGCCCGTTGATCGTACTCCGTTCTCAGCTTCGTGCTGTCGATGGCATATGTGTTTCCCAATACCTCGTCCCGATTTTTTGCGAACGCACGAAAAAGCCGCCCGAACGAAATTCGGACGGCTTTTCTTGAATGGTTCGATAGACCTACTTCTGCGAGTGTTGCGAATGGTCGTATTGACCGTTCTGCTCCGGCTGTTTCTGCTCGGAATCCTCTTTGCCGTAGGGCTTGTTCTGGTTCCAGCCTTCCTGCTTGTCGTGCGGCGTGTTTTGTTTCCAGTTGTCCTGCTTGTCGTAGGGCTTCTGGTCGTTCTGTTTCGTGTCGACGTTCGAGCCGGTGAATTTGTTGACGATTTCGTCCTTCTTCTCCTTGATGTCGTTTTTCAGCTCCTGGGCCTTGTCGTGAACCCGATCGTGCAAATTGTTGTTGTTGTCCATAGATCGAAAATTTTTTATGGTTGTTCCGTACACCCTGCAAAATGCGTACAAAGTTGTACGGAAAAAGGGTCGATTGCGATGCTTCGGCAATAACCGAATGAATGGCAGCGCGTTCAGTTCGCGGCCCAGACGTAGGCGTTCAGATAGGTTGCGAAGAGAATCCAGCACAGATAGGGCACGAAGAGCCACGCTGCGGCGCGGCGTACCCGTGCGCTGAAGATGATGTAGAGGATGACTGCTGCATCGAGCGCAACGAGGTCGATGAGTGCGAGGAACGGATTGCGGAGCGTGAAAAAGAGAATGCTCCACAGAAAATTGAGCGCCAATTGGATGTACCATATCAGCATGACCGTGTGGCGGCTTTTCAGACAGGTCGAGAGCACCAGACCCGCCGATACGCCGATGCAGGCGTAGAGGAGGCTCCATGCAATGGGAAAGACGACGGCCGGAGGCGTAAGCGCCGGTTTAGTCAGATAAGGGTACCAATCCCGCAGGGCATCGGTTTGCAGCAGGGAGGCGACCCCGCCCAGTGCGAAACAGAGCAGGAGTGGTAACAGATAGTAATGTACTTTTTTCATGTCGTGATGTGTTATTTATCGGATTCGACTTTCGATAGTTTTCGCCGCGAGCGTCGTTCTTCAGCCGCCGTGAGCAGCAGCGGGGCGACCCATTGGGCGATCATCAGGGCGCGGCTCCGTTTGCCGCACAGCATCATGCCGACGGCGGTGGTCAGCGCCCCCAGTCCGGTGATGAGGTAAAGGAACGAGGCGGTAGGATGTTCGGCCGTCCGTTCTTTGACGGGAACGATCGGCTTATTGCGTTTTTTTCTGAACTTCATGGTCGGATAAGGAATGTGCAATGCCTCCGACGGGGCAAAAAATATGCCGTTGCCGCGGGACTTGTGGAATGTTTTTTGCGGAGGGCTGCATACGTCATAAACAAATGTTACGTTATGAAAAAATTTTTGATGCTTTTCGTTTGTGCGGCAACCGCAATTTCCGTAAGTGCCGCTCCGCAGAAGGTCGGTTTCGACAAACTGCCCGATTCGTCGCAGGAGTTCATCCAGAAGAACTTCCCGCGTGAAAAGGTGAAATCGGTGGAGATGGATCGCGAGGCTTCGTGGGACAAGTACACCGTCTATTTCAACAGCGGTACGCAGGTCTCCTTCGAGGGAGGCAGCGGCGATTGCTCCGAGATAATCATGAAGGGCGGATCCGTTCCGGCTTCCGCCATGTCGCCGCGTTTGCGCAGCTATGTGGCTTCGCAGTATCCGCGTTCGCAGGTAACGATCTACCAGACCACGGCCGACGGTTATCGGCTGGGTCTGTCGGACAAGACGTTCCTCGATTTCGACAAGAACGGAAATTTCGTAAAAGCTACGAAGTAATTTCCTTACGTCTTGTCGGCGGATTTTCGCTCGGCGCGACGTATCTCGGTTCGGGTCTGCTCGGTATGGTATCGGGCAGGCCTTTTTTTATTAAGGCATTCTTCGCTGCTGCTCCCTCCGAAAATGATGCAATCCGTGCCGATTAATAATAAAGCGGGACGAAGACTGCGGAGGGCGCCGATAGGCGGGCCTCCGCGGGCGGAGGCTTCGGCCCGCGCGGCCCAATGGGCCGCATCATTTTTACAAAGCGGTCGGCAGCGAAGAAAGCGTTCGCAAGCACCAAAAACATTCCATCGCATCGGGAACCGCTTCTAAAAGCGGCGCAGCCTACGGGCGGCGGAGGCCCGCCTATCGGCGCCCTCCGCAGTCTTCGTCCCGCCGCCGCCAACTTGATTCGGTGTGGAATGGTATATAGTTACCTTTATTAATAGGTGCCGTGCTTTTTGCTGTCGTGGCTGGATGCGGGCTTCTGGCATGTTTTTTGTCGGCAGGGCCGGTTCGGGCGAAGGCCCTTTGCAAACGGAAACAAACCTGAAAAATTCTTTTTCGAAATGAAAATCAGTCGGATCAGTTGGGCGGTCATGGCCGCCTCGGTCATGTCATGGCCTGTACGGGCCGAAAAAACGGATTCCCTGCGGAGCGAAAAGGTGCATTCGATCGACGAAGTGGTCGTTACGGGCAGTCGCGAAGCGACCGATCTGCGCAAATTGCCCGTGAGCGTGTCGGTTGTCGGGCGCAAGCGGTTGGACGAGGCGCATCGTGCTTCGCTGCTGCCGACTTTGACCGAGCGGGTGCCCGGTCTGTTCATCACCAGCCGCGGCATCATGGGTTACGGGGTCTCCACCGGTGCGGCCGGCGGTATGACCCTGCGCGGCGTGGGCAACGCCCCGACGACCGGATTGTTAGTCTTGATCGACGGTCATCCGCAGTACATGGGGTTGATGGGCCATCCGATTGCCGATGCCTATCGGTCGAATCTGGCCGAACGGGTCGAGGTCGTGCGGGGGCCGGCGTCGATGATTTACGGCTCGAATGCGATGGGCGGCGTCGTGAACATCGTTACGCGCAAGATGCGCGAGGAGGGGGTGAAAACCGACTTGCAGGCGGGTTACGGTTCTTATAACACCTTGCAGACCGAATTGACCAACCGCATCCGTGCCGGGCGTTTCACCAGCGTGGTGAGCGGCTCCTACGACCGTTCGGACGGCCACCGCAAGGATATGGGGTTCGAGCAGTACGGCGGCAGCGTGCGGTTGGGTTACGAACTTTCGAAAGCGTGGAGCGTGGCGGCCGATGTGCAGCTCACCCATTTCAATGCCCAGAACCCGGGAACGGTCTCGGCGCCCTTGCTGGACAATATCTCGCATATCACGCGGGGGGCTGCTTCGGTAACGTTGGACAATCGTTACGAACGCTCTTCCGGTTCGTTGAGCTTCTTCTATAATTGGGGTCTGCACAAGATCAACGACGGTTATTCGGCCGGAGAGCAGCCGCTCGATTACCGCTTCCGGTCGCGCGACCGGATGCTGGGTGTCTCGTGGTTTCAGAATCGTTCGTTTTTTCGCGGCAACCGCACGACGTTCGGGCTCGATTACCGGCATTTCGGCGGCAAGGCGTGGAATCGTTATCTGAATGGCAATCCCGATAAGGTTTCGGCCGACAAGACGATGGACGAGGTGGCCGCTTACGTCGATTTCCGTCAGAATCTGACTTCATGGTTCACGCTCGACGCGGGTGTTCGCGTGGATCATCATTCGCATGCCGGTACGGAGTGGGTGCCGCAGGCGGGCGTTTCGTTCCAGTTGCCGGCGGACGCACAGATCAAGTTGTCGGCCAGCAAGGGATTCCGCTTCCCGACCATCCGCGAGATGTACATGTTCCCGCCGCAGAATCCCGATTTGCGGCCCGAACGGTTGTGGAATTACGAAATATCCTTCGCGCAACGCCTTTTCGACGGCAAATTCTCCTATGGCGCGAACCTGTTCTACATCGACGGCGAAAATCTGATTCAGACGGTGCGCGTCGACGGCCGGCCGTTGAATGTCAATACGGGCCGCATCGAAAATACGGGTCTCGAATTGCAGGTCGCCTGGCGTGTTTCGTCGGCGTGGTCGGTCGAGGCCAATTACAGTTACCTGCACATGGAGTATCCCGTCTTGGCGGCACCGCGCAACAAACTGTTCGTCGGCGCCGATTTCGTCAAGGGACGATGGAGCGTATCGACGGGCGTGCAGTACGTCAAGGGATTGTACACTTCGTTGAAACCGACGACCGAGGAGGAAGCGTTCGTGTTGTGGAACGTCTCGGGACGGGTGCAGGTGGCCCGTCGATGGGCTGTTTTCGTGCGCGGCGAGAACCTGTTGGCGCAACGCTATGAAATCAACGCCGGATTCCCCATGCCGAAAGCGACCTTCTTGGGAGGAATCGAACTTAATTTGTAACGATGAAGGTCTTTTTGCGTTGTTGCTGGCTGCTGCTGGCCTTGTGCGCATTGCCTGCGTCGGCGCACTCAGGAAAGGCACGCTTCCACGTCGTCATCGACACCGACGGTGCGGCGGACGATTTGCGGACGCTGTGCCTGCTGTTGGGCAATCGCGAGGTCGAGGTGCTGGCCGTCGTCTCTTCCGACGGGGCTTTGGCTCCGGATGCAACGGCCCGGCGGGTGGCGGCTCTTTTGCACGGCTTCTACCACGAGGGGATTCCGGTCGGGGTCGGACGTCCGACCTGTCGGCAAGCACCCGCTTGGCGCTCCCATTCATCGGAGGTCGATTGGGGCGATACGACGCTCGTCCGCACTTCGTTCCCTAATGCGGTCAACCTGTTGCAAAATACTTTCGACAGCGAGCCGGAACGAATCATCGTCGTGGCGCTCGGGGCGCTGACCAACTGGAGCGACCTGTTGCAGACCTATCCCCGGCTCGCCGATCGGATCGAACGCATCGTCTGGTACGACGACCGCGCGGGACAGACCGAGGGGGCCAACGGTCGGGCCGACCGAGCCGCAGCCCGATGGATTTTGACGTGCGGGGTGCCTGTGGAGATCATTTCGGCCAATCCCGATTGCCCGTTGCCGCTCGACGGGGCGTTGCTCGATACGATTGCAGCCGTTGCCGCCGAAGGGAATCCGTATGCCCGCAAAATCGTCGATACGCACCGCACCGCGCCGCTCGATGCGCTATGTCGGTCGCATCATCTGGCGGCTTGGGACGATCTGGTCGCCGTGCGCCTTTTCGCACCGGAGTTGTTCATTGTCCGGTCGCTCGCTCCTTCTGTGCAGGGTTGCACCTTGCCCGATGCGGCAGCTGTCGCACAGACTGAAGGTGTGATCGCTTCGGTCTTGCGCGGAAAGCCCGATGCCGAAAGTCGGGTATTCTACGGCTTTCCGTCGGACAAGTCGCTTTATGCGGAGGATGTCGCACCGATGGTTGACGCAGCCTTGTTGCGCCACGGGTCCAGCGAATGGCGGGCCGCCGTGCTGACCAACGAACTGCATGGTCATTTGGGTATCTATGCGACGATCGGGGTGAAGATGGGGCTTCGCGCCCGCGAGTATTTCGCAGTCGGAGTGGATGACATCGCCGTAACGACTTTTGCGGGAAGCCGTCCGCCGGTGAGCTGCATGAACGATGGATTGCAGGTCGGTACGGGCGGCACGGTGGGGCATGGCCTGCTGACTGTGGCGGCGGTCGATGTGCCGCGTCCCGAAGCGGTGTTCCGGTTTAAGAATCGGGCGATTCGCTTGAAGCTCAAGCCCGAATATGCGGCCCGCATTCGTGGGGACGTGCAGCGCGGCGTGGCGCTTTACGGCCCCGACAGCGAAGCCTATTGGCAGTATATCCGTCGGTTGGCTTTGCGGTATTGGTCGGAGTTCGACCGCCATGCGATTTTCGATTTGACGGTCGAAAATCCGGCTTGACGCCGATGGCCGTAAAACTTGATTTGTTTCTACTTCCCGATCGAAGCCCCCGCCAAGGTGGGGGCGGGGGTGGGTCAAAACTGAATACGCGGCCTAAGGCCGCGAGTACCGCCGGTCGGATGCGAAAATCCGGGTCGAAAAACGCTGGTGTATTAAAGAATGAGGCGTTATTCGGCAGCGTGTTCGTCGACCCAGTTCGTGAGCGCGACGAAATCGGCTACGGAGAGTTGTTCGGCCCGTTGCGTGAAGAACGGATGCTCGGCACCGCCGAAATCGCCGAACGCAGCCCGCAGCGAGTTGCGCAACATCTTGCGCCGCTGCCCGAACGACGCCTTTACGACCCGCACGAACAGCTTTTCGTCGCAGTCGAGACGTTCGACGGCATTGCGTCGCAGCCGGATGACGGCGCTTTTGACTTTGGGCGGCGGGTTGAAGACCGTTTCGTTGACCGTGAAGAGGTATTCGATGTCGTACCACGCCTGCAGCAGCACCGAGAGGATGCCGTACTCTTTCGACCCGGGCGGCTCGGCTATCCGTACGGCCACCTCTTTCTGGATCATGCCGACGCATTCCGGAACCAGATTCCGATATTCCAACAACTTGAAAAAAATCTGAGACGAAATGTTGTAGGGAAAATTGCCGATCAGCCGCAGCCCGTTCGGAAAGCGTTCGCGCAGATTCATTTGCAGAAAATCGCCCGCGAGCAATCGCGGGGCGAATTCCGGAAAATGGTCATGAAGATAGGCGACGCTTTCCGGGTCGATTTCGGCACCATAGGTCGTCAGGTCGTCGCGTTGCAGCAGGAATTGTGTCAGTACGCCCATGCCGCAACCCACTTCGAGCGCGTCGCACGGCGTTTCGGCCGTGCCGCCCGAAAGGGCGTCGCAGATTTTGCGGGCGATGTTGAGGTCGACCAGAAAATGTTGCCCCAGCGCCTTTTTCGCTCTTACTTCCGTCATGTTCGGGTGTCGGAACGGAGGCTCGGTCAGTCGGCCTCCGACGCAGGTTCGATCGGGTGGAAGGTCGCGAGCGGCACGCTGTTGCTGTAGAAGGTCAGTTCTCCGTCGCGCACGGTGTAACGGTCGACTGAATTGAGCATTTGCAGGAAGTCGAATTCGTATTCCATGTCGGGGCAGGCCATTCGCGTCGAGCCGATATTGCCGAAACGCAGGCTGCCGTCGGCCGTCTCCTCATATTTCCCGAAAAAGCGGTTGCAGTTCGTGCGGCCGTAGGCCATCGTATCCGTTGCGTCGAACTCGATGGTGAAGGCATCCGGTTCGATCGTGATGGCTTTGTCGGGGATGTTCTCCATGGAGACGAGTTTCCATGCGGTTCCGCCGAGCGATTCCGTTTTCGATCCTCCGCAGGAGACCATGCCCAACAGCAGGGCGAGCATTGCTAAACTGGTTTTCATGTGCATGGGTTTGTTTGTGTTGATGCGGCGAAGATACGAATTATTTTCCGAATCGCGTCCGTTGCCTTGCGGGTCGGCCCGAAAAAGCGATCGATAAGTCCGGATCCGTCATGCGTCGGGCCGGTCATCGAAAAAATTCGCCTTCCCAGACAGCCGTGTTGCCCGTCGCATCGGTCGCCGTGAAGCGGACTTGATGGGTCGTTCGTTCGGGCGGTGTGTCGAAACGGTGGAAGATGAGTCCGCGCATCGGCAGTCGGTCGCAGGGCACCCAACGTCCGTCGATCCGGAGCGTCGCCGAGACCACGCCCGAAAAGTTGTCCGCGACTTTGAATCGCAGCGATTCGGCCCGCGTGAGGTCGGCCCCCGCTGCGAACAGCGGACGGATGTGCGGGGCCAACGTATCGGCCACCGCTACGAACCAGCCCGTTTTGCGCGTGCGGGCCGTAACCGCATTGCCCGTGCAGATGCCGCCCGCATAGGTGAGCGGTTTGCCCGGGGTATAGCTCGCCAACGTCGCATGAAGTTGGAGCGTTCGGGGAATGGCGGTATGCAGCGTAACGGTTGCCTCCTTGCGCAGCGGCACATCGGCATCCAGAATCCGTACGGCTGGCGAAAGTACCACGAGGCCCGTATCGGATGGCGGGGCAGGCAGCGTGTCGGGGCGGCAGAAACGGGCTTCGTAGAGGGCTCCGGCCGGAATGCGTGCGGTCAGAATCCGCCCGAAGGCCACCGGATTGTTCCGGTCGGGCAGGAGGACGAGCGCTGTGGTGTCGGCTTGCGCATGAAATTCGTCCGGCGTGCCGCAGACGGTGAATGTCAGGGTCGAGCAGTTGCCGCGATCGTCTTCCGCTTCGATGCGGATGGCGCGCGTTTGGCCCGCTTCGGTGCGGACGATGCCCTGTTCCCGCAGCACGGGATAGAACGCTTCGGGGGCGCCCGTCAGCCGAGCTATGCGGATGACCTCGTTCCGCGAGTGGCGTTGCTGCGCATACCAGCTCACCGCATCGCTGCAAGCGGATTGGTCGGGCAGAAATCCGTCCATGCGGTATTCGAAGCGGGGTTCTCCGTCGACCGATGCGCTCAACCGCCAGATGCCGAACGTGTTGTGGACCCCGTTGCGCCGGTCGGAGGCTTCGACGATGAAGTAGCCTTTGCGTCCGACGGGCACCGGTTCGTGTCGCATCAATTTGTATCGGCCCTCGGCTTCGCGCACGACGTTGTAGCTTGCGGGACGCGAGCGCAGGCAGACGCCCCGTATCGTATCGACCTCGACGTAGTGGAGCCGCAGGATGCGCGGCGGCAGATGGTCTTCGGGCCGGAAAATGCCTTGCCGAACCGTATTCAAGCGGCGGCCTGTGCCCGCTTCGCGCAGTTCGAAATGCAGATGCGGACCCATCGACGAACCGCTGTTCCCCGAATAACCGATCGTCTCGCCCTGCTTCACCGGCCACCGGTCGGCGGGGAACCGGAGGTCGACCTCGTTCGAACGGGTGCGGTAGCGTTCCGCCTGCACGCAGGCGGCTATGTCGTCGCGGAAACGTTGCAGATGACCGTAAACGGCTGTCGTGCCGTCGGCCAATGTCAGGTAGATCGCCTTGCCGTAGCCGTAGGTCGTAACCACCACGCGCGAGATATGGCCGTCGGCCGTTGCGACGAGCGGTTTCCCCTCGACGCCGTCGGTCTTGATGTCCACACCGGCATGGAAATGGCCGCTGCGTATTTCGCCGAAGTTCGCCGCAAAGTTGCCTGCGACCTGCCGCACGGGAAAAACGTAACGAACGGTGTCGCTGTTGTGCGCTGCAACATCGAACAGGTCGAGGATCAATACGCTCAATGTTATTATAAAAATTCGTCGCATGGTTCGGTCTCCTTTACAAATCGCGAAACAGTGTCGAGCACCGTCTCATAGTCGTATCCGAGCGAAAGGCCGTATCGGATCAACTTGGTTTTCAGTTCATGGGCGGTCGTCGCTCGTGTGTTGCGCGCTTTGCGGGCGAGTTGTTCCGCCAGCCGGTCGGTCATCCCTGCACGGTCGATTTGCCGCAACGCGGCGTCGATGGTTTCGCGGGCGATGCCCTTGCGCTGGAGCGCCGTCCGCAGTTTGTATTCGCCCCAGCCGCTCAACCGCAGCTTTTCGCGGACGAACGCATCGGCATAGCGTGCGTCGTCGATGAACCGGTCGCGGATCAATCGTGCGAGCACCTTTTCGGCATCGGCTTCCGGCACGCCCCAGCCGCGCATGAGCCGGCGGGCGTCGCCTTCCGACTTTTCGGCTCGGGCGCAGAGCCGCATCAAGGCCGACAGCGCCTGTTCGGGCGTCTTGGCGCGACGCTCTTTCGGACGGCGTTCTTCGGTCGGGCAGCGATTTTTGGTTATTTCATTCGGCAGCATAATAGGCGGGGTCTTTCGAAAAGGTCGTTTCGGATTCGGATGTCGGTATAACCCTCCGCTGCAAGCAGCGTGCGCAGCGCATCGGCATACAGATGGTAGATTTCGAAATAGAGGCGGCCCTGCGGACGCAACATCCGTCGGCCGGCTCGGGCGATGGCGCGATAGAAGCGCAGCGGATCGTCGTCCGGTACGAAAAGGGCTTCGGCCGGTTCGTAATCGCGGACATTGGGGTGCATCGTTGCGCGGTCGCTTTGCGGAACGTAGGGCGGATTCGAGACGATGACGTCGAACGGCCCCGGAAAGACCTCCGCCAAGTCATGCAGGGCATCGGCCCGTCGCAGGTCGACCCGCACACCGAGCGCGCGGCAGTTTTCCGTCGCTATGGTGAGAGCCGTTTCCGAAAGATCGGCGGCCGCGACGGTCGCATGGGGCAGTTCGGCCGCCAAGGTCGCTGCGATGCAGCCGCTGCCCGTGCCCACATCCAGTAGGGTCGTGGCTTCGCGTTCTTCGTGAAGAATCCAAGCTGTGAGTTCTTCGGTTTCGGGGCGGGGAATCAATACGCCCTCCCGCACGGCGAACCGACGGCCAAGAAAAGTGGCCGTCCCCGTAACGTATTGCACGGGACGGCCCGCCGTTAATTGTTCGATAACGGCGTCGATTCCGTCGAGGACGATTTCCGCTTGCGGGTCGGTCAGAAAGGCCGCTTCCGGAAGCCCGCTCAAATCCGCAGCGGCCAACAGGGCGATGCTGCGGGCCTCCCGTTCGCCGTAGAGCGGCACGAGGGGCGTCGCGATGCGTCGGAGTATGTCGCGGCGGGTCGTCATCGGTTGCGCAGATCGGCTAAGGCTATGGCGATGGCGGCTTCGACGACGACCGCCCCGCGCAGGGCGATGCAGACGTCGTGGCGGCCGGTCGTTACGAGCGGTTCCATTCGTCCGGTGGCGCGGTTGAACGTGGTTTGCGGTTGGCCGATGCTGGCCGTCGGTTTGAAGGCCGCCCGTACGACCAGTTCGTTGCCGTTGGTGATGCCGCCGTCGATGCCGCCTGCATGGTTGGTTGCTGTGTGTCCGTCGGCATCGACGATCGGGTCGTTGTTCTCCGAACCATGCAGGCGCGCGCCTGCGAATCCGCTGCCGAACTCCACGCCCTTGATGCCCGGGATGGAGAAAAGCAGGTGGGCGATGACGCTCTCCGCCGAATCGAAAAACGGATCGCCCCATCCGGCCGGAACGCCTTGCACGCGGCACTCGACGATGCCGCCGACCGAATCTTTCCGTGCGGCGGCGTCGCGTAACAGTTCGTCGAAGCGATCCGGTTCCGTGCATCCGCCGATTTCGACGAGGCGGGTTTCGAATGCGATTTCGGCAGGCAACACCTTTTTAGCGACGACGCCCGCCGCTACGAGCGCCACCGTCAACCGACCCGAAAGATGCCCGCCGCCGCGCGGATCGTTGAACCCGCCGAATTTCCGATAGGCCGTCCGGTCGGCATGCGAGGGGCGGTCGTGGCCCTCCATTGCGGCGTAATCCTGCGGTCGTGTGTCCGTATTGGCGAATACAATGGCGATGGGGGCGCCGGTCGTGCGGCCTCGATAGATGCCTGAAACGAGTTGCGGGACATCCGGTTCCCGCCGCGCGGTGGTGCCCGTCGGGCCGCTGCGGCGTCGGGCGAGGTCGGCTGCGAAATCTTCGGCTGCGAGCGCGATGCCTGCGGGCACGCCGTCGATGACGACCCCGATTTGCGGGCCGTGCGATTCGCCCCAGAGAGCGATCCGGAAATGGTCTCCGAAACGGTTCATCGCGTCGTTTTCAGTTTTTCGAGTTCGTCGAAGAAGGTCGGGTAGCTTTTGGCGACGCATTCGGCCTCTTCGAGAATCACTTCGCCGTCGGCGCGCAGGGCCGCTACGGCCAACGACATGGCCATGCGGTGGTCGCCGTGGCTGTCGACGCGTGCGCCGCGAATCGTTCCGCCGCGGATGCGCATCGTGTCGGGTTCCGTGAGGTCGACCTCGATGCCCAATTTGCCGTACTCCTCGCGAATGGCCGATGCGCGGTCGCACTCCTTGTGAACCAAACGCGAGGTGCCGTACAGCGTGCTCGTCCCTTCGGCCGAGGCCGCCAAAGCGGCCAACGCCGGAAAAAGGTCGGGACATTGGGTGGCGTCGAATTCGAATGCCTGCAACGGGCGTGCGCCGACCGTTACCGAATCGGATTCGCTGATGACCGAAGCACCGGCCCGCACGAGAGCCGAACAGATGGCCGTGTCGGCCTGCTTCGAGAGCATCCGCACGTTCCCGACTGTAATTTCGCCGGCCAAAGCACCCGCAACGAGCAGCATGGCCGCCGCGCTCCAGTCGCCCTCGATGGCGATTTCAGCCGGTCGATAGCTCTGCCCGCCCCGTATGTAAAATTCCTCGTAGTCGCGGTGGTCGATTTCGATGCCGAAGCGGGCCACCGTGTCGAGCGTTATATCTAAATAAGGTAGAGATACGGGATTCGAGACGTGCAGGACGGTATCTTCCCGTGCCAAGGGAAGCGCCAAAAGCAGCCCCGTGATGAATTGCGACGAAATCGAACCGTCGATAGTCGTTTCTCCGCCTCCGAGCGGCCCGCAAACCGTAATCGGCAACCGTCCGTCGGTCTCTGTCGTGCGGACGCCCAGCTTGCGCAGGGCCGCCAGCATCGGCTCCATCGGGCGGTGTAGCAGCGAACCCTCGCCGACAATCCGTATCGGCCGGTCGGCGAGCGCGGCGATTGGCGTGAACAGGCGCGTCGCCAAACCCGATTCGCCCGTGTGCAGCGTGTCGCTTTTCGGATGCAGTCCGCCGTCGATAGCGAGCGTCTCTTCATCGAGCTGCGCGATGCGGGCGCCGAGCGTTTCGATGCAGCGCATGGCCGATCGCGTGTCGTCGCAAAATTCGAGGTTGTGCAGCACCGATCGCCCTTCGGCCAACAGCGAGGCCGCCAAAGCACGCTGTGCATAGCTTTTCGAACAAGGGGGGCTGATCCGGCCTCCGATACGCCCCGACGTCAGGATCGTTTCCATGCGCGGCGGGCGTTATTTCCGAACGGCATCCGGATTGTTGATCATCTCCTGCGTGAGCTGGTGGCTCTTTTTCAGCTCGAAGTGCTGGCCCAAATAGACTTTGCGCACCATCGGGTCGGCGGCCAGCTCCTCGGCCGAACCGGTTTTCAGAATCCGGCCTTCGTAGAGCAGATAGGTGCGGTCGGTGATGGCGAGCGTCTCATCGACGTTGTGGTCGGTGATGATGACGCCGATATTCTTGTGTTTGAGCGTCGCCACGATGGACTGGATGTCCTCTACGGCGATAGGGTCGACGCCCGCGAAGGGTTCGTCGAGCAGGATGAAGGCCGGATTGATGGCGACGGCCCGGGCGATTTCGGTGCGGCGCCGTTCGCCGCCCGACAACTGGATGCCGTAGCTCTTGCGCACCTTCTGCAACCGGAACTCCTCGATCAGCGCTTCGACCCGATCGGCCTGATACTCTTTCGTGTAAGTGGTCATTTCGAGCACCGAACGGATGTTCTCCTCGACCGTCAGCCGGCGGAACACCGACGCCTCCTGCGCTAAATAGCCCACGCCCAACTGCGCCCGTCGATAGACCGGCAGATCGGTGAGCTCCGAGACTTGGCCTTCGTCGTTTTCAAGAAAGATGCGGCCTTCGTTCGGCTTAATCAGCCCCACGATCATATAAAAGGTAGTCGTCTTGCCGGCTCCGTTGGGGCCCAGCAGTCCGACGATCTCGCCCTGCCGGACGTCGATCGAGACATGATTGACCACCGTACGGGACTTGTATTTCTTGACCAGTTCGTTCGTGTAGAGACGCATGGCTTTTTTGCATAATTTCCTACAAAGTTATGTTTTTTTCCGAAAATTTTCTTATCTTTACATTGAATTTTACGATTTACGGCTTGCGTACGACCCAATGAAACGAAACGAATCATCCTTGTTGCACGAGAAACTGAAAACCTATTTCGGTTTCGATTCCTTCAAAGGAAATCAGGAAGCCGTTATCCGGAATGTCCTGGCCGGTCGGGATACCTTTGTATTGATGCCCACGGGCGGCGGCAAGTCGCTGTGCTATCAGTTGCCGGCGCTGTTGATGGAGGGGGTGGCGATCGTCATTTCGCCGTTGATCGCGCTCATGAAGAACCAGGTCGACGCCATGCGGATGTTTTCGGCCGATTCGGGCATCGCCCATTTCCTGAATTCGTCGCTCAACAAGACGGCCGTCGCTCAGGTGCGGACCGATGTGCTGGCCGGAAAGACCAAACTGCTCTATTTCGCACCCGAATCCTTGACCAAAGAGGATAACGTGGCGTTTCTGCGCAAAATCAAAATTTCGTTTTACGCCATCGACGAGGCGCACTGCATTTCGGAGTGGGGCCATGACTTCCGGCCGGAGTATCGGCGTATCCGTCCGATTATCAATGATATAGGAACTGCTCCGTTGATTGCGCTCACGGCCACGGCCACGCCCAAGGTGCAGTTGGATATTCAGAAAAATCTCGGCATGTCGGATGCGGCGGTTTTCAAATCGTCGTTCAACCGGCCGAACCTCTACTACGAAATCCGGCCCAAACACGACGCCGACCGGGAAATCATTCGTTTCATCAAGCAGAACGAGGGAAAGAGCGGGATCATCTACTGTTTGAGCCGCAAGAAGGTGGAGGAGCTTGCCGAATTGTTGACTGCCAACGGGATACGGGCCCATGCCTACCATGCCGGCATGGATGCGGCGACGCGCGCCGCCAACCAGGATGATTTTCTGATGGAGCGCGTCGAAGTCATCGTGGCGACCATCGCATTCGGAATGGGCATCGACAAACCCGACGTGCGTTACGTCATCCATTACGACATTCCGAAGTCGCTCGAAGGATACTATCAAGAGACGGGCCGCGCCGGTCGGGACGGCGGCGAGGGCTATTGCTTGACCTTTTACAGCTACAAGGATATTCAGAAACTCGAGAAATTCATGCAGGGCAAGCCGGTGGCCGAGCAGGAGATCGGCAAGCTGCTTTTGCAGGAGACGGTCTCTTATGCCGAAAGTTCGATGTGCCGTCGCAAGACGCTGTTGCACTACTTCGGCGAGGAGTACCCCGAGGCGAATTGCGGCAACTGCGACAACTGCCGTCATCCCAAACCCGCAATCGATGCGAAAGCCTCGTTGAAAATGGCACTCGAAGCACTGCGCGAAATCGGCGACAAGTTCAAGTCCGACTATCTGATTCACGTGTTGACCGGCAAGAATACGGCGTTGGTCAAGAGCTATGGCCACAACAAATCGAAATGGTTCGGAGCCGGCGAGGAGCACGATGCCCGTTATTGGGGCGCCGTGTTGCGTCAGGGGTTGATTCTCGGGCTGATCGACAAAAATATCGAGAATTACGGACTGTTGTCCATCAACAAAAAGGGCGAGCAGTACATCGCCCTGCCGACGCCGGTAACGATCACCCTCGACCACGACTACGACGAGGAGGAGAAAGAGGCCGAAGCCGTCGCTCCGATGGGGCGCGGAGGCGTTGCCGACGAAGAACTCTTCGCCATGTTGAAAGATTTGCGCAAGAAGGTGGCCAAGCAGCAGGGGCTGCCGCCGTTCGTCATCTTCCAAGATCCGTCGTTGGAGGATATGTCGATCCAGTATCCCGTTACGATCGAGGAGTTGCAGAACATCACGGGCGTGGGCGCAGGCAAGGCCCGCCGCTTCGGTGCGGAGTTCGTCAAACTGATTAAGGCGTACGTCGAAGAAAAGGAGATTGTTCGTCCGCAGGACATGGTCGTCAAGGCGGTGGCGAACAAATCTGGCATCAAGATATTCATCATTCAGGCCATTGACCGCAAGATGGATTTCGAGGACATCGCCCGGACAAAAAATCTCGATTTCGACGAACTGTTGACCGAAATCGAAGGAATCGTCAATTCGGGCACGAAACTCGACATCTCGTACTACCTCAAAGAGTTCATGGACGAGGAGAAGATGGAGGATATTTATCTCTATTTCAAGGAGGATGCCGAGAGCGATTCGCTCGATGCCGCCGTTGAGGAATTAGGTTCCGATTACACGGAGGAGGAGATCCGGTTGGTGCGTATCAAATTCATCTGCGAACAGGGAAATTGATATACGAGCACCGAAGAACGGACGGGAACCTGGGTAAAATCGTTCGTACATTCAAGAATATAATCGCGCAATCGTTATGAAATCGACATTCGTCATGCAGGCCGTCCGGTTGATCGGCATGGTGTTGGCCATCGCCGGTATCATCTACGCGATCGAATACGTGCCGCGCGGCATCGCCGTGTGGTTCTGGGTCGTCTTGTTGGGTATCGGATTCGTCGGATTGCTCTATTCGTTCCGCGTCGTCCGGCAGCGCAATCGGGTGGCCGCTCGGGAACGCAAACGGGCCGCCGTTCGCAAATCGAAATCCAGAAAGCGCCGATAAGTCCGTTGCCGTTGCAACGTAATCAATGGTCGTAGGCTCGTTCGTCGCCCGCAACGACCGTAATCAAATCTTCGCGGGCCAGATAGCAGCGGGCCAACCGTTGCACGTCGGCCGGCGTCGTCTCCCGAATGCGGCGGAGGTTGTCGCCGATGATGCGGTTGCCCGTGCCGCAAAGCAGATTTTCGATTGTAACGTCGGCGATGCCGAACGGCCCGTCGAGGATGCGCATCATTTCGCCCGCCATCATGTTTTTCACCATTTCCAACTCCGTTTCGGGCATCGGTTCGTTGCGGAGTTTTTCGATCTCGGCGTCGATTTCGTTTAGCGCCGCGCGGGTTACCTCCGTGCCGACCTGCACGGCGATAGCGAAATAGCCTGCCTGCTGGAAATTGACCATCGCCGCGACGGCTCCGTAGGTGTAGCCGTGTTCTTCGCGCAGGTTCTGCATCAGGCGGGCTCCGAAATAGCCGCCCAAGGCCGTCGCCACGACCTGCATGCCTAAGAAATCGGGATGGCGGCGCGGAAAGAGTAGCCGCCCGATCCGGATGGACGATTGTACGGCGCCCGGATGCGATACGAAGGTTTCGCGACGGGTCTCGGGTGCTGGAAATGCGGGTCGGAACGGGGCGTCGTGCGACGGCAGCCGTTCGGCAATCGCCGCAATCGCTGTCCGCTCCGCCTCGCCGATGCGTCCGCTGCATACGACGAAACAGTTTTCGGCCGTATAGTGCCGTTCGTAGAAGGCGGCTAAATCATTGCGGGTCAGTCGGCCGTAATCCCGTTCGTCGGAGGAGATGCCGTAGGGGTGGTTAGGCCCGAAAAGGGCCTGGGCAAATGCTTCGCGGGCCTGTGTATCGACTTTGGTGCGTTCGATAGCGAGCTGTTGGCTGCGTTTGGCGCAGTAGGCGGCGACCTCCTCGTCGGGAAAGAGTGGATGCAGCAAAATCTGTTCGATCACGTCGCAGGTCGGGCCGAAGAACTTCGAGAGCATGCAGAAACTGACGTAGACGACGTCGCGGTCGATGTTGATGTCGAAGTAGGAGCCGTAGTAGTCCAACCGTTCGGCGACCTCCTGCGCCGTGTAAGCCTGCGTCCCTTCGGACAGCAGATTGGCGGTGGCCGATGCCGAAAAAGGCACGCGCTGCACCGATGATCCGG
The DNA here is from genome assembly GCA_947591475.1 of uncultured Alistipes sp. GTDB lineage: Bacteria > Bacteroidota > Bacteroidia > Bacteroidales > Rikenellaceae > Alistipes. Next base: position 179,757 of record CANQDE010000001.1, read on the forward strand.
CTGCGAATACGAACGTTACGCGCAGGACGTCGAAATCGTCGGTGGCCAGCGTATAGAGTTTCACGCCGTTGCGGAGCGTCTGTACAGCGGGTTCGGCCAGTTCGATCGAGGCCGGCAGGGTGATAGGCGGTTGTTTCATGATTCGGTGGCTTTGTTCGGTTCGGAGGTTTGCTGGCTAACTTTGGACGTTCTGGCGGCCCGATAGACCAAAGTGGAACTGTTTTCCGGACGGAAGATGCGTTGGCAGCAGGTCCGGATGCGTTCCGCGTCGATAGCTCGGTAGAGCGATACCTCGCGATTGATCAGATCGAGGTCGCCCAGCATCTCGTAAAAACCCAGATTCAGGGCCTTGTTCATGACGTTCAGTTCGCCGAAAAGGGTGTTGGCTTCGAATTTGTTTTTCACCTTTTCCAACTCGCGGAGGGGTACTTCGGTGTTTTGCAGCGCGGCGATCTCCTCCATGAAGGCGGCTTCGGCCTCTTCGACCGTCGTCTCCGGAAGCAGCTGCCCCGTTAAAATGAAGAGCCCCGGGTCGATGTCGCCCGTGATGTAGGCATTGACCTGCGACAACAGGCGCCGTTCGCGCACCAACCGCCGATAGAGCCGCGACGAATCGCCGCCCGAAAGCAGGTCGGAGACCAGATCGGCCGTGTAGAAGTCCGGCGACAGGCGGTCGTCCATGTGGTAGGCGATGGTGAGCATCGTCGCCGGTACGTCGCGTTCCACCTCCAATCGCCGCGGGGCCGTTTGTGCGGGTTCCTGCGGAATGGGAGCGGCGGCCGTCCCGCGGTCGGGGAGCGGGCTGAACCACTTTTCGGCCAGATCGAGCATCCGTTCTTCGTCGATGTCGGCGGAGAGCGAGAGCACGGCGTTCGACGGATGGTAGTGGAGCCGGTAGAAGGTCTGTACGTCGTCGAGTGTAGCCGCCGCGATGTGGCCGGGCGTCAGTCCGATGGCCGACCACCGATAGGGATGCCTCTTGTAGGCCAAATCGCGCAAAAGCAACGTCCGGTCGCCGTAGGGCTGGTTCAGATAACGCTGGCGGAACTCCTCGATGACCACCTTCTGCTCGGTGGCGAGCTTCTCGGCGGTGATGTCGAGCCCTTCCATGCGATCGCTTTCGAGCCAGAGCGCCGTTTCGAGGTTCTCGTACGGCAGCGTGATGTAAAAATCGGTGTAATCGTTGTTCGTGAAGGCGTTGTTGTCGCCCGAAGCCATCTGCACCGGCAGGTCGAAGACGGGCACTTCGCGCGTGCCGCGAAACATCAAGTGCTCGAAGAGGTGGGCGAAGCCGGTGCGGCTCGGCGATTCGTTGCGGGCCCCGACCTTGTAAAGGAGGTTCACGGCGGCGAGTTTCGACGTGCGGTCGCGGTTGACGATGACCGACAATCCGTTTTTCAACGTGCGTTTCCTATATTTTATGGGCATTTTTTATGGTAACAATATACGATTTTACACCGAATCAAGTTGGCGACTGTATTTACATTGCCGACGGTCGTGCCGCTCGCGGCAAAGCCGCGTTTACAAGTTTGACCCACCCCCAAACCCCCGCCTTGGCAGGAGCTTAGGTCGGAATGCCGGAACGAACCGAATTTCCGGGTTGTCGGCACACAATCTTTCTTTTGTAAGTCCTCTTGCCTCCCGAAGGACGGCCGGGCGCTTCGTTCGGCTCGGGATGCTTGTCTCACTTTTCGTTTGTCGGCGACAAAATTAAACAAATTTCGATACGTGCCGCCGAAAACGGAGGCAAAATAAAAAAGACGAAAAATTAGGGCTATTTATTCGAACCCGATATGCAATTTTTCCGCCGAATTTTCTATCTTTGCATTACGGAATGCGGAATCCGTCGATTCTGCGACTATTTCGTACAATCCGGAGAAGAATCCGAACACATTAACTATCTTAACAATAAAACAAAATGGCAGAAAAGAAATTCATTACCTGTGATGGTAATTACGCTGCGGCGCATGTGGCTTACATGTTCTCCGAAGTCGCAGCCATCTATCCCATCACGCCCTCTTCGACCATGGCCGAGCTCGTCGACGAGTGGGCCGCTCAGGGTCGCAAGAACATCTTCGGCGAGACCGTCAAGGTGATCGAAATGCAGTCCGAGGCCGGTGCCGCCGGCGCCGTGCACGGCTCGTTGCAGAGCGGTGCGCTGACTTCGACGTTCACCGCTTCGCAGGGTCTGTTGCTAATGATCCCCAACATGTACAAAATCGCCGGCGAATTGCTCCCGGGCGTCTTCCACGTCTCGGCTCGTGCATTGGCTGCGCAGTCGTTGTCGATTTTCGGCGATCATCAGGACGTTATGGCGACCCGTCAGACCGGTTTCGCCATGTTGGTTTCGTCGTCGGTGCAGGAGGTCATGGATTTGGCCGGTATCGCACACATCGTTGCGCTGAAAGCCCGCGTACCGTTCGTGCACTTCTTCGACGGATTCCGCACCTCGCACGAGATTCAGAAAATCGAACTCATCGACGAGGCCGCGCTGACTTCGCTGCTCGACCGCGATGCGTTGAAAGCCTTCCGTGCACGCGCTTTGAACCCCGAGCACCCCGTAACGCGCGGTACGGCCCAGAACCCCGACATTTACTTCCAGACCCGCGAGGCATCCAACAAGTTCTACAACGCGGTGCCCGACATGGTTGCCGACACGATGAAGGAGATTTCGAAGATCACCGGTCGTGAATACAAGCCGTTCGTCTATTACGGTGCCAAGGATGCCGAAAACATCATCATCGCGATGGGTTCTGTTACGGAGACCATCAAGGAGACGGTCGATTACCTGATGGCTAAGGGCGAGAAGGTCGGCGTCGTTACGGTTCACCTCTATCGTCCGTTCTCGGCCAAGTATCTGGCCGCCGTCGTGCCCGACAGCGTGAAACGCATCTGCGTCCTCGACCGCACGAAGGAGCCCGGTGCTAACGGCGAGCCGCTCTACCTCGACGTGGTGGAGGCTTTCGCAACGAGCATCGACAAGAAACCCCTTATCATCGGCGGCCGCTACGGCCTTTCGTCGAAAGATACCACGCCGGCGCAGATGCTGGCCGTGTTCGAGAACCTGAAAGCCAACGAACCGAAAAATCAATTCACGGTGGGTATCGTCGACGACGTTACGTTCCGTTCGCTGCCCGTCGGCGAGGAGATTTCGCTCGCTAAACCGGGTACGTTCGAAGCCTTGTTCTTCGGTCTGGGTGCCGACGGTACGGTGGGTGCCAACAAGAACTCGATCAAGATCATCGGCGGTTCGACGAACAAGTATTGTCAGGCTTATTTCTCCTACGACTCGAAGAAGTCGGGCGGTTACACCTCGTCGCACCTGCGTTTCGGCGACCTGCCCATCACTTCGCCCTATTTGGTTACGACGCCCGACTTCGTGGCTTGCCACGTTCCGTCGTATGTCGACAAATACGACGTGCTGAAAGGCCTCAAGAAGGGCGGTTCGTTCCTGTTGAACTCGGTGCACGATGCTGCGACGACCTGCGCGATGCTGCCCGACCACATGAAGGTCTATCTGGCCAAGAACAACATCAATTTCTATATCATCAACGCGACGAAGATCGCCGCCGAGCTGGGCTTGGGTTCGCGCACGAACACCATCATGCAGTCGGCATTCTTCAAGATTGCGAACGTCATTCCGTTCGAGAAGGCCGTCGAGGAGATGAAGCACGCCATTCTGAAGTCTTACGGCAAGAAAGGCGAGGACATCGTCAACATGAACTATGCGGCGGTCGATGCCGGTGGCAATGCGGTCGAGAAGATCGAGGTGCCTGCCGAATGGGCCCATATCGAGGTCAAGGCGGCTGCCGCTGCGGTGGATGCCGCCCGTCCGGAGTTCGTCCGCAGCATCGTCGATCCGATCAACGCCCTCAAAGGCGATCAGCTGCCCGTATCGGCATTCAACGGCCGTGAGGACGGTACGTGGGAGAACGGTACGGCCGCTTGGGAAAAACGCGGTATCGCCGTGAACGTGCCCGAGTGGAAGATCGAGAACTGTATCCAGTGCAACCAGTGCGCCTACGTCTGCCCGCATGCTGCCATCCGTCCGTTCCTTGCGACCGAGGCGGAAGCCGCCGCTTCGGGTGCGGAATGGAAACAGGGTCTCGGCGAAACGAAGGAGTACAAGTTCCGTATTCAGGTGTCGCCGCTCGATTGTACGGGCTGCAACAACTGCGTCGATGTCTGCCCCGCCAAGGAGAAGGCGCTCGTCATGCGTCCGCTCGAGGAGCAGCAGAAACAGGCTGCCAATTGGGATTACATCACCAAGAACATCGGTTACAAGGAGGTGGTCGACAAGACCAAATCGGTCAAGAACCTGCAGTTCGCTCAGCCGTTGTTCGAGTTCTCGGGTGCCTGCGCCGGTTGCGGCGAAACTCCTTATATCAAGGCGATTTCGCAGCTCTTCGGCGACAAGATGATGGTGGCCAACGCTACGGGTTGTACCTCGATCTACTCCGGTTCGGCTCCGTCGACCCCCTATTGCACCAACGCCAAGGGGCAGGGTCCGGCTTGGGCCAACTCGCTCTTCGAGGATAACGCCGAGTTCGGTCTCGGTATGCACATCGGTATCGAGAAGCTCCGCGACCGCATCCAGGCCACGATGGAGGCTGCCATCGCAAATTGCGAAAAGTGCTCCGACGAGTTGAAGGGCGTCATGAAGGAGTGGATCGCCAATCGCGGTTCGTCGGCTCGTTCGGCCGAGGTTACGGCCCGTCTCGTTCCGATGATGGAGGCTTGCGGTTGCGACTACTGCAAACAGATTCTGGAACACAAGGATTGGCTCGTCAAGAAATCGCAGTGGATCATCGGCGGCGACGGTTGGGGTTACGATATCGGTTACGGCGGCGTGGATCACGTCCTCGCATCGGGTGCCGACGTCAACATCCTCGTGGTCGATACCGAGGTTTACTCCAATACGGGCGGCCAGTCGTCGAAATCGACGCCGGTAGGTGCTGTTGCCAAGTTCGCTTCGGGCGGCAAGCGCATCCGCAAGAAAGACCTCGGCGCGATGGCCATGACCTATGGTTATGTCTATGTCGCTCAGGTTTCGATCGGCGCTTCGCAGCAGCAGTTGTTCAACGTGCTGAAAGAGGCCGAGGCTTATCCGGGCCCGTCGTTGATTATCGCTTACGCTCCGTGTATCAACCACGGTATCAAGGGCGGTATGACGCGCACGCAGACCGTCGGCAAAGAGGCCGTCGCTTGCGGTTACTGGCACCTGTGGCACTTCAACCCGCAGTTGGAGGCCGAGGGCAAGAACCCGTTCGTGCTCGACTCGAAAGAGCCCGATTGGTCGAAGTTCCAAGATTTCTTGAAGAAGGAGGTTCGTTACACTTCGCTCCAGAAGATGTTCCCGACCGAGGCCGAAGAACTCTTCCAGGCTGCCGAGAAGAACGCACAATGGCGGTACAACGGTTACCGTCGCCTCTCCGAGCTGAAATACTAATTCGGTTCGATAGGTTTTGTTAGCGGGCCCCGCGACGTATGCGTCGCGGAGCTCGCTTTTTGTTTCGTAGCCGATAGCGGTCTTTCGGCTTTGCGGACGAAAAAATTTTGATTTTTGGGCGGATTGCACTATCTTCGTAAAAATTTCTTACGTTTTTTGCCTATGAAACAGTAACATCGCAAGGACATATAAATGAAAGGCGTTAGCTTGTATTTCGGGATTCTGAAACTTCCACTTATCATGAATGTCCCCGAAGGAATAAAGTTTGACGCCCATGCTGTTTACCCAGCGTGGGCTTTATTCCGTTGTTCGGGGACAAGGTTGTGGAAGACCGCAGAATCCGGCATCTTGCGAAGAAGTCCGCGCTTTTTGTTTGTCCGTATTTTCCGAACCGAGGGCTTCGAACGATTTATTAACGAACAAACAAACTCAAAAAATGAAAAAACTTTTTGTGCTGCTTGCCTGCGCTTTCGGATTCGCTTCGTGCGGCGTGCAGCTTATCCCCGAATCGGTCAATACGATCAATCGGGCGTCGTTGGCCGATCTGAATCTCGACCGCGAGGATTACGAGGTGTTGAACACCCTCACAGCCGAGGCTACGGTAGTCAACCGTGACATCAGCAAGAAAAAACGGGAAATTTCCGATATCAACGGCGAATTTTCCGTGAAATGGAAGAAGATGATGAAAGGTCCGTTTTCCCGCAAGGCTCCTATCTGGATTTGCAAGGATTTTCAGGGCGTTTTGCGAACCGGTGCGTTGTTCGATCTGCCGTATGAAACGGCCGATCACGCCAACGCCTATGATATGGCGCGTCGGTTGGCTTTGTATCGGTTAATCAATCAAGCCCAGCAGGAGGGTGCCGATGCGATCGTCGAACCGGCCTATACCATTGGCGTCGAGCAAACCGGCCGTCGTCAGATCGTCTACAAGGCGACCGTAACGGCTAAAATCATTAAACTGAAAACTGACAGATAGGATTATGAAAAAATTATTTTGGATTTTGGGCGCCGCCCTGCTTTTGAGCATGGTTTCGTGCGCATCGATGAAAAAACCGTTCGCTCCGCAGCCCCGGGTTTTGAATCTGGCTTTGACCGACGAGGCTTATGCCAATCGTTATGTGGATTTGGATTACGGCATCCGGTTGAACGTGCGGGATGCGCGCGCCAACAGCCGCATATTGCAGAAGTACGACGCCAGCGCGACGACGCTTCCGCAGGTGAGCGTCAACCCCGAAGTGCTTCCGTTCGTCTCCGAGAGCACGCGCCGTTACATGCGGACGATGGGCTTCAACCTCGACGCCGACGTCTCGACCGACTATATGATGAACCTTTCGATTCGGGAGTTCAACCTCAGTTACTTGTCGGGTCTCGGTTGGTCGGGCACCGTTCAGCTCAATGTCGAGGTGTATGACCAGAACCGCAAGTTGGTCTATCCCAGCGTCGTGGCGGCCGGCCGCATCAGCAAGGGCGGCAGCGCCAACGATTTCTTGACGGGTGCGCAGGCTTTGAACGAAGCCTATGCCAATGCGTTGAAAGATATCGATTGGGATCGCATCGCGTTCTTCCTCAAACGGGCCTCGTCGCCGAGCCTCGAAAAGAACAAGCAGGTAACCGGCGAAGGCAATACGGCACTCGAAGCTACGGTGATTCGCTGGTATATTGATTCGGCGCCCAAGGGGGCCGATGTCTCGACGCGCGTGGTGTCGTCCACCTCGGAGGTGAAGAGCACGAACCAGAATTTCGTGGGTTCGACGCCTTATGAAACGACCGAGACGTTCGATATCAAGGGGCTGACGTTCAACAATTCGGGGAATGTCCAGATCGAAGTAACCTGCGAAAAGGCCGGTTACGTTACCCAGCGGCGGCGTTTCAATTTGCGGCAGGCCATCGAACAGAAGGAGATTTCGACCAAGTTCAACCTCGTGAAAGAGGAGTAATCGACTTCGCGATTCGTTGATTTACAACGAACGGGCCGTGGATTTCTGAAATCCACGGCCCGCTTTATTGTTGCCGGAAAGGCGGAAAATCGAATCCGCCTGCCCGTCCGATTGTCCGGCGCTGAACCTTTTCAGCCTGCTATTTTTCTGCCTCCTCGGGCGCTTCGCTCGGCAACTCGAACTTCGTGAAGCCGGCCTGTACCAAAGTGTTGTACCACATGAAGCATTTTTTGATGTCCGATACGTGCACCCGCTCGCGGTCGTATTCGGGCAACACCTCGGCAAATGCCGCTTTCAGTTTTTCGGGCGCCTCTTTGTGGCTGATCGCCTCTTTGCCGCCCGTGTGGGCGTAAATTTTGGTGAATACGTCGGCCAACGGAATGTCGTCGCCCTCCGTGAACATCGAAATTTCGGTCAGCGCGCTCACTTTCGCATTCGCCGAAGCGTTCATGCGACGTCCGTCGGTCAGCGACTCCACGATTACGCCGCGCACCGACTGGGCCACGTATTTGTACAACCCGGGTTGGCCCGAAATGGCCAGAATCTCTTTCAGTTCCATAGATTATTCGTGTTTGACATGCACATCCATCTGCGGGAAGGGGAAGTGTGCGCCCTTGTCCGGCAGTTGTTTGTAGAATTTCTCGTTGTGTTCGAAGAATACGTCCCAATAATCGGCGTTCTTCACCCACGCGCGTACGGTCAGCGTAACAGCGCTGTCGGCCAACGCGGAAATCCATACCACGGCGGCCGGATCCTTCAACACCCGCTCGTCGGCGGCGAGCTGGGCGAGAATGGCGGCCCGAATCGCCTCGATGTCATCGCCGTACGAGACGCCGACCGACCAATCGACCCGTCGCAAGTCGGCGGTCGAATAGTTGTCGACGATGGCCGTGGCAATCATGTTGTTGGGAATGTAGATGGTTCGGTTGTCGGCGGTGGTGATGACCGTCGAGAAGAGTTTGATTTCGCGTACCGTGCCCGATTGGCCTTGTGCCGAGATGAAGTCGCCGACCCGATAGGGTTTCATCAGCAGAATCATCACGCCGCCCGCGAAGTTCTGGGCCGTGCCGCTCAACGCCATACCGATGGCCAGCGTGGCGGCCGAGAAGATGGCGATCAGCGAGGTAACGTTCACGCCGAGCGTCTGTACGACGATCATCAACAGGATGATGACGAATACGGCCTGTACGGTGTTGCGGGCGAACGAGCGCAGCGAAGTATCGACGTTCCGTTTCTCGAAGGCGAGGTCGAGCAGCCGCACGATGCGGCGGACGATCCAGCGACCGACGAAATAGATGGCCAGAGCGATCAGCAGTTTGACTAAAATCCACATCGTCTGGCTGACTAAATTGGAGAGCACCTGTTCGACATCGAGGTGCATGAGTTTATCGACAGTCTCTGCGAATTTGGCTTTCTGCACGCTGTCGGGAAGAATCACCGGCGCGGCGGGTTCTTCGATCAGAAAAGATAACCAGTTGAAATTCATTGTTACACGCTGTTTGCGGGGACAAAAGTAACGAAAAAAGCGAAAAATTCCTAATTCGCCGCTTTTTCTGCGAGTTCGACCGTGCGGAGTCTGCGGCGCGGCTTGGCCGCACCCGTCGATTCCTCGCTCGGCAGAAACGGACATAAGCGGCCCGATGGGCCGCGCGGGCCGAAGCCTCCGCCCGCGCCGCTTTTGAAAGCGGCTCCCGATGCGACGGAACCTGCGTATGCTTATCAAGGCCTTCTTCGCTGCCGACCGTTTTGCCTAAAATGATGCGGCCCGATGGGCCGCGCGGGCCGAAGCCTCCGCCCGCGGAGGCCCGCCACTTGCGTGTCGTTCCGTCCGCAGGCTTCGCCCCGCGCAAGCAATGCAAATTTGATCTGTCAAAAAGCGCTTATCGGATTTTTTTCGTATATTTGTTGCATCTTACCTCTACGCAAAGTATTCTTTGCGAACAAGTTTTATCGTTGTCGTGTAACCGTGCAAGGGTTTTAGCCCTCGGTAGCGGTTATGCGGCAACGTATTTCTTTATGTTAAAGTAGAGGTAAGATGCTCTTTGACAAGCCGAGGGCTTTTTTTGTTTTTGGCCCTCGGTAGCTGGGATATGGCAACGTATTTCTTCATGTTAAAGTGAGGTTAGATGCTCTTTGACATGCCGAGGGCTTTTTTTTGTTTAGGCAATTATATATAGGAAAATAGCTGTTTCGGGCTTGCAAATTGCGGGACGAAGACTGCGGAGGACGCCCATAGGCGGGCCTCCGCGGGCGGAGGCTTCGGCCCGCAGCGGCTCTTGCGAGCCGCCAACTAATTACCCGAATATGGCTCAAGCCGAAAATGGATGCTTCCGAATATATGTATGACCGGCGGCCATGCAAAAACATTCGCCGATTCGCCGCAAAGATTGCGGCCGCCGTCCTGCTCGTCGCCTGCCACGAAGGACCGTTCGACGAGCCGCCAGCTGCCGAGCATTCGGTTCCGGCTACGACGACCATCGCCGATTTGCCGCATCCGGCTGACGGCTCGTCGGTGTACGTTACGGGGGATTTGGCCGTCAGCGGCATCGTAACCACTTCCGACCGCAATTTCGCCTTCTACCGCACACTCTGCATCGAATCGGACGGCGCGGGCATGGAGGTCATGGCCGGCATCGACCGGTTGCATGTCGATTATCCGGTCGGTTGTCGGGTTACGTTGTTATTGAAAGGGTTGACCGTCGGCACCTATCGCGGTGTGCTCCAAGCCGGTGCGAGACCCGATGCCGGAAGTTACTTCCCTACCGGTTACCTCGCTTCGCCGGCGGCTGTCGCTGCTCACCTCATCCGGTTATCCGAAACGTTGCAGCCCGTTCGTCCGGCCCGTCGGTCGATTGGAGAATTGACGGCCGAAGCGTGCGGCACGTTGGTGCGAATCGACGGCCTTATCTATGACCCTGAAAATGAAACCGATCGCAACTGGGCCGGAATCCGGCGTTTTCGGGATGCTTCGGGCGCGTTCGTTTACAGTTATGTCCGGGCCGGTGCGGATTTCGCCGATGCGGAGATTCCCGCCGGCCGTTGTTCGCTCGTGGGCATCTTGCAGCGCGAGGAGCAGGCGGGCGGCCGTTATCTGATTAAATTGCGCGATGAAACCGATTGCATTCATTAGCCTGTTGTTGGCCGCAACGCTCGGTTGGGCGGTCGGTTGCAGCCGTTCGGACGGGCTGGATGACCCCGGAAAAGAGGAGACCTGCAGCATCGCTTGGCTGAAATCGCAAGGCGAGGGCGAGAGCCGTTTGCTGACCGAAGCGATTGTCGTGCGGGGCCGCGTCGTCGCGAACGACCGTTACGGCGAATGGAGCCGCTCGCTCGTCATCGAGGATGAAACCGGCGGCATCACGATTTTTGCCGATGCCGCACGGTTGGCCGACCGCTATCCGTTCGGCGCTACGGTCGTGCTCTATTGCAACGGGTTACGGTTGTACGATTACGGCGGGAAAATCGTGATCGGCGCTGAACCGTCGGCCTACGGATTCGGCATCGACAAGGAGGCGGTCGCCGCGCATCTGCATCGGGGCGAGGATTACCCGTCGGCTCCGGAACCGCGCGTCGTTTCGCTCGACGGCATTGGGGCCGAGCTGGTCGATACCTATATACAGGTGCGGAACGTGCATTTCCGTGAGCGGGGGAGTTGGTGCGATCGGAATCCGGAGACCGGCCGGTATGTCGATACCGAGCGGACGATCGTCGATGAGGCGGGGCATACGTTCCTCGTCCGGACTTCGGGCGGCTGCTCCTATGCGAAAGAACCCCTGCCCGAAGGCAAGGGTTCGATTTGCGGGGTCGTCGACTGCTTCAACGGCAAATACACCCTGCGGGTGGTCAATCGCGAAGTAAATTTCGATTCGGAGCCCTGAATCCGCCCGTCGGCGGCGGCTTATTCCTCTTGCAGCGCCTCCCAGAGGCGGTCTTTCAGTTCGGCGATGTGCAACCCCGAAACCGACGAAATGAATACCGTCGGCAAACCCTCGGGCAGGTGCGCCCGCATCTCCTCCATCAACGCGTCGTCGAGCAGGTCGCACTTCGTGATGGCCAACAGCCGCCGTTTGTCCAACAGCTCGGGATTGTATTGCGTCAGCTCGCCCAGCAGAATTTCATAATCGTTGCGCAGGTCGTCGCTGTCGGCCGGAATCATGAAGAGCAGCACCGAATTGCGTTCGATATGGCGCAGGAAGCGGGTTCCTAATCCCTTGCCTTCGTGGGCCCCTTCGATGATCCCCGGGATGTCGGCCATGACGAACGATTTGCCGTCGCGCACCTCGACGATGCCCAAATTAGGCTCTAATGTCGTGAATGCGTAGTCGGCGATCTTCGGCTTGGCGGCCGAGACGACCGATAGCAGGGTCGATTTGCCCGCATTCGGGAACCCGACGAGCCCGACATCGGCCAACACTTTCAGTTCGAGGATGAACGTGCCTTCGTCGCCCTCCTCGCCGGGCTGCGCATAGCGCGGGGTCTGGTTCGTCGCGCTTTTGAAGTGCCAGTTGCCGAGACCGCCGCGTCCGCCTTTGAGCAGCACTAACCGTTCGCCGTGAGCGGTTACCTCGCCGACCGTTTCGTAGGTTTGTTCGCCGCTTTCGGGCTCTTCGACGAGCCGTTTCGCCACCGTGCCCAACGGCACGGGAATCACGATGTCGCGCGCATCCTTGCCCGACGAACGAGCGCCCGAGCCGTTTTGCCCGTCTTCGGCGAATTGATGACGCTGGTATTTGAGGTGGATGAGCGTCCAGTATTGGCGGTCGCCCACCAGCACGATGCTACCGCCCTTGCCGCCGTCGCCGCCGTCGGGGCCGCCGAATGCGACGAACTTTTCGCGGCGGAAGTGGGCAGAACCGGCGCCGCCGTGCCCCGAGCGGGCGAATATCTTGACGTAATCTACGAAATTGGAGTTTGCCATGATGCGTTTGGTTTTAGCGATTTGATTTCAGAATCGGCACGAGACCGAAAGATAGAACGAACGGGGATAGACATAGGTATAGTGCGAGGCTTGCGGTTCGCGATATTGCACGTCGCCCGCATAGCGACGACGTATGCGCTTCGATTCGTAACCGTCGTAAACCGATACGTCGTCGGTTAGGTTGCGGGCCATCAGTGAAATCGTCAGTCGGGCGTCTTCGCCTATGCGGAAGCTCTTGAACAGCGCGGCATCGAGCGTAAAGGCGTCGTCCAATCGTTCCTGACTTACGAATGCCGCGAAGGCTTCGGGGGTCGTACCGGCTTGTCGGGCGATGCGCTGCGTCCGCCGAAGGGGTTCAGGGTCGATGTATCGGCCGCCGACATAGCCGGCCGACAGCCGGAATCCCCAGCCTCGGGGCCCGTAATAGCCCGCTCCGGCACAGGCCGTCCATTGCGGGACGCCTCCGGGCCGGCAATCGCCCATATAGCTTTCGGAACCGGTATCGACCGGCGAATTGTCCACGTCCGAAATGATCGTTACCGTCGGATTATGGATGTAAAGGCTTTGCAGGGCCGAGCCTGCCGCCGTCAGTTGCCAGCGGCTGCCGAGCCGAACGAGGATTGCTGCCTCGATGCCGAACGTGCAGATGCCCATGCCGCTCACCGCCAAGTCGGAATAGACGCCAGCCAGATCGTCGTAGTAACGGGACGTATAGCCGATGTCCTCCGATGCAGCGATGAAGGCCGTCGCCTGCCAGCGAATCCGTTCGCCGGTCGTCCGCCACGTCGCATCGGCTGCGAAGCGGCGTTCGAGGCGGAGCGCATCCACCGTGCGGTTGTTGTAGAGCGGTTGGTAGAAAAGCTCCTCCGCATCGGGCGCTGAGGTGGCCGCCATCGCCGCGACTTCCAAATAGTTGCGGGTGGAAATCGCCCATCCGGCATAAGCGTGGATCGACCACGGAGCGAAGGTCATCCGGCGCGAACGCCCGTAGGAATTTTCATCCGGAAAGAGCTCCTTCTCGTAGTGTCCGTTTCGATAGCGGAGGGCGCTGCCGAATGCGGCCGAGGCACCGGCCCGAAAACGGTCGGACTGCCATGCGACTTGCACGTAGGCCCGTATCTCGCTCTCGCAGAGCGAGTAGTCGTAGCCGAAGCGGTCGCCTTCGCCGATGCGGCGGTCGGGATTGCGCAGATTGTTCTGGAGCAGGTTGCCGTAGGTGTCTTCGTCCACCAAATACTGGTCGATGTCGATCACGTAGTCCGCTCCCAACAGGTCGTTCATCCGTTTGAACCGGCGGACATGGCGGTATTGCCATTCGGCGCCGTAGCGGATTTGCAGGTTGTTGGCCGCTTGGGTCGTGAAACGCAGACCGGCATAGATACGGCAAAGTTGTTCGATTTGGTCTTCGAGCGTGTAGACGGCCTGCCCTCCGGCCAGCCGGTTGCAGGCGATCATCCGATCCCAGTCGATTTGGGTGTAGTGCGGATCGTTGTTGCGCCATGCCTCCTCCGTAGCGCGGTCTTCGGTGTAGCTCGGCAGATAGCGGTAGTTGTCGGGCAGCGGCGTGCGTGCGTCGTACCAGTTCAGGCCGCTGTATGACCGACTGCCCGCTTCGAGACCGGCCGTCGCCGCGATTTCAGTCGAGGGGGTGATCCTCCATTGTCCGGCTATTTGCGCCATCGGCAGCTGTTCGCGACGGACACGGGCATTGCGGACTTTACCGTTCTGGAATCCCCAAGCCGGATTGTAGAACCGGTCGCCCGTCAGCAGGAAAGCCTCTTGGGTCGAGGCAGAACGTCCGCCGCGAATCGAAAAAGGAACGACAAGACTGATTTCGATACGTCGGTTATCCGAAAATCGTTTGGCGAATCGCATGCCGGCCGTTACGGCATCGGTGAAAACCCCTTCGATATGCAGGTCTCGGCCCGTTCGGGCATCGATCGCCGCCGAACCGTACCAATCCTTGCCGAGCGAACCCGACCAGCCTGCCCGCAGACCGTAACGATAATTCCGCTCGGACAACGAAAGGGCGGTGTAGTAGGGCCGTAAACGGACTGCGTCGTCGAATTGCAGCAGCCGGATGCCGTCGATCGCTCCGGAATAGCCGTCGGGAGCCGCAGCGCCCGCATGAAACGTTTCGTCGGCTCCGAGAATCCGCAGCAGCGAGCGGGTGCGGTAGTTGTCGACGGACATGCCGTTCAGCAGGGTGCGTTCGTCGCGGTAGCTGCGTCCATGACGGCCTTGGGCGACCATCGGCAGGTGGTAATCCGTGCATTCGCCGTAAAGGTCGGGCGCGACCTGCACGGCCCGATAGAAAAGTGTCGTATCGGTTTCGAGCATCGGGGCATAGGCTTCGGCATCGCGCTGGTAGGGGTAAAATTCCCGAACGTACTCCTGTGCGGCTGCGCCGGTCGGCACGCCGACGAGTATCGACGCAAGCAACACTCCGCGACCGAATCCCCGATCCGAAAAACACCGCATGACCCGATGAATGGATGGATTAAAGCGTGCGGAGAACCTCCAGCAACAGACGCCAGAATTTGTCGACGGTGGCGATTTCGAGCCGTTCGTCGGGCGAGTGGACGCCGCGCAGCGTGGGCCCGAACGAGACCATCTCCAGATCGGGATATTTTTCTAAGAACAGGCCGCATTCCAAACCGGCGTGGATGGCGCGCACTTTCGGTTCCGTGCCGAAAAGCCGTTTGTAGCTTTCGGCCGTTACTTCCAGCAGCTTCGATTGCGGGTTCGGCGTCCAGCCCGGGTAGCCGTCCGAATGGGCGACGTCGGCGCCGGCCAGTGCGAAGACCGATTCGACCATCTGCATGACGTAGGTCTTGGCGCTCTCGACCGACGAACGTTGCGACGACGTAACGACGATGCGGTCGTCCCCCTCGAACTTGACCGATGCGAGGTTGGTCGAGGTCTCGACCAGACCCGGCACGGCGAACGACATGGCGATCACGCCGTTGGGCACGCCGACCAGCGAATAGATCAGCCCGAATTGCGTCTTGGCATCCAGCATCTCATCGACCGAGGGCATCTCGTTGAGCGTGATTTTGAAATTCGGCTCGCGGAAACGGAATTCGTTTTCGAGATCGGCCGCGAAAAGCCGGTAACGTTTCAGAAACTCAGTCTTGTAGCGTTCGGGCACACCGAAGATCGCATAGGCTTCGCGCGGAATGGCGTTGCGCAGATTGCCGCCCGAGAAGTAGCTCAACCGCAGTTCGCACGATTGCATGCCGTCCCACAACAGACGGGCTACGGTCTTGTTGGAATTGACACGCCCTTTGTCGATGTCGTCGCCCGAGTGGCCGCCGAGCAGATCGGAAACGTCCACGCGGAAGAAAGCATAGTTTTTCGGCGCCGGTTCCATCGTGTAGCGGAACGTCGCGATGGTGTCGATGCCGCCTGCACAGCCGATGAAGAGTTCGCCTTCGTCTTCGGAATCGAGGTTGATGAGGTATTTTCCGGTCAGCATCTCCTCGCCCAATTCGAAAGCGCCGGTCAGGCCCGTCTCCTCATCGACGGTGAAGAGCGCTTCGACGGGGCCGTGTTGTACGTCGGGGTCGATCAGCACGGCCAGCGCCGCTGCCATGCCGATGCCGCAGTCCGCGCCGAGGGTCGTCCCTTCGGCCTTGACCCATTCGCCGTCGATGCGGGTGCGGATGGCGTCGTGTTCGAAATCGAATTCCACGTCGGAATTTTTCTCGCACACCATGTCCATGTGCGCTTGCAGGACGACGGTCGGATGTGCTTCGAATCCGGCGGTGGCGGGCTTGCGCATCACGACGTTGCCGATGGCGTCCTTTCGGTATTCGATCTGGTGCGACTGGGCGAAATTCACGAGGAATTCGATGATGCGTCCCTCTTTTTTCGACGGACGGGGCACTTGCGTAATGGCATCGAACAATTCCCACACGATGCGGGGATTCAAAGCGGTGATTGCTGACATAAGCGGATTTATTTTTTGCAAATGTATGGATTTTTCGTAATTTTTTCAAAATAATAATTCGCTCAAGTTTTTCCTTTCTATTATTTGTATTTTTTATATGTTCCGATATATCCGAGATTATCCCAAGCCGATAAATTACCGTTTTTTTCCAATCGGTAATAATCGTCGTAACCTTCAGTCATGTTGAAAAAAAGAATTCGACCGTTTGATTCATTCCTTTTCAGATCACATTCATTAACCCAATAATCTGACCCTTTTTCACCGACTTGCATGATATACGTTCCATTTTTCAACATTACGATTCTGTGCAAAATTTGTGGTTGAAAGTCATCGGACCATGTGCCAATAAATTTGCCTTTTTCTACATGGGTTTCATTGATTGCGATTGATTCATACGAAGCTTTTTTCTGTGGAGATTGGGTTTGGCAACTCCATAGGCAATACAAAAAAAGGGCAGTGAGTATAATCCAAAAAATCAACTTCATTCCTTCAAGAGTGGTATCCATTATAAAGCTTTGTTTTGTGAGCTTTTTTATTGAATCTAACTCTTTTTTCGGATTACGAAATTCGTTCCCGCATTGTGGACAAACCACATTGTCGCATTCATACAAATCTTCTGTAAGTCGTAGTGAAGTGTAACAATATGGACATGTATGTATTTGATATTTTTTCTGAATCGGTGCTATAGGAAGTGGAGGGTCGATCGTATCATAAATCGTATTGATTATGCTATTTTCAGCTTGATTAAGTTTATTTCCTTTTTTTTCTGCAATTTGTTCTTTGAATTTTATTTTACCGATAATTATGAGCTCATTTGGATTTTCCACATATTGTGGATAATCGCGATGCATTATAGCATCAACCTTTGTCAAGGCACGTAATCGAATGTTTGGATCTTTTAATCCTCGTGAAAGAATTTCTTCGGTTACTTGTTTTTTGACATCCTCCCAATTGAGAATTGTTTCCCATTGCTGTTCCATGATTGTGATATTGTTAATTATTAAAATGTGAAAGGCGCGGATAAACCCTTTAATCGTCATCTCGAGGCCTTCGCAATGCCCAGCAATCAATCAAAAGAGTAATACCCACGCCGTAACGTGAGCATTTACCTCTACTCTTGATTGCTTTGAAAGTTGCGAAGTTTCGAGACGCAAGAATAAAAGTCAAATGCTTTTTATATTATCCGAAATATGTCGTTGAATGTTATGTCATAGAGATAGCTGTTTGTAAAAAATTCGTTTTGCAAATATATGGATTTTTCCTAACTTTGGCAATATATATACCGATTGTTCATGGATTTCAGAATAGGACACGGATACGACGTGCACGTCTTGGCCGAGGGGTTGCCGTTGGTGTTGGGCGGCGTGCGGATTCCGTATGCGAAAGGGTTCGTCGCCCATTCGGACGGCGATGTGGCCATTCATGCTGTGTGCGATGCCTTGTTGGGTGCCGCTGCGTTGGGCGACATCGGACAGCATTTCCCCGATACGTCGGACGATTTTGCAGGCATCGACTCGAAAATCCTGCTGCAACGGGTTGCGTCGCTCCTGCGCGAACGGGGCTATGCCATCGGGAACGTGGACTGTACGATCCGGATGCAGCAGCCGAAATTACGTCCGTATGTCGATGCGATGCGCGCGGCGATGGCCGCAGCTATGGGCGTAGAGGCCGACCGCGTGTCGGTCAAGGCGACGACGACCGAACGGCTCGGATTCGAGGGCCGCGAGGAGGGTGTTTCGGTTTCGGCCGTGGCGTTGATTTACAAAGCGTGCGTGAAGGAGTAGTCGTTAATAAAAATTGGCATCATAATAGTAACCCGATAAATGAAAACAATGCGTATTCTTTCAGTCATGTGTATGATTGCTGTTGTTGCGGTCGGTTGCGACCGCCGTTCGGAAGCGGAAAACGAAGCGCCGTGGATCGTCGATCGGTTCGACGACATCAAGGTCATCCGTTACGAGGTGCCGGGCTTCGAACAGTTGCCGTTGCAGGAGAAGGAGTTGATCTATTACCTCTCCGAAGCGGCCAAATGCGGCCGGGACATCCTTTTCGACCAAAATTTTAAGTACAATCTTCCGATTCGCCGCACGTTGGAGACGATTTACGAGCACTACGAGGGCGACCGCACGGTGCCCGAGTGGGCGGCGTTGGAAAAATATCTGAAAAAGGTGTGGTTCGCCAACGGCATCCATCATCATTATTCCAACGACAAGTTCGTGCCCGAGTTTAGCGAGGCGTATTTCCGTGCTGTGGCATCGACCATTCCCGCCGAGCGGTTCGGCGAGCTGAACGGCCTTTTTGAGGAGGTTTGCGCCGCGATTTTCAATCCGACGCTTTACAAAACAAAACTCAACCAAGCCGCAGGCGATGATTTGATTGCTACTTCGTCGAACAACTACTACGCGGGCGTTACGCAATCCGAAGCTGAGCGTTTCTATGCCGACATGGCCGCGGCCGATGCGGGCAATCCCGAACCGGTTTCCTACGGTTTGAACTCGCAGTTGGCGAAGGTGGACGGCCGGTTGCAGGAACGGGTTTGGAAGCTCGGCGGCATGTATTCGCCTGCTATCGAGAAGATCGTCTATTGGTTGAAAAAGGCTGCGACGGTGGCCGAGGAGCCGCAAAAGACCAATATCGAGGCGTTGATTTCCTATTACGAGACGGGCGATTTGAAGGAGTTCGACCGTTACAACATCGGTTGGGTGAAAGATACCGTCTCGAATGTCGATTTCGTGAACGGATTCATCGAGGATTACGGCGATCCGATGGGCCGCAAAGCTTCGTGGGAAGCCAACGTCAACTTCATGGATCGGGAGGCTTGTCATCGTACGGAGGTGATCTCCGAAAATGCCCAGTGGTTCGAAGACCACTCGCCCGTGGCGCCCGAATATCGCAAGGAGAAGGTCAAGGGCGTTTCGGCGAAGGTCATCACCGTGGCGATGTTGGGCGGCGATTGTTATCCGGCGACCCCCATCGGCATCAACCTGCCCAATGCGGACTGGATTCGCAAGGAGTACGGTTCGAAGTCGGTAACCATCGACAACATCACCTATGCTTACGACAAGGCGGCGCATGGCAACGGATTCGACGAGGAGTTCGTCTTGCGGGCCGAGGATCGCGAACGGATGGAAAAATACGGCAAATTAGCCGACGACCTCCACACCGATCTGCACGAATGTCTGGGCCATGGTTCCGGCCAGTTGGCGCCCGGGGTCAAGGGCGGCGAACTGAAAAGCTACGGTTCGACGTTGGAGGAGGCTCGCGCCGACCTCTTCGGATTGTATTATTTAGGCGACCCCAAGTTGGTGGAGCTGGGACTGGTGCCGTCGTTCGATGTGGCCAAGGCGGGGTATGCCCACTACATCATGAACGGGCTGATGACTCAGCTGGCGCGCATCGAACCCGGCAAGCAGGTCGAGGAGTCGCACATGCGCAACCGCAAGTTGATTGCCGAATGGTGTTACGAACACGGTCAGGCCGACAAGGTGATCGAATGGGTCGTGCAGGACGGCAAACGTTACGTCGTCGTGAACGACTTCGAGAAGCTGCGCGCGTTGTTCGGCGAGTTGTTGCACGAGGTGCAGCGCATCAAGTCGGAGGGCGACTACGACGCCGGCAAGGAGTTGGTCGAGCAGTATGCCGTGAAGGTCGATCCTGACGTGCATAACGAGGTGCTCGAACGTTACGCCGCTTTGGGCATCGAGCCTTACGGCGGGTTCGTCAATCCGGAATACGAGTTGGTCGAGCAGGACGGCCGAATCGTCGACGTGAAGATCGCTTATCCGGCGAATTACGTCGAGCAGATGCTCGGTTATTCGAAAGAGTATTCGTTCCTGCCGAACCGCAATTAAGCCGCAAGTACAGTCGAAGAGAAAACGCCGATTCAGTATGCACTGAATCGGCGTTCTCTCATGTTCGGAGGATTCCGACGGGTCGGGTTACTCCTCTTTGGGTACCAGTTCGAAGAAGCCGCTGATCTCCTGTTGGTCGATGGCCTGACGCACGTTGAAACGCTTGATCTGGTCTTCGTAGCCTTTCTTGCTGATTTTGATTTCGATCTGTACGTCGCGCGAGTTCTCGTAGGTCAGGCCCAAGATATTGAACGAACGGGTCTCCTCGAACGGGGTCGTCATCAGATAGGTTTCGTTCGTGTTTTTGACCTCGGCCGGAATGCTCGAAATGACGCGCCAGAAGATGCGTGCACCGCGCGGATCGGAATCGAAATACCAGCGGATAATCGTGCGTTCCAGCGCGCTCTGTCCCGCCTTGTCGCGGCTGACGCGATTTCGCGCCTCGCCGTCCATGATGGTCGGATCTTGGTCGTAGACTTTTTGGACACGCGGGTCGCGCTTGAACCGGTGGATGACCGTGCTCGGCCAAGTCAGCTGCGTGTGCTTGTTGAGCACGCCTTTCACGGGCGTTACCGTCGGTACCAACAGCTCCTCGTCCTGCATGTACCCATCGAGCTCGTAAACCAAATGGATGCTGCTTTCGTATTGGGTGCGTTTGAGGGCGGCGGCGAGGTCTTTCTTGCCGGCAGGTGTGATGACACCCGAGCAAGGAATGGTCGCCACGCCCGGGGTTGAAGCGCAAATCAGCTGTCCGTTCAAATAGACACGTGCTCCGGCGGGTTCGCTCATCAGCGTTACGGTCTGGTAGACCGGTGCCGTGCGGATAGGCCCTTTTGCCTCGGCCGTGGTGCATAAGGCAGCGATGACCGAAAATAGGAAAATGGTCTTTTTCATGATTTTACGAATGTTTGTTCATTAACGATAGCATGATCGTCCGATGTCGGTGCGTCGGACTATTCCTCTTTGGGTACCAGTTCGAAGAATCCGCTGATTTCCTGTTGATCGAGGGCTTGGCGTACGTTGAAACGCTTGATTTGGTCTTCGTAGCCGCGCTTGGTGATTTTGATTTCGATCTGTACGTCGCGCGAGTTCTCGTAGGTCAGACCTAAGATATTGAACGAACGGGTCTCCTCGAACGGGGTCGTCATCAGATAGGCTTCGTTCGTGTTCTTGACTTCGGCCGGAACGCTCGAAATGACGCGCCAGAAGATGCGTGCGCCGCGCGGGTCGGAATCGAAATACCAGCGGACGATCGCCCGTTCCATGTCGGTTTGGCCTGCATGGTCGCGGCTCACACGGCCGGCGGGTTCCTGCTGCGGCATCGTCTGTCGCGGCAGTTCGACATAGTTGGTCGGTTCCTCCTTGCGTTCTTCCATGGGGATATAGTAGGACTTGAATTCCGGCTTCATCATAGCGCCCGTCGCAGCGTCGATACCCCATGCGATCAGGTTGGTGAGGTTGATAATCGAAACCCCGTTTAATTTTTTATCGACGGTTATTTCTCCCGTTTCATAACTCGGCGCTTTGGCGGTGATTTTCGTGGATTTGAAACCGCGTTTGATGCGCACCTGTTTCGGAAAATAGACATCGGAGTAGATTTTTCCGTCGACGTTGAGTTCGACCGGCTCCGTAACATTGTTGTTGGTGAGGGTGATTTTGGCTTTCGATCCGCTGAAGATCGAGGCGCAGGAGGTAAGCAGGATCAGCAGCAGGCTGATCGGTACAATCCAGATTCGTTTCATTTTTTTGAGTTTGGATTTTGCGACCGGCCCCACGGTCTGAATAAAAATTCGTTCGTTTACGAGCATAAAAAACGTGGGACAATATTTTTGTTTTCGGTCGCTACGGTCTTCCACAACCATTTCCCCAAAAAACAGAATAAAGCCCACGCGGAAAACCACGTGAGCGTCAAACTTTATTCCTTGGGGTCCTGTAAAAGTGGAAGTTTTAGCGACCAGAAATAAAAATAACGCTTTTTATGTGATCGGCAAGTCGATTATCCTGCCGAGATTGGCTTTTGTAAGTTCTTTTTGTTATTCGATCATAGGCAATTCAGGTGTTGATTCGGATGCAAATATAACACAAACCGAAAAAATTGCCAAATTTATTCGATCGGGCTTTGCCTTTTCGGTTTGCGAATCGTTCGCGGATACGGGGGACTTCCGGTCAAGCGTTTATCAGGCTTGTTCCGGCTCTTCTTTTGGCTCCTCTTTCGTTCCCTTTCCCATCTCCTCCTCCGAGCCTTCGATGGCGAAGGTCGAGACGATCACCATCTTTTCATCCACGTTGTTGGGGTTCGAGACGATGACGCCGTATTCGCCGGCCGGAGTTTCGTCGAACGTGAGGTAATAGGAACTCTCGCCGTACTTTTTCGCCGTGAACGGAAGGTAATCCATCTGGTTGGAGGTTACCGAAAACGAACCCACCGCCGAGATGACGGCCGCCCGTTGTTTCTTGTTGGCTTTCATGCGGAATATGCGCACGATGGACATAGGGTCGGCCTTGTTGTCCGCGGCGCGTACGATCAATACGGGCGGTTGGCCGTTTTGGAAGCGAACTTGGGCGCTGCTTCCGTCGACGATCACTTTGGTTTTGGATTTGCTGGCCGCGAAACCGGCGATGTAGAATCCTGCGCCGGTGCGCATCTTCACGTTGTGTTTTTCGAGCTTTTTCGCCGAGCCGTCGGGGAAGACCCCCATGACTTCACCTTCGAAATCGGGTTCGAGGGACTGTGCTACTGCATTCCCCCCCCCGAAAAAACGGCCGCAGCCGCCATCAGAAACAGGAATTTTTTGAACATGGCATTATTAGAATTTGGGTGAATAAAGTCGTATGTCGTACACTCTTTGTTCGAACCTGTTTCCGGCTTCCCGTACGGCTCGTACGCATGGGCAATGCGCATGAGCAAATATAAAGGTTTTATTTGAAAAATGCAAAATTCCGTCCGGACTTTCAGGCAGTTCGGCATTTCCGTCATTCGGATTCGGCGTCGGCAGGATTCTCTGCCGGGGCCAGCTCTGCGACCAACCGTTCGACGTCGGGGCAGGAGACGATAATCCGCTCGTCGTAACGATCCTCGATTTCGACGAAATTGCGCCAGACCGAGGCGTAAATCCGCACCCGCTCGAACCGCCGCAAGTCGAGGAAGTAGCCGTAATAGCCGAAAAATCCGCATGCGCCGAAAAGCGGAATCATCCATTTCATGCGTCGCAGGTCAGTGATCGGGCGGACGGCCTTGATGTCTGCGCGTTGAATTTCGGTGATGTCGAGCAGACAGCGGATTTCGACCGTATCGTCCTTGACGATGATTTTGCGAGGAATCGAAAGCGCCATCAGTGCGACCGCAGCGACAATGAACGACGTGAACCAAGCCGAAAAATAACCGCCTTCGTAGAGATAGTACAGCCCGACGCCCATCAGCGTGAAGACGATCAAGTGGGCGAACGTCCAGTAGAGCGTTCGGCGGTCGAAACGGTATTTGTAGACGGTTATCATGTCATTTTTATTCGGCGTTCGCTTGTTGCAGGTGCGCTTTGTCCGAGTCGGTTGCCTCCTGATCGGCTTGCATCGCGAGCAGGGCCTCGGCCAGATCGAAATCCTCGGACGTGGTGAGTTTGAGGTTCGTCCGTTCGCCCTCGACCAATCGCACGGAATGACCGGCGGCTTCGACGACCGAAGCATCGTCGGTGAATCGCGGGTCGAACTCGGCCCGATAAGCCTCTGTCAACCAATCGGCGCGGAAAACCTGCGGCGTTTGGACGATGCGCAGGCGGCTCCGGTCTATGATGTGCGAACCCTCGCCGTCGGTCTCGCGGAATGAATCGACGGGAGCGATCGCCGGAATGGCGGCGCCGGTCGATTCGGCTTCGGCGATGACGTGGCGAATCATTTCCGGCGTTGCGAACGGGCGCACGGCATCATGCACTGCGATCAATTCGGGGTTGGTTCGGAGGGCGGCCAATCCGTTCTTCACCGAATGGAAACGCTCTTCGCCGCCCGCGACGGTCGTGTGAGCCGGTACCTCGAAACGGGCGGAAAAGTCTTTCCAGAAGTCGATGTATCGGGCCGGAAGAACGACGACAATTTCCGTTCCGCGCAGGGTAGTGGCGAACAGGTCGATCGTGCGGGCCAGCACGGGCCGATTGCCCAACAACCGGAATTGTTTGGGCAGACAGCCGCCGCAGCGTGTTCCGCTGCCGCCCGCTACGATAATGACCGCCGTACGCTGTGCCATAACTGGGTTATTTCTTTCCGGCTTGCGCAGGAGCTGCGGTTCCCTCTTTCTGAACGGGTTGTTCGGCGGCGGTTCCCGATGCAGTCGGCGACGAACCGAATCCGAGCAACTCCAGCGAATCCAGTCGGGTGATGCGTTCTTCGTCCTTCACCTCGCCGTTGAGCTCGGCCATGATGCGGTCGCGTACGAATTCGAATGCGGCACGCTGCTCTTTCGCAATGGGTTCGGCCGGTTCCTGCGGAATTTTCAGCGGGTCGATGGGGGTGCCGTTCTTCCAGATGCGGTAGTCGAGGTGCGGCCCGGTGGAGGCCCCCGTAGAGCCCACGTAACCGATCAACTGCCCTTGAACGACCCGTGTGCCTTTGGCGATTCCCTTGGCATAGCCGCTCAAGTGGAGATAGCCGGTTTGCAGATTGCCGGCGTGTTTGATTTTCAGCGTATTGCCGCCTCCGCCGCCCCAGCCTTTGAAGACGACCACGCCGTCGGCTACGGCCCGTACGGGCGTGCCTTTCGGTGCGGCGTAGTCCACGCCCGTATGGGGCCGGTAAACCTTATAAATCGGATGTTTGCGGGCGTAGGAGAAGCGGGAGCTGATGCGTGTGTATTTCAGCGGTGCCTTGAGCAGTTGTTTGCGCAGGCTGTTGCCGTCGGCCTCCCAGTAGCGCACCTTGCCGTTCTGATGGAACGGAATGGCGTAATAGTCTTTGCCGTTCTGGGTGAATCGCGCGCCCCAGATTTGCCCGATGCCCACCGATACCGTGTCGTCGATGAAGCGTTCGTCGTAGATGACCGTGAAGCTGTCGCCTTTCTGGATGCCGAAGAAGTCGATCGTCCATTGATAGACATCCTCCATTTCGGCGGCGAGCGCATAGGGGAGGTTTTGTTCCATGATGGCGCCCCAGAGCGACGAGTTGATTACGGCGCTCTTCTTGGTGCGTCGCAGCGTGTAGGGCTTCGTCTCTTGATGCACGGCGATCGAGTCGTCGATGAAACTGAAAACGACGTAATCGGTGCGGTTGCATTCATAGACCAAGTGGTCGAGATGGGGCGCATGGAGCGAATCTTCGTGGATGAAGGCGGTGTACTTGTGTCCGGCGCGGATGTTGCGGAGCGGAAACACCTCTTTCGATGCCCGATCGAGCCGATCGACGGTCGCCGGCGTGATGCCGAAATTGCCTAACAGCTTGCTCATCGTCTCGCCGTGGGCTACTTCGCCCGTTTCCAGCCGGTAGTCGTCGGCCACGATGCCGTATACGATGTTGTGGGGAGTTTCTTCGTCTTCTCCATTTTTTGGCGTGCAAGACGGACACGCCAAGCCCATCCACAGCAGGGCGCAAATCAGTATGTTCGAATTTTTCATAACCGGAGACAAATTTACGCAAAAAAATGCGGAAAATCGGTAACTCTTTCGCCTTTTTGTCCCGCCGGCCCGAAATTTGTCGCTTTTCGTTTTGATTTTCCGAACATTATGACTACTTTTGTAAGAGCGTACAGTAAGGGTCGCGATCGGATGCGCTTCGGGCGGAAAACGGTTCGTTCCGTTCGGGGAAACCGGTCGCAGATAAAGAGATAAAACGGATACATCATGTTGGATATACTGCTTGCGCCGGCAGCCGCCTTGTACAAGATGGGGGTCAGGTTTCGCAATACCCTTTTCGATAAGGGACTGCTCAAGAGCGAGCGTTTCGATATTCCGATTGTCTGCATCGGTAACATCACCGTCGGGGGAACGGGCAAAACTCCGATGGCCGAACTCGTTATCGACTACATGTCCCAGATGCACAATGTGGCCTTGCTGTCGCGCGGTTACGGACGCCGAACCAAAGGCTATCGGGAGGTCGCCGTCGATTCGCACTATCGCGATGTGGGCGACGAACCGTTGCAAATCAAACGCAAATTCCCCGAAACGGTGGTCGTCGTGTGCGAGAAACGGTCGGACGGTATCCGCCGGCTTCGGACGGAGCATCCCGAAGTCGACTTGATTATCATGGACGACGGCTTCCAGCATCGCTACGTCGAGGCGAAAATCAATATCGTGATGGTCGATGCTTCGCGTCCCATCCAGTACGATAAGATGCTGCCGCTCGGCACGTTGCGCGACGTGCCCGAATCGTTGCACCGGGCCCACTATTTCGTCGTTACGAAGTGTCCCTCCAACATGACGCCGCTCGAACGGCGTTTGTTCCACAAGGTTTTGATTCAGTACGCTTATCAGCGTATCTATTATACCCGTTTCGAGAGTTTCCAGCCCCAGCCGGTCTATCCGGCCGAAGCGCCGCACGAGGCTCTGGGAGCGGATCGGAAGGTGATTGCGCTGTCGGGCATCGGCAATCCGAAGCCGTTTCTCGACACGTTGCGCGAACAATACAAGTTGGTGGAGGCCGTAACCGTAGAGGATCACCACGTCTATCGGGTCGGCGACATGCACCGCCTGTCCGAGTTGTTGGCCCGTTATCCCGATGCCGTGATCGTAACGACCGAGAAGGATGCCGTGAAGATGCTCCGTCCCGATCGCATCCCGCCCGAGGTGCGCAGCCGATTGTATTATCAACCGATCAATATCTCATTTATAGAGGATTCGGCAGCGGATTTTCTGCAAAAATTGGAAAAAGATGTTAGAAAAGATTAATCGGGCGGCGGAGTATCTTCGCAGCCGCATCGCAGGTTTTCAGCCCGAAGTGGGCATTATTCTGGGTACGGGATTGGGCGGTTTCGCCGATAAAATCGCAGCGGAAGCGATTGTCGATTATAAGGATATTCCCGAATTTCCGCAGTCGACGGTCAAGGGCCATGCCGGTCAGATGATTTTCGGAACGATTGCCGGTCGCCGTGTCGTGGCCATGCAGGGACGGTTCCATTATTACGAAGGGTATGCCATGTCGCAGGTTACGTTGCCTGTGCGTGTGATGGCACAGCTCGGCATCCGTTATCTCTTCGTGTCGAACGCTTCGGGCGGAATCAATCCGACTTTCCGCGTGGGCGATTTGATGATTATCACCGACCACATCAATCTGCTGCCCAATCCGTTGATCGGGCCGAATCTGGAAGAGTTGGGGCCGCGTTTTCCGGATATGCACAACTGTTATGACAAGGAGTTGATCGCTTTGGCGACGAAAATTGCCGAGGACGAACACATCAAACTGCAATACGGCGTGTACGTCGGCGGTACGGGCCCGACTTTCGAAACGCAGGCCGAGTATCGTTATTTCAAGGTCATCGGCGGCGATGCGGCCGGCATGTCGACCGTGCCCGAGGTGATTGTGGCCCGCCACATGTCGATACCGGTGTTCGGCGTATCGGTCATTACCAACTGCGGGCTGTCGGACGAAGTGGGCGATCACGAGGATGTCCAGTTGCAGGGGCGTAAGGCCGGCGTGCGGATGGAGACCCTGTTCTGCAAGATGATTGAAAATCTCAAATAAGGGAAATATATGGTTAATAAGGTAATATTGATCGGCAACGTGGGGCTCGACCCCGAAGTGCGGGCGCTCGAAAACGGAACGAAAGTGGCTCGGGTGCGTTTGGCGACGACCGAACGGATGTTCGACCGACAGACGAACGAGACGAAAGAACATACCGAATGGCATTCGATTACGTTGTGGCGCGGATTGGCCGATGTCGTCGACCGTTACGTGCACAAGGGTTCGCAGATTTATGTCGAGGGCCGGTTGCGTACGCGCGAATGGACGGACAAGGATGGAAACAAGCGTTATACGACGGAGATTCTCGCCGATACGATGAATTTGTTGGGGCGTCGCGGCGACAACAATGCGGCCGTGCCGTCCGACGGTGTCGGCTACGGTCAGCCGCAGGGCGGTGGCCGCAATTACGGCAGCGCACCGGCTGGGAGTGCATCGCAGGGTGCAGCTTCGCCGCAGGCCCAGAGCGGTTACGGTTCGCAGCCTGCTTATCAGGCTCCGCGTCCCGCTGCCGAACAGCCGTCGTCGGCCGCCGCTCCGTCGGTTCCGGCCGATGATCCCGATGATTTGCCGTTCTGATGCCGCTTATCCGCGGGCGTTGTTTCGTTTCGCGGCATCGACAGGCGTCGATAGAAAGAGAGCGGGCGTTACATGATTGTGCAACGCCCGCTCCTTTGTATAGCTGTAATCGGTTCGGCCGTCAAATCGCCGCCTCGTCGAGGTCGTATTTGATACATTCGATGCCGACACGGCGCAGAAGCGCCAACCCCTCCTCCGAACGGTAATCCTCGGAGTAGACGACCCGTTTGATGCCGGCCTGAATAATCAGTTTCGAACATTCGATGCAGGGGGCCGCCGTGATGTAGAGCGTCGAACCGTCGCAGTTGTTCGCCGACTTCGCCACTTTGGTGATGGCATTGGCCTCGGCATGAAGCACATAAGACTTCGTATGACCCGCTTCGTCTTCGCAGATGTTTTCGAAGCCCGACGGCGTACCGTTGTAGCCGTCCGAGATAATCATCTTGTCCTTGACGATTAGTGCCCCGACCTTTCGCCGCACGCAATAGGAGTTTTCCGCCCAAATGCGCGCCATGCGCAGATAGCGCAGGTCTAATTGCTGTTGCTTTTCCTCTTGGTAGCCCATCGGTTACAGTCCTTTTCCGTGGCAGTTCTTGTACTTTTTGCCCGAACCGCAGGGACACGGGTCGTTGCGGCCTATTTTCTTTTCCGCTTGGATGGGCATCGTCTTTTGACGGTCTTGCTGGCCCGCCTGTGCGGCGGCCTGCATGCGCGAAGCCTGCAACTTGTTGACGTCCACTTTCGCACGGTCGCGCTGCTGTTGCTGACGTTGCGCCGTTTCGGCTCCTTGTTCGCGTACGGGGACGAAAGCCCGATTGAGAATCGAAAGCACCTCGCGATTGACCTTGATGAGCATCTTCGAGAACAGCCCGAACGATTCGAATTTGTAAATCAGCAACGGGTCTTTCTGTTCGTAGGTGGCGTTCTGCACGCTTTGGCGCAGGTCGTCCATCTCGCGCAGATGTTCGCGCCAAGCATCGTCTATCGAGGTGAACATCACCACTTTGGAGAATACACGGAAAATTTCGGCACCGTCCGTGTCCTTGCACTTTTGCAGATTGACCGGAATGTTGTAGCCCAAGTGCCCGTCCGTTACCGGAATGTAGATATTCGAATCCAGCTGGTCTTTCCGGTCTTCGTAAACACGTTGCATGACCGGACGCACCGTGTCCGCAACAGCTTTCGCACGTCGGGCATAAAGCGCTTTCAAGTCTTTGACGATCCAGTCGGCCAGTTCTTCGGGTTTGGCATCTTCGTAGATCGGCTGGTCGAATGTCGGTTCGATGGCCACCTCACGGATCAGCTCGAAGCGGAAATCTTCGAAGTCGATGCCGCGATGGGTCTCGACGAAGTTGTCCGCATAGTCGTACATGATGTTGTTGAGGTCGATTTCGATGCGTTCGCCGTAGAGGGCATGGCGGCGGCGCGTGTAGATCACTTCGCGCTGCGAGTTCATCACGTCGTCGTATTCCAACAGCCGTTTGCGGATACCGAAGTTGTTCTCTTCGACCTTTTTCTGGGCCCGTTCGATGGCGCGGGTCATCATCTTCGCCTGAATGACTTCGCCCTCTTTCAGCCCCATGCGATCCATCATCGTGGCGATTCGGCCCGAACCGAACAGACGCATCAGGTTGTCTTCGAGCGAGACGAAGAATTGCGACGAACCCGGGTCGCCCTGACGTCCGGCACGGCCGCGCAACTGACGGTCGACCCGTCGGCTCTCGTGGCGTTCCGTGCCGATGATGGCCAAACCGCCCGCTTCGCGTACTTCGGGCGTCAGCTTGATGTCGGTACCGCGTCCGGCCATGTTGGTCGCAATGGTTACCTGTCCCGAACGACCTGCCTCGGCCACAATCTGGGCTTCGAGTTGGTGCTGCTTGGCATTCAGTACGTTATGTTTGATGCCGCGCAATTTCAACATGCGGCTCAACAGCTCGGATATTTCGACCGAGGTCGTACCCACCAGCACCGGCCGGCCTTCGCCGACCAACCGCACGATCTCTTCGATCACGGCGTTGTATTTTTCGCGTTTGGTCTTGTAAATCAAATCTTGACGGTCGTCGCGGATGACCGGACGGTTGGTCGGGATGACCACGACGTCGAGTTTGTAGATGCTCCAGAACTCCGATGCCTCCGTCTCGGCCGTACCGGTCATACCGGCCAGCTTATGATACATGCGGAAGTAGTTCTGCAACGTGATGGTGGCGAACGTCTGCGTCGCCGCCTCGACCTTGACGTGCTCTTTGGCTTCGATAGCCTGGTGCAGTCCGTCCGAATAGCGGCGGCCTTCGAGAATACGGCCCGTCTGTTCGTCGACGATCTTCACCTTGTTGTCCATCACCACGTACTCGATGTCCTTTTCGAACATCGCATAAGCCTTCAACAGCTGGATGACCGTGTGGACCCGTTCCGACTTGATGGTGTATTCGTTGATGATTTCGTCGCGTTTCTGTGCACGTTCTTCGGCAGAAAGTCCGCTTTTCTCCAACTCGGCCACCTCTGCCCCGATGTCGGGCAGCACGAAAAATCCGTCCTCGTTGAAGTATTTCGACAGCGCCTCGTGGCCCTTGTCGGTGAGTTCCACCGAATTCAGCTTTTCGTCGATGACGAAATAGAGATCGTCCGTGATTTCGGGCATCCGGCGGTTGTTGTCCTGCATGTAGGTGTTTTCGGTCTTCTGCATCAACGCCTTGACCCCCGTTTCGGACAGATATTTGATTAAGGGCTTGTACTTCGGCAGACCCTTGTGGGTGCGGTAGAGCTTTACGCCGCCCTCGTCGGTCTTGTTCTCGTTGATGAGCTGGCGCGCTTCGGCCAACAGCGACGTAACCAATCCTTTTTGGAGGTTGTAGAGGTGTTCGATGGCCGGCCGGTACTGTTCGAACAGTTGGTCGTCGCCCTTGGGAACGGGGCCCGAGATGATGAGCGGCGTACGGGCATCGTCGATCAGCACCGAGTCCACCTCGTCGACGATAGCGAAATGGTGCTTGCGCTGCACGAGGTCTTTGGGCGACGACGCCATGTTGTCGCGCAGGTAGTCGAAGCCGTATTCGTTGTTCGTGCCGAATGTGATGTCGGCCATGTAGGCTTGGCGACGGGCTTCGGAGTTGGGTTGCGTGTCGTCGATGCAGGCGACCGAAAGTCCGTGGAATTCGTACATCGGGCCCATCCATTCCGAGTCGCGCTTAGCCAAGTAGTTATTGACCGTAACGAGGTGCACGCCCTTCTTGGCCAGTGCATTGAGGAAAACCGGAAGGGTCGCCACGAGGGTTTTGCCTTCGCCGGTCGCCATCTCGGCGATTTTGCCTTTGTGGAGCACCACGCCGCCGAACAACTGCACGTCGTAGTGGATCATGTCCCACTTGATGTCGTTGCCGCCGGCCGTCCAATGGGTCGAATAAATGGCCTTGTCGCCCTCGATGCGGACGAAATCCTTCGTTGCGGCGAGGTTGCGGTCGAAGTCGTTCGCCGTAACGACCACTTCATCGTTTTGGGCGAAGCGGCGGGCCGTATCCTTCATGATGGCGAACGCCTCGGGCAGCAGCTGATCGAGTTTTTCCTCGATTTTCTCGTCGATGCGTTTCGTCGTTTCGTCGATTTCTTTGGAGATGCGCTCCTTCTCGTCGAGCGAAGTTTCGGGCTTTTCGAGGGTGGCCTTCAGTTCGATGATTCGGTTTTCGTCGGGAGCGATGAAATCGGCGATCTGTTTTTTGAGCCCTTCGCTGCGGGCACGCAGTTCATCGTTCGAAAGCGCCTCGATGGTCGGATAGACCTCCTTGATTTTCAAGACGTAAGGTTCGATCTCCTTGCGGTCTTTGTCGGCCTTGGAGCCGAACACGGCTTTGATTAAACTGGCAAGTATGTCCATGACGTTTGTATTATTTTCAGTTGCATCGGGCTTCCTTTCGAAGCCCGAAAGATAATTCTTACAAAAATAGTGATTTTTTGTAAAGTAGCAAAACGAAAGAGGGGATAGGCATTCGGGTACGGCCACGAAAAAAGGGTGAGCTCCTTATATCGCACCGCTACGACCGCATACCCTTGCTCGATTCCTCGCCTGGGGGATTCTGCGGGAGCTGGTCGTATAAGACTCACCCGAGACGCAAAAGTAAGTAAATTTTACGTTCCGCACAAATTTTTTGGTAGCTATATACCATTTTACACCGAATCGAGTTGGCGAATGGTTTTACATTGCCATCGGTCGTGCCGCTCGCGGCGAAGCCGCGTTTGCAGATTTGACCCACCCCCAAACCCCCGCCTTGGCGGGGACTTCCGTCGGAACCCGCAAGGTCTTACGGCTTTGGATTTCCGTCGGTGTAAATTTGTATATAATCGCCATTTTTTCGATTACGCCTTTTTCTCCGCTACGAAAAAGAGATCGAAACACCGGTCATCGACCGGAACGATCCGATAGTCTTCCATGCGGATGGCGGTCGTCAATTCTCGATTTTGTTTCAGCAGCTTGCGGCGGTTCAGCCGGTTGAGTAGGTCGTACGGAAGTTGCAGCAGCCGGCGGGGCAGCCGATGTTGCAGATCGAACAGGTCGAATCGGGTGATGCGCCGCACCCCTTCGCGGTTGCGTTCGTAGTACTCCATCACACGGTCATTGCCCGTTACGCCGAGCATTTCGACCTGCGCGAAGGGCCCTTGCAGCAAAGTTCGGAGCTCCTCGGCCCGATATTCCCGCACGTGCCACGGATTGCGCGTGAGCGACATCGGAGTATTGGGCGTCGTTACGATGAATCGGCCGCCCGGGCGCAATACGCGGTGGATTTCCTGCACGAATCGGGCATCCTGTTCGATGTGTTCGATGACTTGGAACGAGATTACGAAGTCGAACGTGTTATCGTCGAAAGGCAGGGGCGGAACCGTCGCTGTGCGGAATTCGACGTTCGGCGCCTGACGTTGCAGCTCCGGCAGATTCGCCGGACGGTGCTTGTCGAGCGTAACGAACCGTTCGGCATGCGGCGCCACGACCCGAATGCCGTAGCCGGTTCCGGTGCCGATTTCCAACACCTTGCCCGACAGCCGTTCCGCGGCGGCGTGGTAGGCCAGCAGCGAACGCTGGAATACGAAATTGTCGGAGGCTTCCGCCGAGACCCGCTCGGCTGTATGCAGATCGGCCATAAGCTATTCGCGAATTTGGATGCCGTTGTCGTCCATCGTTACCGAACCGCTTTTCAGCAGCATGCCCAACGAACGTTTGAATACCTTTTTGCTCATCCCCGTGCGGCGGGCGATCTCCTCGGGCGTGCTGTCATCGTTGAGCGCTAGTCGGCCGCCGTTTTCGTGCAACAGCCGGAGCAGCTGTTCGGCCGATGCTTGTACTTGAGCGTACCCCTCCTGTTGCAGGCTGACGTCGATGCGGTTGTCGTCGGTGATGCGGCGCACGTAACCGGTCAACCGGTCGCCGATTGCGATCGGACGGAACAACTGGTTGCGGTAGAGCATCCCCCAATGGCGGTTGTCGATGATGACGCGGTAACCGATCGGACTTTCCGACGCGACGAGCAACTGCACCTGCTGGCGCGGTTTGACCGTGATGAGGTCGTTGTTGATGAACGATTTGAGTTTGCACGTCGCGACGCAACGGCCCGTGATGTTGTCTTCGTAGAGGTAGACGATGTAACGGTGTCCGACGAGTATGCCGCCCTGTTGGTTGCGGTTGGGGAGGAACAAATCCTTGCCGTGCAGTCCCCAGTCGAGGAAAGCCCCGTGCGCCGTTTTATCGACCACCTCCAAGTAGCCCGCTTCGCCGGCTTGCAGCAGGGGTGTTTCGGTGGTGGCGACCAACCGGTCTTCGGAGTCGTGATAGAGGAAGACCTTTTTTTCGTCGCCCGTTCGGTCGGCGAGCGAAGTATATCGGTTCGGTAACAACACTTCGTTCCCTTCGTCGTCCGCAAGATAGACGCCGTATTCCGAAAGACGGCTGACCGTCAATTTACAACTATGTCCTGCTTTGAGCATGTTTTGTTTCGCATTTTATTAACCGGTACCGACGTTTTTCTACGTTGTTTTATCATCCGAACGTCGTCGCTCGCCGCCTGCGGCGTCGTATGCAGTTCTGACCCCACCCCAAACCCCTCCCTCGGGAGGGGCTTTATCCGGAACCTCGAACCGATTGGCTCGGAAATTTTTATTAAGAGGGGGCAATATATAAATATAAATAAGGAGCGCCGCGTCGGGCCGGCTATTCTGCCACCTCCTTTTTCGAATGTTTGTGGGTATTGATGACCAAATAACGTTGCAACAGCTGCTGCAAGCGGGCCGCGTCGATGTTGCGATGCAGATTGCCGCCCTGCGCCACCGAAATATGTCCCGTCTCTTCGGAAACCACGATAATGATGGCATCCGAAATCTCGCTCATGCCGATGGCGGCGCGATGACGGGTGCCGTAGGATTTGGGCACGTCGCTTTGCGTTACGGGCAGGATGCACTTCGCGGCGACGATGCGGTCGCCTTCGATGATGATGGCCCCGTCGTGCAGCGGGGCGTTCTTGAAGAAGATGTTTTTGAGCAGCGGGACGGAAACTTTGGCGTCGATCGGGATGCCGCCTTCGGCAATCAGCCGCAGGTCGCTCTGCTGGCCGATGATGATAAGTGCACCGGTGCGCTCGTCTGCCATTTCGCTGCAGGCCGTAACGATCGGACTGACGTTCGTTTTCACGCGGTCTTCGCCGGTCGAAAAGAAGCGGGTGATGAAATTGAACTGTTTCTGCCGCATGCCGATCATTTGGAGAAATCGACGCAATTCGGGCTGAAAGACGATCAACAGCGCGATGGCGCCCACGGAGATCAACTGTCCGAGGATGCTCGACAGCAACTCCATGTTCAACGTCCGCACGACCACCCATAGCAGATAGACGGCGATGATGCCCGATAAAATATAAGGTGCGTTGGTGCCCTTCGTCATGCGGTAGATCCAGTACATGATGACGGCCACCAAGAGGATGTCGAGCAGGTCGATGAACGTGAACGGTACGAAACCCATGGTCGTGTTGTGCGTTTAGCTTTCCGGATGCAAAAGTAGTGAAAAATTCCGGCTCCGGAAACACCGGAAGCCGGAACGGTTGTCGAAGCGATGGAAAATCGCGCTATTTTTTCGCCTCTTTCTGGTCGGCGGCGTAGAGTTCGTTGACTTTCGCCAGCACGATCGGGGTGATGTTGAGCGTCGTGTCGGCATCGATCAGCGCCGAGGCATTGACGATCATCTTGTACTTTTTGTCGGCGTTAATTGCCTCCACGGCACGCTGGAGCAGATCTTGCGCCCGATTGGTGAACACGAAATTCTCCTCGTCGAGTGTCTGGGCCTCTTTTTGGGCCGAGTTCTGGTAAGCGGCTACCCGTTTCTCGATGCTTTGCTGCTGGGCTTGTGCATCGTTGGTCGTAATCAGTCCTTTCTGATATTTTTCCTGCAACTGGGCAGCTTCGGCTTGCAGGCTTTTTTCGCGTTGCGCCCAGCTCTTTTGGGCCTTTTGCGTCTTTTCTTGGAGGGCGGCGCCTTCGTTCTTGTAGAGGTCGCACTGGGCCAAAACGGCTTCGACCTGAACGTAAGCGATTTCGCCCGCTCCCGATTGTACGGGATTCGCCGCATCGGCGTTTTCAGCCGTCGTTTCCGCGGATTTCGTGCCGCAAGCCATCATGCAGCATGCAGCGACGATCGTGAAAAGCGTTTTTTTCATAAAAGAATACTTGAATTTTGTTCGTTAGTTTATTTTCTGCGTTTGAAATACAAAGGTAGAAAAAAATCTTTACTTTTGTCTCACGACAGTCAAAAAATCCGTTGTCGTGCTTGCTTTCCGGTGTCGGCTGCAGTTTTTGCAGCTTTTGGGGAGCGGAGAAGCTCGATTCGTTGTCAGTCTCCCGATCGAAGCTCCCGCCAAGGCGGGGGTGCGGGGGTGGGTCAAAACTGAATACACGGCCAAAGGCCGCGAGCAACGACACTCGGATTTGAAAACAGTGTCGAAACCAAGTGTTTGATTGGTGAAAAAATAGACGAAATTTTATGTACGAATACATTCGCGGCAAAGTGGCCGAAGCGGCTCCGACCTATGCGGTCATCGACGTCGGCGGGGTTGGGTATTATCTCCAAATCTCGCTGGAAACCTTCACGGCGATCGAGCATGCCGACGAGGCGATGCTCTACACCCATTATGTCGTGCGCGAGGATGCGCAGTTGCTCTACGGTTTCGCGACGAAGGTCGAGCGGGAGTTGTTCCGGTTGTTGATTAGCGTTTCGGGCGTGGGCGGCAATACGGCCCGCATGATTCTTTCGACCTATTCGCCCGCCGAGTTACAGGGAATCATTACGTCCGGAAATGCCGTTCTGCTGAAGAACGTCAAGGGTCTGGGGCTCAAGACGGCGCAGAAAATCATCGTCGAACTGACCGGCAAGTTGACCGCTCTCGGCGCGGGTGCCGCCGGTTCGGTTGCGACGAGCGGCAATGCCGACGAAGCGGTCGAGGCATTGGTGATGCTCGGCTTCGCCAAGGGGGCAGCCGAAAAGGTGGTGCGTGCCGTCGTGCGCGAAAATCCATCGGTTTCGGTCGAAGAGTTGGTGCGCATGTCCTTGAAACGGTTTTAATCGACCGGCTTTTATTATATAGTACAGGTGTCTTGGCCGGCGGAAGCATCGGTCGGTAGCAACGGTTCCGCCCCTCGCGCGAATAATAATCCGGAATGCTTTTGGAATATATCGGATTGTTTTTGTACTTTTGCACGATACTATGTCTATGAAAAAATTCGATACGCTTCTTTGGCTGCTTCTGTTTCTGCTGCCCCTGCCGTTTGCGGCGTGCAGCGAGGATGAGGATGTGCTCTCCAACCAGCAGCAACGCATCGTCTCGTTTCTGACCTCCACCCATACGCCGCGGTTGGTGTCGGCGGACGAGTTGGAGGAGGACAGCCAACTGCCGTTCTATACCGTCTCCGGCGGAAGCGTTTACCGCTATATCGTCAGTTACTACAATCCCGACCGAAGCGGCTGGCCCGAGGTAACTCCGAGTTCGAAGGTAACCCTCACGTTCCGTTTTTACGAGTTCGGCGGCTATGCGGCTATCACCGACGCCACCATACCGTTCTATACCAACGACCCGTTGTACGAATACCTGTTTTACGAGGAACTCGGACTGACGCCGGGCGTCTGGTCGTTCACGCCCGTAACGATCGATCTGTCTACCGACCGCATACTAAACGGCTTGCGGCTTGCGTTAATAGGTTGTCGCGGCGGGGACGAGGTGGAAGCCTACATGACCTTCAACGAGGCGTACGGCGACGACTATTTTTCGGTGGTTCCCAAAGAAAGCCCCGTGGCCGTGTTTTTTACGATTGACAAAGTGGAATGAAAAAGCAAGACGATATGAAATCGACCCAACGAAAACTGTTCGCCGTATTGGCCGGTGTTCTGATGTTGGCCGCTTGCGCCGAGGATCCGGAGGTGGATACCTCGCAATATGAAAATAAGGCGTTGCAGGCTTGGATCACCCAGCATCGCAAGGATTTGCTGGATAATTTCCAGAAGGCGGGCGATTCGGGTTATTATGTCGAGGTGCTCAAAGAGGGTGATGCCGCTAATGCGCCCATCAGCGAAAAAGCCCAATGGGTGCGCTTCAACGCCACGGCCCGCGACCTCGATGGCAACCTCGTGCTGACCCGCAATGCCGCCGATGCCAAATTGCTCAACACCTTCACCCGATACACGCGTTACGTGCCTTTCTATCGTTATTGCGGCGAGGAGAACTCGGGGTTGCTCGAGGGCGTCTGGTTGGCCATGCGGCAGCCGTTGTCGTTGGACGGCGGCGCCCGCGAAGTGAAGTTGCGCATCGGTTCGGAGGTGAACCTCTATCTGCCGTCGATTTTGTTCGGCAGCATTTCGGGTTCCGGCGGCTACGAGGGCGAAACTACGCTTTCGGGCAATCGTCCGGTGATTCTGCGCATGGAAATTACCGACACCGTAGTCAATCCGCTCAGCCGCGAGGGCGACGATGTCGATGACTTCTGCCAACTCAACGGCGGGCTGTTGCGTTACGTCAAGGCGGGTTCTTCGGAACTTTCGTCGGGCGCCGTAACGATTCCCGAACCGTCGGACGATCCGGCGAATCAGTTGAATCATCCCTACAATCCGATGACGCCGCGCTGGGTGTCGGCCTGTGATTCGGTGGCGCAACTCTATGTTAACTATCGTTATAATCCCTCCTCCACAGAGGCGGGCGACAGGTGGACTTATCCGATTCCTTACAAGAGTAATTACGCCCCTTATAACGATCCCGATTTACAGACTAAAATCAACGAAGCCTTGAAAAAGCGCTTCGATACCGAAAAATATGTCGGCGTGGCGAATTTGCAGGCCGATTCGGTCGGGCTGGACGGCACGGCCAAAATCTGGTACATCGGCCGTTTCCTCGATGGGTTCATCTTCGATACGAACATTGACGAGGTGAAGGAGCTGATCTACGGGCCCGGCTACAGCGCCGGTTCCGAACTCTCCTATACGCCGGAGGACGGCGGCATGATTCAGGCGTTCTACTATACCGTGCCGCGACTGAAATACGGGCAATGGGCTTCGTTGATTACCGTCTCGACCAACGCATACGGTTCGTCGGGGCAGAACGGTACCTCGACCACGACCACTACGGGCGGCAATACGTCGAGTTATTACGATTACTTGAATTACATGAACTACGTGAACAGCTACTACAACAGCTATTACGGCGGTTACTACAATAACTATTATGGTGGCTACTACGGTGGTTATTACGGGAATTATTACAACAACTATACGCCGGACACGTCGACAACGACCACCACGACGACCGTAACGACCGAGATTCCGCCGTTCACGCCGTTGATTTTCCAGATTTACGTCGAACCGAAGTAAAATCGGCCCGACGGTTGCGGAAAGCGTATTGAACTTTTTCGTTCGACACGCTTTTTTCATTTTTGGCTTCGCCGAAGATACTCCGCCTCGGGTAAATTAAGTGGATTTTGCAGCGGAAGCGAAGAAGACGGACGAAAGCAAGATGCGCGTCTTCCGCGCAAATAAAAAATTTTACAGTTTTTCGCGCCTAAATTTTGCGGTCTCGCAAAATTGTATTATTTTAGTTGGCAAGAAAAACAACCTTAAATCAAAAGATATGATTATTACCTTTAACGAACTGCGCCGTATCAAGGACAGATTGCCGAGCGGCAGCTCGCAGCGCATTGCAGATGAACTGGGAATAGATGTGGAAACGGTTCGCAACTATTTCGGTGGAAATCACCAAGCCAAAGAGTGTGTGGGTGTCCACTACGAATCGGGACCGGATGGCGGTGTGGTTACGCTCGATGATCCGAAGATTCTGGATGTTGCCATGCGTATTTTGAGCGAGCAGCAGTAGTCGGTTGCGCGTTCGTACGAAATGTTTCGGGTGTGTCTGCTGCGGCAGGCATACCTTTTTTGTTTTGCTGCTTACCTGCCTTTGCGTGTTTTTTCGATGCTGTTTTCGAATCCGAACGCTGATGCTCGCGGCGGAGCCGCGTTTGCAGGCTTGACCCACCCCCAAACCCCCGCCTTGGCGGGGGCTTTAGTTGGAATGTGCATTTGCAATTCGACCCTCTCCGCCTTGGTGGGGGCTTCAGTCGGCCGTATGGATAAGTCAAGACCGCTTTGTGTTTGGTGGCTTGCGTGCGCCTGCGTTTAGTTGCTAAATAATCCTTAAATAATGATTTATTCTGATGGATGCGGCTCTTTGAGCCGCGCGGGCCGCAGCCTTGGGGCGGCGGAGGCCCGCATCGCGTGCCCCCGCAGGCTGCGGCCGCCGAAAGCTCAATATGTTAAAATATATTGCGGTACCGCTCGGAAGGCCGGCAAAGCTTTCGGTAGCAAGAAATGCTACGGTACTGTTCGGAAGGCAAGAAAACTTTACGATAGTAAGATGAAGTTGCGGTGCCGCTCGGCAGGCAAGAAAGCTTTTGATAGCAAGAAATGCTGCGGTGCCGCTAATAATTGTCTGACAAAATTGCAGGACGGATAGGCGATGAAAGGGGGCTGTCTGCCAATGCTCTGCCAAAATGGCAGACTTCGCCGATTGGTATGACCTTTGTTCGATCGGGTATCGAATTCGAACGATAAGAAAGTTCGATCGGAAGCCTTGTTCGAGCTGATTTAAGTTCGATTAGCAAGATGACAAGTTAATAAAAAACAACAAATAAATAAAAGCTATGTCAAAAATTATCGGTATCGACTTGGGAACGACGAATTCCTGCGTCGCAGTCATGGAGGGCAACGAGCCCGTGGTTATCCCCAACAGCGAAGGCCATCGTACCACACCGTCGGTCGTGGCTTTCACGGGCGAGGGCGAACGCAAGGTCGGCGATCCGGCCAAACGTCAGGCCATCACCAATCCCAAACGTACGGTCTTCTCGATCAAGCGTTTCATGGGCGAGACTTACGATAAGGTTACGGCCGACATCGAGCGGGCACCGTATGCCATCGTGCGGGGCGACAACAATACGCCGCGCGTCGACATCGACGGACGCCAATATACGCCGCAGGAGATTTCGGCCATCATTCTCCAGAAGATGAAGAAAACGGCCGAGGATTACCTCGGTCAGGAGGTTTCGGAAGCGGTCATCACCGTGCCGGCTTATTTCTCCGACTCGCAGCGTCAAGCAACCAAAGAGGCGGGCGAAATCGCCGGTCTGAAAGTGCGCCGTATCATCAACGAGCCTACGGCTGCCGCGTTGGCCTATGGCCTCGACAAGAAAAACAACGACATGAAAATCGCCGTTTACGACTTGGGCGGCGGTACGTTCGATATTTCGATTCTGGAACTGGGCGACGGCGTGTTCGAAGTGAAATCGACCAACGGTGATACGCACCTCGGCGGCGACGACTTCGACCACGTTTTGATCGACTACATGGCCGAGGCGTTCAAGGCCGAGCATCAGATCGACCTGCGTCAAGACCCGATGGCGTTGCAGCGTCTGAAAGAGGCGGCCGAGAAGGCCAAAATCGAACTTTCGAGCTCGACGACCACCGAAATCAATCTGCCTTATATCATGCCGGTCAACGGGATTCCGCAGCACCTGGTAATGACGTTGACCCGTGCCAAGTTCGAGCAGTTGTGCGACCATCTGATCCGCAAAACCGTCGAACCGTGCAAACTGGCCTTGCGCGATGCCGGTTTGCAGGCTTCGCAAATCGACGAGGTGATTCTCGTGGGCGGTTCGACCCGTATTCCGGCCATCCAGAAGATCGTCGAGGAGTTCTTCGGCAAGACGCCCAACAAGAGCGTGAACCCCGATGAGGTCGTTGCGATCGGTGCAGCCATCCAGGGCGGTGTCCTGACCGGCGAGGTGAAAGATGTTTTGCTGCTGGACGTTACGCCGCTTTCGCTGGGAATCGAGACGCTCGGCGGCGTGATGACGAAGCTCATCGACGCCAACACCACCATCCCGACCCGCAAGTCGGAGGTGTTCTCGACGGCGGCCGACAACCAGCCTTCGGTCGAAATCAACGTTTGTCAGGGCGAACGTCCGATGGCTCGCGACAACAAATCCATCGGCCGCTTCCACCTCGACGGCATTCCGGCCGCTCCGCGCGGTGTGCCGCAGATCGAGGTAACGTTCGACATCGATGCCAACGGCATTCTGAACGTTTCGGCCAAGGACAAGGGTACCGGCAAGGAGCAGAAGATCCGTATCGAAGCATCGTCGGGTCTCACCGAACAGGAGATCCAGCGGATGCGCGACGAGGCCAAGGCTAACGAGGAGAAGGACAAAGCCGAAAAAGAGCGAATCGACAAGATCAATGCCGCCGATTCGAACATCTTCGCCACCGAGAAACAGTTGAAGGAGTACGGCGACAAACTTCCGGCTGACAAGAAATCGGCGATCGAAGGGGCGCTCGCCAAGCTGAAGGAGGCGCACAAGAATGCCGATGTCGCAGCCATCGACACGGCGATCAACGAGTTGAATGCTGCTTGGCAGGCCGCTTCGCAAGATATTTATGCACAGCAGCAGGCCCAGCAGGGTGCCCAGCAGCAGGCTGGCGGACAGCAGTCGCAAAATGCCGGTGGTTCGGCCGGCGACGGCAATTCGCAGCCCGAAGACGTCGAGTTTGAGGAGGTGAAGTAATCGCCGCAAGATCGAAGCATCGAATCCCGCTACGGAAAAATCCGTAGCGGGATTTTTTGTTTTTTCATTGATATAAAATAAATTTTCGTATCTTTGTACGCTATTATGCCCACTTTTCGATTGAAAAGCATAACGGCGGAAGCGGT
Organism: uncultured Alistipes sp.; assembly: GCA_947591475.1. Lineage (GTDB taxonomy): Bacteria > Bacteroidota > Bacteroidia > Bacteroidales > Rikenellaceae > Alistipes. Next base: position 222,357 of record CANQDE010000001.1, read on the forward strand.
CGGCCGCAACCGGACTATATATAAATAGTTAGGAATGCCGATGAAAATGCGATGGATATCGAAACGAACATCGATAAGAATAACGAACATAACAAGTTAATAAAAATGCAAAGCAAAGGTTTCATTAAACTCATCGCGGCGCTTCTGGCGATCGCATGCGTTTATCAATTCTCGTTTACGTTCAAGACACGGAGCGTAGAGAAGAAGGCGGTGCGGTATGCCGCGCAGTTCCCTGCCGAACAGCAGGCCGCTGCGGAACAGCACTACCTCGATTCGGTGCAGAATCTGCCGGTTTATAATCTCGGGTTCCGCAAGTTCACGTACAAGGATTGCAAGAGCAACGAATTGAATCTGGGTCTGGACCTCAAAGGCGGTATGAACGTCATGATGGAGGTGCAGGTCGACGGCGTAATCAAGGCATTGGCCGGCGACAGCCAAAACGATCCCGCATTCATCGCCGCAATCGACGAGGCGAATCGGGCGCTCAAAGAGGGTTCGTCGAAAGATTATGTCGATGTGTTCGTCGAGACCTATCGGCAGGCTTCCGACAATCGTCCGCTGGCTGCCATTTTCGTCAGCCCCGACCGCAGCGATATTACGCTCGAAAGTTCCGACAACGATGTCGCCAAAGTCTTGAAAGCCGATGTCGAAAAGGCTATCGACGCATCGTTCAATGTGTTGCGCAGCCGTATCGACAACTTCGGTGTCATGCAGCCGAATATCATGCGTCTGCCCAATTCGCACCGTATTCTGGTCGAGTTGCCGGGCGTGAAGGAACCGCAGCGTGTGCGCGATCTGTTGCAGCGGACAGCGCAGTTGGAGTTCTGGTTGACCTACGACGCCAACGAACTTTGGCGGCCGCTCCAAGAGGCCGACGTCTTGCTGGGTCGGGAAGCGAATGCTTCGACCGAAACAGCCGAAACGGTCGCCGAAGCAACCGAGCCGGTCGCTCAAGCCGATTCGGTCGCTGCTGAAGGTCTGCTCTCGGAAATCGCATCCGATGATACGGCCGAACCCGCTCATACGGGCCGTTTCGATCGGGCACGCAACCCGCTCTTCGCTTTGCTCGATCCGAGTTTTGCCGGCGGTGCAGTCATGGGTGCCGTTTACAAATCCGACATGGCGGCTGTGAACGAATATCTGTCGCGGCCCGACATCAAACAGTTGTTCCCCGCCGATGTCCGCTTCATGTGGAGCGTCAAGGGCGATGACAAAATCGACGGACGTTATTACCTCTATGCCATCAAGGCGCAAGGCGGCAAGGCGCCGCTCGACGGTTCGGTCGTAACCGAAGCCTCGGAACAGTATCAGCAGCATGGCGCTACGGCCGAGGTCTCGATGGCGATGAATTCCGAAGGTGCGCAGCGTTGGGCCCGTCTGACCGGCGAAAACATCGGCAAGTGCGTCGCAATCGTTCTGGACGGTGCCGTCTATTCGGCTCCGGTCGTTCGGACAAAGATCGACAAGGGCATTTCGTCGATTTCGGGCGACTTCACCATCCAAGAGGCCAAGGACTTGGCCAACGTGCTGGAATCCGGTAAGGTGCCGGCTCCCGCCAAAATCATCCAGGATACCGTAGTCGGCCCGTCGTTGGGTCAGGAATCCATCGATGCCGGTCTGCTGTCGTTCGTCATTGCATTCATCCTCGTACTGCTGTACATGGGCCTGTTCTACAAAACGGCCGGTTGGATGTCCGATATCGCCTTGTTGACCAACGTCTTCCTGTTGATGGGCATTCTCGTCTCGTTCGGTGCCGTGCTGACACTGCCGGGTATCGCCGGTATCGTCCTGACGATGGGTATGGCGGTCGATGCCAACGTGATTATCTACGAACGCATCAAGGAGGAGTTGCGCGGCGGCAAGGGCTTGTCGCTGGCGATCAAGGACGGTTTCTCGAAGGCTTATTCGGCCATTATTGACGGTAACTTGACGACCATCATCACCGGTATCGTCTTGATGATTTTCGGTAACGGTCCCGTGCGCGGTTTCGCTACGACGTTGATTATCGGTATCATCACGTCGTTCTTCAGCGCCGTGTTCATCACGCGACTGTTGATCGATTGGATTGCTGCGAAGTGGGGTACCATTTCGTTCTCGCGTAAATGGTCGGAGGGATTCCTCAATCATACGCATGTCGATTTCTTGAGCAAGCGTAAAATCTCCTACATCGTCGCTACTGCGGTGATCGTCGTGTCGTGTATTTCGTTCGCCGTGCAGGGGCTGAACCTCGGTGCGGAGTTCACGGGCGGTCGTGCCTATGTCATCCGCTTCGACAAGCCGGTTTTGGCCGAGGACGTGCGCGCCGGTCTGCAAGGGGTATTCAGCGAGGTGGTGGATGCCGATGCTTCGAAGACGAGCTACGAGGTGAAACAGTATGGCAATGAACGTCAGATGCGGATCGTTACGCAGTACAAGTACGACGATACGTCGGATACGGCGACGGCCGAAGTCGAACAGCTTCTCTACGAGGCTTTGAAACCGCTCTATTCGTACGATATTACTTTCGAGAACTTCAGCAATACGCAGAACGACGAGAACGGTATCATCACCGCCGACAAAATCGGCCCGTCGATCGCGAGCGACATGACGTGGAACGCTGTTTACTCGGTGCTCTTCTCGTTGATTGCTATCGGTCTGTACATCACGTTCCGATTCAAACGCTGGCAGTGGGCTTCGGGCGCCACGATGGCCTTGGCTATCAATGCGCTCTTCATCATCGGCATCTTCTCGTTGTTCTACAAGATTATGCCTTTCAACTTGGAGGTGAATCAGGCCTTCATCGCTGCCATTCTGACGATTATCGGTTACGCGATTAACGATACCGTGGTGGTATTCGACCGTATCCGCGAATACTTGGTGCTCTACCCGAAACGCAATCTGAAAGAGAATGTCAACAATGCGATCAACTCGACGTTGTCGCGGACGATCAATACGTCGGGTACGACGCTCGTTACGTTGTTGGCGATCTTCTTCTTCGGCGGCGAGTCGATTCGCGCGTTCATCTTCGCGTTGATTGTCGGCGTTATCGTCGGTACCATTGCAACCATCTTCATTGCAACGCCGATCGCTTTCGATTTGATGACCAAACGGGCCAAAATCGATCGGGAATAGGTCGTTTGAAGCCAGTCGATAAAGGAGACGCATCGTCGTATGACCGACGATGCGTCTCCTTTTCGATATGTGTGGGGTGAAGTCGGTTCGTCGAGGGTCGGCTGGTTGCGGATGCCTTACGGATTGCGCGGTTCCGGAGGCTCGGCAGCCCGATTTGTAATTCAACGGATTATTCATTAACTTTGAAACGATTATCGGACGGTTATGGAAAATTTCTGGAAATGGATGCACCGTTATGTCTCGCCGATTTTTCTGGTGATGCTCGTTGCGTCGTTCATTTTGTGGTTTATCGCCAAGTTGAACTATACCTACATGACCGAACAGAAGGTGCAGTTGCTCATCGACGGCCGGCCGGTCGAGGTAACCTGTCTGGTCGAGGGGCTTGGTACCAATCTGTTCGGCTACAAAGTCTATTCGAACAAGACCTTGCGGATTCCGTTATCCGAACTTCGTTACGAAGTCGCGCAGGAGGAGGGGCATGAAGGAAGGATTCGGATCGATCCGCAATCCTTGCAGAGTGCCATTTCATTGCGTTTCAGCGACATAAAAATCATCTCCGTCGGGGAAGTTCCCGAAATCGAACCTGCGGCGGAACCATGATGAAAGTCGGCATTACGGGGGGCATCGGCAGCGGAAAGAGTACGGTTTGCCGTCTTTTCGCACAGCGCTGTATTGCGGTCTACGATTCGGACAGCGAGGCCAAACGATTGATGTCGGACGACGCGGATTTGCGATCGGCCGTCATCGCGCGTTTCGGCGCCGATACGTATCCCGACGGTAGGCTCGACCGCGCACGGCTTGCCGCCTGCGTCTTTTCCGATGCTCGGGCGCTTGCCGATTTGAATGCTTTGGTGCATCCCGTCGTTATCCGCGATTTCGAGGCGTGGGCCGAGCGGCAGGAGGGTCCTTACGTGATTTTGGAGAGCGCCATTTTGTTTGAAGCCGGATTGCAGGGCTCGGTCGACCGGAGCATCGCCGTGCTGGCTCCTGTGGAGTTGCGCATTCAGCGGGCGTGCCGCCGCGACGGATGCGACGAAGCGCGTATCCGCGAACGAATCGCGGCCCAAATGACCGATGACGATTTGTGTCGTTTGGCCGATTACACGATGGTGAATATCCTCGAAACGGACTTGGAACCGTCGGTGGCCTATTTCGACGGACTTTTCAGACAACAAGCGGCCGCGAAAAGATGAAACTCGATTTATCCGTTCCGCAGGTGATGGCGATTGTGAACGTTACGCCCGATTCGTTTTTCGCCGACAGCCGCACATTCGATGCCGATGCGGTCGCGCATCGTGTCGAAACCATGCTTGCCGAGGGGGCGGCGATGATCGACATCGGCGGATACTCTTCGCGGCCCGGGGCCGACGAGGTGCCGCTCGAAGAGGAGTGGCGCCGTGTGGCGATAGGGTTGGAGGCTGTGCGACGGGTGGCGCCGGAGGTGCCCGTGTCGGTTGATACGTTCCGTAGCGAGATCGTCGTGCGGGCGGTCGAACGCTTTGGTGGGGTGATCGTCAACGACATATCGGCCGGCGAACTGGATGACCGGATGATTCCGATGGTTGCGCGTTACGGGCTGCCGTATATCGCCATGCACATGAAAGGGACGCCCCGAACCATGCAGTCGATGACCGATTATCGAGGCGGTATCGTCGACGAGGTCGTGGCCTATTTTCAGCGGCGCGTCGCTCTGTTGCTGGCTGCCGGTATTCGGCGCGAACAGATCGTATTGGATCCGGGGTTCGGCTTCGCCAAGACGTTGGAGCAGAATTACGAACTGTTGGGCGGGTTGCATCGGTTGTGCGAAACGGGCTATCCGGTATTGGCCGGTGTTTCGCGCAAGTCGATGATTTGGAAAGCATTGGATTCGACACCCTCCGAATCGCTCGCTGGCACGGTGGCGCTGGAATGGGAGTGCCTGCGTCAGGGGGCGGTCGTTTTGCGTGCGCACGACGTACGCGAGGCGGTCGATGCGGCTCGGTTGTTCGAAATCTATAAACGAAACGGAAAATGATACATATCGAAAATATCCACAAACGTTTCGGTACGTTGGAGGTACTGAAAGGCATTTCGCTCGATGTAGCTGATCGGGAGGTCGTGGCGATTGTCGGAGCCAGCGGCGCGGGCAAGACGACCCTGTTGCAGATTATGGGCACGCTTTCGCGTCCCGACGAAGGGCTTGTACGAATCGACGATCGGGATGTTTTTTCATTGGATGACCGGGCTTTGTCGCGTTTCCGGAATGAACGGATCGGGTTCGTCTTTCAGTTCCATCATCTGTTGCCCGAATTCACCGCTTTCGAGAACGTCTGTATTCCCGGTTGGATCGGGCGTCGTCCGAAGGCCGAGGTCGAGAGCCGTGCCCGCGAGTTGCTCGGATTGATGGGCTTGACCGACCGCAGCGAACACAAACCCGGGCAGTTGTCGGGCGGCGAGCAGCAACGGGTCGCCATCGCACGGGCGTTAATCAATTCGCCTGCGGTGTTGTTGGCCGACGAGCCGTCCGGCAATCTCGATACCAAGACGCGCGAGGAAATCCATCGCCTGTTTTTCGAGTTGCGCGACCGATTGGGTCAGACGGTCGTTATCGTAACCCACGATGAGCATCTGGCCGCCATGTCCGACCGTCGTATCGTCCTTTCCGACGGGCAGATCGTTCGGTAAATCGGCCGAAAAATAAACGGAACGTCGAAATTAGGCTTGCAATTTATTTTGCACATCCGAGAAACCGCAAAAGCCGAAGCTTTGACGTGCGGAGGCTCGCCGGAAGACAAAAAAACGGCCCGAATCATTCGAGCCGTCGTTCGTTTCTGTAAGTCGAACCTTATTTGGTTGCTTCAGCAGGAGCCTCGGTTGCTTCGGCAGCCGTCGAATCGGCTTTCTCGCAGCAGCAGCACGAGTCGGTCTTCTCGCATGCCGTGCATTCTACGTTTGCTTCGGCTTCAGCCTCGGCAGCAGCCTGTTTGTTGGCGTTGCCACCGCAGCTAATCATAGCGGCAGCAGCCAGTACGATTGCGAAAGAGAAAATCTTTTTCATAACTTTAAACGTTTAAGTGAGTTGTTTTTAACGCTGCAAAGATAGGTAATCGATAGAATTATGCAAGAAAAAAATGAAAAATTTTAATAAATTCGGTCGCCGTTAGTCCAACAAATCGGTCAGCGATAATTCTTCGTTTTTGAGAAAAGTCCTCGGGAAGGTCGATAAAACCTTGCCTCTCAATAGAATGGCTTCTTCTGCCGTCAGGCAGTTGCCGGCCGTTACACGCCAATAGGGATTGTCGTAGGAGAGATAGACTTTCGTATCGGGAAAAGTCTCTTCGAAGAGCGTTTTCGCCCGCACGGCTTCGGCACGGGCATTCTGTCCGTTGTCCAAAAAGATGCAGATGCGGTATCCGCGGAAAGTCAGCCGCGTCGGGTTCCGTTCGGCACGGGCCGTGGCTTCGGCTGCATCGCCCCATTCGGTCGCGGTAACGCGGGCGCCGTTCGTCGCGGACGGTTGGGCAAGGCGTTGTTTGAACAGTTCGAGCGTCTGTGTATGGGCCGGCATCGAAAAGGCCGTCAGCGCCACGATGAAAAGCAGGATAAAGGATCGGTTCATTGCGGAATGATATTTTCGAAGTGGGATTGGATTCGGTTTTTGAACTCTTGCCACGTGAGACCAAAGGTAGGCAAAAAATCCGTAAGCGGCATCTTCTCTTGGGTAATATCGAAGCCGACTAATCCGGAGTGCCCCTCGATGCGGAACGAGACCCGAATCTGCGACGGATCGTCGTTGCGGATGTCGCGCGCAACCAACATCATGGCCAATGCTTCGGCTTTCAGCTTCCAGCGGGTCGCGACCGATTCGGTCGTGCGTTTGTTGATTTTGATGCCTTCCTGCAGTTGGAGCGTGATGGCCGGGCTCTCTTTGTAGTGGATCGTCAGTTCCACGTCGTTGAGTTTGATTTTGTGCCTTGTGTCGTTGGCGATGCGCAGCACCATTTCGGCGTTGGTCAGTCCGTAAAGCCGGAACTCTTCGACGGCCTGGATGCGGATTTTTCGGATTGCATCTTCCGCCATGCGTTGGCAGGAACCGAACGTCAGAGCGAGCAAGATGAGCGAAATGGATAGGATAAGGTTCTTTTTCATTGTTTATTACCTGTGTAGATTTGTGCGATGCCGAAACTCTGGCTTCGGGCCTGACAGTTCCGGAATCCGGCCTGCTCCATCATCTTTCGGAATCGTTGCGGCTCGGGAAACGCCTTTACCGAAGCGGGCAGGTATTCGTAGGCCCGACGGTCGTGCGACACGAAGCCCCCGATGCGGGGCAGCAATTTATGGAAATACCATTCGAAAAGCTTGCGGAACAGCCGGTTGCGCGGTCTTGACAGTTCGAGAACGACGAGCTGACCGTTTGGCTTCAAGACGCGGAAAAATTCGCGGAGGCCTGCCTCTGCATTTTCGAAATTGCGGACACCGAATGCGACCGTTACCGCATCGACCGATCCGTCTGCGAGCGAAAGATGTTCGGCATCTTCGACGGCGAGTTCGATCCGTCCGTCGAGTTTGCGGGCTGTGACCTTCTTACGGGCGACTTCGAGCATCTGTTCCGACAGATCGGTGGCCCGAATCCGCACGTCCGGAATGCCGCGTGCCAAGTCGATGGCCAGATCGCCCGTGCCGGTCGCCGCATCGAGCAGCATTTCCGGCGATTTTCGGCGCACGATTTGCACGACATGCCGTCGCCAGAGCCGGTCGACGTTCAGCGACAGCAGATGATTGAGCCGGTCGTAGTTGGGCGCGATGCGATTGAACATCGTGCGTATCTGCGACTTCTTGGTTTCGTGTGCGTTATAGGGTTTCGTACTCATTCGTAGCGGATGGTTTCTTCGGGTTTGACGGTCGAGATGATGGAGGCCGGCAGGACGAGCAGCACCACGATGGCGACCAAAAATCCTGCGTTGAGCAGGGCCCACTGGCCCCAACCCAATGCAACGGGCACTTCGGAGAGCAGATAGCCCTCGGGGTCGAGTTTGACGAGGTGCGTCGAAGATTGCAACAGGCAGATTCCTATGCCGATGGCATTGCCCCAAGCTAATCCGCGTAGCGCGACGAATCCGGCTCGGTAGAGGAAGATGCGGCGCAGCGGGCCGTTGCGCATGCCGAATGTCTTCAACAGACCGATCGTGCGCGTGTGGCCGAGCACCAAAATCAAGAGCACCGTGGCCATGTTGAAAAAGGAGACCGCCAGCATGATGACGAGAATCACGGCCGTATTGACATCGTGCGCCTTGAGCCAGTCAAAGACATTGGGATAGCGTTGCCGGACGCTGTTGGCGATCAAGTTGATCGTTTCGTCGGCATCGTCGTTGAACAGCCGGTCGTTGAGCGTTTCGGCGACGGCATCCGCCTCGGCGAGGTTCGCCGTTACGATTTCGTAGCCCGATACCTGATCGGGCTGCCAGCGGGCGAGCCGTTGCACGTTGCGCAGATCAGTAAGCACGAGGCTGCCGTCCATTTCGTCCATGCCCGACGCATAGATGCCCGTTATTTTGAACCGGTCGCGGTGGGGCGGTCGGCCCTCCTCGACGAACAGCATCTCGATTTTGTCGCCGATGCCCGTGCGAAGCCGTCGGGCGAGCGTGCGCGAAATCAACAGGTCTTTGGTACGAATGCTGTCGCCGATGCGGGGCAGGTCGCCTTCGACGAGCCATTCGCGATAGTGCCGCCAGTCGTAGTCGGCATCGACCCCTTTGAGGGTGATGCCCTCCACCGTGTCGTCGGTGCGGATGATGCCGCCTTTGAGGGCATACGGCATTGCGGACACGACCCCCGGAACCGATCCGATGAGCGATTCGAGGTGCTCCGTGCGGCGGACGGGCGTGGCGTCGAGCGATTGGACGGCTCGGATGTCGGTCAAAACGGCATGGCCGGCGAATCCGGCTATTTTGTCGGAAATTTCGCGCTTGAATCCCATCATCACCGCGATGGATACGAGCATCACGGCGATGCTCAACGCTACCGAGATGACGGCGATGCGTCCCATGACGCCGGCATCCTTACCGGAGCCGGATCGGGCCGTCCGGTGGGCTATGAAAAGGGAGAGGTCCAATGTCGTGCGTTTTTCGTGAATTTTGATGCAAAGTAACACATAAATTTCGTATTTTTGCCCAAAATCCATCGGAATCGTCTCCCGATGACTTTATTTAAGCAAGAAAACTCTTTTAATAATAATGATGTTAGTACAGATTCCTTCGTTGGCCGTCCTGTTGCAGGTCGGTTATCGAACCGCTCCGGAGGCTAACTTCGAGTGGGCGCAATCGGGCATGTTCCTGTTGATTATCGCCATCGGCATTGCCGGTTATGTCGTGCAGGCTCGTTTGCAGGCGGTCTTTCGCAAATACTCCAAGGTGGAGTTCCCGGGCGGACTGACCGGTGCCGAGGTCGCCGAGAAGATGCTGCGCGACAACCACATCCACAACGTGCAGGTTACCCACGTCAAGGGTCATCTGACCGACCATTTCAACCCGCAAACCATGACCGTCAATCTGAGCGATTCGGTCTATTCGTCTTCGAGCGTCGCGGCTGCCGCTGTGGCTGCCCACGAGTGCGGACATGCCGTGCAGCATGCCCAAGGCTATGCGCCGTTGGTCATGCGGTCGCAGTTGGTGCCGGTCGTGCAGTTCGCTTCGTCGGCCGCTACGTGGGTCATCCTGTTGGGATTGGTGTTGCTCGCCACGACGCAGAACGAACTGGTTTGTTGGATCGGCATCGGCATGATCGCTATGTCGGCCCTGTTCTCGATCGTAACGTTGCCCGTCGAGTACAATGCGTCGGCCCGGGCGCTCGAATGGCTGAAAACCAGCCGCACGATGCCCGAAGCACAGTTGTCGCAGGCGCGTGTGGCGCTCGGTTGGGCAGCTCGCACCTATCTCGTGGCGGCGTTGGGCGCCATCGCTTCGGTGCTTTATTATGTCTTCATCGTTCTGGGAAGTCGGCGTGATTGATGAATAAATTCGGCGAAGACTACACTTCCAAAAGCTGGCTGGCGGTCATGGCACTCATCGCGGTGCTCGTGGCCGTCGGTTTCATCCCTCCGCAGAGCATCGGCGGTGTCAAGTTGCGACGGGCCAATATCCTGTCGGATATCGTGTCGTTCGACGATGCGCCGGTCGCGAATACGGTCTTCGAACCCTCCGACGGCGAGGTGGTTCGCATCGACATGGATTCTGTGGCCGGATGTATCGTGGCGGTCGATACGATGCCGCAGGCGGCGCAGATCGTTTACGAATGGCGTTCGGTGCCGGATACCGTCGTGCGCGAATTGCCCGTCGTGCCCGACAGCGTTCGACGGAGCCCTGCGTTGGTACCGATCGAAGATTTCAGCGACGGGCGGATGGCGGCTTTTTTCGATACGTTGCTTTACGCACGCCGGCCCGTGCGGATCGCTTTCTTGGGCGATTCGTTCGTCGAGGGCGATATTCTGACGGCCGATCTGCGCGAACGTTTGCAGCAGGCCTACGGCGGTGGCGGAACGGGCTTCGCTCCGATGGCTTCGCCTTTGACCGCTTTCCGACGTTCCGTCAAAACGCAGTCGAAAGGGTGGACTTCCTACAATATTATGCAGCGCAAAAATGCCCCCGAAGCCTTGCGCAACAGTTTTTTCGTTTCGGGATGGGTCTGCCAAGCCTCGGCGGGGGCTTCCACATCGTGGACTTGCACCGATTTCCGCGAACACCTCGACAGTTGCAACGTGGTGCGGATGTTCTTCATCAGCCCTTCCGACAGCCGCATCGAGTTGACGCTCAATGATTCGTTGCGCAACAGTTTCGCCGTCGAAGGTGATAAGGCCGTGCGGGAAATCGTGGTGTCGGCTCCGCAGATACGCACGTTGTCGTTCCGTGTGGCGGAGGGGAGCAAAGGCTTCGTCGGTTACGGCGCCTTGTTCGAAGGGCAGGGTGTTTCGGTGGACAATTACTCGATTCGCAGCAACAACGGTCGGGCGCTTTTCTGGACCAATCCTTCGGTCGATGCCCAGATACACGAGCTTTTGCAATACGATTTGGTTGTCCTGCAATACGGGCTCAATATCATGCAACAGGGCGTCTACGTTTACGGCAAATACGGCGCGCAACTCGATCAGATGATTGCGTTCGTGCACGAATGTTTCCCGGGGGCCGCCGTGTTGTTGCTGGGCGTGAGCGATCGTTCGGTGAAGACCGAAAACGGCTTCGAACCGATGGATGCCATCCCGTATCTGACGGCTTGCCAGCGTGCGGCCGCCGAGCGGGCCGGTGCGGCCTTCTGGTCGGTGGCTGCCGCCATGCAGACGTGGGGCGGTATGGAGACCTTCGTTAAGAACGGTTGGGCCGGTAAGGATTACACCCATATCAATTATGCCGGCGGCCGGCGGGTCGCGTGGTCGCTCGCCGATGCGTTCCATGCCGGCGCTCGGGCGGCTTTCGAGCGAGAGGAAGAACGCCGAAGCCATACGATCGCCCAAGAGAACGTGCTCGATTCCCTGCAATACGGGCGGATTCGGCAAACGCTGCTGCCCGACCTTGTGCCGGAACAGACCGTAGGACTTGAATGACATGACGGCGGCAGCGGACGATATGATGCTCAAATTGCAGTCGCTGTTGACCTACGACGCGACTTCGCCGTTGATTTTCAGCAGCGGACTGTTTCTGTTCCTTTTCGCCGCCTTCCTGTTGATCTATAATTCGTTGCGCAATACGACGACGGCCCGTATCCTCTACGTCGTCCTCTTTTCGCTCTATTTTTACTACAAGTCGAGCGGACTCTATTTCCTGTTGCTGATTTTTGCAGCGACGAGCGATTTTCTGATTGCCCGCGCGCTTTTCCGTACGGAGCGGGTCGGTGCCCGCCGGTGGTGGGTGGCGTTGAGCGTGGCGGTCAATCTCGGTATGTTGGCCTATTTCAAATACACCAACTTCCTAATCGGCATCGCCAACGACCTCTTCGGCGCCGGATTCCTCCAGTTCCGCAACATCTTTCTGCCGGTCGGCATCTCGTTTTTCGTCTTTCAGTCGATGAGCTACACGATCGACATCTACCGCCGGCAGCTCCGGCCGCTGAACAGTTGGTTGGACTATCTTTTCTATCTTTCGTTTTTCCCGCAGCTGGTCGCCGGGCCGATCGTTCGGGCGCGCGATTTCATTCCGCAGATTCGGCGCAAACCGGTCGTTACGCGCGAGATGTTCGGCATGGGCGTCTTCTTGATTCTGACGGGCTTGTTCAAAAAAGCGGTCGTCTCGGATTATATTTCACTCAATTTCGTCGACCGGATTTTCGACGAACCGTTGCTCTACACCGGTTTCGAATGCCTGATGGGCGTTTACGGATACGCTTTGCAGATTTATTGCGATTTTTCGGGTTATTCAGACATGGCTATCGGGATTGCGCTGCTGCTCGGATTCCGATTCCCCAAGAATTTCGACGCGCCGTATAAATCGGCGACCATCACCGAATTCTGGCGGCGGTGGCATATTTCGCTTTCGTCGTGGTTGCGCGATTACGTCTATATCTCGTTGGGCGGCAATCGGAAGGGGCGTTTCCGCAGGTACGTCAATTTGTTGCTTACGATGCTTCTGGGCGGGCTGTGGCACGGGGCCGCCTTCCGGTTCATTCTGTGGGGGGCCTTGCACGGGGTTGCTCTGGCCTTGCACAAGGTTTGGTTGGCTGTTGTCCCGGGTGCGCAAGTTGCCGGCGCGCAGATGGGTCGGTGGAGCCGAGCCGCAGGCATCTTCTTTACCTTCAATTTGGTTTGCTTCGGGTGGTTGATGTTTCGGGCCGAGTCGATGCAGACCGTCTCGTTGATGCTCCATCAGATCGCCTTCGATTTCCAGGGTGCGATGATTCCGCAGGTGTTGAGCGGATACGCCGGAGTTTTCGGTTTGATGGCGATCGGCTACGCCCTGCATCTGATGCCCGATCGGCTCGATGCCGTCGTGCAGCGTCGGGTAACGGCTGCGCCGATGCTGTTGCAGGTGGTCATGGCGGCGGCGCTTATCTGGTGCGTGATGCAAATCAAATCGAGCGACATTCAGCCGTTCATCTATTTCCAATTCTGATTTTTCGCCGTGCGAATCGGCGGCGCTGCACGGTTCTTGCAGCGGTGTGCCGCATCATGGAAAAATTACGACCTCATCTCGCACTCCTGTTGTGCAACGCCATCTGGGCGATGGATTTCCCCTTTTATTCGATCGTTTTGCCCCGTTACTTCGGGGCGATGGGCATGGTCGCCGCTTCGTTGTCGGTTGCGGCCCTGTTTTCGCTCGTCCCGTTGGGGTGGCGGTGGGCGCGATGGTATGCGGACAACCGGCATCTGCCGGTCGCCGACCGTTCGGAACGGCCCCGCGCCGAGAAAGTCTCGCGGGCCGACATCCGGAAGTTGATCGGGGCGGCTCTGTTGATCGGCGTTTTGCGCAAGTCCTTTTTGATGTTCGGACTTTCGCGCACGTCGCCGATCGACGGTTCGATCATCGACACGATCATTCCGATTTTGGTGTTGGTCGTCTCGGTGCTGTTGGGAATCGACCGCTTTTCGCGCTTGAAGGTCGTCGGGCTGACGATGGGTTTGGCCGGTGCCGTTTGTGTCGTGCTTTCGGGCGCCTCGTCGGTGCACGAAAAGGCGGAATTGTTGGGCAACGTCTTGATTTTCCTGAGTGCCTGCGTCTCGGCCCTCTACATGGTGCTCTTCAAACGGTTGGTCTCCAAATACCGGCCCATTACGGTCATCCGCTGGATCTATTGCGGGGCGGCCGTCATCGCCTTGCCGTTCGGATTGCCCGACATCGTGCATGCCGATTATGCGAACATCGCCCATCATGCGCTGTTCCCGACGCTCTTTGTGTTGATCGTTCCGACGTTCTTCCCGAATCTGCTGTTGAATTACGGTTTGAAGTACGTTGCACCCACCGTAACGAGCATCTACACCTATCTGCAACCCGTGTTGGCCATTGCCGTTTCGGTGGCGATGGGGTTGGACAAGCTCCACTTCGATACGGTGCTTTTCGCATTGTTGCTTTTCGCTGGCGTGGGGTTGGTCTTGCGTTCCTACTCCGTACACCGCAAGCCGGAGCATCCGTTGTCGCACGGTTCGACGCATTGATGAAAGGCCGTTGAAATGACGATCCATTCAGCATTCCTACATAAGCCCCCGCCAAGGCGGGGGTTTAGGGGTGGGTCAAATCTGCATACGCCGCCGCAGGCGGCGAGCACCAAGGGTCGGATCAGCGCATTCGGATAAAAATCGTCGATCCATTTATCCGATCATCTAATTGCTGTCTCAACGGTCATGCAGCGAATTTGCTTGCAGATTCTCGCGATAACGCTCCCAATCCGTTATTGGATGGCGGGCGACGCCCGAATCCATCGCCGCCCGTGCGACCGCAGCGGACACCGAACAACGCAATCGCGGATCGAACGGTTTCGGAATCAAGTAATCGCGTCCGAATTCCAGCCGCTCCAGCCCGTAGGCACGTAGTACGGAGGTCGGCACCGGTTGACGGGCCAGTTCCGCCAGCGCATGGGCTGCGGCGACCTTCATGGCGTCGTTGATGCAGCGGGCCCGCACGTCGAGCGCACCGCGGAAAATGTAGGGAAACCCTAACACATTGTTCACCTGATTGGGCAAATCCGACCGTCCCGTAGCGAAAAGCAGGTCGGGACGCGAGGCCAACGCTCGGTCGTAGGCGATTTCGGGGTTGGGATTGGCCAGCGCCAGTACGATGGGGCTGTCGGCCATCGTGCGCAGCATCTGCGGGGTCAGTACGTCGGCCGTCGATACGCCGATGAAGATGTCGGCGCCGTCGATCGCTTCGGCCAGCGTCGCGATGCGGCGCGACGTGGCGAATTCCTGTTTATAAACGTTGAGATCGGTGCGATAACGGGTTACGACCCCTCGGCTGTCGCACAAAACGACCTGTTCCGACCGGATGCCGAGCTGTGTCAGCATCCGGGCACAGGCGAGGGCCGCCGCACCTGCCCCGTTGATGACGACCCGTTGCCGCGCCGCTTCGCGCCCCGTGATTCGCAGGGCATTGACGAGGGCGGCGGCAACGATGACGGCCGTGCCGTGCTGGTCGTCGTGCATGACCGGAATATCCAATTCTTCCTGCAAACGCCGGTCGATTTCGAAACATTCGGGCGCTTTGATGTCCTCCAAATTGATCCCTCCGAAGGTCGGCGCGATGGCCCGAACTGTGCGGACGAAAGTTTCGGGGTCGGCGGCATTTACCTCGATGTCGAAGGCGTCGATTCCACCGAACAGCTTGAATAACATGCTTTTGCCCTCCATGACGGGCTTCGCGGCGAGCGGCCCGATGTCGCCCAATCCCAGCACAGCCGAGCCGTTCGAGATGACGGCTACGGTATTGCCTTTGTTCGTGTAGCGATAGACCTTTTCGGGGTCGTCGGCAATGGCGCACGACGGTTCCGCAACCCCGGGTGAATAGGCCAGCGCGAGTTCCGCCTGCGTATGGTGGGGTTTGGTGGGTACGACCTCGATTTTACCCGGACGGGGCTCGCTGTGATAACGCAGCGAAGCCGAAAGTTCGTTCGTTTCCATAAGCAAAAAACGCAGTGCTTACGGTCTGCACTGCGTTTTTTCGGATGCAAATTCTGTTCCGTGCGGTCGGCTAAAAGAGCATCCCGGTCTCGTTGTCGGTATGCGAATAATGCAAATGGCTGTATGCCAATTCGGTTACCTCTCGGCCGCGCGGCGTGCGCTTCAGAAATCCTTCCTTTATCAAGAATGGCTCGTAAACCTCTTCGATCGTTCCGGCCTCTTCGCCGACGGCGGTCGCCACGGTGTTCAGTCCGACCGGCCCGCCCTTGAACTTTTCGATGATGGTCGACAGGATTTTGTTGTCCATGCTGTCCAATCCGCGCGAGTCGATGTTCAGCGCCTGCAAGGCGATACGCGTGATTTCGAGGTCGATATGGCCTTCGCCCTTGACCATCGCGAAGTCGCGGACACGGCGCAGCAGGGCATTGGCGATACGCGGCGTGCCGCGCGAACGGAGGGCCACTTCTTGAGCGGCATCGTCGTCAATCGAAACGTCGAGGATGCGGGCCGACCGTTTGACGATGCCCGACAGCACCGATGCGTCGTAATACTCCAAATGGCATTGGATGCCGAACCGTGCTCGCAGCGGCGAGGTCAGCAGGCCGCTGCGCGTCGTGGCGCCTACGAGCGTAAACGGAGCCAGTTCGATTTGGATCGACCGGGCCGAGGGGCCTTTGTCCAATACGATGTCGATCTTGTAGTCTTCCATGGCCGAGTAGAGGTACTCCTCGACGATGGGGCTCAATCGGTGGATTTCGTCGATGAAGAGTACGTCGCCCGGGTTCAGGCCGGTGAGCAAGCCCGCCAAATCGCCGGGTTTGTCGAGCACGGGGCCGGAAGTGACGCGCAGTTGGGCGCCCATTTCGTTGGCGATGATGTTGGCCAACGTGGTTTTACCCAAGCCCGGGGGACCGTGGAGCAGCACGTGGTCGAGCGAATCGCCGCGCATCAAGGCCGCCTTGATGAAGATGCGGAGATTTTCGACGATTTTGTCCTGTCCGGCGAAATTGCCGAGCTCCTGCGGGCGGATTTTATTTTCGAATTCGAGATCGCTCTCGGTGTTGCGTACGATAGACATGCCACAAAGATATAAAATTTTTTATTAGCGTGCCGCTTTTGAAAGCGGTTCACGATGCGTTAGATTGTTGCCATGCTTTTCAACGCTTTCTTCGCTGCCCACCGTTTTTCTCGAAAGCGGTCGGAAGCGACCGAAACCATTAGCAGTGGATTGACCGTGCATCGCATTAAAAGGCCCTTTTATAAGGGCCGCGGGCCGAAGCCTTCGCCCGCGGAGGCCCGCCACTTGCGTGTCGTTCCGTCCGCAGGCTTCGCCCCGCTCCGACCTTGTGAAAAAAATTAGGAAAGCAGCAAAACGTTCGAAAGCCTTTCGTTACTTGAATTTCGTGGTACACTCTTCAGCCTTGTACCTGTTAATAAAAGCGGGACACAGCCGTCGGCTACAAGCGCCTGAATTTGCGAAATTCGGGATTTCTTACTATATTTACCGTTGTTTTTCAAGCCCGAATGCAATGAAAGAGACTTTCGATATTTTTTTGATCGTGATGGCCGTGTTGGCGTTCGGCGTCTTCATCGCGCTGCACTTTTTCGAGGCCGGTTACGGGTATCTGTTCGATCGGCGTTACGGCACGCCCGTTCCCAACAAAGTGGGGTGGATCGTCATGGAAGCCCCCGTTTTCATCTTCATGTGCATCCTTTGGGCCTGCTCCGATCACATGTGGGCGTGCGCTCCGTTGACGTTGTTCCTGTTGTTCCAGTCCCATTATCTCCAGCGGGCGTTCATCTTTCCGCTGTTGATGCGCGGCCATTCGAAAATGCCGTTGGGAATCGTCGTCATGGGGATGGTGTTCAATACGTTGAACGCGCTGATGCAGGGCGGTTGGATTTTCTATGTCTCGCCGGTCGGATTTTATGACGACTGGTTCGCGAAACCTTATATCTACATCGGCGGGGCGTTATTCCTGGCGGGAATGATCGTTAATCTGCACTCCGATTATATCATCCGCCATCTGCGTAAGCCGGGCGATACGCGCCACTACATCCCGCGCGGCGGAATGTTCCGTTACGTCTCGTCGGCCAACTATTTCGGCGAGTTCACCGAGTGGGTGGGGTTCGCTATCGCTTCGTGGTCGTGGGCGGGGGCCGTTTTCGCGTGGTGGACGTTCGCCAATCTTGCTCCTCGCGCCGCCTCGCTCTACAAACGTTACGAAAAGGAGTTCGGCGCCGAGTTCACCGAACTGAAACGCAAGAAAATCATTCCATTCATCTATTAGTTTATGTCCGAACTATTTACGCCCTATCAATTAGGCCCCGTAACTTTGCGCAATCGGGTCATCCGGTCGGCGGCATTCGAGTCGATGGGGGAGAACTACGGCCCTTCGCAGCAGCTCAAGGATTACCATGTTTCGGTCGCGCGCGGCGGTGTCGGCATGACGACCGTGGCCTACGCTGCCGTCTGCCGCAGCGGGCTTTCGTTCCGCAAACAGCTTTGGCTGCGCCCCGAAATCGTGTCCGGATTGCGCGATCTGACCGATGCCGTGCACAAGGAGGGAGCAGCCGTCGGCATCCAAATCGGGCATTGCGGCAATATGACCCACTTCACGACGGCTGGACAGATACCTATCGGTGCCTCGACCGGTTTCAACCTTTATGCCTATACCCCCGTGCGCGGGATGCGCAAGAGCGAAATCGTGCAGGTCGCCAAGGATTTCGGCCGCGCCGTGCATACGGCCAGCGAGGCCGGATTCGATTCGGTGGAGATGCACGCCGGCCACGGCTATCTGATTTCGCAATTCCTGTCGCCCTATACCAACCATCGCCGCGACGAATACGGTGGGTCGCTCGACAACCGGATGCGTTTCATGCGAATGTGCCTCGAAGAGGTGATGGAGGCCGCCGCGCAGCGTCGTATGGCGGTGTTGGTCAAGCACAACATGTACGACGGCTTTCCGAGCGGCATCCAGATTCCCGAAAGCATCGAAATCGCCCGCACGATCGAATCCTATCAGGTCGACGGCATCGTTCTTTCGGCTGGCTTCGTTTCCAAAGCGCCGATGGCCGTCATGCGCGGATTGATTCCGCTCTATACCATGAGCTATTATTCGCCGTGGTGGCTGCGTTATTTCATCCGTTGGTGCGGCCCCTACATGATTAAGCAGTTTCCGTTCGAGGAGTGCTATTTCCTCGAGGATGCCAAGAAATTCCGCGCCGCATTGAAAGGACCGTTGGTCTATGTGGGCGGACTGGTCAGCCGACAGGGCATCGACCGTGCGTTGGATGCCGGTTTCGATCTGGTGCAGATGGCCCGCGCATTGGTCAACGACCCTGCGTTCGTCAACAAGCTCCGCGAAGGCGATGCGTCGACCCGCAGCGAATGCGACCACCGCAACTATTGCATCGCCCGCATGTATTCTGTCGACATGAAGTGTTGCAAACATTGTCCCGATCTGCCGCGTAAGATACGCGAGGAGCTGGCTAAACTTCCGTAAGCGATGAAACGAGGTGAAATCAAACGGGGAACGGCTTGGGCGTTGGTTACCGGTGCCGGTTCGGGAATCGGGCGCTGTTACGCGCTGCGATTGGCGGCGTTGGGGTATCGGCTCGTGTTGGTCGGGGAGCAGGCCGAACTGCTCGAAACGGTCGCGCGGGAGATCGAGGCGGCGGGGGGCGTCGAAGTCCGTATCTGTCCGCTCGATTTGGCTCGCACGACTGCGGCGCAGGAGTTGTTCGACTGGACGCGGACGCAGGGAATCGACATCGACGTGCTTGTGAACAATGCAGGTATCTTTTCGTTTTGCGACGTGCTGACCACTCCGCCCGAGCGGATCGAACGCATCATCTTGTTGCACGACCTGACGGCGACGCAACTTTGCCGGCTTTTTGCTGGGGAGATGATTCGGCGCGGGGTGCGGGGTCATATCCTCAATATGTCGTCGTACTCCTTGTGGATGCCTTTTCCGGGCCTTTCGGTATATAGCGCTTCGAAAGCCTATCTGAAGAGTTTTTCGGTGGCATTTGCCCGCGAGGTTGCCGATCGGCATATCCGCGTTACGGCGGTCTGCCCGGCCGGTGTGGCGACCGATTTGTACGGATTGACGCCCTATTGGCAGCAAATCGGGCTGCGGATCGGGGTGCTCATCTCGGCGGACAGTTGCGCACGGCGCGGTCTGCGGGCCTTGTGGCGGGGACGGCGGTGCATCGTGCCCGATTGGTGGAACCGGCTGTTCATACCGATTTGCAAAGCGTTGCCCATGTGGGCGTTGCGTCCGCTGCGGCGCTATACGATGCAATTTCAGAAATAGATCGAAGAGGCTGCCGCTTCGGCGTCTCGACCAAAGCCCCCGCCAAGGCGGATTTGCGGAACAAGTTCCGCTTCTGCTGTGGTGGCTCGGCAATCCGAGCAAGCTCGATTGCGCTCGCCTTCGGTCGCAGTTGGGGGCCAATCTGCATACGGCGCCGCAGGCGCGAGCACCGAGGGGCGGATTGGAAATTGAGGGTGAAAAAGGATCGGTACATTCAAATAGCTAATCGTGTTTCCGGAAAATATTTGCCGGAACGAAAAAAGAGTTTATCTTTGCACATCGTAACGGGGTGTAGCGCAGTCCGGTTAGCGCACCTGCTTTGGGAGCAGGGGGTCGCTGGTTCGAATCCAGTCTCCCCGACAGAATGTACAAGTTTGTACCTCGGTTGAAATCGGTGTTGTGGGGCGGGGAGAAAATTCTCGCCTACAAGGGGATTGTTTCTGACCAACAGCTGATCGGCGAGAGTTGGGAGCTGTCGGGGGTCGCAGGCCACGAATCGATCGTCGCCGAAGGCCCCGATGCTGGTAGGTCGTTGCCTGAATTGCTTGCTCGGGAGGGGAGCGGGTTGCTCGGTAAAGCCAATTATGCCCGTTTCGGCAACGAATTTCCACTGTTAGTTAAATTCATCGACGCGAAGCAGGACCTTTCGATTCAAGTGCATCCCGACGACGAACTGGCTTGGCGCCGACACCGTTCGAAGGGAAAGGCCGAAATGTGGTACGTAATCGGTGCGGATGCAGGTGCTCATCTGCGTTGCGGCTTCTCCGAACCTACGACGCCGGACGAATATGTCGATTGCGTGGCTCGAAATACCTTGACCGACCGCTTGGGCGATTATCCCATCCGACGCGGCGACGTCTTCTTTTTGCCTGCCGGTCGCGTCCATGCGATTTGCGCCGGTTCGTTCATCGCCGAGATCCAGCAGACCTCCGACATCACCTATCGTATCTATGATTATGGCCGGCGCGACGCGCAGGGCCGTCTGCGTGAGTTGCATACCGAATGGGCCAAAGATGCTATCGATTACACCGTTTTGCCCGATGGTCGTACCTGCTACGAACGGCGGGAAAACGAACCCGTCGAGTTGGTGCGATGCCCGTATTTCACGACGGAACTTTTCGAGTTGACACGGCCTTATGCGTTCGATTTGCAAGCAATCGATTCGTTTCTCGTCGTGATCTGTACGGACGGTCGCGGTCGATTGTCCGACGATGCGGGTAATAGCTGTACGTTGCATCAGGGCGAAACCGTGCTCGTTCCGGCTCGGGTAAACTCGTTGAAAGTCGAACCCGCGACGCGGATGACTTTGCTCACGAGCCGCATCGATTCCTGAACGGCTGCTTCTGGCGTCATATTTGCATGCGCATGGGGAATAAAACCTATGCGTTATGAAAAGATCAGTCATCTTTGTTTTTATTGCGTCTCTTCTGCTGTGTGCGGCAGCCGTAACGGTCATCGGCCAGAAAAAAATCCTGTCGCCCAAGGAGGAGCGTCGCGAGGTGCGTGAAAAGCGTCGTGCCGAGCGAATCGCCAATTTCGAAAAGACGATGGATTCCATCGTGTTGTCGCGCAATTTCCAATTCAATCCCCAGACCATGCAGCGTCAGCCGGCCGGGCCGATGCGCCAAATCATGAATCCTGCGTTCAACGTCGGTATCTGGGACGGTACGGCCGATATTTGTCTGCCGTATGTCAAGGGATACGTGCCTCCCTACTATGTTACCATGTTGAATTACACGGTCGGCAATCTGCAAGGCTACACCACCGAGCAGACCCACGAAGGGTGGATGATTACCTTCACCACGCCGCTGTTCTCCGCCTCGGACTATACGTTCACGTTCGAGATCTATTCGCGTACGGGTGGCGCGACGTTGACCATCACCAATCCGTGGTACAATCCCGTGCAGTATTCGGGCAGCATCACGCAGTTGTATTGAGCCTAATCTTAACTGTCCTATATGAAACGACTTTCTTCTATTGTTTTGTGCGGCGCGGCCCTGTCGATGGTCTGCGCCGTTTCTTCCCTCTCCGCTCAGACGCATGCGGCGGCTAAAGCAGTTCGGACGCATACGACGGCGTCGCCCCAAGTGTCGGACATCCGCTCTTCGGTCGACAGTGTGCCGCAAACGGCGATCGTTCCCGTGCAGCAGCAACCCGTTCGGATGACCGAATATACGACCGTTTACGAAGCGGCCGGCGAGGGGCTGAACCGGGTCGAGCGGCGGGCTTTGCGTGCGAAGAATTATGCGGCCTGTATCGATTCGTTAGTGCAGTCGCACAATTACATGTTCTATCCCGCGACCATGCAGGAGATGCCCGACGGCGTCGTGCGGACAATCTATGCCGATTATTTCTTTTTCGGGTTGTTCGTCGATCACGTCGAGGTGCATCTGCCGGTCGTGCGCGGCGGGTCGCAGTATCTCGAACGCCTCAATTTCGATTCGATGGCGATCAGCAATTATCAGGTTTCGCGCGTGCAGTGCGGTTGGATGATTTCGTTCGACATCGCCGATCGCGATACGCATTATCATGCCTGCTTCTCCGTTTCGACGGCGACGGGCGAGACGACCCTGACGCTGATAGCGCCTTCGGTTACGATGCGTTATGGCGGCCGGATCGGCGTCTGCTTCGATGCCCCGTTTCGGGCTCATCGGTAAATATTCGGTTCTGAACGGGGCGATCCGTGTCAGTTAATAAAAAAACGGCTCTGTGAGCCGTGCGGGCCGAAGCCTCCGCCCGCGGAGTTTTTTGGTTAGCGGCACCGAAACTCATTTTGTTTTCGTAGGCGTTTTTGCCTTCCAATTTCTTTCTCCGCAGTCTTCGTCCCGCCGCTTTTGAAAGCGCCCCGTTTGAACGGGGTTCCCGATGCGATAGAACCTTATTACGGTTCAGATGGTCATCTTCGCTGCCGCGCCGGTGAATATATTCGGTTCTGAAAGCGTTGCATTTGCGGAATATGTCGTATCTTGGGCGCAGCCAAAGATACTGCGCCTCGGCAATGCTCAAATAAATTTGGCATTGCGCTCGACTTTTTCGTATCTTTGCACCGAATGCTCGTAATTAAGAATCGAATCATTATGGAAAAGAAAAAAGTACTGGCGCTGGTCGCCCACGATAACATGAAACGCGACTTGGCCGAATGGGTGGATTGGAATTCGGACAAATTGAGCTGCCACCATCTGATTTGTACCGGTACGACCGGCAAGATGGTCGAAAAGACGCTGCGCAGTCATCGGGTCGAAGACGATGACACGACTGAAGCGATGCCCGAATTGGAGATCACGCGGTTGAAATCGGGCCCGTTGGGCGGCGACCAGCAGTTGGGGTCGAAAATCGCCGACGGTGAGATCAATGCCTTGATTTTCTTCTGCGACCCGATGGCGGCCCAGCCGCACGATGTCGATGTCAAGGCCCTGTTGCGTCTGGCGGCGTTGTACAATGTACCGACGGCCATCAATCGGGCGAGTGCCGATTTCCTCATCTCCTCGCCGTTGTTCGAGGACGACGATTACAAGCCGATCGTGAAGGATTACCGTGATTACGTCGAGCGGGTGTTGAAATAAACATTCGAATCGTTCGCAATGAAATGAAAGGAGTGCACGAAAGCACTCCTTTTTCATTTACAACTCGTGCGACAGCGGGGCCGGAACGGCTTCACTCAAATCGTAATCGCCCCAGCGTTCGCCGATGTAGTCCAGCGTGGCGAAAAGTTCGTCCGTGTCGAGCGTCGTAACGAGTTTCAGCCGCGTTGCCTTGAAATCGGGCAGCCCTTTGAAATAATTGGTCAGATGGCGGCGCATTTCGAGGACGCCGACATAATCACCTTTGATTTCCAATGATTTGCGCAGGTGCTCTTTGGCTATTTTGACCCGTTCCGTTACCGACGGCTGCGGCAGTATTTCCCCCGTCTCGATAAAATGTTTCACCTCGCGGAAAATCCACGGACGTCCGTAGGTCGCCCGACCGATCATCACGCCGTCGACCCCGTAGCGATCGAACATCTCGGCCGCTTTCGGGCCGCTGTCCACATCGCCGTTGCCGATGATGGGGATGCGGATTTGCGGATTGTTCTTGACCTTGCCGATCAGCGTCCAGTCGGCCTCCCCGCGATACATCTGCGCCCGCGTGCGGCCGTGAATGGTTAGCGCCGCGATGCCGACATCCTGCAACCGGAGCGCGATCTCTTCGATGTTTTTCGACGCATCATCCCATCCCAACCGCGTTTTCACAGTTACGGGCTTGTGCACCGCTTCGACGATGCGGCGGGTCATTTCGACCATTCGCGGAACGTCGCGCATCATGCCCGAACCGGCACCCCGTCCGGCGATCTTCTTGACCGGACAGCCGAAATTGATGTCGATGAGGTCGGGGCCGGCCGCTTCGGCCATGCGGGCCGCTTCGACCATCGGTTCGATCAGATGGCCGTACAGCTGGATGCCGACGGGGCGTTCGGCTTCGTCGATTTCTAACTTTTTGAGCGCTTTCGCCGCATCGCGAATCAATCCGTCGGCCGGTATGAACTCCGTATAGACCACATCGGCGCCGAACCGCTTGCACATGTAGCGGAACGAGGGGTCGGTAACATCCTCCATCGGGGCCAGAAAGAGCGGACGGGCCCCCAAATCCATCTCTGCGATTTTCATCGGGTCGCGAACGTGAATAGTTGCACAAAGGTAGTTGTTATTCCGCAATAAAACGCTAAATTTGTACCCCGAAACTCTTTTTTCGACCATGAAGCATATCGAAACCTATATTGCGCAGGCGGTTCGCGGCGCTGTCGAATCGTTGTACGGCCCGTTGGCCGATGAACAGTTGCAGATTCAGAAAACCCGTCGGGAGTTCGAAGGCGATTACACCCTCGTGGCCTTTCCGCTGCTGCGGCGCAGCCGCAAGTCGCCCGAAGCTACGGCGACCGAAATCGGAGAGTACATGCAGGCGCACGTATCCGAAATCCGCTCGTTCAACGTCATCAAGGGATTTCTTAACTTGACGTTGGACAGCTCGTTCTGGCAGGATCGGTTCGCGGAAATCGTCGCCGACGAACACTTCGGCGAAGCTCCGGCGACGGGCCGGACGGTGATGATCGAATATTCGTCGCCCAATACGAACAAGCCGCTCCATTTGGGACACATCCGCAACAATCTGTTGGGCTATTCCGTCGCGCAGATTCTCAAAGCCAACGGCCATAAGGTCATCAAGGTCAATTTGGTGAACGACCGTGGCATCCACATCTGCAAGTCGATGTTGGCGTGGAAGCTCTACGGCAACGGCGAAACGCCCGAAAGCACCGGTATGAAGGGCGACCATCTGGTCGGCAAATACTATGTCGAGTTCGACAAACACTACAAAGCGCAGGTCAAGGAGTTGATGGCGCAGGGCATGAGCGAGGACGAGGCCAAAAAGCAGGCGCCCATCCTGCGCGAGGCGCAGGAGATGTTGCGCAAGTGGGAGGCCAAAGACCCCGAAGTGTATGCTCTGTGGGAGCGGATGAACGGTTGGGTCTATGCCGGTTTCGACGTAACCTACAAGGCGTTGGGCGTCGATTTCGACAAGGTTTATTATGAATCGCAGACCTATCTGTTGGGCAAATCGCTCGTCGAGGAGGGGCTCCGCAAAGGGGTATTCTATCGGCGGGAGGATAATTCGGTGTGGATCGACCTGCGCAACGACGGGCTGGACGAAAAACTGCTTTTGCGCGGTGACGGCACGTCGGTCTATATGACGCAGGATTTGGGTACGGCCTATCGGCGTTTCGAGGATAACCGGCTCGACGACATGATTTACGTCGTCGGCAACGAACAGAACTATCATTTTCAAGTGTTGAAATTGGTGCTCAAAAAATTGGGCTATCCCGAGTGGAGCGACCACATCACGCACCTCTCCTACGGCATGGTGGAGCTGCCCGAGGGTAAGATGAAATCGCGCGAGGGAACGGTGGTTGATGCCGACGATTTGATCGCCGACATGGTTGCCACGGCCCGCGAAATGTCGGCCGAACTGGGCAAATTGGCGGATTGTTCGGAGGCCGAAGCCGATGCCGTTTCGACGATGGTCGGTCTGGGGGCGTTGAAATACTTCATCTTGAAGGTCGATCCCAAGAAAACGATGCTCTTCGATCCGCGCGAATCCATCGACTTCAACGGCAACACGGGGCCGTTCATCCAATACACCCATGCCCGTATCCGGTCGCTGCTGCGCAAGGCGGCGGAGGCCGGCATCGAGTTGCAGGGCGACGCAGCGGCGGAGTATCTGCCCGAAGAGATCGCCTTGGTCAAGCTCTTGACCGATTATCCCGCAACGGTGGCCGCTGCCGGAGCGGATTTTGCGCCCTCCATTATCGGTGCGTACGTCTACGAATTGTCCAAGCAGTTCAACGGCTATTATCACGACCATGCGATTCTCCGCGAGGAGCGGGCCGAGGTTCGGCGGATGCGGTTGCAACTTGCTGGACAGGTGGCGCGTGTCATTCGCAGCGGCATGGCGCTGCTCGGCATCGACGTGCCCGAACGAATGTAATCTCGCGGGCTGCCGGTCGCGGTGTGGTACGAATGTTGCGACGAGGGAGTGCAAGTTAACTAACACTCTTTTAGCGTGAAAACATTGGTATCCACTTTAGCTCTTTCTCTTGCGTTGTTCGCCGCCGTCGGAGTGTCGGCGCAGCGCTGGAGCGCGGCATCGACGTCTGCGGCCGATTCCGTGTTGTTGTCGGAGACGACCGACGGCGATTACCTCGTACGCAGATATATGGTCAGAAATCAGGGCGATGCCGATTACACGGTGCGCTACCAAATCAATCTGGCCAAACTCGCTCCGGCGTTGGACAACAATACGAACCAGCTCGACCGGCTGGGTTATTTCATCGACCGTTTGGTGCGCGATACGACCCTGCGGGTCAAATCGATCACCATCACCGGTTATTCGTCGCCCGACGGTCCGGTCGCTTTCAATGAGGCGTTGGCGCAGAAGCGTGCGCAGGATTTTCGTAATTATGTCGATCGGAAATACGACCTTTCGAAGCATTACGACATTACGTTGCATTCCGTGGCGGAGGATTGGGAGATGTGCCGCGCCTTGGTCGCCCAGTCGGACATTCCCGACAAACAGACCGTGCTGAATATCATCGACAGCAGCCGTCCGATCGAATCGAAGGAGCAGGCGCTGAAGAAGTTGCCGCCCGTATGGAGCTACATGAAACGACACATTTTGCCGCCGTTGCGCCGCGTCGAGATGACGATCGATTATGGGGAAGGCACCGTCGTTGAGTTGCGCCGGCGGATTGTGCGGCCCGCTCCGAAACCGGCTCCGAAACCGAAAGAGCGGTGTTGTTGCGTGGTGGTCGACGATTCGGCTACGGGAATCATCGTCGAGATGCCGGTTGTCGGACGCGATTTCAATGAATACGAACGCGAACTTCGGCGGGAGGCCGACCGTACGGAACGTGCTTATCGCCATGCCGACAGACGGATGGAGCGGGTAGGCCGCGAAGAGGGGCGAACCATGGAGCAATTAGCCGGTAAAGAGAGCCGTGAAGCCCGTAAGTTGGCCCGCAAGGAGGCCCGTATCGCTCGCAAGATGGCAAAAGCCGAAGCGAAAGCCGCCAGAAAATCCTACAAGGAACTGGAACGCGGCATGCGTTGATACCGATCGCTGCGTGTGGCTGAAAGACAGAAAGAAGGCGGATTACTTTGCAGTAGTCCGCCTTCTTTCGTGCTTCGTGCGAAAACGATTTATTTCGCAGCGTTGATTTTGCTCAGCTTTTCGAAAAGTGCAACGAACGATTCAACAATCTCCTTGCGTAGCGCGGCGTAGTGTTTGCGCACGAGCGAGCGGTTGTGCGGCTCGGCGGGGTGCATCGCTTTGGCGAAAAGTGCGTTGCGCAGCGCTACGGCTTCCTGCATGATGGCGAAGATTTCTTGCTCTTTCGACGGCTGAAAACAGATCGCCATATCGCAGTCGAACACGATCTCTTCGAGCCGGTAATCGATCTCCTTTTTGAGTTCTCTTAAATTGGCCATTTTTTTATTAAGTTTGTTGTGAATGCTAATACCATTTATATTAAAAAATTGAAGCTGAACTCGGTTTGTCCCGGAGCAGTCATTCGGTTGCGAAATTAATCATTTGTTTCGGATTATGCAATAAAATCATCCGAATCGGCGGCGGGCGTTGAAAATCCGGATTTTTTTGTTAATTTTGGAACCGTATTTAGGGAAGGCCGAACGTGCCGGTGCCTGAAACAGGGGCCGTAGGGCAAAGAAGAATAGAAGAATCCGCTATCGGGCGGTTGTTTATATTTTATAGTTGTAGTTTATGGTTTCTTGAAGTAGCTGTTTGCGGCTTTTTTAAGCCGCGCGAGCCGCAGCCTCGGCGGGCGAGGCTCGCTGTGCTCCCCTCGCAGGCTGCGTCCCGCAATTTTGCAAGCCTAAAATAGATACTTCCCGAAAATAATTGATAGTGTACGTGTCTTTGCATTCGAATGGAGTTCGATTAGCATTCAAACCGAGTTAATAAACATGTTGGAACATACCGAGTGGAGTTATCGAGCCGTAGTATATGAAATGAATGTGCGTCAGTTGACGCCCGAAGGAACCTTGCAGGCGGCGTCCGGACGGCTCGCTTTTCTGCACGAGCTAGGAATCGACATCGTGTGGTTGATGCCGATTTATCCCATCGGATGCGAAGGGCGCAAGGGTTCGCTCGGCTCCTATTATTCCGTGCGCGATTATTGCGCCGTCAATTCCGAATTGGGAACGATGGACGACCTCGACCGCTTCGTCGCCACCGCCCATGCGTTGGGAATGAAGGTGATTCTGGACTGGGTCGCCAACCATACCGCGCGCGACGCACGGTGGATTACCGAGCGGCCCGCTTCGTGGTACGAGCGCGACGCACAGGGCGTTCCCGTCGTGCCGTGGGACTGGACGGATACAGCCAAACTGAATTATGCGAATCCCGAAGTGTGGGATGCGCAGGCCGAGGCTATGGAGTTCTGGCTGCGGGAACATGCGATCGACGGATTCCGTTGCGATATGGCGATGCTGGTGCCCATCGACTTCTGGAATGAGACGGCGCGGCGCCTGCGGAGCGTGAAACCCGATCTTTTCCTGTTGGCCGAGGCCGAGGAGCCGAATCTTTTCGAGCAAGGTGCTTTCGATGCCTGCTACGCATGGCAGATGGGGCATCTGATGGAGGACGTCGCTCAGCAGCGGGTGCGCGTTACGGCTTTGCGCGATTATCTTTATGCCGATCTCGGACGTTATCCCGAGGAGGCCATGCGGTTGGTTTTCACCTCGAATCACGATGAAAATTCGTGGTCGGGCTCCGAGTTCGCCCGTTTCGGCGATGCTCGCGAGGCGATGACGCTTTTCACGTTCGTCGTGCCGCGCGGTTTGCCGTTGATCTATACGGGGCAGGAGGTGGGCTACGACCATGCGTTCGCCTTTTTCGATCGGGATCCGATCCCCTGCTACGAAGCGAACGGCATCACCGATTTTTATCGTCGGTTGATCGCCCTGCGGCATGCCAATCCGGCTTTGGCTTCGGGCGGGCGCGGCGGCGGACTGTTGGAAATCCGCAACAATGCCGAAGATTGTCTGATGATTCTCGTGCGCGAAAAGGACGGAAATCGGGTCATCGCAATCATGAACCTGTCGCCGTATGCCATCCATGCCGATTACCGGACGGGCATCTATACCGGTTTCTACACCGATGCGATGACGGGCGAGGAACGGTTATTGCCCGAACACGTCGAGGAGGATATGGCACCTTGGAGCTATCGGGTGTTGGTACAAAAATAAATGGTTTAACATGTATCGACGGTGGTAATACCGGATTGGTTTCGGCATCCCGACTGAAGCCCCCGCCAAGACGGGGGCTTGGGGGTGGGTCAAATCAGCATACGCCGCCTCTGGCGGCGAGCAACGAGGAGCGGATCGGACTTCGGGTAAAATTCGTGGGTACATCAAGTATATAATTGCGCAAGAATAGACGATTATCTATGTTACGGAGATTGGCCATAACTTGTTGGTTGTTGTGTTGCGCGTCGTTCGTCGTGGCCGATGTTTATCGTCCCGACGAGGTGCCGAACGTGCAGCTCGCTAACAAGGAGCGTTATGTGTCGAATCCGGACGGGATTCTCTCCGACGATGCGGTCGCCCGTATCGACTCGATTTGCGCGTCGGTGCGGGAAAAGGGACTGGCACAGATTGCAGTCGTGGCGGTCGATGCCATCGAGGGGGACGATGCTTTCGCTTTCGCTATCGAGTTGTTCCGCAGTTGGGGCGTGGGTGATGCCCGCAACGACAACGGATTAGGCATTCTGTTGGTTGAGGAGCTGCATGAAATCCGCTTCGTTACGGGCGGCGGCTTGGAGGGCGTCCTTCCCGATGCGATTTGCAAACGGATTCAGATGCAGTTCATGGTGCCGGCCTTTCAGGACGGTGATTACGACCGCGGCATGACGGCCGGCGTCGAAGCGGTGGCCGTCGTGCTCGAAAAGGGCGGCGAAGCATTGCCCGAAGATACGACCTCCGAGGAAGATCTCACGGGCTGGGAAATCCTGTTGATTATTCTTTTGCTCGTCGGCTGTCCGCTTTTTGTCGTTTGGTTAGTTTATTGTCTGAAATCGTATTGTCCGAAGTGTCATCGGTTGACGTTGCGGCAGCAGGCTTCGCATCGAATCCGCGAAACGGCGAATTATTGCGAAATGGAGTACACCTACGTTTGCTCGCATTGCGGGCATGTACTCAAACGACGTTCGCGGCACTACAAGGATCACAACGATACGGGAGCTGCCGGCGGCGGATTTTTGGGTGGCACGCTGCATGGCGGTGGGATGTTTCGGGGCGGAAGTTCCGGCGGCGGATCGTTCGGCGGAGGCTCTTTCGGAGGCGGTGGAGCCGGTTCGAAATGGTAGCCGATGCGATAGGCTTGACAAAAATTTGAAAATAAACGAATAAAACGAATCGATTATGAAGAAACGAACAGGTTTGGTGGCGGCAGTCGTCGTCGTGGTTTTGTTGGTCGTAGCGGCATTCTATTGTTATACGACCTACAACGGATTGGTGAACAAGGACGAAGCGGTGAAGACCGCTTGGTCGAATGTCGAAACGCAGTATCAGCGGCGGGCCGATCTGATTCCCAATTTGGTCAATACGGTCAAGGGCTATGCGGCGCATGAATCGCAGACGTTGGAGTCCGTAACGGCTGCTCGGGCCAATGCCACCTCCATCAATCTCTCGGTGGACGAATTGACGCCCGAACGCATGGCCGAGTTCCAGCAGGCGCAGTCGCAGTTGCAGTCGGCCCTCGGACGGTTGATTGCCGTGTCGGAGCGTTATCCCGACCTCAAGGCCAATCAGAATTTCATGGAGTTGCAGGCTCAGTTGGAAGGGACGGAGAACCGGATCGCTGTAGCTCGCAAGGATTTCAACGAGGTGGCTCGGACTTACAATGTTGCGGTACGCCGCTTTCCGAGCAATGTGGTCGCCGGTCTGTTCGGATTCGAACAGAAGCCCTATTTCGATGCGCTCGAAGGGGCCGAAACGGCTCCCGTCGTGAATTTCTGACGACGGAGGTGTCGACGATTGAAAGAATCGCAGCAGTATTTTATTTAATACTGTTGCGATTCTTTTGTTTTGCTGTTCGAAGCTTGCTATTACAGCCGACTTTTCTCGTTTGCGGAATCGCTTTCGACGCTCTTTTGCTTGAAGGCCTTGCCCGATTTGAAATTGTAGGTCAGCCCGAACTGCCAACAGCGGTTCGTCCATGGTTGCTTGACCGTGATGCGACGGACGAAGTGTTCGTTGCGGGTGATGATGTGCTGCGTGTTTTCTATGAGGTTGATGACCTTGCAGCTCAATGTGAAACGCTCGCCGAACCGTTTCTTGATGCCGGCATTCACGAAATGCAGCGAATTGATTGCGATGTTGCCCAGCTCGAGGCTGCCTTGATAACGATAGGAGAGGTCGATATAGAATTTCGCCGGCAGCGTGAAGGTCATCGACGCATTGCCCTGGACGTAATTCTGGTAGCGCAGCGAAGCTCCGGCCGATTCCCGCTGACCGATGCGACCGTAGTAGGCGTTGAGGTTCAGCTGCCACCATTTCGTCGGCTGGAACGGCAGATTGGCCGTAACGTAATAGTTCGTCGTCCGGTCGTAGTTGATCCACGTCAGATACAGGATGTCGGGTTGCTCCGGATCGGAACGGAGAATCTGTTCGATTTCGTCCGTGTTGATGTTCAGTCCGGCGGTCAGCGTGTATTTGTGCTTCATCACGAGGGTCAGACTGACATTGTGCGTATAGGAGGGCTCGAGCAGCGGGTTGCCTGTCTGATAAGTGTAGTCCGAAATCTGCATGCGCTGCGGCAGCAGGCACCAGAAGTTGGGCCGCGAAATGGTGCGGGCGTATTGGGCGATGAGCGAATAGCTTCCGTCGCTCGTCAGCGCGTAGGAGAGGTTGGCGTTCGGGAAGAGCGAACCGTAGTTCTGCTCGACCTGCTTGCCCGAGGTGTGGGTGAACTCGCCGCGCACGCCTGCGACGAGGCTCCACCGTCCGAGGTTTGCCGAGACGACCCCATAGGCTGCGGCGATCTGTTCCGTGTAGTCGATCGCGAAGCTCTGCCGGTCGTTGTACAGCCATTCGTCCGCTTTCAGGTATTCGTAGAGGGCGTCGTTGTCCATGCGGTTATAGGTATATTTCGCACCGGCCTTGAGTGTCCATTTGGGCGTGAAATTTTTCTCTAATGCGAGGGTCGCCGTGGCGATGTCGTAGCGGCTCGCCAAACGGTTGCGGTAGATCGAATCGACGGTCGTCTGCGGCGATTCGATGCGGCTCCGGTTGTCGTTGCGGTCGCCTGACTCGCGATGGGTATAGTCGGCCAGCACCTTGAATTTCGAGCCCAGCGTGTCGATTTTCCAGATGTAGTTGAACGTCGCCGCGTAATTGTCGTGGAGCTGTCGGTGATCGTAGGTGCTGGTCGTGCGGGTCAGGCTTTCGCTGCTTCGGAAATCGGTGAGGGTCGAGTTGGGCTCGTTCTGGTCGTTGCGCCAGTAGTCGAACTGGGCTCCTATGCTGTGGTTCGCCGATAGTTCGTAAACGCTCCCGATTTTGCCGCCGAAATTCTTGCTGCGCATTTGCATGTCTGAGCGGGCGGTGAGCTGGGCGTCGCTCGTCGTGTATTCTGTCTCCTCGTCGGAATGGAAGCCGCTTCGGCCGAAGTAACCCCATGCTGAAACCGAGAGATCGAGCTTGCCCGTGTGGAGGTTGAGGTTTCCGCTCGGGTTGTAATCGTGCCGGTCGTGGCCTTGGTAGGTGTTCATCGACAGCGAGCCGGTCATGCCGTTGTCGCGTCGCTTTTTCAGCGTGATGTGGATTGCACCGCCCGACGAATTTGCATCGTAGTCGGCCCCCGTGATCGGAACCACCTCGATTTTCTGAATCTCTTCGGCCCGCAGCGAACGCAGATAGGTGAGCAACTGGTCGCTCGGCAGACGCAGTTCGCGGTCGTTGACGTAGACTTTCGTGCCGCTTTTGCCGTTGACGGTGATTTTCTCGTTGTCGATCCAAACCCCCGGCGAGAGTTCGAGCAATTCGATACCGTCTTTGCCGATGGACGAGGGGGCGTTGGCGACGTCGACCACGAAGCGGTCGGCTTCGCGCCGGACGATCTGTCCCGTTACGACGACCCCTTCGATTGCGGTGGCGGCGCTCCGTATCCGGATGTCGCCCAAATCGGTGGCGCCGGTTATCCGAATCGGTTCGTCGAGGGGTTCGTAACCGAGAAATTGCACCGAAAGGGTGTAGTCGCCCGGCAGCAGTTTCAGCTGGAAACGGCCTTCGGTATCGGTCGCTTGGCCGGCCGCTTGCTGCGCATCGTGCAGCAGAACGACCGTCGCATAGGCTACGGGACGGTTTTGGTCGTCGATGACGTGTCCGGTAACGGCGACCGGAGCGATGCGGGCGGCCTGTGTCGGCAGGGTGGCGCAGGCCAAAAGCGAAAGAAAGAGAAATTTTTTCATTTTATTTTTTTATAATATAATGTTCGACGAAATAATCCGCTTGACATTTTATTTTCGACTGCAAAGATATATAATTTTATTTGTACTTTGCAATACAAGGTACTGAAAAATCAAGGGAAAATTTGGAAATGGGCTTTGCAGGCCGGTTTCGGGCGGTTCGAGGTGCCGGATTTTTCGGGAAACGTCGGTCGTCGAGACGGCCCGATGAAAAAAAACAGACCGATGCCGCATGGAAAAATCCGGAAATAATTGTTAAATTTGCAAATTGATAAGGAATGCGGATTATGCTGAGTGCGCTCTATTACCTCTTTTTGATTCTTCTTTGCACGGTGTTCATGGTTCTGTCGGCGGCGGCTTTGGTGCTTTGTTGGCCGTTCGATAAGGGGCGGCGCGTCGTGCACGAATTGTCGCGCATCTTGGTTCGCATCTTCTTTTTCGTTCCCTTGCGGTGGCGGCAGACGGTCATCGGGATGGAGCACGTCGACCGACGCAAACAATATGTCATCGTCCTGAACCACAATACGGTTATCGATATTCCGGCATTGTATTATGTGCCCCTCAATTTCCGGTGGGTTTCGAAGCGCGAAGTCTTCAAAACCCCCTTTTTCGGTCAGTATCTGGTCTTGCACGGCGACATCTGCATCGATCGCGGGCGGGCTGCCGAAGCGATGGAACAGTTGCTGCACAAGGGCAAGTCGTGGATTGCGCGCGGGGCTTCCATCGCCGTCTTCCCCGAGGGCACCCGTTCGAAGGATGGTGAAATCCACCGTTTCAAGGCCGGTGCTTTCTCGTTGGCGAAAGATGCGGGCGTGGAAATTTTGCCTGTGGTGCTGGACGGGACGCGGACGCTCATCCGGCGCAACTTGTCGTTCAACTGGGGCAATCGCATCACGTTGCGTGTGTTGCCTCCCGTTTCGGCAGAGCGGGTCGCTTCGACCGACGTGCACGTATTGATGGACGAGGTGCACGATGCGATGTGCAGGGCCCTGGCCGAAATCCGGCAGACGAAGTGTTGAATGCCGAGGCGGGATTTTCGCCTTTTGGATGTTTTGTTTTTCCGGATGCGGCAGGCAATAGGTAGTGTTTAGAAAATTATGGCAGATTTACTCAATAACGAATCGAATACGAATTACGGCGACGATACCATCGTAACCCTCTCGCCGCGCGAACACATCCGGCTGCGTCCGGGCATGTACATCGGCAAGTTGGGCGACGGTTCGCAGTCGGACGACGGTATCTACGTGTTGATTAAGGAGGTGGTCGACAACTCCATCGACGAATTTATGAACGGCTTCGGCCACGAAATCGACATCACGATCGAAAACGAGGTGGTAACCGTGCGCGACTTCGGGCGCGGCATTCCGTTGAAGATGCTCGGGCCGGCCGTCAGCGTGATGAACACTGGCGGCAAATACGAGGAGGGCAAGGCCTTCAAAAAGACCGTGGGGTTGAACGGCGTGGGCGTCAAGGCCGTCAACATGTTGTCGAGCGAGTTCACGGCGCGGTCGGTGCGCGGCGGCGAGGCGCATACGGTCGTCTTCGCCCAGGGATTGGAGCAGAGCGACCGTTGGGAAAGCAACGTCGATGAAAAAGACGGTACGTTCATCTCGTTTCGGGTCGACGAAGCGGTTTTCGGCCCCTATTCCTATAATATGGAATATGTCGAGCAGTTGGTCAAAAATTATTCCTACCTGAACCGCGGCCTTACGCTGAAGCTCAACGGCAATGTCTATGTCTCGAAAAACGGTTTGCTCGACCTGTTGAACGAAAATATGACCGAGGAGCCGCTCTATCCGCCCATCCATTTGTCGGGCGACGACATCGAGGTGGTCATCGCCCACGGTACGGGTTACGGCGAGAGTTGTTATTCGTTCGTCAACGGACAGTACACCTCGCAGGGCGGTACGCATCAGGCCGCTTTCCGCGAGGCGATCGCCAAGACGGTCAAGGAGTTTTACCACAAGGATTACGATCCGTCGGACATCCGTACGTCGTTGATCGCCGCGATTTCGCTGCGCGTTTCGGAGCCGATTTTCGAGTCGCAGACCAAAACGAAACTCGGTTCGAAGGAGATGGCCAAAGAGGGCCCGACGATCCGCAATTTCGTGGTGGACTTTTTGGGCAAACACCTCGACGATTATCTGCATAAAAGCCCCGAAACGGCGCAGATTCTCCAGCGCAAGATCGTCGAGAACGAAAAAGAGCGCAAGGCCATTTCGGGCATCCAGAAGAAGGCCCGCGAAACGGCCAAAAAGGTCTCGTTGAACAACCGCAAGCTGCGCGACTGCAAAATCCACCGCACGGACAAGAGCGAACTGGCCGCCCAGTCGATGATCTTCATCACGGAGGGCAATTCCGCCTCGGGTTCCATTACGAAGAGCCGCGACGTTAAGACGCAGGCGGTTTTTTCGTTGCGCGGCAAGCCGCTGAACTGCTTCGGACTGACGAAAAAGGTGGTCTATCAGAACGAAGAGTTCAACCTGTTGCAGGCTGCGTTGAACATCGAGGAGACGATGGATAACCTCCGTTACGAGAAGGTCATCATCGCGACCGATGCCGATGTCGACGGCATGCACATCCGGTTGTTGATGTTGACGTTCTTTTTGCAGTTTTTCCCCGACGTCATCCGGCAGGGGCATCTGTACGTGCTTCAGACGCCGCTGTTCCGCGTGCGCAACAAGAAAGAGACGCATTATTGCTATTCGGACGAGGAACGTCTCAAAGCGATCGCCAAGTGCGGTGCGAATGCCGAAATCACGCGGTTCAAAGGTCTCGGCGAGATTTCGCCCGACGAGTTCCGCGAGTTTATCGGCGACCGCATGCGGTTGGACAAGGTGCGCATTACGAAAGACGATCCGATCCACGATTTGTTGGAGTTCTACATGGGCAAGAATACCTATGAACGGCAGGGATTCATCATCGACAACCTGCGCATCGAGGAGGATCTGGTCGAAGAGGATTTGATGATAAGTTGAGATTGAGCTATGTCGAAAGATAAAGATATACACGCAGACGAGGAGCGGTTCGACGAGGAGACGGCGGCCCCCGAAACCGAAACGGCGGTTGCGGACGACGAACCGGTCGGCGAGGAGACGCAGCGTCCGGGCAAGTTCGACCGGCTGACGCAGGTCGAGGGGAACGTGCGTAAACTCACAGGCATGTACAAGAACTGGTTCTTGGATTATGCCTCTTACGTGATTCTGGAGCGTGCCGTGCCGCACGTCGAGGACGGTTTGAAACCGGTGCAGCGCCGTATTCTGCACGCCATGAAGGCGGTCGACGACGGCCGTTTCAACAAGGTGGCCAACATCGTGGGCCAAACCATGCAGTACCATCCGCACGGCGATGCCTCCATTAAGGATGCCTTGGTGCAGTTGGGGCAGAAGGAGTTGTTGATCGATTGTCAGGGCAACTGGGGCAACATTCTCACGGGCGACGAGGCGGCTGCGGGCCGTTATATCGAAGCACGCCTGTCGAAATTCGCCAACGAGGTGGTCTTCAACAAGAAGACGACGGAGTGGATGCGTTCCTACGACGGTCGCAACGAAGAACCGGTTACGCTGCCCATCAAGTTCCCGCTCCTGTTGGCGCAGGGGTCGGACGGCATCGCCGTGGGGTTGGCGTCGAAAATTCTGCCCCACAACTTCGTGGAGCTGATCGACGCCTGCATCGCCCATCTGCAAGGTCGTCCGTTCCAGCTTTATCCCGACTTCCCGACGGGCGGTCTGGCCGATGTGAGCCGTTACAACGACGGGTTGCGGGGCGGTACGGTGAAGGTGCGCGCCCGCATTTCGAAAATCGATAAACGCACGTTGGCCATCACCGAAATCCCCTTCACGACGACGACCGAATCGATCAAGGAGTCGATCATCAAGGCGAACGAAAAGGGCAAAATCAAAATCCGACGGGTCGATGACAACACGGCCGACAAGGTGGAGATCGTTATCCAAGTCTCGCCCGACGAATCGTCCGACAAGACCATCGACGCGCTCTATGCTTTCACCGATTGCGAGGTGTCGATCGCGCCGAACGCCTGTGTCATCTGGGAGGAGAAACCCCATTTTCTCGGCGTTTCGGAGATTCTGCGCCGGTCGGCCGACCATACCCGATGGCTGTTGGGCCGTGAACTGGAAATCCGCCTCGACGAGTTGAATGCCGCATGGCATCGGGCGTCGCTCGAACGGATATTCATTCAGAATAAGCTGTACCAACTCTTGGAGGGTTGTACGCGCGAGGAGGGCTACGCTGCGGTCGACAAGGGGTTGGAACCTTTCAAGAAGTTACTGCGGCAACCCGTTACGCTCGACGATGTGAAGCATCTGACCGAGTTGCAGTTCATCCGCATCACGCGTTACGACGTCGAGAAGGCCGACAACGAAATCAAGCAGATCGAGCAGGACATCGAACAGACCCGCTTCGATTTGGAACATCTGACCGAATACGCCGTGGCCTATTACGAGCGTATTCGGGCCAAATACGGCAAGGGCCGCGAACGTCGCACGGAGTTGCGCGAGTTCGACAGCATCGAAGCGACGAAGGTCGCTGTAACGAACGCCAAACTCTACGTCGACCGAGCCGAAGGGTTCTTCGGCATCGGCAAGTCGATGAAGGATGCCGAGTTCGTCTGCGACTGCTCGGACATCGACGACGTGATCGTCTTCACGCGCGACGGACGTTACATCATCACGAAGGTCTCGGACAAGGCCTTTTTCGACAAGGGCATCTATTATATCGGCGTTTTCAAGCGCAACGACGAGCGGACGATCTACAACGTGCTCTATCGCGACGGCAAGAACGGCCCGATCAAGATGAAGCGCTGCGCCATCAAGGGCGTCACGCGCGACAAGGAGTACAACATGACCAACGGCACGCCCAAAAGCGAATTGCTCTACATGTCGGTCAATCCGAACGGCGAGGCCGAGGTGTTGAAGGTCTATTTCAAGCCGCGTCCGCGATTGAAGAAAGTGATCGTCGACCTCGATTTCTCGGAGTTGGCCATCAAGGGACGCCAGAGTCAGGGCAACCTTTTTTCGCGTTACGGCATCCACAAAATCGTGTTGAAGGAACGCGGCACGTCGACGCTCGGCGGGCAGAATATCTGGTTCGACGAGGATGTCCGGCGACTGAATGCCGACGGCCGGGGCGTGTTGTTGGGCGAGTTCAAGGGCGAGGACAAACTGATCGTCTGGACGGCCAAGAATCAGTATTACACTACCAATTTCGATTTGGGCCAGCACTTCCCCGACGATACCATCCACGTGGGCCGTTACGAGACGGGGCGCGTGTACAGCATCTGTTATTTCGACCGTGAACAGAACTATTATTATATGAAACGCTTCACGGCGGAGCAGACCGACAAGATGCAGTCGTTCCTCGACGAAGAGGGCCAGTCCGATTTCATCTGCCTGACCGACCGGCGCGGTGCGCAGTTGGAGATTACCTATAAAGGGGCTCAGGCGGCTCGTCCGGCCGATTTGTTGGATGTCGACGGATTCGTGGGCGTCAAGAGCCACCGCGCGAAGGGCAAACGGCTGACGACCTACGACGTGGCGACCTTGCGCTTCATCGAGCCGGAAGAGCCGGAGGCGCCCGAAACGCCCGAGGCTCCGGAATCGGCGGAGGAGGGCACCGAACAGCCGAACGGATCGTCGGCCGAAACTGCCGAAATGGCCGAGACGCCCGGAACGACCGATGCGCGGGGCAGCGTCGAATTGGAAATCGAGCGACCTCGCGGCGATGCCGACCAGATGATCGACCCCGAACAGTTGAATTTGTTCTGACGGGATGAAACGGCTTTTTCTGGTCGGATACATGGGGTGCGGAAAGAGCACGCTGGGCCGCAAATTAGCGCGTCGGTTGGACGTCGGTTTCGCCGACACCGATGCGTTGATCGAGCAGCGCGAGGGGGCCTCCGTCGCCGAAATTTACGAATTGGCGGGGGCGGACTATTTCCGCAAGGCCGAGCGGGCCGTGCTCGACGAACTGATTGCTTCGGGGCGTGATACGGTGGTTTCGACCGGCGGGGGATTGCCCGTTTGGAGCGACAACATGGCGCGCATGAATGCGGCCGGAACGACCGTCTATCTGCGGCGGCCGGTCGAACAGATCGTTCGTCGGATGAGCCCTTACGGACGGCAGAAACGGCCTCGTCTGCGCGGCCTGTCCGACGACGAATTAGTGGAATTCATGCGGCGGGATATGGCCGACCGCGAACCCTTTTATGCACAGGCCCGATGGACGATCGACTGCGCCGGAAAGACGGATGCCGAATTGGTCGAGTGGATCATGCAGAATTGTTGAATATGTCGAATGCTCCGATAGGTATTTATGACTCCGGCATGGGCGGATTGACCGTCTGGCGCGAGGTGCGGCGGGCGTTGCCCGAGGAGTCGTTGGTCTTTTTGGGCGACGGGAAAAATTGCCCTTACGGCTCCCGTACGCGCGAGGAGATTCGACGTCTGGCCGATGCTGCGGTCGCCCGTCTGGTCGAGGAGGAGGGGTGCAAAATGGTCGTCGTGGCCTGCAATACCGCTACGGCTGCCGCTATCGACCTGCTGCGGACGAAATATGCGCCGATGCCGCTCGTCGGCATGGAACCGGCCGTGAAACCGGCTTGTTTGGCTACGCGGAGCGGGGTCGTCGGGGTCTTGGCCACCGAGCGCAGTTTGGACGGCGACCTGTTCCGGCGTACGGCAGCCCGTTACGGCGAAGGCATCGAGGTGGTTACGGCAGCCGGACGGGGATTCGTCGAGTTGGTCGAGGCCGACCGCGAGGACACGCCCGAGGCCGAAGCGTGCGTGCGCGAGGTCGTGGCCGAAATGCTCGCCCGCGGGGCCGATCAGATCGTGTTGGGATGCACGCATTATCCGTTTTTGTTGCCCGCGCTTCGGCGGGTGCTTGCCGGACGCGACGTCGCAATCGTCGACCCGTCGCCTGCCGTCGCGCGTCGGACGGTGCAGTTGCTCGACGCCGGCGGACTGCGGGCAGAGGCGGGTCATCGGCCCGAATACCGTTTTCTGACCTTTGCCGACGAATCGTACCGTCGGCGGTTGATTGCCAAAGCCGAACGCCTGTTTTGAAAATCGGCAGCAGCGGCCTTTTCGGAAAAAATATCGTATATTCGTACACAAAACAGAGGAGCCCGTTTCGAAAGACAAACAGGACTTGAAACAAAGAAAATTATGAAAAAAACAGGCTTTTTAGTTGCCTTGTCCGATGTTTCGGAGGCTGGTTGCAGCAAGGGCGATTCGATTCAACCATTGACTGATAAATTCGACCCGCTTTTCGCTCAGGAGTTGCAAAAACGCGGTTATATTGCCGATGCGAGCTGTATCATGCCCGAAGATGTGAAAAATATCACCGAGTTGGATGTTTCACGTCGTTGGAATTCAAATTTAAGGACAGCGGTTGATTTCACTTGGGGTGAATTGACCTCCTTGCGAGGAATCGAATATTTCGAATCGTTGCAAAAATTATCCTGTCAATGGAATCAATTGACTACATTGAACATTAGCAAAAACACGGCGTTGACAATCTTGAATTGCTCCTACAATTTACTGACCTCGTTAGATGTAAGCAAGAATACGGTACTGAAACGGTTGGAGTGCGATTTCAATCAACTGACGTCGTTGGACGTGAGCAAGAATACGGTACTGAAACGGTTGGAGTGCGGTGGCAATCGACTGAACACGTTGGATGTGAGCAAAAATACGGTACTGAAACGGTTGGAGTGCGATTTCAATCAACTGACGTCGTTGGACGTGAGCAAGAATACGGTACTGAAACGGTTGGAGTGCGGTGGCAATCGACTGAACACGTTGGATGTGAGCAAAAATACGGTACTGGAAGAGTTGAACTGCTCCGAAAATCAACTTACCACGTTGGACGTGAGCAAGAATACGGTACTGAAACTGTTGGAGTGCGGCGGTAATCGACTGAACACGTTGGATGTGAGCAAGAATACGGTGCTGGAAGAGTTGGTCTGCTCCGAAAATCAACTTACCACGTTGGATGTGAGCAAAAATACGGTACTGGAAGAGTTGAACTGCTCCGAAAATCAACTTACCACGTTGGACGTGAGCAAGAATACGGTACTGAAACTGTTGGAGTGCGGCGGTAATCGACTGAACACGTTGGATGTGAGCAAGAATACGGTGCTGGAAGAGTTGGTCTGCTCCGAAAATCAACTTACCACGTTGGATGTGAGCAAGAATACGGTACTGAAACGGTTGGAGTGCGATTTCAATCAACTGACGTCGTTGGACGTGAGCAAAAATACGGTACTGATCAATTTGAGTTGCGAAAAAAATCCCGGCGATGGCTACGTATTTCCGGTTACGGCATGGTTCGATAACAACAGCATTCCGAGGGTGGCTTTAACGACTGGAAGTTGGGAATACGACGGTAAAACCGTGTGGATTGACTATCGCAAGGCCAAGTGATGCCCGACGGCTTCGCATGGAGGAAACGCAAGGCTCGCGTGCAGCCTTGCGTTTTTGTTTCGGCGGCGGAGCTTTGCGGCCTCCGGACTTTCAAAAGTCGTAAATTTTCCCTATCTTCGCCCATCGAATCCTCTATGGGAAAATGGCACCTGTAAATCATAAATCCGCTCCGTCGAACGGCTCGCAAACCATCCAGCGAACCAACAGCGACAGCCTGCGCTGGGTGTGCGGCATCGTATTGCTGTTCATCGGTCTGTTCGCGGCTGCGGCGGTGCTTTTCTCCTATTTCTGCTGGGCCGATGACCAGAGCGGATTGCGCACGGCTGCGGCCGACCGAGCCGCGCTCGGCATCGAACCGCAAAATTTCTGCGGCTGGGCCGGTGCCCGGGTGGGCCGATGGTTGGTCGACCTGTCATTCGGCCTGTTCGGAATCTTGATTCCGGTGATGATCATGCTGTTGGGGCTGCGCATCATCCGTCAGCGGCCGCTGTTGCTCAATCATTCGTTCCTGTCGCTCGTGTTCGTGATGATTCTCGGATCGTTGACGTTGGGATTCGTTTTCGGCGACAAAATTCTGCTCGGCTCGTCGACCGGTATGGGCGGCGCATTCGGCGTGCAGGCTTCCGAATTGTTGCATCTTCACATCGGGGCTGTCGGTACGATTATTTTGTTGGTGGTCGGGTGGA
Organism: uncultured Alistipes sp.; assembly: GCA_947591475.1. Lineage (GTDB taxonomy): Bacteria > Bacteroidota > Bacteroidia > Bacteroidales > Rikenellaceae > Alistipes. The sequence continues at coordinate 265,502 of CANQDE010000001.1, forward strand.
TACTGACCGGCGTTTTCATCAATCGCAATTTTATTAACACGGTCAACGCGGCGGGAAATGTCATGGTAGACCGAAGCGGTAAAATCGTCGACCGGATGGTGCATGGCCATTCGTCGGAGCAATCCGAAACGGAGGATGCCGGTCGACCGCAACGCCCAGCTACGGCTGCGAACGCTGCCGCTTCCGCGCCTTTCGCAACCCCAGCCGCTGACGACGGTTTCGTGCCGCGACGTCCGTCTGTCGTCTCGGAGGAGCCGGCTCCGGAGCCGTTCGATGCGTCCGTTTCGACTTCGGCTCCAGCCTCGGCGAGTGTTTCGGCCGCTTTCGACCGCGAACCGACCGTAATCCGGCGTCCGGTCGAGCCTGTAGTCGATGCCGAACCGGAACGTCCGCTTTTCGAAGAAGTCTCCGTGTCGGGCGAGCCGCTCGACGCTCCGACCGAGGAACCGGCAATCGAGGCCGAGCCGGCGACGACCGAACTTTTCCCCGAGGTGGATTTGACGGCCGCTACGAAAGCCCGTATCGTGATGGGGCGCGGTGGTTTGGTCGAGTTGGAACGCCCGAAGCCGTGGCCGAATCGACCGGCGGCAGTCGCAACGGATAGTCCTTTCACCGAGGTGGCGAATCCGGATTCGGAAGCGTCGGCACCGGAAGAACCGAGCGAGGAACCGTCTTTCGTTGAGGAGAATTCGGCCCAAGATAGTCTGTTTATCGAGGAGCCGGTTGTTCGGCCCGAACCGATTCCGAACGGCGATTCGGCGCAAGCATCCGAGCCGGCTCGAATGTCCGCAATTACGGACAGTTCCGAACCCGAAGGGGTGGTCGTTACGGTCGAGGCGAACGAGGCCCGCATGGTCGATGAAAGCCGGATTCCGACCGAAAGTTATGACCCGCTGAAAGATTTGGTGAATTATCGCAAACCGCCCGTCAATCTGCTGGAGGACTATCATTCGGATTCGGAGGTAACGGACGAAGAGATTTTCGAGAACAAGACCAAAATCGAGGAGACGCTCAAATACTTCGGGATTCCGATTCAACGCATCCGTGCGACGGTCGGACCTACGGTAACGCTCTACGAAATCGTGCAGGCACAGGGGGTCAAAATCTCGAAGATACAAGGCTTGCAGAACGACATCGCCCAAAGTCTCAAAGCCGAATCGGGCATCCGCATCATCGCTCCCATTCCGGGGCGTGGCACCATCGGCATCGAAGTCCCCAACCGGCACAAACAGATCGTGTCGATGTATTCGGCCATCCGTTCGCTGCGGTTTCAGGAGTCGAAGGCGATGCTTCCGGTAGTGATCGGCCGGACGATTCAGAACGAGAATTATCTGTTCGATCTGGCCAAGATGCCGCACCTGTTGGTGGCCGGCGCGACGGGCATGGGCAAGTCGGTCGGGTTGAATGCCATCATCACGTCGCTGCTCTACAAGATGCACCCTGCTCAGTTGAAGTTCGTGATGATCGATCCCAAGATGGTCGAATTTTCGCTCTATGCCAAAATCGAGCGCCACTTCCTTGCGAAGATGGAGTCGGAGGACGAAGCCATCGTTACCGACCCGCGCAAGGCGGTCTATACGCTGAATGCGTTGTGCACGGAGATGGACAACCGTTTGGAACTCTGCAAAAAGGCAGGCGTGCGCAACATTGCCGAATATAACGAAAAATTCACCGCGCGGCGGCTCAATCCGATGCACGGTCATCGTTATCTGCCTTACATCGTGGTCGTCATCGACGAGTTTGCCGATTTGATTATGACGGCCAAGGAGGTCGAGATGCCCGTAACCCGTTTGGCGCAAAAGGCGCGGGCCGTGGGCATCCACTTGATTATCGCGACGCAACGTCCGTCGGTCGATGTTATTACGGGCAAAATTAAGGCCAATTTTCCGGCCCGCATCGCTTTCCGCGTCATGCAGATGATCGATTCGCGAACGATTCTCGACCGTCCGGGCGCCGACCAGTTGATCGGCCGTGGCGATATGTTGATTTCCAAGGACGGCGAATTGACCCGTATTCAGTGTGCGCTGGTCGATACGCCCGAGGTGGAACGAATCGTCGATTACATCTCCAAACAGCAGGGCTATGCCTCGGCGTATGCCTTGCCCGATTACACGCCCGACGCAGGCGATGCCGGCATGGGCAGCAGCGAGGATTCGGCCCCGCAGAAATTCGATGCTTTGTTTGCAGAAATCGCACGGGAGGCGGTCTCGTCGCAGTCGATTTCCACGTCGATGATTCAGCGCAATTATGAGGTGGGATTCAACCGTGCCGGTCGTATCATGATGCAGTTGGAGCGGGCGGGCATCGTCGGACGGCAGCAGGGTTCCAAACCGCGTGAAATACTTTTTCACGATTCGCCGTCGTTGGAGGCGAAATTGCAGGAATTGGGAATTTTTTAGCCATAGCATGATGCGTCTTTTTTTATTAGCCTTTTGTCTGTTGGCTGCGCCTGTCTGCGGGGCCGACGGTGGTGCTTCGTGGTTGGAGCGGTTGCAGACGGCGGTCAAGTCGTTCGGGGAGTACGAGGTGCGCTTCGAACTCACGACGACGGACGATTATGCCGCGACGGGTTCTTATCGCGTGGCTGGCGACCGTTATCTGATTTCGATGCCGCAGGGGCGCGTCTATTGCGATGGCGGGGCCCGTTACGAAGTCAACGATGCTACGCGCGAGGTGGTGATCGATGCAGTCGATACGTCGTCGCACAATCTGTTGGATAATCCCGTTCGGGCGTTCGATTTCGTCGGCGAACAGTACGACGTGCAAACCGTCGCCGAACAGGCCGACCGAATCACGCTCCGACTGACGCCGCGCGACGGAGCGGGGCTTACGACGATCGAACTGACGTTGGACAAACGTTCGGCATTGCCCGTGTCGGTGGTTTACGGTGCCGAAGATTTGCAGATTCGGGTGAAAATCGTTTCGTTCGCGAAGTCGGCGACGGCGTTTCCGGCGTTCCGTCGGGCGGATTTCTCCGGCTACGAATGGATCGATTTTCGATGAAGCGGGCGACCGTAACCGCTGAATGCTGAAAGAAGCGACTGCCCCGATTCGGGGGCAGTCGCTTTATCTTATGCGAAGGCCTGGAAATGGATTCGAAACCGTTTGCGGCACCGGAACCGGCGGGGCGAGTTCGAGGTCACGAATGAAAAAATCGTCGACGATCATAATAATGGCGGTTTTTATCCGTTTGTATGAACGTGTTGCAATCATTCGCAGGATGCTGAAAATCCATTCAAAAAAACAGGGATAAACATGAAGAAAAAATTGTTTATGCTCGTCGCAATTTGCTGCACGAGCCTCTTTGCGGCGATCGCTCAGCAGCCGTTCGTTTGCACCGAGCCGGGTACGGTCTTCGAATTCGGATGTTACAACGGCAAAGGAAAACTGACGGGGTACACCCGCACGACGATCGAGGCCTGCGAAAAGAAAGCGGACGGTACGTTGGAGGTGCGGAGCCTGGAGCAGACGCTGGACACGCATCGCGAGCCGATTACGAAAAAATTCGGGCCCAAAGACGTGGTCGCCAACACGATCGTGCGGTCGGACGGAATGGTCGTGCCGCTCGACGACATTTTCACGTCGATTCTGCCGGACGAATCGATGTCGGTGGTGTTGGTCGAAGGCGACGAGTACTTCTATCCGCTGGCATTGTCCGTCGGGATGAAGCTGCCCGATGTCGCATCGGTCTATGATTTTTGCGACGAGGGGGAACGATTGGGGTTGAAAATCCAGTTGTCCGTCTCCGATCGGGAGGTGCTCGCCAAAGAGTCGCTCACGGTGCCTGCCGGTACGTTCGAGGCCTATAAAGTTGCAGAAACCCTGTCGATGAAATTTTCGTTCCTCCGTCAGACGGCCCGCAACGTATGCTGGTTCGTCCCGGGAATCGGCATGATTCGAGAGGAGGAACGAACCAAGAGCGGGAAGATCGAAAATTATAGCGAACTGTTGTCGATCCAGCGGCCGACCGCGAAGTAGTTCGTTCGCAGTTCGATTGGGACGGTTCGTCGTTTCATCGGGTCGTGCCGTATCGTAAATTCTTGCGGATTCCGTTCGGAATCTTGTGAAAATCGTCCGTCCTTCGGTCGGACGATTTTTTTCGTGCCGCGAAATCGCCCGAAAAAGGGGAAAAACGACCCGCTATCGAAAAATGTTGCGCCGATCGTTGCGTTTTTCCGGCGCTGAGGTTGCTCAAATCGGAAATAAATCGTATTTTTGTTCGTTAAACAGATGTAAACCCAAAGTTAGAAAATGCTAACGGAAGAAGAAAAAAATGCCGGTTTGGTAGGCCGCATCATTCCCATCAATATCGAAGAACAGATGAAGACGGCGTACATCGACTATTCGATGTCGGTGATCGTTTCGCGCGCCCTGCCTGACGTGCGCGACGGTCTGAAACCCGTGCATCGCCGTATTCTTTACGATATGAGTGCCGAACTCAACCTCTATTCCGATAAACCCACCCGTAAATCCGCCCGTATCGTCGGCGACGTGCTCGGTAAGTTTCACCCCCATGGCGACGCCTCGGTCTATGATGCGATGGTGCGTCTGGCACAGGATTGGGCTATGCGTTATCCGCTGGTCGACGGCCAGGGCAACTTCGGGTCGATGGACGGCGACTCGGCGGCCGCCATGCGTTACACCGAGGCCCGCATGAAGAAGATCACCGACGAAGTGATGGCCGACATAGACAAGGAGACCGTTGACTGGACGCTGAATTTTGACGATACTATTCCCGAACCGACGGTGCTCCCGACCAAAATTCCGCTGTTGATCGTCAACGGTGCGAGCGGTATCGCCGTCGGCATGGCGACCAACATGGCTCCGCACAATCTGGGCGAAGTGGTCGATGCCTGCTGTGCGTATGTGGACAATCCTGAGGTTACGGGTGAAGAACTGTTGCATTACGTCAAAGGCCCCGACTTCCCGACGGGCGGTATCATCTACGGTTACGAAGGGGTGAAAGAGGCGATGTTGACGGGCCGCGGCCGCGTCATCATGCGTGCCAAGACCGAAATCGAACATACGCCGAGCGGTCGCGAGTGCATCGTGATTACGGAGATTCCCTACATGATTAACAAGGCCGAGATGATCAAGAAAATTGCCGACATGATCAACGAGAAGAAACTCGACGGCATTTCTTACATCAACGACGAATCCGACCGCAACGGCTTGCGTATCATCGTGATTTTGAAACATGACGCTGTGGCGAGCGTGGTATTGAACACCTTGTTCAAGAATACGCCGTTGCAGTCGTCGTTTGCGGTCAACAACATCGCGTTGGTCAACGGCCGGCCGCAGTTGCTGCCGATGCGCGACTTGATTCGGCACTTCGTCGACCACCGCCACGATGTCGTCGTGCGTCGCACGCGCTTCGACAAACGCAAGGCCGAAGAGCGGTTGCATATCGTGCAGGGTCTGTTGATTGCACAGGACAATATCGACGAAATCGTCCGTATCATCCGTTCGTCGCAGACGCCCGACCTCGCTAAACAAACCATGATGGAGCGTTTCTCGTTGAGCGACTTGCAGGCTTCGGCCATCATCGAGATGCGTCTGCGTGCATTGACCGGACTGGAACATGGCAAGTTGGTCGCCGAGCGGGACGAATTGTTGAAACAAATCGCTCATTTGCAGGAAATTTTGGACAGCGAAGCCCTTCAAATGCAGGTCGTCAAAAACGAATTGTTAGAGGTGAAGGCGAAGTACGGCGATGCCCGTCGCACGGAAATCGTCTATGCTTCGGAAGAGTTCAATCCGGAGGATTTCTATGCCGATGAAGATGTGGTCATCACCATTTCCCACATGGGTTATATCAAGCGTACGCCGCTGACCGAATATCGCACGCAGAATCGCGGCGGTGTCGGGGTCAAGGGTAGTGCGACGCGCGACGAGGACTTCATCGAACATATCTATGTCGCGTCGATGCACAATACGATGCTTTTCTTCACGGAGAAAGGACGTTGCTATTGGCTCAAGGTTTACGAGATTCCGGAAGGTACGCGCTCTTCGAAAGGACGTGCCATTCAGAACGTCATTCAGATCGAGCCGGACGACAAGGTGCGTGCCTATATCAACGTGAAACGGTTGGATGATGCCGAGTACGTGAACAACAATTACATCATCATGTGCACCAAGGACGGCACCATCAAGAAGACGAAGCTCGAAGCCTATTCGCGTCCGCGTCAGAACGGTGTCAATGCCATCGTCATCCGCGAAGGCGACCAACTCTTGGAGGCCAACCTCACCAGCGGTCAAGCCGAGGTGTTGATTGCAGCGAAAGCCGGTAAGGCGATCCGTTTCAACGAATCAACCGTGCGTCCCATCGGGCGTGTCGGTGCCGGTGTACGCGGTATTTCCATCGAAGGCGACGACGAGGTGGTCGGCATGATTTGCATCGAACCCGATTCGAAACAGGATGTGCTGGTATTGAGCGAAAACGGTTACGGCAAGCGGACGGATTTGGACGAATACCGCATTACGAACCGTGGCGGCAAGGGCGTCAAGACGATCAACGTAACGGAAAAGACCGGTAAACTGATTTCGATTCAGGCGGTTACGGACGAGAACGATTTGATGATTATCAACCGTTCGGGTCTGACGATTCGCACGGCTGTGTCGCAGATTCGCGTCGCCGGACGTGCTACGCAGGGCGTGCGGATTATCAATTTGCGCGAGGGCGATGCAATCGCTTCAGTGATGGCGGTGCCGCACGTCGAGGAGGAGGAAACGCCTGCGGGTGTCGAAAATGCCTCTTCGGAGGCCGGTGCAGAAACGCAGCCGATGCAATCTTCGGAAGGCGATGCAACGGGCGATACCGAAGGACAGGAGTGATCCGAACGGAACGAGGTTTTGTAGACTTCGATTAGAACCGAGACAAAGTTAACAACACCTCGATTAGCACGGTAACCAGTTAATAGTAGGTCGATTAGAACCGAAACAAGTTAATAAAACCTTAATACTTATCAGTTATGAAAAAAATGATTATGTCGGCCTTTGCGGTGCTGTTATTGGCAGTTCCGACACTTCAGGCCCAGAAAGTGAACAAGAGTGCGCTGCTCTCGAAAATCGAGAAAAGCGACGCCGAAATCGCCGACGCAAAGAAAGCTGCCAAGGCTGCTACGTGGTTGAACCGCGGCAAGGCGTTTTACGAGGCGACGATCGAGCCGACCAAGAATCTGTTCGGCAATATGGAGTCGGCTATGGTAACGTTGGCGGTCGGTGCTCCCGAGGCGCAAGGTACCGAGACGTTCGGTAATGCGACCTATGAATCGTGGGTTTATCCCTATTTCACGGCCTATTTTCAGGACGGCAAGTTGGTCGCTTGGAAAGAGACCGACAGGGTGATCGACAACGGTATCGCTCAGGCGTTCGAGGCTTACGGCAAGGCTTACGAACTCGATCCCAAGACCGCCCCGAAGGTAAAGGCCGGTTTGGAACAGTTAATCAATTATTGCAAGCAGCTCGGCGACGTAAGCTATACGGTTCGCGATTTCACGGGTGCCGGCAAGGCGTTTGCGCAGGCTTATGACATGGAGTTGCATCCGGCTTACAATAATCCGGAGCCTATGCTGCTCTACAATGCCGGCGTTTCGATGACGATCGACGGTTCGGATCATCCCGAATCGTTCAAAGAGGGCGAAGGCTATCTGACCCGCGCGCTCGATGCCGGTTACAACGATTCCGAAGGCCGTATCTATTATTATCTGTTCCACTGCTATTACGGCCAGCGGGAGGAGAATCCCGACATGGTGTTGAAGGCCAAGGATACGTTGTTGCAGGGTGTCGAGAAGTATCCGAAGAATGATCTGATTCTTCAAGGTCTGATGCAGCTTTACACGAGCGAAAAGAACGTGGGTGATCCTGCCGAGTTGATTACGTTGGTCGACAATGCGATTGCTTCCGATCCGACGAATATCGACCTGTGGTTCGGTCGCGGCCGGATTTTCTACGCATTGAAGAACTTCGACGAGAGCATCGCTTCGTTCCGCAAGGTTACCGAGTTGCAGCCCGATCTGTTCGAAGGTCATTACTATTTGGGCCTGTTCTTCATCTTCAAGGGCGACGATGCGAACGAGCAGTTCAACCAGAAGTATTCCAGCTACAGTACGGCCGACTACGAAGCCGCTTTGAAAGAGGTGAACGCGATCTATATGCAGGCTTTGCCCGTGTTGGAGAAGGCGCTCGAACTGAAACCGAACGACAAGGATACGGTCTTCAATCTGAAGCAGCTCTGCTTCCGTCTGCGCGACGAAGAGGGTGTGATGGCCAAGTACGAGAAGTACAACGCATTGTACAACCAGTTGAAAGACGAATAGTCGATCGGCCTTTCGATTACGCAATGAGCGGGGAGTTGCTTCGGCAGCTCCCCGCTCGTTCGTTTTGTCCCGCTTAACGAAGATTCTCTTTTTTGAGTTTTTGGAGTTCGTACATGCGGTCCCGATAGCGTGCTGCGGCAAGGAAATCCAGCGCTTTGGCGGCTTGTTCCATATCTTCGCGGGCTCGCGTAATCAGTTCGTCCAGATTTTCGCTTGCGATGTAGGTATTCGTGATGTCCGCCGCCGTCAGCATCCTTTCTTCCGCCATCGGATAGAGCACGGAATTCGGTTCCGTCGAGGTACGGTTCGCCAACAGCGTGCTTTGGCCCGTGCCGCTCTTCTGCGCTCGGCGGGGCAGCATGGCATGTCCCATATTGTACCGTACCTGCTTCTCGCGACGGCGGTTGCTCTGTTCGATGGCGTAGCGCATCGACTCGGTGCAGCTGTCGGCATAGAGAATGACATTGCCCTGCGAATGGCGGGCGGCTCGTCCGGCAATCTGCGTAATGGAACGTACGTTGCGCAAAAAGCCCTCCTTGTCGGCATCCAAAATGGCAACCAAAGCCACTTCGGGCAGGTCGAGCCCTTCGCGCAGCAGATTCACGCCGACCAGTACGTCGAATAGCCCCGCCCGCAGGTCTTCCAGAATCTGGATGCGTTCCAGCGTGTCCACATCGGAGTGGATGTAGCGATTGCGCACGCCGACCCGATCGAAATACTTCGACAACTCTTCGGCCATGCGCTTGGTGATGGTCGTAACCAAAATTTTGTCGTCGTTTTTCACCCGCTTGTCGATCTCCTCGATCAGGTCGTCGATTTGGTTGAGCGTAACGCGCACCTCTAATGGCGGGTCGACCAACCCCGTCGGACGAATCAACTGTTCGACGACGACCCCTTCGCTTTTCGTCAGCTCCCAGTCGGCCGGCGTGGCACTCACGTAGATGGACGGGCCTTGCAGCTGCTCGAATTCCGCAAAGGTCAGCGGCCGGTTGTCTTTGGCGGCCGGAAGCCGGAAGCCGTATTCGACCAAATTCTCTTTGCGGGCCCGGTCTCCGCCGTACATGGCATGAACTTGGGGCAGGGTAACGTGGCTTTCGTCCACGACCAACAGATAGTCTTTCGGAAAATAGTCGATTAGGCAGAACGGACGGGTGCCGGCGGCACGACCGTCGAAATAACGCGAATAATTCTCGATGCCGGGGCAGTAGCCCAGCTCCTTAATCATTTCGAGGTCGTACTCTACGCGCTGTTTGATGCGTTGCGCCTCCGTCATGCGCCCTTCGCGTTCGAAAAATTCGATTTGTTTGCCGAGGTCGAGGTAGATTTGCTGTACGGCGCTGTTGATTCGGGCCTTGGTCGTTACGAACAGGCTTGTCGGATAGAGCGTCAGTTCGTCGAGCGAGTGGATGCGTTGACCCGTTGCCGAGTCGACGGTCTGGATGGCCTCGATTTCGTTGTCGAAGAACATCACGCGGAAACACTGGTTGCCGAACTCTCCGAATGCGGCCATGATGTCGACCGTATCGCCGTTGATGCGGAAGGTCGCCGGTTCAAGCTCCCGCTCCGTGCGCGTATAGAGCGCTTCGACGAGCTGATAGAGGAAATGTTTGTAGCTGACGACCTGCCCGACCTTGATGCGGATGGCCGTGGCATGGAAATCCGCCGGATTGCCGGCACCGTAAAGGCACGATACGCTCGATACGACGATTACGTCGCGACGCCCCGAAAGCAGGGTCGCCACGGCGCTCAACCGCATTTTCTCGATGTCGGCGTTGATCGACAGGTCTTTTTCGATGTAGGTGTCGGTGCTCGGCAGATAGGCCTCCGGCTGGTAGTAGTCGTAGTAGGAGACGAAGTATTCGACGGCGTTTTCCGGAAAAAAGTTCTTGAATTCGCCGTAGAGTTGGGCTGCAAGCGTCTTGTTATGGCTCAGAACGAGGGTCGGGCGGTTCAGTTGCGCGATGACGTTGGCCACTGTGAAGGTCTTGCCCGAACCGGTTACCCCGAGCAGCGTGTTATGTTTCGACCCGTGGCGGATGGCCCCGACCAGTTGTTCGATGGCTTCCGGCTGATCGCCCATAGGGGCATAATCCGATACGAGTTTGAAATTCATGCGACAAAGATGCTAATGAATACCGAAACCGCAATTTTCGCGCAACTTTCTGCGTTGCCGACCGCTTCGGTGGGGCCGCTGTCAGTCTTCGTGTTCGATGAGCGACCGGATGTTTTGGATCAGCATCTCGACCGCCACGGAGTTGAATCCGCCCTCGGGAATGATGACGTCCGCATATTTCTTCGACGGCTCGACGAACTCTTCGTGCATCGGTTTCACGGTCGAGGTGTATTGCGTAATCACCGATTGCATCGTGCGGCCTCGGTCGCAAACGTCGCGCAGAATGCGGCGGGCCAATCGGATGTCGGCATCCGTATCGACGAAGACCTTGATGTCCATCATGTCGCGCAGTTCCTTGTTTTCGAAAATCAGGATACCGTCGACGATAATCACTTTCGAGGGTTTGACGCAGACCGTCTCTTTCATACGGGCATGCTCGACGAACGAATAGACCGGATGTTCGATGGGCACGTTCTCTTTCAGTGCTTTGATGTGTTCCACCATCATTTGCGTGTCGAAGGCTTGCGGATGGTCGTAGTTCAACTTCGTGCGTTCCTCGTAGGTCAGTTCGGGATGGGCCTTGTAGTAATAGTCGTGGCAGAGCGTCGCGACATCCTCCTCCTTGAATGCCTCTTGCAGACGTTTGACGAGCGTCGATTTGCCGGAACCCGTGCCGCCGGCTACTCCGATTACGGTTACTTTCATTCCTATTTTCGGGTCGTTCCCCTCGTTTATTATGCTATATTAGGTATCTCACCGGATTCTCCGATCCGACCGCCGGTACACTGATGTATATAATTATTTTTTGTTTCGGAAGTATCTGCTTTCGTCTTGCTTTGGGGAACGGCGGCTCTTTGAGCCGCGCGAGCCGCAGCCTTCGGGCGGCGGAGGCTCGCCAAGCTCCCCTCCGCAGGCTGCGTTCGCCCCGATGCAAGTATAAAGTAGATAGAACCGTTTGGTTTTATGCGTCGATATTGGCGTAGTGGGCGTTTTGTTCGATGAACTCGCGGCGGGGCGGTACGTCGTCGCCCATCAGCATCGAGAAAATCCGGTCAGCCTCGGCCGCATTTTCGATGGTTACGTGGCGCAAAATCCGCGTTTCGGGGTTCATGGTCGTCTCCCACAACTGGTGAGCATTCATCTCGCCCAGACCTTTGTATCGCTGTACGTGCGTGCCCTTGCCGAACTCCTCGGTAATCGCATCGCGCTCCTTTTCCGTCCAACAGTAACGTTCCTGCTTGCCTTTCTTCACCAAATAGAGGGGCGGGGTGGCGATGTAGACATGGCCGTTTTCGATGAGCTCTTTCATCTTGCGGAAGAAGAAGGTCAGCATCAACGTTGCGATGTGGCTGCCGTCGACATCGGCATCGGTCATGATGATGATTTTGTCGTAGCGCAACTTTTCGAGGTTCAGTGCTTTGCTGTCCTCCTCCGTGCCGATCGTAACACCTAAGGCGATGAACATGTTCTTGATCTCCTCGTTCTCCCACATCTTGTGCTCTTGGGCCTTTTCGATGTTCAGGATTTTACCGCGCAACGGCATGATGGCTTGGAAGTTGCGGTCGCGGCCCGACTTGGCCGTTCCGCCTGCCGAGTCGCCCTCGACGAAGAAAATTTCGGCAATCGAACGGTCGCGGCTCGAACAGTCGGCCAACTTGCCCGGCAGACCGGAACCCGACAGCGGCGTTTTGCGCTGTACGGCTTCGCGGGCTTTGCGGGCAGCATGGCGGGCCGTTGCTGCTAAGATGACTTTCTGCACAATCGCTTTGGCATCTTTCGGATTTTCTTCCAAATAGTGCCCCAGAGCCGCAGCCATCGCCTGATCGACAGCGGCCGCAACCTCGTCGTTGCCCAATTTGGTTTTGGTCTGTCCCTCGAACTGCGGTTCGGCGACCTTCACCGAAACGACCGCCGTCAATCCTTCGCGGAAGTCGTCGCCGTTGATTTCGAACTTCAGCTTCGCGAGCATGCCCGAATCTTCGGCGTATTTCTTGAGCGTGCGGGTCAGCGCACGGCGGAAACCCGTCAAGTGCGTGCCGCCCTCGATGGTGTTGATGTTGTTGACGTACGAGTGGACGTTCTCCGAGAACGAATCGTTGTATTGCATGGCCACTTCGACCGGCACGCCGTTCTTCTCCGTGTCCAAATAGATGATTTGGTCGATGATCGGGGTGCCGCGCGTCGCATCCAGATAGGTTACGAACTCTTTCAACCCCTCTTCCGAATAGAAATGGTCTTCGCGGGTCTTGCCCTCCTCGTCGGGACGTTTGTCGCAGAGATTCAGCCGGATGCCCTTATTCAGAAAGGCCAGCTCGCGCAGGCGGTTGGCCAGAATGTCGTATTTGTATTCGGTCGTATGGGTGAAAATTTCGGCATCGGGTTTGAACGTAATCGTCGTACCGCGGTCGGTGCATTCGCCGATGACTTCGACCGCGGAGGTCGGAGCACCCTTGCTGTAGGTCTGGCGGAAAATTTTGCCGTCGCGGTGGATTTCGGCGATCAATTTGGTCGAGAGCGCATTCACGCACGATACGCCGACACCGTGCAGACCGCCCGAAACCTTGTAGCTGCCCTTGTCGAACTTGCCGCCGGCATGCAGGACGGTCAACACGACTTCGAGGGCCGATTTGCCCTCTTTCTCGTGCAATCCGGTCGGGATGCCTCGGCCGTTGTCCTTGACGGTGATGGAATTATCCTCGTTGATCGTTACGTCGATCTCAGTGCAATAGCCGGCCAGCGCTTCGTCGATGGAGTTGTCGACCACCTCGTAGACCAAGTGGTGGAGTCCCTTTTCGCCGATGTCGCCGATGTACATGGCGGGACGTTTGCGGACGGCTTCCAGCCCTTCGAGCACTTGGATATTCGAGGCGGAGTATTCTTCTTCCTGTTTCTTGATGTTCACTTGTTCGGTACTCATTTCGAATCATTAAATAACGTACAAAAATAGGCATTTTTTCCGGATTGTGCAATACGGATTCGACGTTTCGCACCCCTTTTTTTGCGAAAGCATCTATATACAACTTTGCACCGAACCAAGTTAGCGAATGTGTTTAGAATGCCATCGGTCGTGATTCTCGCGGCAAAGCCGCGTTTACAGATTTGGCCACCCCCAACTGCGGCCGAAGGCGAGCGCAATCGAGCTTGCTCGGATTGCCGAGCCGCCACAGCAGAAGCGGAACTTGTTCCGCAAATCCGCCTTGGCGGGGGCTTCGGTCGCAACCCGCAAGGTGATACGGTTTTGGATTACCGTTCGTGTAAAATTGTATCTAATCGCCTTTGCGAATTTTTGAGCGGGACGAATCGTTCCCTCGGCCTGCGGAACGGGGTCAAGACAATTTTTCTTCGAGATTGATTTCGCGGATTTTCCCCTGTGCGAAGAGGAAAGAGCGGGCCGGATGGTTTTCGAGCAGGGAGGTGTTGTGGGTCGACATCACGACAGCGCATCCGCGGGAGGCGATTTTGCGGAACAGCTGCATGATGTCTTCGGCCGTTACGGGGTCGAGATTGCCCGTCGGCTCGTCGGCGAGCAGGACTTTGGGTTCGTTGAGCAGGGCCCGGGCGATGACCAACCGTTGCTGCTCGCCGCCCGAAAGTTCGAACGGCATCTTATAGTTTTTGGTTCGGAGATCGACCAAACCCAGCACTTTGTCGATTCGTTCGCGGATTTGCGTCTCGTTTTTCCAGCCGGTGGCTTTCATGACGTAGTAGAGGTTCATGAAGACGTTGCGGTCGGTCAGCAGTTGATAGTCCTGAAAGACGATGCCGATGCGCCGACGCAGATAGGGAATATCTTTGCGCCGCAGCCGCCGCAAATCGAACCCTGCGACGACGCCTTCTCCGGCAAGCAGCGGCATTTCGGCATACAGCGTTTTGATTAACGTGCTTTTGCCGCTTCCGACACGCCCCAGCAGATAGACGAATTCGCCCGGAGCGACTTGCAGATCGACATCCGAGAGCACCAATTCCCCCCGTTTAATCAGTTTGGACGGGGAACAACTGCCGAACGGATCGTCGGCGTGATAGATGGAGACGTTTTTGAGTTTGACGACGTATTCTTCTTTCATGGGCGTACGCTTTTTGCATCGGGCCGGTCTTCCCTGCAAGACAAAGTTAATAATAAAACAAAGTTACGCAAAAATTGCGGGAATAAAAATTCGGAAGAATCTACTATCGGCTTGTTGTTTATTGAAGTAGTTATTTGCACCTTTTAAAGGCGGCCCGTTTGAACGGGCTTCCCTATGCGGTGAATTGCTTCGGTTGCTTATCAAGGCTTTCTTCGCTGCCCACCGTCTTTCTCGAAAGCGGTCGGAAGCGACCGAAACCGTTAGCAGCGAATTGATCGTGCATCGCATTTAAAGGCCCTTTTATAAGGGCAGCGGGCCGAAGCCTCCGCACGCGGAGGCCCGCCTATCGGCGTTCACTCCGCAGTCTTCGCCCCGCTGCTTTTAAAAGCAGTTCCCGATGCGGTAGACCGTTAGCATGCTTGGCAAGGCTTTCTTCGCTGCCGCGTCTGTTCCTTTTCAACCTTGCGGGTTCCGACGGAAGCCCCTCCCAAGGGAGGGGTTTAGGGTGGGGTCAAACCTGCAAACGCGGCTTTGCCGCGAGTAGAACGACTAAAATTGTATAGTTACCAAAATTTGTATTATCTTTGTAGCGTTCGCAAACGAACTCATCGCTGCAAGCGATTTCGGGGGTGCCCGGTTTTGACAGCAGGCAGAGTTTGATTGTAAGCACGTCGAGCACTGTGCGGCGGCTCGTAAATCCCGACGCTCGAAAATCAAATGGCAATAACAGCTATGCACTCGCTGCCTAATTTTCAAGGAAAATTGGCTTAATCGACCGGCCCAAGGTGGTCGGACGACGAGTATCCCGAAGGGTTGTTCCGCTCTTTAACGGCTCTTCATACGGGGTATCATTCATTTAGAGATAGTGCATCGGAGGGTTCCGGCCGGTGTGCGAAATTCAAGGAACTGGGATTCGCGTTAGGTCGTCGCCTGCCAGACGCGGATAGAAGGACGAAACGGCGACTAAACGTGTAGAAAGCTTTCGGGTTCCCTGTTTGGACGCGGGTTCGACTCCCGCCACCTCCACGATTGACACCGTTTGTCCATGTGTCGTAAAAATTGCACGTGAAAACACACCCGCAAAATACGGGTGTATTTTAATTTAGAAAATATCTATTTTAGGCTCGCGCGGCTTTTCAGGGCCGTAAATTGATTACCTAAATAAGCAACAAGTCGAAAGCGGACACTCCCGTAGTTGTTTAGTTCATTGGGATAAATCCTGCCTCCGGGTGCCATGTTTACTGGTGGCTATGATCCTTTTTGACGCCCTCCCGAAATTTTTTCGTTATTTTTTGATCCGTTTGTTTTGCCGATAGGATATTTGCATTATATTTGTACCTAAAAGAGTACTTAATTAAGTAAATAAGCGATGAAAACGGCAAATTTCACGGAACTGCGACGCAATCTGCGGGCGTATCTCGATTCGGTCATCGATGATTCTGAAACGGTCATTATCAGCCGTGATAGCGGAGCGGCGGTCGTTATGTTGTCTTTGGAGGAATACAATGCCATGAAAGAGACGGAATATATCATGCAGTCGCCGGCTACTATGGCGGCGATCCGCAAGGGAATGGAGGATGTCGATAACGGGCGTGTGGTTCGTCAACAAGCAGGCGAAAGCATCGCCGATTTTTTGGCTCGGGTATGACTTATACGATTGTTTTTACCGAACAGGCGCGCACGGACTGGGACTTTTGGCGCACGTCGGGAAATAAGACCGTAATGAAGAAGATCGCGCAGTTGCTTGAAGATATTGCCGCCCATCCTTACACGGGTATCGGCAAGCCCGAAGCATTGAAATACGAGCTTGCCGGGTGCTGGTCGCGTCGGATCAATTCCGAGCATCGAATCATTTATCGGGTCGAGGATACGGTTGTCGAGGTTCAGGTACTCGCAATGCGGTATCACTACAAGCTGTAGCCTTATGATCCGATTTCGAAGTGAAGAAGTGGTTTCCTCTTGGGGAACCTTGATTATGAGTAGAAATTCGAATCAGCAATTAATAAAACTTTATTGTTATGAATCTATCGGAATCGGTGCGTCGGGGCTTGCTCGTTGGAGCATGGTTGTTTTGTATGGCAGCCGTCATTCCGTCGGCATCGGCCCAGCGCAAGAATGATTCGCTGCGCAAGACGGACGAAGCCTTTTTTGCGACGGACGAGGCCCTCCGCATCGGCGAGCAGGTTTTGCTCTATCAACGGGCGACCGGCGGCTGGCCGAAGAACATCGACATGGCGGTACCGTTGACCGAGACGGAACGAAAGACCGTTTTGCAGGAACGGTCGCGTCGCGACGATTCGACTATCGACAATGGCGCCACAACCTTGCAAATGATCTATTTGGCACGGCTTTATCGGGCGACGGGCGATCCGCGCTTCCGCGATGGGTTCCGTCGGGGCGTGGCGTATTTGTTGAGCGGTCAGTATGCGAACGGCGGTTGGCCACAGTTCTGGCCCGAGATGTCCGGTTATCAGATTCATATCACTTATAACGACGATGCGATGGTGAACACCTTGACCTTGCTGCGGGACATCGTAGCGGCCGATACGCCTTACGACGGTGATTTGGTCGACCGCCCCTTGCGCAAACGGGTGGCGAAAGCTTTCGACAAGGGAATCGAGTGCATCATCAAGACGCAGATTGTGGTCGACGGAGAGCCGACGGTATGGTGCCAGCAGCACGACCGCGAAACGTTGCTTCCGGCCGCGGCACGAACCTACGAACTGCCTTCGTTCTGTCCGCAGGAGAGCGCGGCGATTGTTCGGTTGTTGATGGAGCTGCCGCATCCCGACGCTCGGGTGAAATGGGCCGTGCACGGTGCGATGAAGTGGTTCGATACCTATAAAATTACCGGTCTGCGTGTCGTTCGGGACGGAAATGCGCGTTTGGTCGCCGCACCCGGAGCCATTCCGATTTGGGCGCGTTTTTACGATTTGGAGCATTGCGAACCGTTTGTTTGCGACCGCGACGGATTGCCGCGGCGGCGGTTGGACGAAATCGGTTCGGAGCGCCGGAACGGATACAGTTGGTACGGCAGCCGTCCAGCCGAGCTTTATCCGTTATACGAAGCGTGGGCCGATCGTTACGATCCGAAACATAAGGTTTCCGTTCGTTTGGATTCGAAAGGGGCCAACGAAAAGGGGCTGTTTTCCGTAAAATAGTTCGGAAGTCTCCATTTCCGGCTTGTCCCTTATTTGGGTAATTATTTGCGGCCCGAATGGGCCGCGCGAGCCGCAGTCTCGACGGGCGAGGCTCGCAGATGCTCCCCTCGCAGGCTGCTTCCCGCAATTTGCAAGCCGGAAACATCAAATTCCCAAATAGTTAAGATTTTCTGGCCTGCGGCCGAGCCGCTCGGATTATTCGGCTGCGGCGAGTTCCGGAAATTCGAGCAATCGGTCAATGGATGTTGCGTTCGACCTTTTCGCGGGGAGGGCGGAGTAGAGAACGGCTTGACCGGCCGCAGCCAGCATGCGCAGGTCGTTGGCTCCGTCGCCTGCCACGGTGCAATCGGCTCGTTGGCAGCCGTTTCGCAGACAAAAATCATCGAGGGCCCGTACTTTTTCCGTTTCATCGACCAGCTTCCCGACCGGTCGCCCTGTCAGCTTGCCGGCACGTTCTTCGAGTTCGGTGGCATAAAGCGTTCGGATGCCGAGCCGTCGTTGTACGGCCCGTCCGACACGAGCATATCCGCCGGTTACGATAGCCGTTGCGATTCTTCGACGATGCAGGGCCTCGCACAATCGTTCGGCACCTTCGGTCAGTTGCAGTCGTGCGATGAGCGTGTCGATTCGGTCGACGGGTGTGCCCGCCAGCAACTCTAAACGTGCCCGATAGCTTGCGGCGAAATCCATCTTCCCGTCCATCGCCGCTTGCGTCAGTTGCCGGATTCGGTTGCCGAGACCGAGTTCGTCGGCCAGCGTATCGAGAAATTCGCAGGTCGTCAGCGTTGCGTCCAAATCGAACAGAAAGGCTCGAACCGGCCGTTCCGATTGCGAAAAAAGGATGGTCGCCCCTTCGTTCCGCGTCCATGGCAGCAGCTCGCGCAGCAGAAGATAGGGATCGATCGCGCCGTCGAGCGTCCAGCCGGCTGCATCGGATTGTATGACCGTAGTCTGTTGCGCGGCGCACACGGTGGCAAGATGCTTCCCGAAGCGATCGGGAGGCACGGCTCCGAGCAAGCGCACGACCGACTTTTCATTCATTTTAGGCGATTATATATAAATTTACACAACGGTAATCCAAAGCCGTATTACGTTATGAGTCTTGACCGAAGCCCCCGCCAAGGCGGATTTGCGGAACAAGTTCCGCTTCTGCTGTGGCGGCTCGGCAATCCGAGCAAGCTCGATTGCGCTCGCCTGCGGCCGCAGTTGGGGGGGGTCCAATCTGCAAACGCGGCTTCGCCGCGAGCGACATGACCGACGGGCCTATAAAACTATTCGTCCACTCGATTCGGCGTAAAATGGCATATAGTTATCTCATTTTATTGTTGGAATCGATAGGATTTCGGGGTCTGATGCAGACGGTCTGCAAAAATACGAATAAGCGAGGGCAAAAGCAAGTTTACTTGTATTTTGCCGAGCGAGAGTATCTTCGACGAAGTCAAAAATACGAATTTTTTATTAGTTCCGTAGAAAGAATCCGTTATCTTTGTCGGGATAAACTCGGCTACCGACCGTCGCATGTCGGTCTTTTCCCGAGGTCGCAGGCGAAAAATGAAACGCATCATTCTGATAACGGGCGGTCAGCGCTCGGGAAAAAGCCGCTACGCCGAGACGTTGGCTTTGCAGTCGGCGGCGAATCCGGTCTACGTCGCTACGGCCCGCATCTTCGATGACGAGTTCCGCGAACGGGTGCGGCTCCATCAAGAGCGGCGGGGCCCCGAATGGACGAATGTCGAAGAGGAAAAATACTTGGGACGGCTCGATTTCACGGGCCGGACGGTGCTCGTCGATTGCGTAACGTTGTGGAGTACGAATTTCTTCTTCGACCTCGGCGAAGCGGTCGATGCGGCGGCTGAAGCGGTCGAGCGGGAGTTCGATGCTCTGACGTCCCGCGAGGCCACCTATATTTTCGTAACGAACGAAATCGGTTTGGGCGGGGTGGCGGAACATGCGACGCAGCGCCGTTTCACCGATTTGCAGGGAATGGTCAATCAATACATCGCCGCGCGTGCCGATCGGGTCATCCTGATGGTCTGCGGCCTGCCCGTAACAGTCAAGTAAAGCTATGAGAAACTTCCGAATCGAGCGGCCCGACGAAGCCTTGCGGCCGTTGCTGCAACAGAAAATCGATAATCTGACCAAACCGAAAGGCTCGTTGGGCCAGTTGGAGCGGATCGCCTTGCGGGTCGGCATGATCCAGCAGACTTTGACGCCCGAGTTGCACGTCCCGCAGAATCTGCTTTTCGCCGCCGACCATGGCATCGTCGACGAAGGCATCAGCCTGTCGCCGAAGGAGATTACTTGGCAGCAGACGCTCCATTTCGTTCGGAGCGGCGGTACGGGTATCGGCTTTCTGTGTCGGCAGCACGGTTTTCGGCTTAAAGTAATCGACGCCGGCGTCGATTTCGACTTTCCGGCCGACTGCGGCATCATCGACCGCAAAATCCGCAAGGGAACGTCGAATTATCTGTACGGTGCTGCCATGACGGCCGAAGAATTCGACCGGTGCCTCGACGTCGGTGTCGAGATGGTCGACTTGGCTATCGAGGAGGGCAGCAACATCCTCTCTTTCGGCGAAATGGGAATCACCAATACATCGTCTTCGTCGATTTGGATGCACTATTTTACCGGCATCCCGTTGGCGGAGTGCATCGGTGCGGGTAGCGGATTGGACGACGAGGGAATCCGCCACAAATACGAGGTCTTGCGTCAGGCTGTGGCCCGTTACGCGGGCGACGGTTCGCCGGCCGACTTGATTCGATGGTTCGGCGGATTCGAGATGGCGATGGCCGTGGGCGGCATGTTGCGGGCGGCAGAGCGGAAAATCACGATTCTGGTCGACGGGTTCATCATGTCGGCCTGCATGTTGGCCGCTTCGAAACTGCATCCCGAAGTGTTGGATTATGCGCTTTTCGGCCATGTCGGCGACGAGCAGGGCCACCGCCGTCTGTTGGAGGCGATGCACGCCGAGCCGATTCTGCACCTCGGTCTGCGTCTCGGCGAGGGTTCGGGGGCGGTCTGCGCCTATCCGATCGTCGAATCGGCCGTGCGGATGCTCGATGAAATGGATACGTTCCAAGCCATGCAAATCACCAAGTATTTTTAATCGGAATGCGCATGTTGGATCGTTTGTTCGCTGCTCTGATGCTGTTGACGCGATTGCCTTTCGGACGGTTGCGTCGCGTTCCGTCCGAGGCGTTCGCTCATACGACCGATTGGTGGTCGGCCGTCGGATGGTTGACGGGCGGCACGACGGCACTCGTGTTGTGGGGAGCCGCTGCGTGGTTGCCTATGCCGGTGGCGGTCGTCATCGCTTTCGGCGTGCGCATTTTGTTGACCGGCGCTTTGCACGAAGACGGCCTTGCCGACTTCTTCGACGGATTCGGCGGCGGCACGACCCGTGAAAAGACGCTGGCCATCATGAAGGATTCGCACATCGGTACATACGGTGTGCTGGGGCTGATCTTTTATGCTTTGTTGCTCACGGGCTCTGTCGCTGCGTTGCCGGTCGATACGGCCGTCCGGTTGATTGCGGTTGGCGATCCTTTGTCGAAGTTCGCCGCTTCGCAGTTGATTAACGTTTTGCCGTATGTCCGTCCGCTGGCGCAGAGCAAGGTCGGGACGGGCTATCGGCGCATGAGCGTAGGTGCGTGGCTGCTTTCCGCCGCGTTTGGCTTGCTGCCTGCCGTCGTGTGGCTGTCCGCTGCATTCTGGCCGGTCGTGGTTGTGCCGTTCGTCGTTACGGGCCTTTTGATCGGCTTCATGTGGCGGCGCATTGGCGGTTACACGGGCGATTGTTGCGGCGCGACGTTCCTTTTGAGCGAAGCGGCCTTCTATCTTGCGGCCGTCGTGGTCAGTCATGGAAGTCTGGTTGGTTAGACATACGTCGGTCGACGTTCCTGCGGGAACGTGTTACGGACAGTCGGATGTCCCTTTGCGGACGACCTTCGACGAGGAGGCGGCCGCCGTTCGGAAGGCCTTGGCGGGCATCCGATTCGATGCGGTGTGGTGCAGCCCATTGAGCCGTTGCGTTCGTTTGGCCGAAGCGTGCGGATACCCCGACGCTCGGCGCGATGCGCGTCTGTTGGAGTTGAATTTCGGGGCTTGGGAGATGCGCCGGTTCGACGAGATCGACGACCCGCAGTTGCAGCGATGGTTCGACGATTGGTTGCACGTGCGGCCCACCGGTGGCGAATCGTTTGCCGAACAGATTGTGCGTGTAGGCGGTTTTTTGGATGAGTTGGGCCGACGTCCGATCGGGCGGGCGCTGTTGTTCGTCCACGGAGGCGTGCAGCTTTGCGCCGGTATCTATGCCGGTCTATTTCCGCCCGAGGAGGCATTCAGCCACCAGTCGCCCTACGGCAGTATTTTGAAAATCACGATTTAGAGAGCGAGGATTCCGCCGCAGAACATCGTCCGGAAGCCGATCGCCAGCACGATGCCGGCGATTTCCACCCGCCGGTTGATGACGACGGCCCGTTGCATGTCAGCGGTTGTCAGCGGCCGGTCGTTCGTCCCGATATAGGGCTTGTAGAAGGTTTCGCCGAAATAGTCGTGCGAGCCGCCGAACCGGCAGTCGAGGATGCCCGCCAATGCCGCCTCGGGCCATCCGGAGTTGGGGCTTGCATGCTGCGGCCCGAAGCGCAGCACGAAACGCATCAACCGCGGGCGTCCGGCAGCCAAGACCATCAACAGGGCGGTCAGTCGGGCGGGAATCCAGTTGGCCGCATCGTCGATGCGCGCCGCTACGCATCCGAATCGGCGATAGCGTTCGGTGCAGTAGCCGATCATCGAATCGAGCGTGTTGACCATCTTATAGGCCGCCATGCCGGGTACGCCTAATAGGGCATACCAGCAAAGCGGGGCGACCACACCGTCGCTCAGATTTTCGGCCAGCGTTTCTAACGCCGCCGTGCGGATTTCCTGCGGCGTGAGGGTAGCGGTGTCGCGTCCTACGATGCGGGCGACCTGCCGCCGGCCCGCTTCGGTCGAACGATCGACCGCCCGAAAGACCTCGCGTACCTCGTCGATCAAGGTCTTGCCGGCCAACGAATAGAAAATCGCCGCCGTTTCGAAGAGAAACACGAGTGCGAAGCTGATCCAGACGCCCGGGCTCCATTCGAATAGAAGGGTCGTCAGGTATCCGAGCCACAGCAGCTCGATGATTGCTTTCGTTGTCATCCACGTGCCGACGACCAATCCGACAGTCAGCAGCCCGCCTTTCAGCATACGGTGGGCGCCTCGGTTCCAGCGTCGTTCACCGGCCGCAATCAGTTTGCCGAATCCGACGACAGGGTGGGGTAGCCCTGCGGGGTCGCCGAACCGGCGGTCGAGCAGCCAGCCCGCCAACAGCGGAAGCTGCGAGCCGATCAACAAGAGATAAGGCCACTCCATTTTTTCAATGCGTTCAACAGTAAATCGTTCGCTTCCCTCGTCTGCGTCGCCAAACGGAAATGCCGGTCGGTCAGCCCCTCGAAGTTCGAGGCATCGCGAATCAAAATTGCGTGGGTCGTCGCTAACCACTCTTTCAGTTCGCGGGCCGTGCCGCCTGCACGGATTTCGACCGTCATGAAATGCGTGTCGGTCGGTTGCGGAGCGAACCGGCCCGTCGCTCGCAGGGCATCGGCCAGCCGTCGGGTTTCGGCTAACAGTTCGGCCAGCGGAGGCGCCGTTACGCCGTGTTCGAGCAGATAGCGGCCCGCTTCGATGGCCAATGCGTTGACCGACCACGGCATACGCAGCCGCCGCAACCGCGCGCAAAGCGTCGGATGGACCGTCAGATAGCCGAGCCGCAACCCGGGCACAGCGTAATTCTTGGTCATCGAATGGAGCAGAATGAGGTTTTTTCGTCGGGCCGCTTCGGCGACCGCGAGCGTCGGCCGGAGCGTGAAGGCGGCATAGGAACAGTCGACGACGAAGAGTTTGTCCGGATGTTCGTCGATCGTCCGCAGCAGCCGTTCGGCGTCGAACGCCGTTCCGGTCGGATTGTTCGGGTTGCAGCACCAGAGCGTCTCGCCAGTCGGGGCCCAAGGCGTTGCGACCGACGATATGCGATGCCCGTAAAGACGGCAGGCATCGCCGTATTCGGCGAAGGTGGGTTGCACGATCTGCGTCGTCGCACCGGCCGTCAGGTGAGCCGTCAAATAGATTGCTTCGGTCGCTCCGTTGGTCACTATTACCGATTCGGGCGCGACACCGTGCCGCTCGGCCAAAGCTCGTTCGAGGGTGAAGGGTTCCGGCTCCGGATAGTGTTCGAGGACGGTCAGCCGTTTGCGCAGAAAGGCGTACAATCCGCTGTGGTCGATGCCAGCCGGAACATTCGAACTGAAATCGGCCCGAATTTCGTCGTAACGATAGCGGTCATCGCCGTGTCCCTCGATCATCGTTGCAAAAATTGGTAAATGGTCGGCAGATCGACGTGCCGGCGCACATGGTCGGCCAGCCGGTCGTATTGCTCCTCTTTGAAGGCAGCGTAATCGAAAGGCTCGGTCGTCAGCCGGTCGGTAAACGGGGCTAACAGCCGTTCGATGAAGGCACTGTTGTCCAAAATCCCGTGCAGATAGGTGCCCATCGCCCGCTCGACGAGGCAGCCCTCCTCGACGCCCTCGTCCGTGCGGGCCAGCGGCCGGGCGCCGTCGAGCCGCTCGGTGCGGCCCATGTGGATTTCGTAACCGTGGCAGGGCGTCGCGTCTCCGGTCAGCCGGAACGTCGTCTGACGGGTTACTTTTTCGTGCGTCATCTCCGTGCGGACGGGCAGCAGTCCCAATCCGGGCAGCCGTCGAATGTCGCCTTCGATGCCTTCGGGGTCGACGATTTCGCGCCCCAGCATTTGATAGCCGCCGCAGATGCCCACGACCGTCGCCCCTTCGCGATGGGCTCGGACGATGGCCTGTGCCGCCCCGTTGCGGCGCAATTCCGCCAGATCGTCGAGGGTCGATTTGCTCCCGGGCAGCAGAATGATGTTCGCCTTGCGGAGCTCCTCGACGTTGTTCGTATAATAGAGGTGGACGCGCGGGTCGCGTTCCAACACATTGAAATCGGTGAAGTTCGAAAGATGCCGCAGCAGCACGACCGCGATGTTGATCTTTCCGGCTTCGGCTTCGGCCCGCTTGGCGGCCAACGACACCGAATCCTCCTCCTCGATGTGGATGTCGCGGAAGTAGGGGATGACGCCTACGACCGGCAGGCCGCAGCACGCTTCGAGCATCCGGCGGCCCTCGGCGAACAGGCGCAGGTCGCCGCGGAATTTGTTGATGAGGATGCCTTTGATTCGTTTGCGGTCTGCTTCGGACTGCAACATGATCGAACCGTAGACCGAAGCGAACACGCCGCCTCGGTCGATGTCCGCAACCAACAGGACGGCGGCGTCCGCATAGGCGGCCATCGACAGATTGACGAAATCCGTCTCGCGCAGGTTCAGCTCCGAGATGCTGCCGGCCCCCTCCAATACGATGGGGTTGTAGCGGACCGCCAAGCGGTCGTAGGCGGCGTGGGCCGCCTCACGCAGTTCGGCCTTGCCCTCGTTGCGGAAGTATTCCCAAGCCGTGCGGTTGCCGATCGGACGTCCGTTGACGATGACCTGCGAGGTCTGGTCGGACGACGGCTTCAACAGCACAGGATTCATGTCCGTATGGCAGGGAATGCCCGCCGCTTCGGCCTGCACGGCTTGTGCACGGCCGATTTCAAATCCTTCGGGCGTGGCGAACGAGTTGAGGGCCATGTTTTGCGCTTTGAACGGAGCCGGAGCATAACCGTCTTGGCGGAAAATCCGACAGAAAGCGGCTGCAAGGATGCTTTTGCCGACGTCGCTGCCCGTGCCGGCGAAGAAGAGGGGGCGGAGCGGCTTATTCATGGCGATGACGGTTTTTGTAACCGAACGATTTCCAGCGTTCTTCGGGCAGGCCGCTTCGTTGCATCTCGGCCCGCGCCAAAATGAAGAGCAAATCGGAGAGCCGATTGACGAACCGCAGCAGTTCGGCGGGCAGCGGATCGAGGCGATGAAGCGTCCACAAACGCCGTTCGGCCCGTCGGGCTACGGCCCGCGCCAGTTGCAGTCGGGCTGCTGTGGGCGTGCCGCCCGGTAGCACGAACCAGTCGCGGTCGGTGCATTCGGTGGCCAGCGCGTCGATCCATTGTTCGCAGTCGGACGTCAGCGATTCGTCGAGCCGGTTGGGATTCCGGTTGCGGCGGGCCGACGGGGTGGCGACGAGGCTCATCGCCGCCATCAATTCCAGTTGCAGGCGCTGTAAGCGTTCCTGCCACGGGTCGTCCGCCGGTAGTTGCGCCCGAACGATGCCCAAATGGCAATTCAGCTCGTCGAGTGCCCCGTTGGCCTCGATGCGCGGATCGTCTTTGGGAACCCGATCGCCGCCGTGGATTCCTGTGGTGCCGTCGTCGCCGGTGCGTGTATAGATTTTCATCGTTCGAAAAGTTTCAGCGGGTCGTTCTCGGCCCAGTAGAGATGGGTGTAACCGGCCAACAGCCGCTTGTATCGGTAAACCGGCGTCGCGACGGCCTCGCCCCGAGCCGAAAATTGCTGCGCGGCGGAGGGATAATCGCCCTCGATGCGCGAATAGTGGAACTCGTGGCCGCGCAGCCGCATTCCCTCGAAATCCACTTCGCGCAAACCTAAATGCAGCCGCATCACCTCCATCGTGGCCGTCAGCGGCAATACGCCGCACATCGCATAGGGTCGGCCTGCTTCGTCGCGGATTTCGCGGCACAGGTACATCATGCCGCCGCATTCGGCCAGCATGCGACCGTCGTGTTCGACGTAATCGGCGATGGCTTGCCGTATGGCGGCGTTGGCCTGCAACCGTTCGAGGTAAAATTCGGGATAGCCGCCCGGCAGATAGACCAGATCGGCTCGCGGCAAGGCTGTATCGTTCAAAGGGGAAAAGAACGTCAGCTCGCCCATTTCGGCCAGCCGGTCGAGGTTGGCCCGATAGACGAAATCGAACGCTTCGTCGCGGGCTACGGCGATTCGAAGCTTCCGGTCGGGCAGGCGGTCGCAGTGTGGTGGTTCGGTCGGAAACGGGCGGCGGGTCTTTGCTTCTAACCGGTCGAGGTCGATCGTCTGTTCCGCCGCATCGGCCACCGCGTCGATAACGGGGTCGAAGGTTTGCAGTGTTTCGAGCGACAAGCCCAAATGACGCGACGGTGCCTGGAACCGTTCGTCGCGCGGCAGATAGCCCAACGGTTCGATGCCGGCCGCTTCGGCGGCGGCTTTCAGTTGAGCGTAATGCGTGGGCGAACCGACCCGATTGAAAATTACGCCGGCAATTTCGACCGACGGGTCGAATCGGGCGAATCCATATAACAGCGGTGCCGTCGAAAAGGCCGTGGCACGCGCGTCGACTACCAACACGACCGGCAAACGGAGCCGCTTCGCTACCTCTGCTGCCGACCCGCGATCGCGGTCGTAACCGTCGAACAGCCCCATCGCTCCTTCGACGATGCAGAGGTCGTATTCGGCACCGTAGCGGGCGTAGAGCTGTTGCAGATGCCGTCCCGAAGCCATGAACGGGTCGAGGTTGATGCTTTCGGCACCGGCCGCACGGAGATGGAATTGCGGGTCGATGTAGTCGGGCCCGCATTTGAATGGCCGCACCCGTCGTCTGCGGCGTGCGAAAGCCCGTAACAACCCCAATGTCAGGGTCGTTTTTCCGCTGGCCGAGGCCGCTGCACCGATCAGAAATTGGCTTTTCGACATGCTGTTCCGCGAAGGTTCGGACGGACAAAGATAGTGATTCGAGACAAAATTTTGCAGGAAAAAGAGACGAAAGCGAAAAATATGCGTATCTTTGCGCCGTGCAAGGTGATGCCGCACGACACTCGTTGCGGCATAAAAGGGAATCCGGTGCGAAGCCGGAACAGTCCTCGCTACTGTAAGGCCCCTCAGAAAGGCGGATGAATTCCGATTGCCACTGTGCGTTCGTCGCACGGGAAGGCGTCGTCCGCAGGGCCGAGTCAGGAAACCTGCCTTGCCGATTGAGTGCGATGTCGTCGGCCCGAGATGAGTCCGGACATCCGAACGGATTTTTTACATGAAAAACGGATTTATGCGTGGCATCCTGCGGGGTGCGGTGTTCGTATCGGTTTGTGTGCCGGTTGTGGTTTCGGCGCAGGAACCGGTGTCGGTCGACGCCGAGCAGGCGATCGACGAGGTGGTCGTTACGGGCACGGGTACCGAACACTACTTGAAAAGTGCGCCCGTGCAGACCGAAGTCATCACTGGCAAGATGCTCCGGAGCTTTTCGGGACGCAGTTTCAGCGAGATTCTGGCAACGTTGAGCCCTTCGTTCGATGTGTCGCAGAGCGATATGGGCGCCGGCCTGTCGATGAACGGATTGGGCAATGCGTACATTCTGATTCTCGTCGACGGGAAACGGTTGCACGGCGATTTGGGCGGGCAGAACGATCTGGGACTGATCGATCCGGCCGACATCGAGCGCATCGAAATCGTCAAGGGTGCTTCGTCGTCGTTGTACGGGTCGGATGCCATCGCGGGGGTCATCAACATCATCACGCGCAAGCATCGCGAATGGCCCGTGATGGTGGAAAACACGACCCGCATCGGCAATTATTTCGATTTGCGCCAGCACAATGCGGTCGCTTTCACGGCCGGAAAGTTCGCTTCGTCGACCAAGTTCTCGCTGCAGCATACCGACGGTTGGCAGAACTCCTCGCAGGAGCTCTATCGCGACAAACTCTATGAAAATTCGACGACGCAGACCGTAAGCGCCTATACCAACGAACGCATCGAGCAGGAACTTTCGTTCCGGCCGAACGATCGGTGGCAGTTCGGCGTTTCGGGCATGTACTACCGTAAATTGTTGCAGCATCGGCCGGGCGGGCCTCGTTGGCGCTCTTACAATCCGCTTTATCACGATCAGGCTTACGGCATATCCGCCCAGTTCAAGCCCTCCGACCGGACGAAACTGCTGTTCGATGCCGACTGGAACCGTCATGCCTACTATTACGATTATTACCTGCAATACGTCGACGAGTTCTACGAATTGAGCGAGGTCAACGGCATTTTGAGACACGTTCCCGTCCATACGGTCTATTTCCCGGGCGATCGTTCGACCGAGAGCGACCAGCGCCGCTGGACGACGCATCTGCGCGGGGTCTTCGATTTGGGCGACCGGCATCGGTTGTCGGTCGGCACGGAGTGGATTCGCGACGCGCTGATTGCGCCCCATCGCATGATGGAGGAGCGGGCGGCGGCCAATACGGCGGCGCTCTATGCGCAAGACGAATGGAACATCGCTCCCTATTTCAACGTTACTTACGGCGGTCGGCTGGTCTATCACGAACAGTTCGGATGGACGGCGACGCCGAAAATTTCGTTGATGTACAAGGCCGGCGACTGGAATCTGCGCGCTTCGTGGGCCTGCGGATTCAAAACGCCTACCATCAAGGAGTTGTACTACTTCTATGAACGGGCCATGATGGGCAAGTTGCGGATTTACATCGGCAACACCGAGTTGCGCCCGCAGCGGTCGGATTACTTTTCGTTCGGGCCGGAGTATCACGGCCGCCGATTCACTTTCAGCGTTACGGCTTCGTACAATCGAGTCAAGGAGATGATTGCTTTGGTCGGCGTGCCCGTTCCGCCCGAGTTCATCAGCGACGAGGGTACGGAGTTCGACGGTGCCATGCAGTATGTCAACATGGAGGATGCCGAGGTGAAGTGCGTCGAAGCGACCTTCACGTGGCGGCCCGGAGCCGGTTTCACGGTCGGCGGCGGATATAGTTATACGGATGCTTGCGGGCATATCGTCGACGACGAGGCCTCGTCGGATGCAGGTTATACGGTCATCGAGCGGCGGGTGATCGACGGCACGGCAGAACATCGCGGCAATCTGCGCGTCAACTGGGCGCACGATTGGAAGCGTTACGGACTGACGGTCGGTCTCTTCGGTCGCGGACAGACCGAACGCTACTACAAGGAGTACGGCAATGCTCCGGGTTACGTATTGTGGCGGTTGACGACGAATCACCGCATCGGCAACTGGAAACGTTGGCATCTGGAGGTGGCCGTGGGCGTCGATAACCTGTTCGACCATGTGGAGCGGCATCCGTACGGTTACAATTACGGTACGACGACTGCCGGCCGCACCTATTTCGGCGAGATAACCGTGCGATTCGGGCAGGCGCAAAGCAACCGGAAAAAGAGGTGATTTTTTGTTAAAGAGATAGTTCCGAAAACCGGCAGAATTTCTATTGAGCAAGTGAATAAAACCATAAAAACAGAAAGGTTATGAAAAAAATTTTCAGCATGTTGGTTTCGATGGCACTCATCGGAACGGTTTGCGGCAGCCTCACGGCTTGCGATGACGACAACGATGGGGAGAAGATTCCCGCTGCGCTTCAGTACGAAAAGAAGCACGACACGGCGATTCTGCTCGTAACGTTCGGTTCGACCTACGACGAGCCGCACGATACCTATGACAATCAGAAAGCTCAGTTCCAAGCGGCGTTCCCCGATGCCGACATCTTCTTCTCGTTCACGTCGGTTACCTGCATCAACCGTTGGTACGCCGCTTCGGGCGAGCAGTTTATCACCCCCGACAAATGGCTCGGTTCGTTCATCGACAAGGGTTACAAGCATGTTTACGTGCAGTCGTTGCACGTCATCCCGGGCGAGGAGTTCCAGTTGTTGCGCGACAAGTACGTCAAATCGGACTACAACTTCCTCGTGCAGGACATGGAGCCTGCGCGTGAGGAGGCTCGCTGCGGTACGGCGCTGTTGACGAGCGACAAGGACATCGAAACGGTGGCCAAAGTGTTGGTCGATGCTTTCAAAACGCAGCTTCAGGCTGGTGAGGCCGTCGCTTTCATGGGCCACGGCAACCCCGTTTCGGACTACGACCACGCTAACGCCTCCTATGCGAATATCGAAAAAGCGATGCAGGCTTATGCGAAGTCGGCTTACGGAAACGAGCATGTGTTCGTCGGCACGGTGGATTATCCCGTCATGCTGATCGACTACGTGATCGACGAAATGAATGAAAAAGGCGTTTCGAAATCGACGTCCGTGAACCTGCATCCGTTGATGTCGATCGCCGGCGACCACGCCAACAACGATATGGCCGACGTGAACGACCCCGAGAGCTGGATTTCGACGATTAAGGCAGCCGGTTGGACGACCGTGAAGCCGACAGTCAAGGGGCTGGGCGACTACAAGGAGATCAACGACGTCTGGATTCAGCATCTGCGCGATGCGATTGCCGAAAAATAAGCGTCGATTTTTGATTCCAAGCAATACAGACCTGAACGGCCTGTATTGCTTGTTTTAGCAAAAAATAATGGCGATTACATACAAATTTACACCGACGGTAATCCCAAACCGTATCACTTCGCGGGTTGCGACTGAAGCCCCTCCCAAGGCGGATTTGCGGAACAAGTTCCGCTTCTGCTGTGGCGGCTCGGCAATCCGAGCAAGCTCGATTGCGCTCGCCTGCGGCCGCAGTTGGGGGTGGGTCCAATTTGTAAACGCGGCTTCGCCGCGAGCGACACGACCGACGGCAAGGTAAAACCATGCACAAACTCGATTCGGTGTAAAATAGTATATAGTTACCAAAATAATAATAGAAGCGATGAAGAGACTGAAATACGGATTGCTTTGTGCCGCTTTGTCGGCGGCTTTCTTTGCACAGGCGCAGCAGGCCGTTACGGGCCGTGTTACGGATGCCGAGACCGGTGCGCCGATCGTCGGCGCGACCGTGCGCGTAGAGCGAACGCTGACCGGTGCCACGGCCGACAATAACGGTGAATTTCGCATTGCCCATGCGGCTCCCGATGCGGTGCTGCGGGTGAGCCATTTGAGTTATGAATCGCAGACGGTCGCATTGGATGGACGCACGTTGGGCATCGAAATCCGATTGAAGCCTTCGCAGCTCAATATCGGACAGGTCGTCGTAACCGGTACCGGTACGCACCGCAGGGCCGACGATGCGCCGGTTCCCATGACCATCTTGACCGATAAGGAGTTGCAGGAGGGCGTCATGACGAACCTTGAAGATGCGCTGTTGAAGTCCGATCCGTCGTTCGCCATCACGCCGCTCGGTTCAATGGGGTCGTCGATCACGATGAACGGCCTTGACGACACCTATATCCTCTTTTTGGTCGACGGACAGCGCATGCTCGGCAGCGGTACGGGGGCGCCCGACCTCACGCGCATCGACATGGCCAACGTCAAACGCATCGAGATTCTCGACGGCGCGGCTTCGATGCTCTACGGTTCCGACGCCATCGCCGGCGTGGTGAACATCATCACCGACGATCCGCGTTCGGGTGTCGAATTGTCGACCCGCGCTTCGCTGCGCAACCACGGACGTTACGAACATTCGGTCGGCCTCGATGCCAAGGAGGGCAAGTTGGGGGTTTATACCTCGTTCGTCCATCAGCAGGCCGACGGTTGGCGGCTCAATCCGTTGGAGGAGAACAAGAACGGCGAGTTGGTTCCTTCGGCGCGCATGGCCTCGTTCGCGATGGCGTCGAATACCGTTTCGCAGCGGTTCACTTACGACTTCGCTCGCGGTTTGAGTGTTTATGCCGAGGGTTCGTATTATCATTACGACCAGTTGCGTCCGCGTTCGATCGACAACGAAAAGACGAGCTACAAATACGATCTCGGACACCAGAATTACACCTACGGCGCCGGTCTGAAATACATCGTCAGCGATCGGGTTTCGCTCTTCGCCGATTTCCATTCGGACAATTACACATCGACCTACGACTATTTCGTCGCCAGCGGCGATTTGCGTCCGGGCGATACGGAGACCCGCATAGCGACGCGCTTTTACAAGGCTTCGTTGAAGGGTATTTTCAAGCTGGATCGCCACAACCGGCTTTCGGCGGGGCTCGAATACCTCGACGACCGTTTGGACGACTACCTGTCGACTTCGGCCACGTTGCCGACGGCGGTCGGCAATTATACCTTGTCGGCCTATTTGCAGGACGAGGTAACGATCAATCGCCATTGGCAGGCGCTCGTCGGGCTGCGTTATCTTTATCACGAACGGATGGGCAGCCATGCGACGCCCAACGTCTCCGTGATGTACCGCGCAGGCGGATTCAAGGCGCGTGCTTCGTATGCTTCGGGTTACAAGACGCCGGCCTTGTCCGAAATCTATACGTTCAACGTCAGTAAGGATGGCGCGTTGACCATCGGCAACGAAGACCTCCGTCCCGAAAAGAGCCACTACGCTTCGCTCAATCTGGAGTACGGCACCGGACGGATGAACTTTTCGGTAACCGGATTCTACAATCGGCTGATCGACAAGGTGGAAGTGGAGTCGTTCGAGGTGTCGGACGAGGAGTTGCGGCACTATCAGTCGATCTACGGCGACGGCGTTACGCAGCAGATCGTCAAGAAACGCAGCAACATCGACAAGGCCCGTATCGCCGGTGTAACGATTGCGGCGCAGGCCTATCTCGGTGCCGGATTCTCCGTTCGCGGCGCCTATAACTTCATCGACGGCACCAACCTTTCGGCGCCCGACGGTACGGACGATCGTTTGGACAAGAACATCCGCCATGCCGGCAATCTGTCGGCCGATTGGGAGCATGTGTGGAACAAATACACGTTGCACGTCGAACTGAATGGGCGTATGAGCGGCAAACGTTATTCTTCGACCTATTCGCCGCGCATCGGCGATGCTCCGGCTTATTCGTTGTGGGATTTGGTTACGACCCATACGTTCCGGTTGGGACGGCTGATTCTGACGCCGACCATCGGCATCGAGAACCTGTTCGATTATCGCGATGACCGCCCGGCTTACCTTCATTACACCAATGCTTCGGGCAAGGCGGCCGCGACCATGTCGCCTTATGCGACCCTCACGCCCGGACGGACTTACTTTTTCTCGTTGGGCATCCGCCTGCGCAGCAAGTAGGGTGCGGCCCGAAATGAAAGTAAATCGGTAGCGACCACGATCATCGTGAGCAAGATGGCCGTCGATCGCGTTAATAAAAATCCGGCATTTCGCCGGATTTTTTTGTATCTTTGGCTTTGCCGAAGATACTTTCGCTCGGCAAAATGCAAGTAAACTTGCTTTTGCCCTTGCTTATTCGTATCTTTGAGATGGATGGCAGTTTTAATTCACTACCAATGAAATAGATGAATTTCTCATAAGAAAGGGCAACGGATAAATAAGTTGCAAAGAGTTTGTAATCACTTCATCTTACAGTATTCCCAAATAACCTTGTACAAATATAAAAACTATATCTTTGACAACAAAATTTTATTTTAATTTCCTCAAAAAAAATATATAAATAATATAGCCATATAAGAGACAGGGTAACAGGGAAGCAACAAGGATAAATAATATATAGTACCTTATGTACAAAATTGGCGCAAAATAGGAAGACATCAAGTAATATATACTACGAATATATTACTGAACTAAATAAGCTTACGTTATCTCTATATCAAGATACTTTATCTGTCAATTCTACTTGATGTAATAACTATAGAAGGATAATAAAAGCAGTAAGTGTGGTAGAATACTACGATTCCTATTCTATAATACAGTTCAAGATTATATCTAATTATGAGTCTGTGAGGAATAAGTAAAAAAAGTATATAAAATATGCCAAAATTTCAGAGATAGAATTTTGGGCCATATTACGGATGTCTTGTCTGGATTTGGAGGTTCGCCAGACCGCCGAATTTCTGCATCTGAATTATGTTACCGTTAATCGGATTTATACAAAACTTCGCTCTCGTTCCGCTGATCTTTGCGAGGATGAAGATCCTTTCGAAAACGGGGAAGTAGGACTTGATGAAAGTTATTTCGGTGCACGCTGAAGTAGAGGCAAACGAGGCCACGGCACTGCCGGAAAAACGACTGTGTTCGGAATGCTCAAATGCGGAGATAAAGTATATACGCAAATTATCATATATTGTTCAATCAAAAAGTTATTGCCAATTATAAAGGAGGATATCGGCTCCGATACCGTCATTTACAGCGATGTATGCAGGAACAATAACAGGCTGAACAATTATGGCAATAAGAAGCATTGTCGTGTCAAATATGATTACAACGTTTTTACCGACGGGCCCAATCATATAAACGGTATCGAAAACTTTTGGGAACTGCGCAAAGTCAAACCAACCAAGTTCCTGTTTTACAAAAATATACATTCTATCTACTCATTAAAGAATGTGAATTCAGGTACAACTACAAAAACAAAAACTTATATCTGAAACTTCTCAATATTGTAGAGAAACACCTTTATTCTAATCTTGAACCTATAATTATTTTAGAACAGGAACCCTATATTTATCGCCCGTCGAAGAAGCCTTGATTTTCGATTTTAAGAATAGTTTACCCAACAGAGTGTACATACAATGCCGAAAGAGGTTGCCGAAGTCTCCCACTGCGACGGCCAACAAATCCCCAAGCAACTTGATCAAATTCTAAATTAACTCCATAATACAAGTCAACCCTGTTTTCATAGTCCCCAAATCACTTTTTAGTAATTTTATACCAGCAATTATGGCCGTTTACATTAACTTTCGTCACACAAATCATGTGTGTAGGTGAATGCAACGTCATACTGCCCTGCGGAGGGCTGTATTGAGGTCCACGACTATCTCCACCGGGAGCATTGCGTCCGAATCGGCGTATGACATTACCATTGCTGTCCGTAACAACAATCATAGTGCAAGCATCGCACAAGTTCCATTCGAAGATAAAATTGCACGGCCCATCCCCCATTTCATAGTAGTTCTTGGATTGTCCCTGTGCAGGCGATGAATGTTCATACACAACGGGCTTGGGCGTAAGCGGTATTTTGCGACCATTCTGCAAATTCGTCACAGGCTCATTATGGACTGTAGTCGAGTTGGTTTCATAGCTTACTTTCGACGCAATGACGAATATATTTTCGTCTATGCGGGCAGTAACTGTAAATTCTCCCGTCAAACCACTGTCGGTCGGCGGCAAGACACCGCTCACCGAACCTATAATGCCGAGACTGCACTGCGGCAGTAGCGGCTGTCCATTAATATTCCTAACTGTCAGTAGTTTGACATCAACCATATTCGGTTCCATAAGGATATTTTCCCTATCCTTAAACTCTTCGATAATAACAGATTTTTGTTTATATGCGGGATTTTTCGTCGATATAATTTCTATTCGGGAATCCTCCTTGGCTGTTACAGGAAAAATGCCATTACTGTTGCTGATTTCATTAACAGCCTCCTCGTTACCCGCAGGGTCTATTATTTTAATAACATTTTCCACTCCAGGTATCGGATAACCGTTTATGCTGTCAGTATTTATAAACTCCGCAAGATAGGGTTCAGACTCAAGCCATATGGTGCGTATGCTGTCGCTCTGCTTTATAAACTGTTCGACATTCCACGGGCCTCCCTCCAGTTCTCCATCCTTATAATGAACCTTGCTTGCTTTGACAGCTATAGTCGACAACACGAACGCATCATTATAGACGGCAATACCTTTACCGTCGATGCTCGTTCTAACCTGTCGACTTTCGGTATGTCTGCTGGCACCAGGGTGAGTAATCGTTACGATACATACGGCATCTGGTATCGGCTGGCGGGTCTCTCTATTCTTCACGAAAAATGTAAACCGCTCTTTTAGAGGTCTTAGCCGCAAAGCGGTATTGTCACCAACACTAAGCAGCGAACGACAGGGAATATTCATTTTCACCGTGTCGGCATACCCGTAGCAGGAACCTTGTATTTCCCCGATGACCGAACAGTAACGCATCTGTCTGAATGTTGCGACACCAGCGGCATTGGTACGTGCGGAATCAACTTTCTCACAACCGTTATCGGTATATCGGCATACGACCGCAGCATCGGGAAGCACATCCATGGTCTCCTTATCCAAAAGTTTTATAAAAATATCCTCACGAAGCGGCTTCATCTTCAGATTAACGTGCCGTCTGAAATGGAATAAGAACCGCTCCGATATATCTTCATAACACGGACACGATGCCGAAAATGTAACATTTCCTAAACAATAAAACACATAGCTGAATACGCTGCACGGCCAATCGGTAAAGACGGTATTGCCCCTGTCATCAGTAGTCTGCGTACGCTTGATAGTCTTGGTGCAGAAAAAGCGTCCGTCGTGCCACAGATAATGAGCATCATACGACATACTGACATCCTGACCGCTTATCGATTCACGGCTCTCGGCATCGAGACAGGTTACCGCAATATCCTTGTTGCACTTTATGAACAGCAACAACGGCAAAAGAAGCAAAAGAAACCACCACCATCGAAACGGATGCTTCATCTGAAGAGTATACACATTAAACTCCTCTCTGTATCTTACATTAGTGTCGAACTTTATGGTAGGATATATTTTGTCTTTTGCCATAACTCTATCTCTTTTGGGATTTAGTGCGGTGAATATCGTGCGTTTTCTGATATTCTGGTGTCACCGTAAATGAAACATTGATCTTCTCCTTGTCGGAAAACCACTCGCGCAGCACGACGCATTCGCCCTCATAATTGGTCTTGAGCGACACTTGCCCCTTCGTCTTTGTCGTCAGCACAAAATCGATATCGGCAAGCGGGAATCCATCATAATCCTTAAGACGTATATACACGAACTGAGGCTCCTCAGGCGCTGGAGCAGGTTTAGATCCAACGGCAAGTTCGGGTTTAGGCTCCGCAGGTACATCCTCAACGGAACCAAACTCGAACAGCAGTTGGTCTTCGTCAGCAGCAGGGCGTTTTTTCAAACATTCGGAATCGCACTCAGCAATGCATTCGGGTTGCTCATCGGCAACAGATCCTGACAAATCATTCACAAAAGGCAGTCTCATCAAAGCCTCGCCGTTCGCATCTGTCACCAAATCATAAACATTGCCGTTGAATGCGATACTGCATTTTTTGCCGTTTCCGGCCGAGCCGTCACGAGTGATCCGCACACACGCGGTAAAATATCGTGTAATGTCATAGATATAGTCGGCTCTGTTTTGTTCGACCGTGAGCGAAAAAACATCTCCCGACGAGAGTTCTATCGGATATGTCTTCCCTACGGGGACATCTTCTGCGTAAAACAGGCCGTCTTCAAAGGTTTGGCGCGGCTGGTTGTTAAGCGAGAAATTCAAGAAAGACAACAGTTGTTTATCCCACATAAATCCGATGCGAACAGACTGCACCGTCTCAACGGTCGTATAACTTATAAGTTCACCCGTACCCGCTGTATTGTGGAATCTATATCCCCACGCTGCCAGCGCGATTTCCGTTCGGCCATCGTTCTCCTTAAAATATATATATTCATTTGTCGGAATGGTAAGTATGCTGTCCATAATCGGCGAATTTTTAAGCACCGCTTTCATAGCATCACGACGTCGGCGATACTCCCGCGCAACAACGCTCTTTTCATCCTCACCGCAGGCAGCGAATGTTCTCCAGCCCTCGCCCGAAAGATGCCATTGCAGATAGCCTGCACCGATCTGCGGTTCAGGGAACAGTAAATCGGCCTGTGCGCCCAAAGTAGCAATCTGCTTGCAAAAACGGCTATTGAAGACATTTTTGTCAATCAATAACTTGACCTGATCAACCGGTAATTTAACATTCATTGCACAGCAAAATTATTATCTCAGAGCCAATACGACAATAATAATCATCCACAACACAAAGCTAAGCGGCACCGTAATCAAAAAAACTCCGTGGCGGGTTTTGTGGTGAAACAGCAGCATTCCCATACCCGCTCCATAGGCTCCGCCCACAAAAGCAAGACCCAGCAACAGAGATTCGGGAACCCGCCATTTGCCGTAAACGGCACAATGTTTATCTATGGCATACAGACCGAAGCCCAGAACATTCAGAATAAACAAAATCGAGAAAAATACTTGTCCCATATACTCTTTATTATTGTAATCAGCCGAATATCAGACCACGACAGACCATATACGTAGCCGCTGTAAGAACTGCAAGCAACACTGACAGCAAAATGCCGTACAGATAGTTACGCTTTGCCGAATCATCGTCACGAGGTTGATCTGCCGATCTTCTAAAATCGAAATCGAAACGATTTACTCCGTCCTGAAGTACTCTGTTCTGACTCTCGCTGTCCACCGACACATAACACAATTCATTGTCGTCGTCATACGGCATATTTATCGAAAGATATCCCTGCGCATCGCACCGAAAATTGTGCTCCAGCCCCTTATAGTGTATATAGACGAGGGCATTGGAATACGGCTCGCCGTTAATCGTGGCATTTACCTCAATGGTCGCATCGCGAATTATCGGCATGGTAGTATCAAAATAGAAAACTGTCAGCGAATCCTTCAATGCCTTCTGCTGACGCTCACTGTCCACCACTACTGTACAGTATAGGTCATCGCTCGCAGCCGCAAACTCCGCGCGGGCAATGCCGTTGTCATCCGTGCGCAAAATGCGTTCATCGTTCATATATACAGCCTCGACGATGGTATTCACGCCAGGCTGACCGTTGTCGCGAACAATAATCTCTATCTTTTTTTTACCCGACAAAGAAGCAGACGTCTCGGTCTGTTTGGGTTCTTCCTCTTCTTGAGGAGGGTCGAGCCTGAATTCAAAGGTGGTGAGTGGTTCTTCGAGCTTCTTTTGCTGAGTCTGCGTGCCGACCGAAACCACACACAATCCGTCTTCAGGATTTTTCGGAAATTTCACCGTACAGAGTCCGCTGTTGTTGCACACCAACTGACAATTCTGTCCGCCGTATTGCACATCGGCAACAGCGCCCTCGCAAGGAGCATCGCCCGAGTGCACGCGAATCTCAACCTCCGCATATTCGGTAATATCAATCTCTATATTACCCTGTCCCTGCATCACGACTATATGCTCATGCCCTTTTTCGGTGTCAATATCGAACTGATAACCTGTAGGCAGGTCGCCGATCTCCAAAACTCCGTCGGGGCCCGTATTTCTCAGAAAACCGTTAAGTTTAAGAGGCTTGTTTGGCATCGGTTGGCCATTATACAACAGTTTAACGGTAATTCTCTCGGTTTTTGCCGCAGGATCAACGGTTCCGACCGAAAGGCCGTCGCCGATTCTTTCGGGATAGCGGTATCCCCAAGCGGTAATCTTTATGATAATATGTCCCTCGCTGTCGGCTTTATAGTAGACATAGGCATCGTCGGGATAAGAGAGGACTTTTTGAGCCATCTGTTGATTAGCTCCAAATTTCGCGTTTATCTCGCTACATCGGCGCGACAATTCCTGCTTCACCGTTTGCGACATAAGTGGGTCGCATTCTGACAACGCGGTCCAACCGTCGCCCGGAAGATCCCATTGCAGATATTCGTGTCCGGGTATTCGCTCGGTGAAAATCTGTGTCTCACCGTCGCCGAACTGCTTTCTAAGTACTGAATACACTTTATCATAATCCTCGCCGACAAGACAGTATACACCTGATGCTTTTATCTTTATATTCATTATCGTAATATTTTTACTTATCCGTTCATCAAGGCAGCCTTGCTAAGGTATCAGTGACTTAATAAGGTTGCGAGCGGGATTGTTCCCGAGACAATCTTTGCGCAAAGCTTCGTAGTACGACTCGTACTGTTCTGCCAGCCACGGAATATCCTTAATGGCCGCTATGCTGCCATTGTCTTCATTCTGCTTGATAACGGCTTTGACCAATGGCCAAGCACTCAGACTGGAGGACGTTCCACTTATCTCTTTATCTACTGCCGCAATAATATCCTGGAATATCTCTATGATTATACCATAATCATCCAGTTTGCGATACAGCAATTCCAGTTCCTCCTCTTTTGTTTGATCTTTTCCTTTGACAGCTAACCCTTTGAGCTTTTCGGCTGTTTCCTCCACACTCTTTTTGTCATATTTCAAAGCGATAAGCCGTTGACCCTCAACATAAATACGCACTTCATTGAGCAGTACCTTCATCTTGTCGCGCGCTTCGGCGACTTTCGGATCCCACTCAGCAAACCGTTCGTATTGGACATACTCCTGCTTAAGTTCTGACAAGTCAATAGCCGAATAGCCTTTATTTAGCCATTTTTCCTCTACGCCGTTGGCCAACTGAGCCAGCCACATCGCTTTGAATTCATTAAGGCTTTCCAGCTCCTTTGTCAAATCCGTTATCGCTAACGCATCCTTGTCGCGCTGCTCTTTCAGGGAGTCGATTTCCTGCTTCAGCGCAGTCTGAGTCTTTTCCGCCTCATACTGCTGCTTACTCAACTCGCTTGCACTGCTCGTTTCCAAAGACTTTATCTCGTCCTTCAACTGTTTTATCTCATCCCTGTACGCAGCAGCCTTGCCTGCTTCTTGTTCTCTTTTCAGATTATCCTGTGCACTCTTCAATTTATCAGTCAGTTTACCATTTTCGACCTCAAGTTTACCGATTTCGTCTTTAAGCCGATCTATTTCCGACTGCAGATCGGCGCTTTTGCTATCTTCAGCCTTCAATTTGCTCACTAGATATTGTACATTATCTTTGTTTTCGGCCTGCGGATCAGATTCCGATGTTTGTGCAAAAACAGCAAAGTCGGAATTCACGAACAATGATAAAATTATAGCGATCTTTTTCATAGACTAAGGTGAAATTTACTTATTAATTTATTTCCTCGTGTTTTTTATAACCAACCTTGAACGTTGCAAGTTTTTCCACAGCAGCACTTTCATTATATTGATATTGCTTAAGAAATTCATCGTAAACATTTTTAAGCAATTTAATACTTTCATCTGAAGGCTCTACACTACTGAAATGGTCGATAATCTGATTGCTCAATGTTTCATAAAACATTTTCTCTTGTGACGATGTTACCGAACTGAGTATAGTCTCATCCAAACCATCCTTAAACCCAGGGATGTGCAACATATCCTTTACATACAGTTTATTGTCGCGATAGCCAGCTGCAGTGGACAGAATATCGCGTTGCAGGCTTGCAAACGATTTCCACGTTCCCGTCTCAGTATCGAATGTCGGCGAAATAGTATGGCGGCTGTTTACAAAGTTTCTTATTTTAGTGTACAACTCTTGCCATT
The DNA here is from genome assembly GCA_947591475.1 of uncultured Alistipes sp. GTDB lineage: Bacteria > Bacteroidota > Bacteroidia > Bacteroidales > Rikenellaceae > Alistipes. The sequence goes on from CANQDE010000001.1 coordinate 307,156, forward strand.
CCTCAATTTTGCGGATTCGCGGTTCGCCATCGAGTTGTTCATATCTCTTAATTGCCGCAACACCCGCATAGCAGTTTTGCAGTTTTCGATCATTGAACGAATGAGTGTGCAGAGCGTTGGAGTAGCTGTCGCACGCCTTGTTTATGGCATTCTCGCGCAGGCAGTTGTTCACGGTATTGTAGTCCTCGCGGGAAAACATTCCCATTCCCTTGCTCTGGTCGATGTCTGAGCGTTGATCTCTGTACAGCATCTCATCCCAACCCGAGACTGCAGCCCATGACTGACGAATATCGTTGCACAACTCTTTAATATCGACCATATCCTCAGGTGGGAAGTCATCTGGTGCTGTCGGCTTAAACAGAGATCCACAGTTTAACGCGAGAAATATTCCTCCCGCCAAAGCACAAAATATTGCAACTAATTTTACGATTTTCATTGTTATTCATACTTTTTTACGTGCTCATTCTCGATTCTTATAATTGCATCCCGAACCGCCAGCAACTCGTCATAGTTTTTAAATGGCCCTACAGACTCTACATATTTCTTAACCTTTTTTATCAACACCGCTTCATTATCATATTGGTTTTGTTTATTGGGAACATAACTCAAGACATTCTCAATGGCATATTGCTCAGGTGTCGTCAAACTCTTTTTCCAACCTGGATGGTTACGACAACCCTTCAAGTTTTTTTCATTTACCAAGGCGAGAATCTCGGCACGGGCTTTCTCTCTAGCCTCTTCATTCGCCTTTTTCAGCTCTGCGGCAGCTTTTGCATCTGCGGCAGCTTTTGCTACGATAGCTGCTTGTACTTCTTCCTGCTTGCGCTTTTCCTCCTCCGATCTCTGTTGTTCTTCTTCGGTTTTGCACTGACTATCCTCAATGTCTTCTTCTACGGCAATTGCAGCTGCATCTTTTTCAACTTCCGAAGGTATATTGCCCGTATTCTCGGTTGGCTCGGGTTTCTTATGCTCGTCGTTTATTAAGAAATAAGTAACTGTTCCGCCCACAAATACGCCCAACAGGAAGAACCCTATCATATACAAAACAGCCTTTGGGGTACTGATGGCAGACTGGAGTTTGCCAAAATCCGACGAATCATCGTGAGGTGGTTTTTCATCAGTAGGCGTTGGCTTACTCCCAGAATCTACACTATTTTTCGTGGACGGTGTTGCAAATGCTGTTTTGGTTAACTTTATATAGATACTCGACTCTCGTTGATTCCATTCCGCCGTGCGGCCAATTTCGTATCCGTCGATTTTGACATTAAATGGCATTACAGACACACTTTTGTTAAAATACGAATATGGAACTCTGAACTCAAAGTCATTCTCACTCTCACGGAAGCTCGCTAACTCCCGTTCACCTATAGTTATGACGATTTGCCCGCTATACACATATGACAAAACTCGCTCCTCGATATCTTTTGACACACCGCTTACCTTTATGCGGCATACATACGTTTTCTCGACGCGGCCTACCGTGCAATTTATCCGATTCATCGAATAGTCAAGAACCGCATGGCTATTTCCATTCCGATAACAGTTATCCGAACTGTCCAACAGGTCTTTTAGGTAAAATGATATATTATTGTATATATGTGAATCCGTATCGATTTCGCCCGTTGTATAAAAATCATTAGGTTTAGTCATAAATTTGTTTGTAGACCTGCCGTTTACAAACACTTCATATCTCTTCAGACGCGGAATTTCAAGATTCTCAAGACCTATAGTAGTGGCACAGTCGAACCCGATTTCAATATCTTTGTACCGTGAGAAGTCTTCATACTGGCTATCGCGGAAAAACTCCTCGATATTGCTTTCCTGCAGACGCAAAGTGGCCGTAAGTCCGGTAGGATTTTGATCCATAATGACATATGGAGTCTTTCTGGGCTCAAGGGGATAATTTACGAGAAGCTCACGAAAAATCGCGTCATCAGCATATTTATCCAAGAAACTGTGACGACCGTCATTTACGGGGACCATATATTCGCTTATGAACCTGTCGTAAATCTCTTTCAAAAGAGTGTAAGGGCTTTTGCCTCCTGCCAGTTGACACCGGGCAGGAATGGTGAAACCGATACTAAGAACTCCGGGAGTATCTCTGTCAAAAGGTTTTACTCTACGGTCTATGGCTTCATAAATAATATAATCAGGTGTATGTTTAAGAACAAAAACAGGCTTCCCTGCAATAAGAGTTGTGCGGTCCATCTGTTTTTCTTCTTCATCTGCAAAAATACCTATTGAGACCAACGGCGCGAATCCTGCTTGTCGAAGTTTGGTTCCGGATATACACAACGCAATGTTATTCATACTCTTTCCTCTTCTTGTTTTTAATTGATACTCTCCTTGAATTTATCCCACCACGTTTTCTCCTTAAGACCGCTTGTCACTATTCTTATCGTATCTATAATATTCAATGTCTCCTCCTTGTCAAATTTGAAAACATCGCCCAAATAGAATTTACCGAGCGAGAATGTAAACACATGAGGACGGTAATTGGTCGAATAGTTAATGCGTTTTGTTTTACGACAATATGCTTTCAACTGTTCGATAGGACCTTTATACGTCGATAGCAGCAAATCGTGAGCATTCTGCAGACGGGTCTCCTTGTCTCCCAACATGTCAGCTTTGGTAACTACAAAGTGAATTGCATCAACATTCTTCATTATATCCTGATTCTCAGGCAGGACAAACAGGGATACAAACTTATTGAGAATATCCAGCTGCGATACGTATTTTTTACGTATAGTGGTATCTATGACTTTACCGTTTTCGTCCTTAATATAATCCTTATAAGTAATTTTTACCTTAGGCTTGGAAGAATCAACAATAATAAAGAATACTTTTCTGTTATTATTTTTGAGTAAATTTGTAGCACCTGTACCCATGTCTGCTAATGAAACCTTCTTATTATCGGCGATTCTTAACGCAAACTCTTCACCCGACATTTCAACAAGATTTATATGGTGGCTAATCATATTATTATATTTGTCATTTTCATAAACTTCACCGTTAATAATCGTAACGAAATTACTGGAAGTATATCCGGGAGTTATACCGGCATTGACATATTGCTGAAGAGCTGCGGCATATACTCCGCCTTGCGATTTCATATTAAGCGAATAACCCGAACCGTTAGCTCCCGTTAAACCCATAAGCAAACAGGTTTTACCCGTACCCGGTGTACCGAACAAATATATATCGGTACAATCTTTCGGTGCTGAAATATTCGGATTTTCGACCTGATAATTCTGAATATCAGGGAACATGCTTCTGTCTGTATCAAACAATATTTCCCAACTCTCATCAGTAACAAGATCCTCGTCCTCCAATTCCCAGCGTTTGAAAATTTCCGCATTTATCAAACGCGAGATAAAGTCCTGACCATATTCCGACGGGGCCTCTTTCATTTTCTGCAACAATTCATCTCTAAGATTGAAATACAGCGAATCCACCTCGTGTTTGAACGGACAATCGGGATGGTTATCGCGATAATCATCGACGAGGAATATATCACCTGAACGCTTAGTCTTCTCCCACTCGGGAATACTGCGCAATACCTCCATGGCTTGCGTCGCATAGTTACCAGCAGGCCAATCGCTGAGATAACGTCTAATATTATTTTCGGAAACGATAGTGTTGGTATTTGTCCACATCAAATCATCAAGCTCCGACATATGAACGCTGTTAGGATATTTGAGTTTGTAGTTGCGCAAAGCGTTATAATTACCTCGCTCAAGCACAGCCCAATCACTCTGTTCTCTTGCTCTTTCCTCTTCGATTTGCTTCTGCCGCATAGCTTCTGCCATAGAGGTCTGCAATTGCATTTCCATTTCACGTGCTTCACCTGTTTTCGGCCCGGCAGGATACTGCTGCTTATAGGAGATTACCCAACGCAGCACCTGCTGAATCTCTTCGGGCGTTTGTACGGGAGAATTTACAATCTTGTTCCACAACTCCAACTCGCGGGGATCACGATTTGCTTCCAGCAGCTGTTCATAGAGTAGTTCGCTGATATAGCCCTTGAAATCGGCTTGCTCCAAATCTTCATATTGAGCAATCAACGCCACAAGCTTCGACAACTCTATATCAGGTTGATTCTTAACCTGATTAAGCAATATAGGTTTCTGATTATTTAATCTTGGCATAATGTAACGATTTTAAGGTTTTGTGAAATTATAAAGGGATTCCTCCTGTTTTGCTGTTACTGCGAGGGCCTACAAATCGGCTGCGACTTTCTACAAGGTAATTGAGTAATACGCACAAATTCAAAAACACATATATGATCCATCCGACAACGGTATTTCCGTTTACTGAGCGAATCTGCCGTGCAAATTCGGCTTCGGGTCTCTCACCGAGGTCGAAATGCGCATAGCCATCGAACGAGTAGTGCGACAAACCTCCGCCTCCGATGACGGGAATCAGTTTATTTTTCTCACCGAACTGGCGAATCTTTTTCTCCACATCAGCCCATGCTGTGGTTTCACGAGCCTCGAGTTCCGCCGCACGAACGGGAATAACCATAAGATTCCAACTCTCAATATCGCTCTCTATTTGTGCAAGTTTTTCATCTTTGGGCAGTTTTACAATAGCACGTGCTTTGGTCTCCCAATCTTCGACTTTGAAGCCCACGATAGAATCGGCATATCTGGCAAGTTCCTTATCCACACCGTAGGACTGCTTTGAAAGACGATAGTTCACTACCTGCTCACTTGCTTCGGTCAAAAACTTATTGCACTGATAGTCATAGTTGTTGTACATATCCTTTATGGCCTTAATTTCCTGACGGGCGAGGTTTTGCACCGACTCTTTTTCGGCGACCACATAGAAAAAACGCTGGAAGGGAACAGCGAATAGCACCGCAACGATTACATAAACGGCAACACCTCCCCATTCTACGAATCTCCATTTATCTGGGTTGTCCTCAGCACCTTTTGCCTTGATGCTCAAAATAAGCAGCAGCGCAAGACTTATAATCAGACCGACCGCACCGATGATAGCAATACCGGGCGTACCATCCTTTGAGTGAAGAAACATTCCGAAAAAGGTAACCACACCTATTCCGGCCAATCCCACCATTGCAATGATATTGGCAATGGATATTTTACCTTTGTTGTTGTTTGACATATACTTATTTTTTTAATTCACCTTCTCCAGTTGGAATGTAAATGCCTCCTTATTGCCTGGCTTTATACACGTCGCATTCAGCAGACGATCTTTGTCGGGGCGGCATATGAAATCATCATGCACCAAAGTCTCACCCTGCGGAGTTGAAGCCTCCTCAAGCTGTCGAATTTCGATTTTGCCGGTTCCCCACTGCACTCTTAGCCGTGCCGAATAGACATTGTGTGTATTCACCGTATGGTGCTCTATGATGCCATCGGTGGACGATGTAAAGATGAAATATGTCCATATATCATCTATTTTATTATCATCCTTGTCGGAAATTCCCAATTCGTGAGTACTTTTCCACTTACCGATGAGCAGGTCGTGGTTGTTCATTAGATCGTCGAAATTAGCCAGATCGCCGCCCGTCGCATCCAGTGCATCCTTTATCTGAATCGTAGGGCCTATACAGCGGGTTTTGTCATAATACTTGCCCGTCATCGTCAGAATCTTTATAACCTGCTCGGTGGTCAAATTATTGTTCTTACTCTTAAGCAGTGCAACAGCGCCTGCTACAATAGGCGAAGCCATCGATGTTCCACTCATCTCCTGCAGACCCTGTTGTGCCGAGACCTTGGAACCTAATTTCTTCCACAAACCAGCACAGCGTTTCTCCGAAGCACTCCACAAATCCACCCCCGGAGCCGATACTGTGCTGTAATGAACATTTGCATCTGGGACCTCTCCAAAATTGCTGAAGTCAGCAACATGTCCATGGTTATCAACTGCTTCAACCTTAATAAACGCCTTGCTGCGGTTTTTAGGATCCATGCCCATTAACACACTGCTGTTGCCTGACGATGTACATAACACGCAGTTGTGGTCATTTGCTGTTTTAACAAGGTCGACACCGGAAGTTATCAGCATCGCACTGGATGTATGCCGTGCCATGTGAAAGGTCAACTTTCGATCGATGCCGCAAGCCGTAGCGAGCTGTTTCAACCCTTTGTTCAACTCCGAGTTTCCGTACATGGGAAGCAACATTTCATTGGATGTAGTATCACGATATTTGTCGATAAAGTGGTACCTTGAACTCAATATTTGTTTTTTCTCGTGCCGCCTTAATCCAAGCCGCCCCGTCCTCGGCCGTTTCGAGTCTGGCAGTAGTCAAATGACACATATCGCCGTAACTGATGCCCGTATAACACGAGAATAGAAACAAGTCGCGGATAAGATATAGCCTCAATGAAGGGAGCGGCGTAGTCATCAGTCGTTTCAGTTCCTCTTTGGTAAGGTAACGACGTTTGCGTTCGGGACGCAACAGTTCGTAACCGGCGAACAGGTCGGCAGTAATAATCCCTGCGGCAAGGGCTTTGTTGACGGGTGTATGCAAGCGCGACATATTCAGAATAATGGTACGTGGTACCATATGCCGCTCGGTACGCAAGTACAGGTCGAACTTATCGATAAACAACCGATCCGAAGCCGTGAAGGGAATATTCGAAAGCCGAAGCTGCTCCGATAGAAAACGTGTGAGGTGGTCGTAGGTCGTGCGATAGGTTTTTGCCGACTTGATTGAACGATTGACATCCACCCGTTTCTCGAAATGCTCAATGAACGTGCGATAATAGCTGAGCAAAGTTTCCTGTCCGGTAGCCATGCCCAATAACAGGCACTTGACCTCCTCGACTGCGATAAGTTCGTGAATAGCCGACTGTTTGCGATAGATGGCGAGTGTCGAAGCACGGTACACGTCCAGTTGACGATTGATTGCAATAGCTTTGGCGCTTTTGCCTTTGGCACGATCCGAAGCCCACAACGATGCGGGAACGGACAGTTTGACACTAAACACGCTTTCTGACTGGCCGACCATTAAACGGGTCATAACTGGACAACGACCACCTGCATTCGTTTCGCTCTTTTTGAGGTAGAACGTAACCTTTACATCCGTTTGATCCATAACTCTATAACCGTTTACAAAATTAGTTGATATAGAGTTATTTGAAGCCATGAGAAATGAAGTGAAACGAAGAATAAGATACTATGTTCTCGTATCCGAACCTGTCTTTGCTAAAAACTCCGCGAAAAACGACTATTTTTGTCATGAAGTTTTTAAGAAAAGCGCAGGTTCATTGAAGTGCAGAAGCGTTTTCAGCGGTCGGACGAAAGACTCGTTAAGACTTTGTTCCCGACCCGAAAAAGGCAACGGATAAGTAGCGGATACCTTGGTCAACTCCTCGAAATATCGCTTTTTTGAGTACTTGCAACCCGACGAGAATCAGATGGTAAAATCCTGCTCGTTAAATACTTACACTTATTCCGCCCCGAATCCTCACTTTCTCCGAAATTCTTCGTATCTTTACAAGAGTTTAATGGTTAACGGATATGGCAGAAAAATCACTCTATAACTACCGTGTAGAACCGCAAAACGTCGATTACACACTCCGCGCGACGCTCGCCTCGCTGGGTACCTCCATACTCAACACGGCAGGCGTCGACGCACACAGCAAAGGATTCGGGGTAGACATCCTCCATGCCGACAACCATTCGTGGATTCTTTCCCGCATGGCGATGGAAATCGACCGTCGCCCGCAACAATACACCGACTACACCGTCGCGACGTGGATCAACGAATACGGACGGGTCTTGTCGACCCGTAATTTCACTTTATGCGACTCTGACGGCCACGAATTCGGCCGCGCCGTTACCCAGTGGGCCATGCTCGATTTGAAAAACCGCACGGCCGTCGACCTTTCGCACGTGGGCGATGCACACGCCGATGCAATCGTCGATTGTCCGTCGCCGACCGATAAGCCGCGCAAAATCCGTACGGTTGCGCCGACACTTCATGCGGAACATCGCATCGTGTACAGCGACATCGACTTCAACCGCCACGTCAACACGATGCGATACATCGAAATGATGTGCGACCTGTTGCCTTTGGAACGTTTGACTTCGCCGGAACCGGTACGGTTGGACATCCATTTCCTGCATGAAAGCCGTTACGGTCAGACATTGTCCATCGGATGCGAGCAACGCGACCGGGAAGCGCTCTTCGAAATCGGCACGGACGACGGTACGGTCGCCGTACGCGCCTGCATGGCGTGGAAATAGGACCGACCGCACCACCGCCCGCACGCTTTTTCGGAACAGGTTTTGCAAATTGCGGTTGCAAAACCTTTTTCGATTATGGAAACCACCGTACAAAGCCCCGCAAAAACGGAGACGCCGGCACCGGACAAAAGCCGTTACCAGATCAGCATCGACCTGCTCAATGACGCCATCGGGCGCGAAATCGCCACCACGCTCCAATACATGTACTTTCATGCTCGGTTCGAGGATGCCCGTTACCGGCATCTTTCGCGCATCATGCGCGAAGTCGCCATCGCTGAGATGCGGCATACCGAGGCGTTTTCCGATCGGATTTTCTTCTTGGAGGGCGACGTAAATATGAATGCCGCCTTCCAGTCCCGTCAGATGTCCGACACGGCGGAAATGTTGCAGTTCGCCATGCAGCTCGAACAGTCGACCATCGACTTTTATAACGAAGCGTCCCGCATCGCCGCCGAATACAAAGATGCCGTAACGCACAAGATGTTTCAGGACATCATCGTCGAAGAGGAGAATCATTTGGATACGTTCCGCACCGAATTGCAGAATCTGCGCGACTACGGCGAGAACTATTTAGCTTTGCAGTCCGTCGCCGGCAGCAAACACGCCGCGAAGGATTTGCAGAAAACCCGCAAGGAAAAAGAGGAAGAGGAATAATTGCCGAAAAGCCATCACCGGAACCGCTTTATCATTATTTATTCTCGAACGGTATCCGAATCGCCGCTTATTCAAACGACCGGTTGAACTTGTGCACAGGTTCAACCGGTCGTTTGTATCTTTGGCAACGTCGAAGATATTCCGGCTCGAAAATGCTCAATAAATTAAGTGGATTTCGCGGCGGAAGCGAAGAGAACCGTTGAAAGCAAGATAACGGTTTACCGCGCTAATAAAAAATTCGTATCTTTGTCGGAAAAAGGAATTCAATCATGTTTGAAAATCTAACCGATAAACTCGAACGATCGTTCAAAATTCTCAAGGGGGAGGGCCGCATCACCGAAATCAATGTCGCTGAGACGCTGAAAGAGATTCGCCGTGCGTTGATCGACGCCGATGTCAACTACAAGGTAGCCAAGTCGTTTACGGACGAGGTGAAACAGAAAGCCTTGGGCCAACATGTGCTGACGGCGGTCAAACCGGGCCAGATGATGACCAAAATCGTACGCGATTCATTGGCCGAACTGATGGGCGGCACGGCGACCGATATTTCGCTGAACGGTACGCCGGCAGTAGTGCTGATTGCCGGTTTGCAAGGTTCCGGTAAAACGACCTTTTCCGGCAAACTGGCGTCGTTCATCAAGAGCAAGAAGGGCCGCCAGGTGCTGCTCGTAGCGGGCGACGTCTATCGTCCGGCGGCCATCGACCAGCTGCAGGTGCTCGGTGCGCAAATCGGTGTAGAGGTCTATACCGAAGCGGACAACCGGAATCCGGTCGAAATTGCGGAGAATGCCATTAAATACGCCCGTCAGAAATCCTACAACGTGGTGATTGTCGATACGGCCGGCCGTCTGGCGGTCGACGAAGCGATGATGCAGGAGATTGCGGCGATCAAAACGGCGGTCAAACCGTCAGAGACGCTTTTCGTAGTCGATGCGATGACCGGTCAGGATGCTGTCAATACGGCGAAAGAATTCAATGACCGGCTGGATTTTGATGGCGTGGTTCTGACAAAATTGGACGGCGACACGCGCGGCGGTGCGGCGATTTCTATTCGTTCGGTCGTCGATAAACCGTTGAAATTCATATCGAGCGGCGAGAAGATGGATGCGTTGCAGGTCTTCCATCCGGAACGTATGGCCGACCGTATCTTGGGGATGGGCGATGTCGTTTCGCTGGTGGAGCGTGCGCAGGAGCAGTTCGATGAAGAGGAGGCCCGCCGCCTGAAAAAGAAGTTGGTAAAAAATCAGTTCAATTTCAATGATTTTCTGGCGCAAATCCAACAAGTCAAGAAGATGGGCAATCTGAAAGATTTGGCGTCGATGCTTCCGGGCATGGGTAAGATGTTGAAAAACGTCGATATTCCGGACGATGCGTTCAAACCGACGGAGGCGATCATTTCGTCGATGACGCCCGTTGAGCGCGAACATCCGGAAATCATCAATGCCAAACGTCGCGAGCGGATTGCCAAAGGCAGCGGCCGCACGATGGCCGAAGTGAACCGGTTGATGAAGCAGTTCGAAGATACGCGCAAGATGATGAAAGCCGTTGCGGGCGGCAATTTGCGGATGCCCAAGATGCCCGGCGGCATGATGCGGCGGTAAATCGATAGGAATTCTCTGGATTTTTCGTACCTTTGAACCCGATGAACGGAGAAAAAATACACAAATCGGGTTTCGTAAATATCATCGGCAATCCCAATGTCGGGAAATCGACGTTGATGAATGCGCTCGTCGGTGAGCGGCTTTCCATCATCACGGCCAAGGCGCAGACCACGCGCCACCGGATCATGGGAATCGTTTCGGGCGAGGATTTCCAGATCGTCTATTCCGATACGCCGGGCATCCTGAAACCGGCCTACAAATTACAGGCTTCGATGATGAAATTCGTCTCCGGTGCGTTGACCGATGCCGACATCATCCTGTATGTTACCGATACGGTGGAGCAGAGCGACCGTTCGGCGACCGTTCTCGAAAACATTCGGCAAAGCGGCATCCCGACCGTGGTCGTAATCAACAAAATCGACCTCTCGACCCCCGAAGCGCTGGAACGGCTGACCGAAAAATGGCACGCAGAACTGCCAGCGGCCCGCATCGTTCCGGTTTCGGCCAAAGAACGATTCAATGTCGAAGGCGTATTCCGCACGATTCTCGATTTGCTGCCCGAAGGCCCGTCGTATTATCCGGACGATACGCTGACCGACAAACCGATGCGTTTTTTTGCATCGGAAATCATTCGCGAGAAAATTCTCCGATTCTATGACAAGGAGATTCCCTACTGCTGCGAAATCGGCATCGAAAGCTACAAGGAAGAACCGACGATCGATCGCATTGTGGCGATTATCTATGTTGCTCGCGAATCGCAGAAAGGCATTTTGATCGGTCGCGGCGGCTCGATGCTCAAAAAGGTGGGACAGGCCGCACGCGAAGACCTCGAAAAGTTCCTCGATAAAAAGGTTTTCCTGCAACTGCTGGTCAAGGTGAGCGACGACTGGCGCAACAACGAACGCAAGCTGCGCGAATTCGGCTACGAACAGGAATAATAAAGACGGGGCGGATACGTTATGTAAGACGATGCGAAAAGGGTTTTTCATAGCTTTGTTGTCGGCTTTGGCCTTGTTGTGCGGTGTTCAGGCCCGTGCGCAGTACAATCGGGAGTATTTCTTCTGGATGGGGCGCACGTGCATGATGAACAACCACTATCAGGAGGCGATCCGCACGTTGAACACCTTGCTGCGGGTCGATGAAGATGCTTTCGAGGGCTATTTCCTGCGCGGCATCGCGAAATACAACTTGGACGATCTGATCGGTGCGGAAGCCGATTTCTCGACGGCGATACGGCTCAATCCGGTTTACACGCAAGCCTATACCTATCGGGCCATTACCCGCTCGCGGTTGGGCAATTACGACGATGCCTTGCAGGATTTCAAGGAGGCGATCGAATTGCGCCCCGACCTGCCCGGGCCCTATTACAGCCGCGGGGTAACCCGTCTGCTGAATCAGCAATTCGAATTGGCGATCGCCGACTTCGACAAGTTCATCCGGCAGGAGACCAAAGTGGCCGATGCCTTTATCTGTCGCGGATTGAGCTACCTCCATCTGAAAGATACGGTGCGGGCCTATGAAAACTTCGACCGGGCAATCCGCACGAATCGGGAAGACCCCAACGGTTACAACCGTCGCGGGGGGCTTTACATGCAACAAAAACGCTACGAGGAGGCCGAAGCCGATTTCAATCGGGCCATCCGCTGCGATTCGACCTATCTGCTCTCCTATTTCAATCGGGCGCTGCTCTATTCCGATACGAATCGTCCGATGCCGGCGTTGGCCGATTTCGATAAGGTCATCCAACTCGATTCGACCAATTCGCTGACCTATTTCAATCGGGCGATGCTGCGTTCGCAGATCGGCGACTACAATCGGGCGTTGGAGGACTACGACAAAGTGGAACGCTATTCGCCGAATAACGTGTTGGTCTATTACAATCGGGCCGGCGTGCATGCGCAGTTGGGAAATATCGAACAGGCGGTGCAGGACTATACGTCGGCCATCAAGCTCTATCCCGATTTCGCCAATGCCTATATTTATCGCGGGCGGCTGCGGGAGTTCCTGCGCGACCCCAAGGGTGCGAAACAGGATCGCGAAACGGCCCAGCGCAAAATCAACGAATACAAAAAACGCTTGAGCGACAGCGCTTATTCGATCTATGCCGATACGACGCAGCATTTCGATCGGCTGTTGTCGTTCGACAGCAAGTTCGCTGGTGGAAATTTCGACCGCATGACGGACCGCAACGGCGGGCACGAGGAGATGCGGCTGCTGCCGTTGTTCAAATTCACGTTGATGCAGCCCGATACGGTACCGGTCGTCGCGCATTACCGGTTGCAGCGGGTCGAGGATTTCAAACGCCGCATCGCGAACGAACAACTCGCCCTTTCTTGTCGGGAAAGCAATATCGAAACGGATTCGCTCCTATCGCTCGACCGCAAATACATGGAGATGCAGCGGGCCGACAATTCGTGGACGATGCTTTTCCAGCGGAGCATCACCCAACTGTTGATTAAGCAGTACACCAATTCGGTGAACACGCTCACGACAGCAATCGAGCTCAATCCCTCCAATCCGTTCCTCTACCTGAACCGCTCGACGACGCAGGCCGAAATGATCGATTTCATTTCGTCGATCGACAATTCGTATCAGCGCATCACCATCGATTCGGATCCGGCCAATCGACTGAACAACCGTTCGAAACGGACGTACAGCTACGATGAGGCGATCGCCGATCTGAACAAGGCGGCGAAACTCTTTCCCGATTTCGCTCACATTTATTACAATCGGGCCAATTTGCAGGCGCTGTCCGGCAATCTGCCCGAAGCCTTCGAAGATTACACGAAGGCAATCGAACTCGATCCGTCGTTCGCCGAAGCCTACTACAACCGCGGCGTCGTGCAGATTTTCATGAAGGATACGCGCAAAGGTTGCCTCGACCTCTCGAAGGCGGGTGAACTCGGCATTACGGCGGCTTACGACCTGTTGAAGCAGTATGCGCAGGCGGAAAACTGAAACTAACTCAAAACGATAGATTTATGGTAGAAACAATCCAACGCAAAATCAACGATTCAGCCTTCGTCCGGTGGTCGGCACTCATCTTGATCGCCTCGATGATGTTCTTCGGGTACATGTTCGTCGATGTCATGGCTCCGATCAAAAGCCTATTGGAACCGGCACTCGGCTGGAGTTCGACGGCATACGGGACCTATCGGGCCGCCGAATACAGTTTGAATGTCTGCGGTTTTTTGATTGTCGCAGGCATCATTCTCGACAAGATGGGCATCCGATTTACGGGAACCCTTTCGGCGTCGTTGATGTTGGTCGGCGCCTGCATCAAACTTTACGGCATCAGCGATGCCTTTGCCGGAACGGCCTTCGCCGCATGGCTCGATTCGTGGTGGGTGGCTTTGCCTGCCAGCGCAAAAATGGCTTCATTGGGCTTCATGATTTTCGGCTGCGGCTGCGAAATGGCCGGCACGACCGTTTCCAAGTCGATAGCCAAGTGGTTCAAAGGTAAGGAGATGGCATTGGCCATGGGCGTTGAAATGGCGATTGCTCGAATCGGCGTATTCGCGATTTTCTCGCTTTCGCCGTTGATCGCCGCAAAATTGGGTTCGGTCGTGGCTCCCGTCGCTTTCTGTACCGTGTTGCTGTTGATCGGTCTGATTTTCTATGTGGTTTTTTGTGTGATGGACAAGAAATTAGACGGACAGAATCGAACGGAAAAGGAAGAGTCCGATGTCGACGAACAATTCAAAATCAAGGATATCGGGTTGATTTTTTCCAGCCATATTTTCTGGGTGGTCGCTTTGTTGTGCGTGCTTTACTATTCGGCGATCTTCCCCTTCCAAGCCTATGGTGCGGAGATGTTGCAATGCAACCTGCAAGGCATTTCGGCGCAAGTCGCATCGGATATTTTCCGCTGGTTCCCCATCGGGGCCGCTGTTATCACCCCCTTTCTCGGCTCTTATCTCGACCGCAAGGGCAAGGGTGCTACGATGTTGATTTGGGGGGCGTTGCTGTTGATTGCCTGCCATCTTGCCTTTGCCTTCGTCGTACCGGCAACGGGCAGCAAATTGATTGCTTATGTAACGATTGTCATATTGGGGATTTCGTTCGCGTTGGTTCCGGCGGCTTTGTGGCCCAGTGTGCCGAAAATCATCGAAGAACGGGTGCTCGGAAGTGCCTATTGTCTGATTTTTTGGGTACAGAACATCGGACTTTGTTTGGTGCCGCTGTTGATAGGCAGCGTGCTCGATTCGTCGAATGCGGCCAATCCGGCGGTCATTGCGGCGAAAGCGGTTGTCGAGGAAGCGAAATCGAGTGGGGTCGAATTGCCTGAAACGTTCTTTATTCCATACAATTATACGGTTCCGTTGATTATCTTCGCCGGATTCGGTGTTGCGGCATTCCTGCTTGCGATTTATCTGAAAGCGCTCGACCGCAAGAAAGGTTACGGATTGGAACTCCCGAATATCAAGAAGTAGTCCCGAGCTACGAACGGATAAATGAAGCAACGGGTCGTCGTGTAGATGCACGACGGCCCGTTCTCAGCTTTTGGCGGGCGGATTATTCGGCGACTAACCGATACAACTCCTCAATGCGATTGCACATTGCCTCCCACGAGAAGCGTTTCCGTTCTTCAAGGCAGTTTTGCCGGAATCGTTCCAAAGTATCGCCTTCGTAGATGCGTTCCACAGCTCGGGCAACCCCCTCGACGGTCGGAGGAGCAACATATCCCACCCGGCCATCGGGGACGATTTCGGTCAATCCCCCGACGTCGGTTACGACCATCGGCGTGCAGAATTGATAGGCGATCTGTGTTACGCCGCTTTGCGTGGCGCTTTTGTAGGGCTGTATGACGCAATCCGCAACCGAAAAGTAGTACCGCACTTCGTTGTCGGGAATGAAGCGGTCGTGCAACAAGACGTCGTTTTGCAATCCGAGTTCGGCGATCTGTTTCAGATAGGGTTCTTTCGAGGTGTAAAACTCTCCCGCTACGATCAATTTTCGATCGTCGAACTGCCCGTTCCGTTTCAATCGGGCCCAAGCATCGAGCAGCAAATCCAATCCTTTGTAGTCGCGAACCAGCCCGAAAAAGAGTGCATAGCGTTTGTCCGGATTCAGTCCGAGCCGGATGCAGGCCTCGTTCCGCTCGACCCGCTCGCCGAAGTTCTCGAACAACGGATGCGGTGAGAACAACGCCGGTACGGAGGTATAAGCGGACAGTTCGCGATGCACCTGTTCGGACATGTAAATGAATCCATCGACCGAATGCAGATAATAGCGATTGAACGGACGGTCGGTGCAATGATGCTCGTGCGGCTCGACGTTATCGATTTGACACAGCACTTTCGTATGGCCGTTGCGTCGTGCAAGACGGGCGATGGTGCCGAAACAAGGGGCCATGAACGGGGTCCAGTATTTCATCAGGATGATGTCCGGACGTTCCTGCTTGAGCTCGCGGCCGATGCGGAGCCAGTTCAGCGGCCACATCGTATTGACACATCGTTGGATAACGAGATCGGCCGGCGGCGGCGTATCGACCGTTTGACGGGTTCCCGGAAAGAGCAGGGAGGGATATTGCAGCGTGAATGTGCGTATATCTACATCATGCCCTCGCCGGACGAATGTTCGGGCCATGATTTCCATGATGGAGGCCAATCCTCCGCGATAAGGGTGGGCCGGTCCTAAAATCGTGATCTTCATAAATACAAAGATACAAAAAGTCGAATGCCGAAGCAAGCGTTAGCTTGATTATACCGAGACAATGTTCTACCTTTGCTGCATCATCATCCGCACAAATACGAACAGAAAAACGCCATGCCGCACAAAAAAGTCGAAAAGACCAATGCCGCCCGACAACTCGATCAAGCGAAAATTGCTTACGAAACCGTTCCGTATGAGGTCGATGAAGCAAACCTTGCAGCTACGCATGTAGCCGAACAGTTGCAGGAGCCTATCGAACTCGTATTCAAAACGTTGGTATTGAAAGGCGATCGTACGGGGTATCTCGTATGCGTCGTACCGGGCGACCACGAGGTCGACCTCAAAGTCGTAGCCCGTCTGTCGGGTAACAAAAAGGTCGATTTGATCCCGATGAAAGAGCTGCTTCCGGTTACGGGTTACATTCGAGGCGGATGTTCGCCCATCGGCATGAAAAAACGGTTCCCGACCTTCATCCATCGGTCGGCGCTCGAACATCCGTTCATCTATATCAGTGCCGGTGTTCGCGGGCTGCAACTCAAAATCGCGCCGACCGACCTGATCGCCTACATCGATGCGACCGTCGACGAAATCAGTTCGAAAGAATAAGTCGGGTTCGCGTAATCGACCCGCATCGCATAAAAAATCGGCGCCGACCAATTAGGTCGACGCCGATTCCGTTTCAACAGCGGTGCATTCCGTTATTTCTCCGCAGCCGGAGCGGGACGCATAACGACCCGTACGAGGTTGTTATCTGCCAGCACTTTCTTGGCCAATGCCTGTACGTCAGCATCGGTAATCGAACGAAGCGCAGTTTCGTAATCTGCTATGTAATCGTTTCCGTCCACATAGTGTTGGAGCAAATACCGCATCCAACTGCCGTTCTGTTCCAGCGAGTTCTTCCACTGCTTGGCCAAGAATTCCCGCGTCTTCTCGATGTCTTCGCTCTTGGGACCGTTCTCGGCGATGTTGCGGATTTCCTGCATGACGATCTCTTGCAGTTCATCGGCCATCTCTGTGTTGGTATCGAACTGAATGTCCATTTGGTAGCTCTCGGTCGGACGTTTTGCCGTCTTACCGAAAACCTGCACGCCGTACGTTCCGCCCTTCTCCTCGCGAACCGAAATCAGATAACGGGAGTTGAGCGCTTCCATCAGCAAATTCATCGTCAACTTGTTCCGAATCGACTGCTGCATGTCGCCCGTGAAGCGATAGTAAATCGACACTTTGGGCTGCTGCATGGGCGTTTGGAAATCCTCGACGATCGCACCCTTGACCGGAGCTGCATGGTCATCGACCGTGCCGGCCGGATGACCCGTTGTCGGAATGGAGCCGATGTACTTCTCGACCAGCGGTTTGAGCGTATTCAAATCAACGTTGCCAACGATGTAGAACGTGAAGCTGTCGGCCCCCGGGAAGAGTTTTTGGTAGATGCCCGAAAGTTGCGCGAAGTCGAACTGGTCGAGCGTCTCGATCGTAATCACCTGACGACGCGGATTGTGTCCGTAGGCCACATCGGTGAACTTCTCTTGCATCACGAAATCGGGGTTCGTGCGGACGTTCTCCAACTGGGCACGCAGCATCTTCATCAACGTGTTGTAGTCGTTCTCGTCGAAACGCGGCTGCGTAAAGTTCAGATAGAGCAGTTGAAGTAGCGTTTCCACATCTTTCGGAGAGCCGACGCCTTCGATTCGGTTTTCGTACTCCGAAGTCGAAGTCTGCACGCGGGCCGATTTACCCGCAAGCTGTTTTCTCAAATCGGCCGCCGAGAATTTGCCGACGCCCGACGTCTGATTGAAGGCCGGCATCAATTCGCCCATATAATACTCCTCGTCCGTCAATCCCGACAAACCGTTGAGCGCATAAGCCGTCAACTGGACTTCATCGGCTTTGAAAGTCGTGGGTTTCACAATGACTTTCACGCCATTTTTCAGCGTCCATTCCGTCGTACCGTAAGCGGCATTCTCCGTCGTTTTCACAACGGGCGAACCCGCCAATACGGTTTCTGCGGGAATCAACGGCTCTTTGACCGTATCATCTTCATAGGCAGTCAATTCCGACCCCATCACCTTCTCGCGGATAGCGAGCAACTCGGCCTCCGTAGGATTAGTCAGTCCCTCGCGTTCGGGAGCCGTAACGAAAATGACCTGATTCTGCGGATAGATGGTCTGCTGTACGTACATATTTACGGCATCGACGTTGACCGACTTGATGAGCATACTGTCGATCTGCCACTCGTTCTGCGCATCGGGCATCGGCTTGTTCTGCATATAATTATTCAGATAGGTCTGCACGAACTCGTTGTTGCGGCGATCGTTGCGGTTCGTGTATTTCCGTTCGGCCGTACGGAGCAGATTCTCTTGGGCACGTTCGAATTCGCTCTGCGTGAAGCCGAAACGGCGCAGCCGTTCCATCTCGGAATAGATGGCCTCGAAGCCTTCGGCGAGTTTGCCATCCTGCGTTACAGCGACGAATCCCGTGATATTGAGCGTCGGGATAATCCCCAAGCTGCCCATCGACATGCCGGCCCCGAGGAACGGAGCATCGGGTTTCATGGCGAGTTCCTGCAAACGGGCGCCCTCCATCGTATTGGCATAGGCTTCGACGACGTCGATCATCTCACCGTTGATCGTATTGTTGATTTCGAGGGGCAAAGCAGGGCGTTTCACGAACAGCGTGATCCGCGAACCCTGCATCTCCGGATCGGTATAGATATTGACAATCGGCTGTTCGTTATCGGGAACAACGATGACCTCCTTTTGCGGCGCATCGGCCGGCGAAGCGGGAATATCGGCCATCAGCGCGGTAATCTGCTTTTCGATTGCATCGACATCGATATCGCCGACCACGATCACGGCTTGGTGTTCGGGACGGTACCACGTATGGTAGAACGCTTCCAAATCCTTGTGCTGGAAGCCTTTCAAGCCATCCAGATAGCCGATCAGATTGCGGTGTTCGTATTTCGACCCCTTGCCGAGAGCTTTAATCATTTCGATCTGCGAACGCCAGGCGGCTCCGTCGCGCGTGCGCAGCTCCTCCATGATGACGCCGCGTTCGGAGTCAATTTCTTCAGGCTGCAGCGCGATGAAGTGGGACCAGTCGTGCAGAATCAGCAACGCGCTGTCGATGATGCCCTGCCGCGAGGTCGGAACGTCGGTCATCTGATAAACCGTATTGTCCCAGCCCGTTGCGGCATTGAGATTGCGGCCGAAGTTCACACCGACTTTCTCTAAATACTCGATGACCGTCTTGCCTTCAAGATTTTTCGTACCGTTGAACGCCATGTGCTCCAAGAAGTGAGCCAAGCCCTGCTGCGAATCGTTCTCTTGAATCGCGCCGACATTGTGCAGGATGTAAAAATCGGCCTGCCCCTTGGGCTTTTCGTTGTGGCGGATGTAATAGGTCATGCCATTGGGAAGTTTTCCCGTGCGCAATTCAGGATCCACCGGCATTGGTGTCAGCTGCATTTGCGCTGTCGCACTGCACATCGCCAAACAAGCGAGGAACAGCATCATCAGTTTTTTCATACGTGCGATAAATTAAAGGATAGTTTATTCTTTCGGTTCCGTCGGCTCGGGGTCGGGCCGATATTCGATCACATCGCCGGGTTGGCAATCCAACTCGCGGCAAATCGCCTCCAACGTCGAAAAGCGGACAGCCTTCGCCTTTCCGTTTTTAAGAATCGACAGGTTGGCCGGCGTAATATCGATGCGGCGGGCCAGTTCGCCGAGCGGCATCTTGCGCTTGGCCATCATTACGTCTATATTGATGATTATAGCCATGAATCAGTTCATTTAGTTCGACAAAAGAGAGAACGTGTAAAGTTCTCGTTTCAGATAGTCAGTTTCTGCTCCTCGCTCAGTTGCGTACCGATTGCGAACACTTCAGCCATGAACAGGAACAAAACGCCGATCGTCAGATTCCAATAATCGAGCGGGAATCGATTCAACACCTCGTAGGGGGTATCCTCCAACAATTCGATCGCCTTGCATTGATTGATGTAAAGCATCAGCGCATTGGACACTTCCATAACGATCAGCAAGATGCCGATAATACGGGTGCGGACGATGTTTTTGTGATGCAAAGGCTGCTCGTCGCGGATGGATTTTCGCAGCGAGTTTATCATCAGCGCAATAAGCACGATCACCACAAGAAACGAGAACCCCGACACGATCAACAGCAGATAGGCATAGCCGCTGTCGGCCTGCACCCGAAACGCATTGTCCATGGTGAATGCACCGGGGTCGGACACGTGCAGATGGAGACGGGCGAAATAGGCATCGACATTTTCAGGAAGGCCATCGACCTCGATGTAGCCTTCCGGATTCCGCAGTTCGGTCGTTACAGCATAAAAGTGTGTATCGCCCCGATCGAATTCCCGTTCTGCTTGGGCCATTCCTGCATGGACACCGCTCATGAAGGAGGGGATCGTATTCAGCATGAAGCCGGAAGCCAGAACGATGAAATAGAGGATATAGATAATAATCAGATGTTTATACAATCTTTTCTTGTTCTGCATGACGATTGGTTTTTGATTCTACGAGACAAAAGTACGATTAAAAACGATGGAAAACAAATAATTTTTATCGAATTTCGATGAAAATGCAAAATAAGAGGATTTTTAATAAAAGGGATTGCCTTTCCGACCGCAAAATATTGAAGTTTTTTAGCTGCAATTTTGCGGATTATTTATAACTTTTGGCTGCATCGAAGATACTCCGTCTCGGCAAAAAGTAAATCGGAGGCGACCGCGACCGTCGTAAGTGAAGCGACCGTTTATCGCGTTAATAAAAATCCGGCATTTCGCCGGATTTTTTGTACTTTTACACCGAATAACAAGGAGCGAATCATGAACCAACCGAAAATCATCGTGGCCGGTATCGGCCCGGGAACGCCCGATGCAATTACGCCCGCCGTCGCCGAGGCCATTCGGACGGCCGATGTCGTCGTGGGTTATAAATACTATTTCCGTTTCATCGAATCGTTGCTCGGCCCGACGACGCAATGCGTCGATACGGGAATGAAACAGGAGCGCGCGCGCGTCGAGGAGGCTTTCCGTCTGGCCGAACAGGGCCGATGCGTTTGCATCATTTCGTCGGGCGATGCCGGCATCTACGGCATGGCGCCGCTCGTGTGGGAGATGGCCCGCGAACGGAATTCGTCCGTCGAAATCGAGGTGCTGCCGGGCATCAGCGCTTTTCAGCAGGCCGCGGCTTTGCTCGGTGCTCCGATCGGCCACGACTTGTGCCTCATTTCGTTGTCCGATCTGATGACGCCTTGGCCTGTGATCGAGCGTCGCATTCGGGCGGCGGTCGACGGCGATTTCGTAACGGCGGTCTACAACCCTCGCAGCAACGACCGTTATTGGCAGTTGTACCGGTTGCAGGAGCTTTTCTTGCAGGGACGCGACGCCGCCACGCCTGTAGGATGCGTGCGGCAGGCCGGGCGTGCGGAGCAAGAGGTGCGGATAACGACTTTGGGCGAGTTCGACCCCGAGCAGGTCGACATGTTCACCATAGTCATCATCGGCAACTCGCAAACCTATCTTTCCGACCGCCGGATGATTACACCGCGGGGATATTATCGGGAGCGGCCCGATGCCGATGCGAGCGTCGGTCAGCGCATCATGATGGAGAGTTTTCGCACGATCGAACAGGAACTACACGACCGCAATATCCCGCTCGACCGCAAGTGGGCGTTGTTGCATGCCATCCATACGACGGCCGATTTCGAGATGGAGCGACTGCTGTGGATGAACGACGGGGCTGTGGAGCGGCTTTATCGACGTTTGTCGGGCGGCGAGATTCGTACAATCGTAACCGACGTTACGATGGCGGCGTCGGGAATTCGACGTGGCGCGTTAGAACGGTTGGGCGTCGAGGTGAAATGTTATCTGCACGATTCGCGGGCCGTCGCTTTGGCCGAGCAGGAGGGCATCACCCGCACGCAAGCCGGTATCCGTTTGGCGGTCGAGGAGCATCCCGAAGCGCTCTATGTTTTCGGGAATGCGCCTACGGCATTGATGGAACTTTGCCGGAATGTTCATTGCGGCAAGGCCCGTCCGGCCGGCATCGTTGGGGCGCCGGTCGGTTTCGTCCATGTCGAGGAGTCCAAGCAGATGGCCAAGCCCTTCCGGACGGTCGATCGGATTCTCATCGAGGGGCGCAAGGGCGGGAGCAATCTGGCTGCAACCTTGGTCAACGCCATTCTGACTTTCAATGATGCCGAGGCGCTGCGCCCGGGCCGCGACGTATGAAACAGCGATTCGTTCTGATCGGTCTCAACGACGAGGCCGCGCCGCATTTTTCGGAGGAGGTTTCGGCCGCTATCGCCGCTGCAAAGGTCTTTTCCGGCGGTCGGCGTCATCATGAACTTGTGCGGCACCTGTTGCCTGCGGATGCCGTATGGATCGACATCACCGTGCCGCTCGATGCGGTTTTCGCGCAATACGAACCGTATGACGAAGTAACGGTTTTCGCTTCGGGCGACCCGCTTTTCTTCGGATTCGGCGCCACGATTCGGCGGCGGCTTCCCGATGCCGAATTACGGATTTTTCCGGCGATGAATTCGCTTCAGATGTTGGCGCACCGCCTAACGATGCCTTATGACGATATGACGACCGTTTCGTTGACCGGTCGGCCGTGGCAGGGGTTGGATTGCGCGTTGATCGAGGGGCGTGCGAAAATCGGCGTGCTGACTGACCGTGAACATACGCCGGCCGCCATTGCCGAACACCTGTTGATCTACGGCTATACGGGTTATCGGATGGCGGTCGGGGAGCATTTGGGCAACCGCGATGCGGAACAGGTCGCCGAGTTCGCGCTCGACGAGGCCGCCCGGCGGACGTTCGAAATGCCGAATTGTGTAATACTCTATGGGGAACCGCACCGTGCGCCGCTCGGCATCCCCGACAGCGCGTTCGACCACCTCGACGGACGAGCCGGCATGATGACCAAAATGCCGATCCGCTTGTTGACCGTCAGCCTGTTGCAGTTGCAGTCGGCCCGCTGCTTTTGGGACATCGGCAGCTGTACGGGATCGGTGTCGATCGAGGCGCGGTTGCGGTTTCCGCACGTTGAGGTGCACGCTTTCGAGATACGGCACGAGGGCGAACGGCTGTTGCAGGTTAATGCCCGTCGATTTGGAGCTCCCGGCATCGTATTTCATGGCGGTGATTTCCTTGCCTCGGACTGCATGGCGTTGCCAGCTCCCGATGCCGTTTTCATCGGCGGTCATGGCGGACGGCTCGCCGAAGTCGTCGATCGGGTCGTTCCGCTCTTGCCGGACGGAGGACGTCTGGTCTTCAATTCGGTCTCGCCGGAGAGTTTGCAGGCGTTCGTGCAGGCCGTCGAAGCGCACGGATGCCTCGTCGGGGCCGAAACCCGCATCGCCGTCGACAACTATCATCCCATTACTGTGATTCAAGCGATTAAACATTCATGAAATCGACCATTGCTATCTTGCTCGTCTCCTCTGGCGGCGAGACGGTCGCCCGTCGGGCGGCCGAAATCCTCGGAGCCGACCGCTTCGCGCTCGTGGCAGTCGACGGATTCCGTCATGCCGATGCCTTGCAGCCGCTTTTGGAGGAGGAGTTCGCGGCTTATCGCGCTTGGGTATTCGTCGGTGCTGTCGGCATCGCGGTTCGCGCTATCGCTCCGCACTTGCGCGACAAACACAGCGATCCGGCTGTCGTCGCGGTCGATTCGACCGGACGATGGATCATTCCGCTGCTTTCGGGCCACGTCGGCGGAGCCAATGCCTTGGCCGAGCGGTTGGCCGAAGCGATCGGCGGTTCGGCGGTCGTTACCACCCAAAGCGACAATACGGGCCTTTGGCCGTTGGACACGCTCGCTGAGCGGTTCGGATGGGGGTGCGAGGTCTCCGGCGGGTCGATGAATGAGGCGATTGCCGCCTATGTCGCAGGACAGTCGACGGCCTTGTTGCTTGATGTTCGCGACGAGGGGGCCCATTATCTCGAACGGACGGCTGCGGCGCATGTCAAGGTCTGTTATCGTGCGGCGGATGTTCCGGCCGATGCTGCGTTGGTGATTGCTTTGACGCCGCGTATCGTGCATTTCGATTTGCTCTGCATCCATTATATCCCGCGTGTGTTAAGCATAGGTGTCGGATGTCGCAAGGATTGCGACCCGTCGGGGATTCCCGAACGGATTGCCGAGCGGCTCGCGGCTGACGGATGGGCCGCTTCGGCCGTCGCGTCGGTCGCTACGATCGAATTGAAACGCGACGAACCATTGGTCGAGGCTTTGTGCGAGCATTTCGGTTGCCGGAAGCGGATTTTCTCGACCGACGAGCTTGCGAACGTCGACGTGCCGAATCCGTCGGAGCGGGTGCGCGAGGCGACCGGTGTGGCGAGCGTCAGCGAAGCGGCTGCCATCGTCGCCGCACACGACGGTCGGCTCGTTCTGGAAAAACAGAAGGATCGCGTAATGGAGGGTAACGATTTTACCTTTGCCGTGGCCTACGAAAACCGTTCCGAACGGCGCGGCCATATCGAAATCGTCGGGGCGGGTCCGGGCGATCCCGACCTGATTTCCGTACGCGGACGCCGTTTCTTGGAGGAGGCCGATTTGATTCTCTATGCCGGCAGTCTCGTGCCGCGTGAGGTAACCGATTGCGCACGGGCCGACGCCGAGGTGCGTTCGTCGGCACCGCTGACCCTCGAGGAGCAGTTCGAACTGATGAAACGCTATTACGATCGGGGATGCTTGGTCGTGCGGCTGCATACGGGCGACCCGTGCATCTACGGCGCGATTCAAGAACAGATGAACTTTTTCGACCGTTACGGAATGCGTTACCACATTACGCCGGGCATTTCGTCGTTTCAGGCGGCTGCGGCCGAACTCAAATCGCAGTTCACCATCCCCGAACGGGTGCAGACCATCATTCTGACCCGCGGCGAGGGCCGTACGCCGATGCCCGAACGCGAACGGCTCCGCGAACTGGCCCGCTCGCGGTCGACCATGTGCATCTTCCTCTCTGCGGGTATCGCGGCGAAGGTGCAGGCGGAGTTGTCGGAGCATTATCCGCCCGAAACGCCGGTTGCGGTCTGCCACCATCTGACGTGGCCCGACCAGCGCATCTGGCGCGGCGAACTGCGCGATCTGGCGCGCATCGTGGAAGAGCACCATTTGACGCTGACGACCATGATCGTCGTCGGCGAGGCCATCGACAACCGCAAGGGGCTGTCGCGTCTTTACGCGCAGGAGTTCAAACATCTGTTCCGCCCATGATTATCATTTTCGGCGGTACGACCGAGGGACGTTCGGCGGTCAAGGTGGTCGAGCAGGGCGGAAACCCTTTCTTTTATTCGACGTTGGGCGACACGCAGTCCGTCGAATTGGTGCACGGCCAGCGGCTCACCGGTGCGATGGATGCCGATACCGCCGTTGCGTTTTGCCGCCGCGAGGGCATCCGGCTGTTGATCGACGCCGGACATCCGTTCGCCGAACAGTTGCACCGCACGGTCGAGCGGGTCGCTGCGGTCTGTCGGCTGCCCGTCATCCGCTACGAGCGGCGACCGGTTCCGCCCGACGGATATGCTGTTCGGTGTGCGGATTACGCCGATGCCATCCGACGGATGGAGACCGACGGCGTGGAGCATCTGCTGGCTTTGACCGGCGTTCGGACAATCCGGAAGCTGCGGTCGTTCTGGGAGCGGCACGATTGTCGGTTCCGGATTCTCGATCGCGAAGAGTCGATCGCCGAGGCGGTGGCGGCCGGTTTCCCCCGTGAAAAACTACTGTTTTATACGCCCGACGAACCGGAAACCGCCGTATTGCAGTGGGTGCGGCCTTCGGCCGTGCTGACCAAGGAGAGCGGCGAATCGGGCGGACTGCCGGCCAAAATCGAGGCGGCCCGGCGGTTCGGCATTCCGGTTTATGTGGTCGAACGGCCTGCGTTTCCGGATTCGTTCGAACGCGTTTACACCGAGGCGGGTTTGTTGCGCCGAATCGACGAACTGTTACCCGGCTTTTTCGCTTTGCGGAGCGGCTATACGACCGGTGCGTGCGCTTGTGCAGCGGCTTGTGCAGCGCTTCGTCTCTTGTTGACGGGCGAATCGGAAGCGCGTTCGGTCATTGTCTTGCCGGGCGGCGAACGGGTCGCATTGCCTGTTTCCGATGCTTCGTCGGAGGGGGCGTGGGCCTCTGCTACAGTCATCAAGGATGCCGGCGACGACCCCGATGTTACGAACGGATGCGCCGTAACAGCACGGGTCGAACTGAACGATCGGCAGACGATTCGATTCCTTCGGGGCGAAGGAGTCGGAACGGTTACGCTTCCCGGGCTGGGGCTCGCCGTCGGAGAACCGGCTGTCAATCCGGCTCCGCGACGGATGATTGTCGAGAATTTCGCAGCGATGGGCATCGCGGGGGTCGATGTTGAAATCTCCGTAGCGAACGGAACGGCTTTGGCCGAAAGGACCTTCAATCCGCGGGTCGGGGTCGTAGGGGGGCTCTCGATTATCGGCACGTCGGGTATTGTCCGTCCCTTTTCGAACGAGGCGTTCATCCGTTCGATTGAACAGTCGGTCGAAGTCGCACGGGCGGTCGGCTGCCGCGAATTGGTCATCAATTCCGGCGCCCGCAGCGAACGCATCTTGCGCAGCGTGCGGCCCGATTTGGCTCCTCAAGCCTTCGTGCAGTACGGCAATTTCATCGGAGCGACGTTGCAGGCGGCAGCCCGATGCGGATTCCGACAGGTAACGATGGGCATCATGCTGGGCAAGGCGGTGAAATTGGCCGAAGGTCATCTCGACACCCACAGCCACAAGGTAACTTTGAATCGTCCGTTTCTGCAACGGACAGCCGCAGCGGCGGGATGCTCAGCAACCGCTGCAACGATTATCGAACGAATCGTTCTTGCTCGGGAATTGTGGACGGCGCTCGATGCGGATGACCGCGATCGGTTGTTGCAGCGCATCGCCGATGATTGCCGGAAGGTCTGCGCACCGTTGCTGCCGGAGGGAGCGGTCGAAGTGCTGCTGATTGCGGAAACGGGCGAAATCGCCTACCGGTCGAGTGCATCGAGCAGCTCCGCAATCGACCGACATTCGACGACCGAACCGTCGCGCTGAATCGTGAAGCGATCGGATGCGACCGCGACGGTGGCTTCGGCCGTCTCGTCCGAGACCGACGGTTCGATTCCCACGCGCCGGAGCGCCTTGTCGGCCATATCGCGCAACAGGCCGTCGCCCGTCAGTCGAACTTCCATTCGATAGCGATTCCGGATGCGGAACAGGCCCGTCGTCGGGTCGAAGGCGATGCCTTTCTGTGGAAAGAAGCTGGCCAACGTGCCGTCGATGGAGAGGTCTTCGGGCGTTCCCGTAATCAACGGTTCGCCGCGTTTCATCAGCCAAATTCGATCGGCGATTTGCAACGCCAGTTCGAGGTCGTGCGTCGACAGAAAGATGGTTTTGCCCGTCTCGCGCGTCAGTCGGTGAAGGAGCTGCATGATTTCGACCTTGCTCGGATAATCCAGAAAAGCCGTCGGCTCATCGAGCAGGATGACGGGCGTTTGTTGGGCCAATGCTTTGGCAATCATCGCTTTTTGACGTTCGCCGTCGGAGAGGGTCCGGATTTTGCGTTCGGCGAGCGATTCGATACCGACCGCCGCCACAGCCCGATCGACCTCTTTGCGGTCGGAAGCGGTAAGCGCCCCCCAAAAACCTGTGTAAGGAGCTCGGCCCATGGCGACCAAATCGGCTACGGTCATGTTGGTCAAATCGCATTTGTCGGTCAGTACGACCCCCAAAAGATGCGAGAGCGCCCGATCGGAATACTCCGTCAATGCCCGTCCGAGCAGCCGGATCGAACCGCCCAACGGAGGTTGGAATGCCGCTAAGGTACGCAAAAGGGTCGATTTCCCGGCGCCGTTTCGGCCCAAAAGGCAGGTCAGCTCGCCGTTCGAAATGGAGGCATCGAGCCCTTCGGCAACGACGTGTTCCTCGTTCCGCACGCGGTAGCCGATTCGCAGATCGGAGAGACGGATGGTTTCCTGCCGGTTCATTCGTTCAGATCGTTTTTGCGTTTGCGAAACAGTACCCACATCACGACGGGCGCGCCGATCAGAGCTGTTACCGAGTTGATGGGCAGCACGCCTTCGAAACCGGGCATGCGGGCGATCAGATTGCAGAACAGGGCCAGCACGGAGCCCATCAACAGCGAGGCGGGCATCAGAATCCGATGGTCGGAGGTGCTGAAGATGCCGCGGCACAGGTGCGGAACGGCCAGACCCAAAAACATGACCGGCCCGCAATAGGCGGTTACGATTGCGACTAATACGCCGGCCGAACCGATCGTCAACAGACGCGCCCGACGGATGTCGAGCCCCAGATTGCGGGCATAATGGTCGCCCAACAGCAACAGGTTGAGCGTCTTGACGAGCAGCATCGAAAGGGGCAGCAGTACAGCCATGACCGTAACGAAGAGCGTTACCTGATTGCCCGAAACGCGCGCAAAACTGCCGAGCCCCCAAATAACGTAGGCACGGATGTCCTCCTCGACGCTGAAAAATTTCAGTACGCCGATGACGGCATTGGCCACATAGCCGATCATCACGCCGATAATCAGCAGGGTTACATTGCCTTTGACCTTTTGCGAGATGTAGGCGATCAAGGCCATGACGGCCAGCGCTCCGATGATAGCGGAGACCGTCAGCGCCAGATTGCCGACATATCCGAGCCGGCTCAACGCATGCCCTCCGATTCCCGAAACCAGCACCACGAGCGCGACCCCGAGGCTGGCTCCCGAACTGATACCCAGCACGGACGGGCCTGCCAACGGATTGCGGAAGACCGTTTGCATCTGCAATCCGCTGACTGAGAGACCGGCGCCGGCCACCAAGGCCGTAAGCGCTTGCGGGAGCCTCGATTTCAAGATGATGTTCCGGCGGATTTCGCTCTCCTCGGCCCCTTCGCCGAAGAGAATCCGCACGACCGACCGGAACGGGATTTCGACCGTTCCGATCAACAGGTTGAGTACCCCCAACAGCACGACTGCCATGACCAGCAGTCCCATGATTCCGAGCCAGCGACGTTTCATCGGTCGATTAGGGCAGCAATCGGTAATAGACGGGGCGGTGATCCGGAACCAATTCAGGATGGAAAACTTTGATGAGGTCGGCCAGTACGACATCGGGTTGCATGGGCGTCGTCTCGTAGAACGGAGTCTGGCGCAGATTGCAGTAGATGACACCCCGATTTTTCCAAGCTCGGAAATCCGTGTAGCGGGTGTCCTCGTCGCGCAGGGCATCGTAGGAGAAAGTTCCGTCGAAACTGTTGAGTATCCGCCAGTAGTCGGCATCCGCCGCGGCCGTGTAGACCTGTTCGAAGTCGAGGGTTACGCCGCCCGAACGCGGATCGTCGCGCAGGAAATAGTCGGCGCCTGCATCGCGGAACAGCTGGGCCAAAAAACTGCGGCCGCCCACCGCATACCAGTTGCCGCCGCGCAACTCGCCCGAAAAGACCGTCGGACGATGTGCGACTTCAGCCGTCAGCCCACACAATCGGTTGTAGCGCGTCGCTATGGCATCGAACAGGCTGTCGGCCCGTTCTTCGTCGCCCGTCAGCAGCCCGATACAGCGAATCCATTCCGCCTGACCGAGCGGCGAAGGCTCTTTGTAACCGAAATGCGGCAAGAGCGGGGTGCCCGCTTCGCGCAGGGCATCGTATCCGCCCCGTTTGAACGGCGAAATCAAGATCAGATCGGGCGCGATGTTCAGAATCACTTCGTTATCGAAGTTGCCTTCGATGCCGATGCGCTGCGTAGCGCCTTCGCGAATTCGGCGTTGCATCTCTGGATTGTGAAGATGGCGGGTCGAAGTAACTCCCTTGACCGCATCCAATCGGTCAAGCGTGATGAAGTTCGAGAGTTGCAGGGTGGTCATGCAGATCACGTTGCGCACCGGCACCTCGATGGGTGTGCAGTCTGCGGGAATCTCCGGTTTTTCACCGCGCGGAATCAATGCAAAACGGCTCGGCTGCCCCTGTTCGTTTTGCGGGTCGCACACTTCGAGAATTTTGAATCCGTTGCAGCGATGTACGGCGAACCCTTCGGCGTAACGGATTTCGTAGCCGGTCGAATCGACTGCGGAATCGGCGGTCGTGCGGGTATTGCGATGGCCGCACGCACAGCATGCGGCGAGCAATAGGCCTGTTATTAAAAATCGGTTATTCAATTCGGTAACTTTTTTATCGTCGGAACGATAGGCCGGACGATTTATCAGTAGGCAAAGATACCAAAATTAACCGAATATCGGCCGTTTCGTGCAAACGATTTCTACGGAACGGCCGGTATGAGTGCGTGGTTCGGTATCGGATTAGCCGATGCTTCCGGCCAGCGTATGTGTGCACCAACCGGCCAGCACTTCGGACAGCAGATAGCAACAGATATAGAGCCCGACGGCTCGTCCGCCGCGCAGGTTGGCTGCGATCGAGAATCCGCGCCAACTCCATGCGAAGAACCAAACCAACAGGATCAGCGCGATCGTTGTGTAAACGAACAATGCGGTTGACGGCACGAAGGAGGAAAGTTCGAGCAGATTGGTATTTTGCAACCGTTCCACATCGCTCGTGATCTGCTCGGGCGGATAGATCGGAGAGCAGAGCAGCAAAAAGAACCATGGCAGTTTCGCCAGCGCTTGATTGCCTGCGATGTCGACGATGCGGATGCGGGATTTCGAAAACCAGCGTCCTGCACCGTAGAGCAGGCCGGAGAAGATGCCCCATCCGGCAAGGAGCTGTGCGGCCAGAGACAGATACGAAAGGTCTCCGATGCCGAGGGAGATTACGCCGCGGAATGTTTGATCGGTTGCGCCGGCGATTGCGACCATGCCGGCCATGACGAGCAGACCGATGGAGAGGGTCGTGCCTCCCGAAAAATAGGTGAAAGGATCGAGTAGCTTTTTCATTGTTCGTAGGATTTTAAGCGGTTGATGATGTCGTCGAGGCGATTGCGGACGGTGGGGTAGCTCAATCCCATTCGGGAAGCCATCTCTTTTAGGGAGCCGCTGCACAGGATGAAGTCCAGAACGAATCGTTGATCGTCGGTCGGCAGCAGCAGCAGGGTCGGCAGGCGGTAGTCGCCTTCGATGCGGGTCTCGCAAGTCGGACAGTAGAGTGCGGCGACGTGGAGCTGGGCGCTGCACGAAGGACATGCGTTCGGAAGATTTTTTTTCGTTTCCATGCTCTTTATTTATTTGTTAACGAAGCAAAAATAATGTATATTTTAATAAAATCAAAAATTATTTTAATTAAATTTATTTTTTTGATTGATAAAAAAATGAACGATAAGGGCGGGATTGTTCGGATTATCTTGTGTGGGGTATTTATGGGTATTTTCGTTTTTTATTACTATCTTTGGCTTCGCCGAAACGGATCGAATCGAGCTTCCGTTTCGTGCGGTTTTGGAAATTAATAAAGAGGCGATTAGATACGATTTTATATGGACGGTAATCCGAAAACGTATGACCTTGCGGGTTCCGATCGAAGCCCCCGCCAAGGCGGGGGTGGGTCAAATTTGTAAACGCAGCGAAGCCGCGAGCGGTGCGACCGACGGCAATGTAAAACCATTCGCCAACTCGATTCGGTGTAAAGTTATATATAGTTGCCAATAAAATTTTTCGTTATGATACATAAAATCATGTTGCTCGGTTCCGGCGAATTGGGCAAAGAGTTCGTCATTGCAGCGCAGCGGTTGGGACAGACCGTCGTAGCTTGCGATTCGTATGCGGGGGCTCCCGCCATGCAGGTGGCCGACGAGGCTGAGGTGTTCGACATGCTCGACGGCGGTGCGTTGGCTGCCGCTGTGGCTCGCCATCAGCCCGATGTGATCGTGCCTGAAATCGAGGCCATCCGTACCGAACGGCTTTACGACTTCGAACAGCAGGGCATTCAGGTTACCCCGAGCGCCCGAGCCGTCAATTTCACGATGAACCGCAAGGCGATTCGCGATCTGGCTGCCAAGGAGTTGGGCCTGCGGACGGCCGCATACCGTTATGCCAAGACCTACGAGGAGTTGTGCGCGGCTGCGGCAGAGGTCGGTTTCCCGTGCGTGGTCAAACCGTTGATGTCCTCGTCGGGCAAGGGGCAGTCGATCGTGAAGGGGCACGAGGAGCTGGAACACGCTTGGCAGTACGGTTGCGAGGGTTCGCGCGGCGATATTCGCGAATTGATCGTCGAGGAGTTCATCCGTTTCGACAGCGAAATCACGTTGCTGACCGTAACGCAAAAGAACGGCCCGACGCTTTTCTGTCCGCCGATCGGGCATGTGCAGAAAGGCGGCGATTATCGGGAAAGTTTCCAGTCGCCTGAAATCGCGCCCGAGCAGTTGCAGGAGGCGCAGCGGATGGCCGCCGCCGTTACCGGTGCGCTGACCGGTGCCGGTATCTGGGGTGTCGAATTTTTCCTAAGCAAGGAGAAGGGCGTCTATTTTTCGGAGTTGTCGCCGCGTCCGCACGATACGGGGATGGTTACCTTAGCCGGTACGCAGAATCTCAACGAGTTCGAATTGCATTTGCGGGCCGTTCTGGGGCTGCCCATTCCCGCCATCACGTTCGAACGCATCGGGGCCAGTGCCGTGGTGCTCGCTCCGGAGGCGATTCCGTCGGCACCGCATTACGAGGGTGTCGAACGGGCGATGGCCGCCGATCCGCATTTCGATGTGCGGATTTTCGGCAAACCGTCGGCCCGTGTCAATCGGCGTATGGGCGTCGTGGTGGGGTATGCTCCCCTCGGCAGCGATCTGAATGCGCTGCGCGAGCGGGTGAAGGCCGCCGCCGCCGAAATTCATGTGGTGAAATAAACGGGTCGGTGGCAATGAAGAATATCGTTTTCGATTTGGGTGGCGTTTTGTTCGCCCGCAGACGCAACGAATGCACACAGGATTTCATCGACTTCTTCGCCTTCATCCGGCAGGAGGAGATCCCGCATTTCTGGGTGGAGTACGATCGCGGTACGGCGACGCTGGACGAGGTAACCGAGGAGTTGTGCCGGCGTACCGGTTGCGACCGCGCGAAATGCGAGGAATACCTGCGGACGGCGATCGACCTTCAGCGGCCGGTCGAGGCGACCGAGCGATTGATCGGCGAACTGAAACAGGCCGGATACAAACTTTACGTCTTGTCGAATATGTCGTGCGAGTTCATCGACTACCTGCGCCGGTTTCCGGTTTACCGATTCTTCGACGGCGAGGTCGTCTCGTGCGAGGAGCATACGGTGAAGCCCGAACCGCGAATCTACCAGATTTTATTGGATCGTTACGGGTTGGTTCCCGATGAGACGTTGTTCATCGACGATCGTCGGGTCAACATCGAGGCGGCTGAAGCGATGGGGATTCACGGCCATCTATTCGACAGCCACGATCCCGAGGGGGCCTGCAATGCAATCCGGAAACGATTGGCCTTGTAGTCGTTCGAGCCGGATGGGCGTGTAAAAAGAGGAGCGGACTGTAAAAAAGTCCGCTCCTCTTTGTTATTCCGGATGGTTGTCTTTTATGCGTGCAGCCTGGCGAGCACGTTGTCCGTCGCCCGTTTCAACTGTTCTTCCGGACAGCAGAGCGTGATGCGGATATAGCGGGCCCCTTCCGAACCGAAGATGCCGCCAGGCGTCAGAAAGACGTCGCATTTTTCCAGCACTTCGTCCGAAAATGCGAAGCTGTCGTCGGCATACGTTTCGGGCAGTTCGGCCCAGACGAAAAGACCGGCTTGATGCGGGCGATAGGTGCATCCGAGAGCATCGAGCAGCGCATAGGCCTGTTTTTCCCGACCGTAATAGATAGCATTTAATTCTTTGAACCAGTCGTCGCCTAACGAAAGAGCCGTAGCTGCGGCCGCCTGTACGGGATAGAACATGCCCGAATCCATGTTCGATTTGAAAGTCAGAATCGCGTCGATCCACTTCTTCTTACCCACGACGACACCTACACGCCAGCCCGCCATCGAGTGGCCTTTCGAAAGTGAATTGAGTTCCAACGCCACTTCGCGTGCGCCGTCCGCCTCCATGATGGAGATCGGGGCCGCCGCATTGCGGATGAAGCTGTACGGATTGTCGTGTACGATCAGAATGTTGTGTTTCGCGCCGAAATCCACGACCTTTTGCAGTAGTTCGGGCGTCGGTGTCTGCCCCGTCGGCATGTTGGGGTAGTTGACCAGCATCATCTTCACGCCGTCGAGACCGGCCCGCTCGATCGCCTCGAAATCGGGATAGAATCCCGTCTGTTTGTTGAGCGCATAGGGAACCATCGTGCCGCCGGCCAACCGCACGGCCGCCGAATAGGTCGGATAGCCTGGGTTGGGAACCAGCACCTTGTCGCCTTGGTTGAGGAACGTCATGCAGATGTGCATGATGCCCTCTTTCGAACCGATGAGCGGCAACACCTCCGAATCGGCATCCAATTCCGTGCGGTACCACTTTCTGTACCAGTCGGCAAAAGCCTTGCGCAGAATGGGGTCGCCCTTGTAGGACATGTATTTGTGAACGTCGGGGCGTTTCGCCTCGGTCGCAAGCCGTTCGATGACCGACGGATGGGGCGGCAGGTCGGGACTGCCCATCGCCAACTTGACGATTCGGCGGCCTGTGGCGGCCTCCAATTCGGCGATTTCACGCAGCCGGCGCGAAAAATAGTACTCTCCTGTGCCGTCCAACCGGTGCGAACGGGCGATCGTTACTGCTTTTGCCATGATAGGGTGTGCGGGGTTTTTAGTGAGGTCTGTCGGATTACAACGCAAATAGAATGAAAATCTGGGCCGTCAGCACGCGCAGGAACATGACGACCGGATAGACCGTCGAATAACCTACGGCCGGCATGTCGTTTCCGGCCGTCGCATTGGCGTAGGCCAGCGCCGGCGGGTCGGTCGTCGAGCCGGCAATCAGACCCATTAGGGTATAATAGTTCATCTTCAACCAGATACGGGCGACCGCCGCCACGAGCAGAATCGGCACGACCGTGATGATGAATCCATAGCCGACCCAGCGATAGCCTCCGTCGGCGATGGCGTCGATGAATCCGTCGCCCGCGCCGATGCCCACAGCTGCCAAAAAGAGGGCGATTCCCAATTCGCGCAGCATCAGATTGGCGCTCATGGTCGTGTAGGTAACCAAATGGAAGTGCGTTCCGAACCGGCCGATCAGGATGGCGACGATTAGCGGGCCGCCGGCAAGACCCAATTTCACCGGCTGGGGTACGTTCATCAACGGAATGGAGCCTAACAGCACGCCCAAGGCGATTCCGACGAACAGAGTAACCAAATTGGGCTGTCGCAGCTTTTTGAGCGAATTGCCTAATACATCGGCCGCGCGTTCCACCGCCTGCGCGGGGCCTACGACCATCACGCGGTCGCCCACTTGGAGTTCCAGCCCTTGGTAGGGGATCAGATCGACGCCCGCACGATTCACGCGCGTGATGTTGATGCCGTATTTGGTGCGAAGCCGCAAATCGGAGAACTTCTTGCCGTTGATCGACGATTTGGTAATCAGAATGCGGCGCGAAACCAATTCCGCCTGCGGCGTATGGTTGTCCCATTCTTCGTCGGACATCTCCGTGCGGCGGCCGAGGAATGCGACGATCGCTTCGAGGTCTTCGGTCTGGCAGATGACCCGAAGCCGGTCGCCCTGACGGACAACGCTGTCGCTGTCGGCCATGCCGATCGTTCCGTCATGCCAGATGCGCGAGACCACGAATTGCCGGTTGACCAACTGGCGCAGGTTTTCGACCGTATAGCCGTCGAGCATCCGGTTGGTGAATTCGACGGAGATTTTTTCGGCGAGTTTATGTTCGTTGGAGAGACGAGCTAACTCTTCGTCCTCCTTTTCGAACCGCACGCGGAAGGCGTAACGGATGAAAATCATGGAGAGGATGATGCCCACGACGCCCAACGGATAGGCTACGGCGTAGCCCAAGGCAATGGTTTCGTCCGCCTGTCCGGCAGCATCGGTGAAGGCCTGTTGCGCCGCACCCAACCCGGGGGTGTTCGTTACCGCGCCCGAAAGGATGCCGACCATCGTCGGAATCGGGGTGCCGGTCGCTATATGAAGAACGTAAGCCGTCGCCACACCCACGAGCACGATGGCCGTCGCGCATGCCACGAGGGTCATGCCTCCGTGCTTGAACGATGAGAAGAAGCTGGGCCCCACCTGCAACCCGATGGAAAAGACGAACAGAATCAGTCCGAACTCCTGCACGAAATGCCGGATGTCGTTGTCGACCGTCATGCCGAAATGGCTGCATGCGATGCCGACGAAAAGAATCCACGTGATGCCGAGCGAGATGCCTTTGACCTTGATTTTGCCGAGCAGAATACCCAGCGTGATGACCAAAGCGAAAGTGATGACGGCGTGCGCGATTCCTTCGCCGAGAAAGAGGTTGTAGAGCCAATTCATGTTGTTGCGGGTCGATTGGATGGTTCAGCGCACAAAAATAGTATATTTTTAAGAAAATTAAAAATCACCGCTACGATTTTTCCGGCGGCCTGCGATTTCGGCATCGTCATGCTTCGAAGCCGTTCTTTTTCGGGTCGTTCGGACGAGGGCATTTTCGGTTGCGCGTATGTTCCCGAAGCGGACAGTTCAAATCGTCGCAAGCTGCGCAACCTCCTCGGTCGCGGCCGGTAAGAAGGCGATACAGCCATCGCCCGAGCAGTCCGAATGCCGCGAACCCGATGATGCCTGCGATGATTGTTTGCCAATCCATTGAATTGTGTCGTGTGCGATTCCGTTTACAGCCACAGGACGAGCCGATAGACAATCCATGCGACAATCCATGCCAACCCCGTATTGTAGATGAGGGAGAGACCGGCCCATTTCCAGCCCGCTTCCGTGCCGATGGCCGTTACCGTGGCGATGCAGGGAATGTAAAGCAAGATGAATACCAGAAAGGCGAGGACCGAGGCGGTCGTGAAGTCGCCGCTGGCAATCAACCGTCGCGAAAGCGGAGCGGTTTCGTCGTTCAACCTTGCGTCCGAGGGTTCGTCCGGTGAAACGAGTACCTCCGCCACGCCGTCGGTGCCGTCGATTCCGCCGATGATTGCGATTTCAGTATCCGCCTCGACCGACTGGACTTTCGGCACCTCGGTTTCGGCATAGAGCACGCCGAGGGTACTCACGACGATCTCTTTGGCCGGGAAGCCCGACAACAGGGCGACGCTGGCCTTCCAGTCGAGGCCCAACGGGCGGAATACCGGCTCGCAGGTTTTGCCGATTCGGCCTAAATAGGAGTGTTCGTAATGGTTTTGCGACGTATAGGGCTGTTCGTCGGAGAGGCAGGCATCGCGGTCGGGCTGCGGATAGTAGCTCAGGAACCAGACGATGATCGACGCCACGAGAATCATGCCGCCCATTTTGCGCAGGTATTGGGCGCATTTGTCCCACATGTGCGAGAGGGTCGTTTTCCACGTTGGGAGCCGGTAGGGGGGCAGCTCCATGACGAAGGGCGTCTCATCTACGGGAAAGAGGAAGCGGCGCATCAAACGGGCGGTCAGAATGGCTGCCAATACGCCGGTCAGATAGAGGCCCGTCATCACCCATACGGCTTCGGCTGCGAAGAACGTACCGGTCAACAGCAGATAGATCGGGATGCGTGCGCTGCACGACATGAACGGAGTAATCAGAATGGTAATCAGCCGGCTGCTGCGGCTTTCGATCGTTCGGCACGCCATGATGGCCGGCACGTTGCAGCCGAATCCCATAATCAGCGGGATGAACGATTTGCCGTGCAGGCCGAGGCGGTGCATGACGCGATCCATGATGAACGCCGCGCGGGCCAGATAGCCCGAATCCTCCATGAACGAGATGAACAGATAGAGGATCATGATGTTCGGCAGGAAGACGATGACCGAACCCACGCCGCCGATGATGCCGTCGCAAAGCAGATCGCGCAGGGTTCCTTCGGGCAGCAGGGTGTTCAGGGCCTCGCTCAGCCAGCCGACCAGCGTTTCGATCCACCCCTGCGGATAGGCCCCCAGCCGGAACGTACACCAGAACATGAAGCCCATCAGCAGGAAAAAAATCGGAAATCCCCACAGTTTGTGGGTAACGAATGTGTCGATTAGGGTTGTCGTCGTCGCCTCTTCGCGCTGTCCGGCGCTGTAGGTCTCTTTGAGCGCGCCCGAAATAAATCCGTATTTCTGGTTGGCGAAGGCGGTTTCGACATCTTCGCCCAATGCTTCGGTGATTCGTTTGGCTTCGCGGTCGCGGATTCCCGTCCATTCGGCATAGTGGGCGCAGGATTGGAGTTGCGCTTCGATTTGTTTGTCTCCTTCCAGCAGCTTCATGGCGAAATAACGGGGCGGAAAGGCTTTGGGCAGTTCGTCGCGGCAGGCTCCGATAGCGCCGTTGAGCTTCTGCAAGCCCTCTTCGATGACCGGCCCTTGATTGATATGGATGTGGCGTACGCGCGCATCTTGGTTTTCGTAGACGGCGATGACCGTATCGAGCAGTTCGTCGATGCCTTTGTTGTTGCGGGCTTCGACAGGAATCATCGGCACGCCCAGCATTCGGCCTAAATGGTCGTAATCGAGCTTCGCTCCGCTGGCGGTCAGTTCGTCGAACATGTTCAGCGCCACGACCATGCGGGGATTGATGTCGATGAGCTCGGTCGTCAGATAGAGGTTGCGTGCGAGGTTGGACGCCACGACCGAATTGATGATGACGTCGGGGGTCTTTTCGGCGATGTGGGTGCGCACGAAGCGTTCTTCGGGCGTATAGGCCGACAGCGCATAGGTGCCCGGCAGATCGGTGATTTCGAATCGGTAGCCCCGATAGTTGCGGTAGCCGATTTTGGCGCCTACGGTTACACCGCTGTAATTGCCCACGTGTTCACGGCTGCCCGAGATGGCGTTGAAAAGCGACGTTTTTCCGCTGTTGGGATTCCCGACCAAGGCGACCGTGATGGTGCGGCTTTGGCGGATGATGATTTCGTCGGCTTGGCGACAGGTGTCGTTTTCATCGGGATATTCGGCGAAGGCCGTTCCGAACGGAGGATGATGGTGGTGGCCTTTTTCGGCGATTCGGTGAAGTCCGTTTCGTCGTTTACCGGAATTTTGCTCTTCTTCGATCAACTGTTGCACTTCGGCATCGGAAAGCACGACGATCATGTCGGCTTCGCTGCGCCGCAACGAGATGTCGTAGCCCATGATTTTATATTCGATGGGGTCTTCCAGCGGAGCGTTGAGCACCACCTCGACGCGCTGCCCGCGGACGAATCCCATCTCCATGATGCGGCGGCGGAATCCGCCGTGGCCCAAGACCTTCAGAATCGTGGCCGATTCACCGGTTTTCAGTTCGGAAAGACGCATGGTCGAAAACTTCGTTTACCAAATCGGCGACGAAGATACGATTTTCGGATGAAACCGGCAATCGCAATTTATAGGTATATTTTGAGACGTTTTTAGTGTGCTCGTGTTTTTGGGCCCGGATGTTCGCATCTGTATGCGGTTCCTCGCGGCCTTGGGCCGCGTATTCAGTTTTGACCCACCCCTAAGCCCCCGCCTTGGCGGGGGCTTATGTCGGGAATCCGAACCAAATCGAGGGTTAAACCCGTTTCATTGCACGTTTTGCACCTCCGACACGCGGAAGCCGCCGCCTAACGCCTTGCACAGATCGACGTAGTTGATGTATTGCTGGGCGACGAGATTGGCCAGCTGCATCTGCGAATTGTAGAGGTCGCGCTGCGTGTTCAGTACATCGAAATAATCGGCTAATCCGCTGCGGTAGAGGGCCTGCGTCATTTCGTCGATTCGTTTGTTGACGGCGACTAATTCGCTATAGCGTGCAGTCTGAAGTCGATAGGTCTCGATGGCGTCGAGGACGGTTTCGACCTCCGAGAAGGCACTCAATACGGCCTGTTCGTATTGTCGGGCCGCTTGTTCGTAGCGGGCCATCGCCGCCTGTTCCGAACGTTTCAGCTTCCCGAATGCGAAAATCGGGGCGGTGATCGAACCCGTTGCACTCCAAACCCATGGATTGGAGCTGGTCAGTCCCTTGAGCGAGGCCGAAGCGACGCCTCCTTTGGCCGTCAAGCCGATCGACGGAAAGCGGGCGCTTCGGGCCACGCCGACTTCGGCGGCTGCGGCGAGCAGCGTGTAGCGGTTTTCCATCAGATCCGGTCGTCGTGCGAGCAGTTCGGAGGGCAATCCGATTGGTATATCTATCGGTTGCGCGATCGCTTCCAGCCGGATTGCGGTGCCGGTCGCTGCGGGTTGCGGCCGGGCCTCGCCCAGCAGCAGACCGAGCGACAGCCGGGTCTCCTCGACGGCCCGTTCGTAACGCGGAATATCGGCTTCCGCCTCATAGACTAAACTGCGGGCTTGTGCGAGAGCCACGCCGTCCGACATGCCGTATCGGTGCATCGAGTCGATCAGCACGGCCGATTCGCGACGGAGTTCGCAGCTGCGGCGGGCGATCGACAGGGCGTGCTGGTACTCCAACAATTCGAAATAGGCCGTTGCGACTTGGGCGGCCAGCGAAAGCCGTACGCCGGTGTAGGCCCACAACGAGGCGGCAATCTGCGCACGGGCCGACCGGCGGGTGTTGCGCAGGGCCCCGAACAGCGAAACTTCCCACGTGAGCGACGGTTCGACGGCATAGGATTGCACGATTCGCGTGGCATCGGTGTAACTTCCGTCGGCTGCGATGCCGGCGCCGAGTTGCGGCAGATATTGCG
This sequence comes from uncultured Alistipes sp., assembly GCA_947591475.1. Taxonomy (GTDB): domain Bacteria; phylum Bacteroidota; class Bacteroidia; order Bacteroidales; family Rikenellaceae; genus Alistipes. The sequence goes on from CANQDE010000001.1 coordinate 347,957, forward strand.
CCCGGACGATGCCGAGATTCGCGCGTGCTTCCTCGATGCGGGCAGCGGCTGCCGCCAAGTCGCGGTTGTTGGTCAGCGCCCGTTCGATTAATCGGTTGAGGGTCGTATCGCCGAACATCCGCCACCAGCAGCTGTCGAGCTCCATCGTGGCCGGATAGGCCGTCGTATCGTTCGCATAGCGGGCCGGCAGGTCGGTCTGCGGCGGGTAGAATCGGGGCGTGCAGGCGGCGGTCAGTATGCCGACGAGTAGGAGAAATCGTTTCATGCTTGCGGTTGTTTTAGGGCGCGGCGGCGTTCGAACCGGCTGATGCGTCCGATCAGATAATAGAGCGAAGGATAGAGGAAGATGCCCGCGAGCGTGGCGAGCAGCATGCCGCCGACCAACGCCACGCCCATGATGTTCCGTGCGGTGGCATAGACCCCCGTGGCGAAGACGAGCGGCATGACGCCCAACACGAAGGCGAAAGCGGTCATGAGGATGGGGCGCACGCGCTGTCGGGCGGCGCCGACGGCCGCTTCGTCTAACGAGGTGCCGTTCTCCTGAAAGATGCGGTGGGCGTATTCGACGACCAAAATGGCATTCTTGGCCGCCAAGCCGATCAGCATGACAATCGAAATTTGCATGTAGATGTCGTTGACGTAAAGCGCATTGGCCAAGTGCATTCCGCTCGTGGCGAGCAGCGCGCCGAGCACGGCGACCGGCACGCTCAACAGAATGGCCATCGGCAGCCCCCACGATTCGTAGAGCGCGGCCAGCGACAGAAAGACGAAAACCAACGCCAGCAGATAGACCACGCTGCCCGATTTCGAGGCTTGCGCTTCCTGATAGGTGATTCCGCTCCATGCCGTGCCTACGTCTTCGGGCAGGACGTCGGCGGCCGTGCGTTCGATCTCCTGCATGACGGTTGCGGTCGATGCACCCGCCGCGGGCGTAACGGTCAGCGAAATGGAGCGGTAGAGATTGAACTGCGAGACGTATTCCGCACCGATGGTGTCCTTCACTTCGACGAAGGTCGTAACTGGCACGCTTTCGCCCGAAGCGGAGGAGACGTAGTAGCTTTCGAAAGCCCGCTCGTCGGCCCGATAGGCGGGGGCCGCTTGCAGATAGGTCTGATAGAGTTTGCCGAAACGGTTGAAATTGTTGATGTAGGTGCCTCCGAGCAGCGCGCTCAACTCGTTGTAGAACGCGGCGGGTTCGATGCCGGCGGCCAGCATGCGTTCCTTGTCGATCAGCAATCGCCGCTGGGGAACGCTCGCGTCGAACGGGGTCGTTACCGAGGCGATCGACGGCCTTTTTTTCAGCGAGTCGATGAGCGTTTCGGTGTGTTGCAGCAGATATTGCGTGCCGCGTCCTTCGAGGTCGAGCACTTCGGCCGATACGCCCGACGCGACGCCCAACCCGGGAATCGACGGCGGGATGAAGGCGTAGCACTCCGCCCCGGGTACGGCGAAATAGAGCTCTTCGGTGAGCTTTCGGGCGATTTCGGCAGCTGTCAGTTTGCGTTTGTCGTAATCGACGAGCGAAACGAAGATGATGCCGCTGTCGGTCGATGCGATACCGGCCATCATGTTGAATCCGGCGGCGAACGACGTCGAGGCGACTTCGGGCATCCGGCGGATGAAGCGTTCGGCTTGCAGCATGGTTTCGCGCGTTACCTGCAACGAAGAGGCTTCGGGCGTCGAGACCATCACCATGACATAGCCTTGGTCTTCTTCGGGGAGAAATCCGGACGGCAGACGGTTCCAGATGAGAACGATCGCCGCGATGACGATGCCGACGAAAACGGCCGTGCGTGTCGTATGTTTGACGAGCGTCGCGGTAAACGAACTGTATCGGGTCATTTTTCGGTCGAACCAGCGGTTGAATGCGGCGAAGGGGCCCCGTTGCGGAGCCTCCCGCTTGCGCAGCATCAGGGCGCAGAGCGCCGGCGAAAGGGTCAGCGCATTGAAGGCCGAGAGGACGATCGACACGGCGATCGTAATCGAGAATTGCTGGAAAAGCCGTCCCGTGATGCCGCCTGTGAATGAGACCGGCAGAAAGACGGCCAGCAGAACGACCGTCGTGGCGACGATGGGCGATGCGACGTTGCGCATGGCTTGCAGCGCTGCCTCGCGCGGGGTCAGGCCTGCTGCGATGTTGACCTGTGCCGCTTCGACGACGATGATGGCGTCGTCGACTACCAATCCGATGGCCAACACCAAACCCAACAGCGAAATGATGTTCAGGGTCAGTCCTAAAAGCGGGAACACGGCGAATGCGCCGATCAGCGATACGGGAATCGCCACGAGCGGGATGACCGTAGCCCGCCAGTCCTGAATGAACAGATAGATGATGAGGATGACCAACCCCAAGGCGATGAAGAGCGTGCGGAAAATGTCCTTGATGCCCGCTCGGATGCTGGACGTCGCATCGACGATCGAAGTGGCTTCGATGCCGTCCGGAAAGCGCTTTTCGAGCCGTTGCATGGCGGCTTTCACTTGTTGGCCCACCTCCATGGCGTTGCTGCCGGGCTGTTGATAGATTACTAACAGGGCGGTCGGTTGGCTCTCGAAGACCGAACTCATTCCGTAGGTCTGGCTGCCTAACGAGACGTCGGCGACGTCTCGCAGCCGGACTTGTTCGCCCGAGGCGGTGGTGCGCAGCACGATGTCGCCGAACTGTTCGGCTGTGGCGAGTTGCGGCGGCAGCGTTACGGTATAGGTGCGGCTCGTCCCTTCGGGAGCCGGTTCTGCGCCGAGCTTGCCCGCCGGATAGATGCTTGCCTGCTGGTCGATGGCTTGGACGATCTCCGAAACCGGAATGCCGTAATACTTCAACAGGTCGGGCCGCAGCCAGATGCGCATGGCGTATTCGCCGGCCCCCATGATGTCGACCTTGCCGACGCCGTTGATTTTCAACAGTTCGTCTTGCAGATTGATGTAGGCGTAGTTCGACAGAAATTCGTCGTCGTAGCGGCCGTCGCTGTGCAGCGCATAGACCAACAGGAATCCCGACATGGTTTTGCGGGTGGTTACGCCTTGTTGCGTAACGGCTTGCGGCAGTTGCGGGGTGGCCGTGGCGACGTTGTTCTGGGTGAAAATCGCATCCAGATCGGGGTCGGAACCGATGTCGAACGTTACTTGGATGGTCATCGAACCGTCGTTGGCGCTCGTCGATTGCATGTAGAGCATATCGTTGACCCCCATGATAGCCTGCCCGACGGGGGTGGCGACCGCATTGTCGACCGTTTCGGCATCGGCTCCCACGTAGGAGGCCGAAACCTCGACGACCGGCGGCGTGATGTCCGGATACTGTTCGACGGGCAGCCGCACGATGGAACTCAAACCGAGCAACACGAGGGCGATGGCTAACGAAATGGCGAAAATCGGACGCGAAACGAAGAATTTTTCCATGAGCCTGCTGCTATTGCTGTATCGGAGTGGTTTGCGGCCCGTTGGCATCGGACGATTGCTTGACGGGCGCGACTTTGGCCCCGTTGCGGAGCTTCTGGCTGCCCGTCAGGACGACCCATTCGCCCGCAGCGAGCCCTTCGTCGATGCACTGTCGTTCGCCGATGGTCTCGCCCAACGTTACGCGGCGATAGCTTACGGTGCTGTCCGGCCCGACGACCCATACCGAATAAATATCTTGTGTCTGGTCAATGCAGCGGCTCGGGACGACGATCGTCGGTCGCGACGGCCCGACTTGGACATCGACCCGAGCGAACTCGCCGGGTTTGAGCCGCTGCCCGGGGTTGGCGAATCGGACGACGACGACGATCGTGCCGGTCGTCGAGGAGATGTCTTTGCGGGTGTAGCCGTAACGACCCATTTGGGGATAGACTTCGCCGTCGGAGAGTGTCAGCCGGATGTCCGTCAGCAGTCCTTCGTTGTCGTAGACCGGCTTGTCGCGGCCTGCGGCTTCGAGGTACTGCGCCACCGGAATGGCGAGGTCGACGGTCAGCGTGTCGATGTTCGAAACGGTCGTCAGAATTTCGAATTGCGTACCCGGGCCGACGTAGTCGCCGATGTGGGCGGGCGTATTGGCCGCGATGCCGTCGATGGGCGAACGCAATTCGGTGTAGCCCACGTTCATCTCGGCGGAGCGCAAGGCTTGTTCCATCGAACGGACGGAGGCTTCGGCCGCCTTGTAGCGGGCCGTATATTGATCGAGCTGCGCGGCGCTGATGGCATCTATCTTGGCCAGCGGCACGGCCCGTTCGTAGTTATTGCGGGCTTCGGCGAGCTGCGCCCGGGCCGATTCGAGCGAGGCTTGCGCTTCGAGCATCGAGGTGGAGAGCTGCGCGGGGTCGATGGTGAAGAGCAACTGCCCTTTTCGAACGGGAGAACCGCTTTCGTAGGCCGTGGAGAGCAGATAGCCGTTGACCCGAGGCTGGATCACGGCGTCGAAGTTGCTGGCGAGTGTGCCGATGAACCGCATGCGGAGCGGCACCCGGTCGGCGACGGCCTGCACCGTTTCGACCGTAAGCAAGGGCGCTTCTTGTGCGGGGCGATGCTTCCCGCATCCGGACGACAGGCATGCGAGCACCCCGATGAAGCAGAATCGGAATCGAGACATGGATTGAGAAACTGTTTTTGTATCGCGATTATCTATTTTCATGTACCGACGTTTTTCGACTCTGTTTTCCAATCCGACCGCTGTTCTTCGCGGCCTTTGGCCGCGTATTCAGCTTTGGACCCTCCCCCGCACCCCTGCCTTGGCGGGGGCTTCGGTCGGGATGCCGAACCCAATCAGGTCTTACGACCGTCGGTACACGAACGGATATAATTGCCTTTTTTCTTCCTCGCAAGGACAAAAAACATACCGTCCGAACCGGTTGCGGAGGCGTTTTTATCTTTTTTATTCAAAATTTGTTCGATAAAAGCAATAGTATTCGATAATTTTGTTAACTTTGTCCCGATAAACATCTATTTTAATAATTATAAAAGGACATGAAAGAGCTTGTAGAAAAAATTCAGGCGGAGTATGAAGCATTCGCTGCCAATGCGGCTGCTCAGGTAGAAAAAGGCAACAAGGCTGCCGGTACCCGTGCCCGTAAATCGGCTTTGGAGCTTTCGAAACTGATGAAAGAGTTCCGCAAGGCATCCGTTGAAGCTGCGAAATAGTTCATTCCGCAGTCGAAGTGTAAAAGCCGTTCCGAGTGGACGGCTTTTTTGTGCTCTTTTTTCTCGATTCGCCAAATATCGTTACCTTTGCAGACCATGATCGACCGGGAGACTATCGACCGTATCTATGCCGCCGCCAATATCGTGGAGATCGTCGGCGAGTACGTTACGCTCAAACGCAAGGGCGTCAACTATACGGCGTGCTGTCCGTTCCACAACGAAAAGACCCCTTCGTTCGTCGTCTCGCCTGCAAAGGGCCTTTATAAATGTTTCGGTTGCGGCAAGGGCGGCAATGCCGTAACCTTCCTCATGGAGCACGAAAACATCACCTATCCCGAGGCGTTGAAGATGGTGGCCAAACGCTACGGGATCGAGGTGCATGAAAAGGAGCTGACCGAGGAGGAAGTCCGCCGCAACGACGATCGCGAATCAATGTTCGCCCTGAACGGCTGGGCCGCCGAATACTTTATTAATTATCTCCATCAGGAGCCGGAAGGGATGAGTGTGGGGATGTCCTATTTCCGGCAGAAGCGCGGCATGACCGATGCGACCATCCGCAAGTTCGGTTTGGGCTTCTGTCCCGCCAAGGGCGACCGGATGTCGAAGGAGGCGCTGGCGGCCGGTTACAAAGAGGAGTTCCTGCTTTCGACGGGCCTTTCGATCAAGCGGGAGAGCGATGGTTCGTTGTTCGACCGGTTCCGCGACCGCGTGATGTTCCCCGTGCACAACATTTCGGGCCGCATCGTCGCATTCGGCGGCCGAACGCTCCGCACCGATAAATCCGTCGCCAAATACCAGAATTCGCCCGAAAGCGAGATATACAGCAAAAAACGCGAACTCTACGGCCTCTATTTCGCCAAGAAAGCGATTCAGCAGCAGGATTTCGCCATCATGGTCGAGGGATACACCGATGTGATTTCGATGCATCAGGCCGGGGTCGAAAATGTCGTCGCTTCATCGGGTACGTCGCTGACCACGGAGCAGATTCGCTTGTTGAACCGCTTCACCAAGAACATCACGGTGATTTACGACGGCGACGCGGCGGGCATCCATGCTTCGTTGCGCGGTATCGACATGATTCTGCGCGAGGGGATGAACGTGCGCGTCGTGTTGCTGCCGGAGCCCGAAGACCCCGATTCGTTCGCACGAAGCCACACGGCCGAGGAGTTGCAGTCCTATATCCGCGACAACGAACAGGATTTTCTGGCGTTCAAGGCCAAATTGTTGTTGAAGGAGGCCGAAGGCGATCCGATTCGCAAGGCATCGTTGATCGGCGACATGGTGCAATCCATCGCGCAGATTCCCGATCCGATTCAGCGGTCGGTCTACATCAAAGAGTGCTCGAAGACGATGGACGTCGACGAGAAACTGTTGATTTCCGAGGTGGCGCGGATTCGGCTGACCTCCACCGGCGACCGCGAAACGGATGATTTTCTGCGGCGGCAGACAGCTCGGCAGCGCAGCGAAGCGGTCGAAGCGGCTGAGGCCGAAGCGGAATATCCGCGTCAGTTGGAAGCCGGCAGCAGCCCCGATGCGTTGGAACGCGAATTGCTCAAGTACCTGCTTAAATACGGCCATTGCTCGTTCGAATTCAAGGAGGGACGCAATATCTTGACCTGCAACGTTGCGCAGACGATTTTCGATGAGCTGGCCGACGGCGATCTGAAATTCCGGAATGCGGTTTACGAAAAGATTCGCATGACCTACAAGGAGCAATGGAGCCAAGTGGGGGTGGGCAACAAAATCCCCGAGCACGTTTTTCTGACCCACTCCGATCCGGAGGTGTGCAACGTGGCGGTGGACATCCTTACGTCCGACGACAACTATGTAATCAGTCAGTTGTGGTTGCGCAAGGAGGTGCATATCGAGAGCGAGGCCGAGATGTTGGCGGCCGGTGTGCCGAAAGCCGTTACGCTCTACAAGTCGAAAGTCATCGAGGGGTTGATTAAGGAACAGCAGGCTCGTTTGGACAAGGAGGATGTAACGGAAGAGGAGATGAAAGATGCCATGCAGCAGCTCGATAAATGGAACGGAGTGCGTGTGCAGATTGCGAAGAAGCTGCAGCGACTGATTTTGTGATGGACGGCGTGCCGGATTTGTTTCGGTATCCCGATTAAAGCCCCTCCCAAGGGAGGGGTTTAGGGTGGGGTCAAAATTGGATACGCGGCCAAAGGCCGCGAAGAACAGCGGTCGGATTCGGAAAACGGGGCCGAAAAAACTGGTACAAGAAAGTATATAATCGCGTTTGAAAAAAAAGGGGCGGGTCTCGGGTTGTACACGCATCACTGCGCATACTGTGTGCAAACAGAAAATAAACAGAAAGATGTGTAAAACATATCGAAGATAAGAATCAGTTACCTTGGACCGATTCCCGCCCCGATGATACGAAAAGCAATTTTTATGCCGCATTTACTGCGATGAGCGAACAAAAAAAGATCAATATCCGGAACAAACGGGCCACGTTCGATTACGAGATACTCGAAGAGTGGGTTGCCGGCATCGTGCTGGTCGGTACGGAAATCAAGTCGATCCGTGCGGGCAAGGCGTCGATGACCGATTCGTTCTGTTATTTCGACAAGGGCGAGTTGTGGATCCGCAACGTCAATATCGCGGAGTACGATTGGGGCACCTGCAATAACCATGCGCCGCGCCGCGACCGGAAACTGCTGTTGACCGGCCGCGAATTGATGAAACTCCAGCGGGCCATGCAGGACAAAGGGTTGACCGTGGTCGGTCTGCGCCTCTTTCTGAACGAACGGGGATTGGCGAAAGTGGTCGTCGGTCTCGCCCGCGGCCGCAAGTCCTACGACAAACGCGAGTATTTGAAAGAGAACGATGCCCGTCGGGAGATGGACAAGGCGATGAAAAATTTCAGAAAATAGACTATAAGTTTTTATGTCTCTGATACTTTGTATAGAAACCGGCACCGACATCTGTTCGGTCGGAATAGCCAAGGAGGGCGAACTGCTTTCGTTGCGCGAGAGCGACGAGGGACGCGACCATGCCCGCAAGGTGGGCGTATTCGTCGATGAATTGTTGCATGAGACCGGCATTGCGCCCGACGATTTGGATGCCGTGGCGGTCGGAAAGGGCCCGGGTTCCTATACGGGCTTGCGGATCGGTGTATCGTTTGCCAAAGGGCTCTGTTACGGGTTACGAAAACCTTTGGTGGCAGTCGGTTCGCTCGATTCGTTGACCGAAGTGGCCCGCGAGGACTACGAGGCCGGTATTTTGCAAATCGACGATTGGGAGCGGGCCGTGTTGTGTCCGATGGTCGATGCCCGCCGCATGGAGGTTTATACGCAGTTGTTCGATACGACCGGACGACCGTTGAACGAGGTTTCGGCCGAGATTATCGACGAACGAAGTTTCGCGGAGTATCGAACCGGTCGGCAGCCGTTCGTGATTTTCGGAAACGGCGCTCGAAAATGTGCCGACCTGTTGACCGGTGCCGAATCGGTTGAGGTTACGCCTTCGGCTCGTGGGCTGGCCCGATTGGCCCAGCAGGCATTCGATGCCGGTCGTACGGAGGACATCGCCTATTTCGAGCCTTTCTATTTGAAAGATTTCGTGGTGATGACCTCCAAAAAGAAATTGTTCTGACGGCGCGATGACGCAGGAGGAGTTGACCGCCCTGTTGACCGGCCCCTTTTATAAGCATTTTGCTGATAAGGCCGCTGCCCGGGTGCTTGCCGACGGCGATTTGGCGATGCTGTATGAAACGGCCGTTGCTTCGCCCAAATCGCTTTCGGCCGCGTTGCAGCATCGGGTGGCATTTCGCGGCGCCTATGTGCTCGAACGAATCTATTTTTCCGAGCCCGAACGGTTTGCACCTTATGTGTCGCGTTTTTGTCGGACGGATTTTCCGGCTTGCGCCGATCCGGGTGCCCGCCGCTCTTTCGCTAAAATCATGGCGCATCTGTTGCGCACCGCCGTTCCGGATGATGCGACGCTCGAACGGATTGCGGCGTGTGCGGCCCAATGGACGATCGACCCGAAAACGAAAGTCGCCGTGCGGATTTGGTGTGTCGAAATCCTGCGCCTTTGCCGCGAACGATGTTCGTGGATCGACGAGCTGTGGGACGATTTGCTGGCAACTTTGTCGCACGATGCGTCGCCTGCGATTGCCGCACGCATGCGCAACGGCTGGAAAGCCGGTTGAGGTGCGGCGCATCGGGCCCCTTTGCAGGTGAAAGCCTGCCGATGATATTCGATTAAGCGCTGGTCTTTTCCGATTCGGTCGCTGGTTCTTCTTCGGGAGTTTCTCCGATTGCTGCTTCGCCCGCTTCGTCGAGCATACGGGCCGGAAATCGTTTTTTGCTTTGCAACCGAGCCGTTTTTTGCAGACGCATGCCGACCCGCAGCATATTGTCGTTGCCCGAAGTGAGCCGTTTGCGGGCATCTTCGTAGGCGTCGCGGGCTTTGTCGAGGGCCGTGCCGACCCCTTCGAGCGAAGTGGCGAAAGCGGCCGCCTGCTCGTACAATTTCAAGGCGCAGGTGGCTATTTCGCGCGTGTTTTTATCTTGGTCGTGGTATTTCCAGAGGTCGGCGACCAATTTCAACAGGGCGAACAGATTCGTCGGCGACGAGATGATGACCTTTTTGTCATAGGCGTCGCTCCAGATGTTCGGATCGGCTTTCAATGCCTCTAAAAAGGCCGGTTCGTTCGGGATGAACAGGATGACGAAATCCGGCGAGTTGAAAAGCCGTTGATACTCTTTGCGTCCCAACTCCGTAACGTGTTGGCGCACCGATGCGACGTGCGCGGCCAGATGACGTTGGCGTTCCGCTTCGTTCGGGGCCGAGGTGCAGGCGACGAAGGCGGTCAGCGAAACTTTCGAGTCGATGACGATCTCCTTTTTGTCGGGTAGGTGAAGCACCACGTCCGGACGCAGGTTGCGCCCCTCTTCGTCTTTCACGTTGTATTGCGTCTCGTAGTGGATGCCCTTGGTCAGCGCCGAACTATCGAGGATGGTTTCGAGGAGCATTTCGCCCCAGTCGCCCTGTACCTTCGAATTGCCTTTCAGCGCATTGGTCAGATTGGTCGTCTCGGTCGTGATGCGTTGGTTGAGCTCCATCAGATTCTTCAATTCGGCTTTCAGCTCGCCGCGTTGCGATGTCTGGACAGTGTAAATCTCTTCGACTCGTTTGCGGAAATCGGTGATGTTGTCGCGAAAAGGTTTTATTAAGAGCTCGATTGCTTCGTTGTTGGTCTTGCGGAGGTGTTGCGATTGCTCGCCGAGAATCTCGTTCGCCAGATTGCGGAACTGGATCCGCAGCATCTCTTCGGCCTTTTCGCGTTCCTGCCGTTCGGTTTCGCGCCGTTCTTCGGACTGGCGGCGCAGGGCGTTCAGCTCCGTTTCGGATGAAGCCTTTATGGCAGCGAGTTCTGCGGCCGTATGGGCCTGTTGTTCCAGCAGCTGGCGGATTTCCGCTTCGGCCGATTTTCGGGCGTCGTCCGCCGCATTCTTTTCTTCGCGCAGCCGTTCCGATTCGCGCCGTTGGAACAGCCATGCCGCTGTCATGGCTGCCGCTGCCGCCGCCGCTCCGAGTGCTGCGATAACCGTAATAGATAGATTCTCCATAGCAACAAAAGTAGCGATAATTTTCGGTTTTTGCGTGCGGTCGGCGCCGAACTTTTCGACGGCTCGGAGAGGCGCGGTATACGGCAAATGGATATTTTCCGTTTATCGGCTATTGCAAAAAGGGCTGTCAGCCCTGACAAGTCTGACAGCCCTCAACAAGTACGACAAATAATTTATTCGCTTGTGTCTATTCTGAAAGTGTTTTCTATATCCGTATATTCTGTGCCGTCAATTATAATTTTGGACGGGTCTTGTTTCCCATCGCCCGATTTTCGGATGAAAATATCCGTTCCGAAAGCCTCTCCATTGGAATACTTGCAGTCGGTGAAAGTTATTGTAACGTTGGCGGCCCCACAAGAAACCCAACAATCATATCCATAGGTTGTATCCTGTATCGGGTTCCTCGTGAATTGGGAGTTCTCATCTACACAAGGATGACCGTATTTCCCGAAAGTACATGCTTTGAATACGGTGTTGCCATAACATACGGTAGCAGGATAGAATGCGTTTCCATATTCGAACGTGCAGTTTTCGAACGTACCCTGTTTATGCCATCCCGACAACCAGCCGTGGAACGTGCAATTTTTGGCCGTAAGATTCCCTGAACCATTATATGCATAGGTCAAATCGGCGGAAAATTCGCAGCTTTCCAAGGTGATGTTGGCATTGTCTCGGGCGAAAACGGCTCTTGAAGGAGTCGTTTGGTCGAATTTACTGTTCTTGATCGTTACGGAAGCATTGCTCTGTACTTCGATCCCGTATTCGGTCGAAGAAGCCGTTACTTGAACGTTGTCCAATGTGATACCGGTACCGGCGACGGCCATCATGCTCTTCCCTTTTTTCGTGTCGGACGTACATGAAAGAGTGGCGTTCGAAATAGTCAGATTCTCGGCCTGCAACGTCTGACTCGCTGTTGTGGTTATCGTCGCACCGTTGCCTTCGATCGTTACGCCTTTGCCTATCGTCGTCGGCATTTGATAGGTTTTATTCTCGTCGAGATGTACGGTGCTACCTTCGGCCTGTACGGCATTGGATAAATCAGCAGCAGCGAGTTCGAATTTTATCACTCGTGAAACCGTGATTTCCTGACCGACATTGTCGATAAGCGTTACTTTCAGAACAGCCTTTGCCCCGTTTGTTACGGTCTTGTTGATGGTAACCGTCGTACCGTTGCATGAACCATTCTCATCGAATACGGGTTCTGCGATTTCGACCTCTTTGCCAGTCGTGCGGGTAACGATATCCATCGCCGTAGTACCATCTTCGGCTTTCAGTTCAGCGACCAGGGCACCGTAAATTTCTTTTGTCAATCCTGCAAATTGAAGGTCGATCGTTTTATTTTCAGCAGTTACCAGGAAAACTTCGGAACTGTCGAATCCGACGCTCAGCGGGCGGACGATCGGCACCGTGAACGTGGTCGTCCCGTCGGCCAGCGTGAAGGTTACGTTGCGTCCGTCATCGCTCACGGCGACGCCGTCTTCGGCGAAAATCGCATCACCCCGATCGCCTTTATCGCCTTTCGCTCCGTCGTTGCCTTTGGCACCGTCCGCTCCGGTCGCTTTCACGCCGGTCGGCGTCCAGGTCGTGCCGCCGTCGGTCGAGATTTCCCATTCGTTGCTGCCGCTGTTTATCCGTACCTGCGGAGCGGTGGCTGCGGCACCGGTTTCGCCCGGGTCGCCTTTGGCTCCGGTTACGGGCAGTTTATTTCCGGCGTCGTCGAGCAGGGGCTGGCCGTCGAGCGTCCAGTAATAGATACCGTCCGTGTCCTTGGCGACCCCGATGAGCGGCGTCGAACCGTTCGCCCCGTGTCGGATGACGATGGGATCGCCGGCTCGGAATGTGATTTTGTAACCGACTTCCACGTCGTTCTCTATGACCGGAACGACGTTCGTGATGAAGTTCTCGTTTTCGAGCGCAGCGACGAGGCTTTGCAGCGATTGGATGTTCGTGTTGACGGATTTTTGCCAGGCTTCGAGCGACGCGACCCGTTCTTCCAAATTCTCGATGTCGTTTCGGAGTTCCGTGTCGTCGTAATCGTCGTTGCAGGCCGAGAGCCCGCCTAAGCAAAAGAGGATCGAAAGCATATATGCGATGCCCCTGCGGAACATCGTGTACTTGCTGAAAAGAGCTTTTTTCATGTCGAATGACTGCGGTCTTCCCAGTTCCCGAAAGACCTTTAATAATATACCGAAGCGTGGAACTGCAGATACCCACATCCTCGTTCGATGGTCCTGAGAAAACCTTGTATAACAGATAAGGGAATAGCAGCCCACGCAATCGCGCGAGAACCACCATGCTTCTCTTGGTTATACGGAAAATTTCTCAGGTTTTCGAACGCAAGATCAAAGCACAACGCTTCTTGAAAAACTATGTTCTGAAAAAGGCCTTTTTCGGAAGCGAAATTAGGGAAAAAAAAGGAAACGACCGTCGTTTTTTTGTAAATTCTTTGCATGTCGGCTGAAAATAGGGCGACAGGGGCTTCCGGAGCGGGTCGACGAATGGGCATGAGTGTGGCGACAATCAATAAAAATTTGTTTGTGCGGTCGGCTTGCGCTATCTTTGCAGAAAATGTTCGGGTCGGAAGCTTCCGGCTTCCTCCTCCCTATTTAATAAAAAGCATGGAACAGCAACGTATTCTCGCTCCGTCGATTCTTTCGGCCGATTTCGGACACCTCGACCGGACGATCCGCATGCTCGACCGCAGTGCCGCCCAATGGGTGCACGTCGATGTGATGGACGGCGTGTTCGTTCCCAACATTTCGTTCGGATTCCCCGTGCTGAAGGCCGTGCGGCGGGCGACCCGCAAAACGATCGACGTTCATCTGATGATCGTCGAGCCCGAACGTTACGTGCAGCGATTCGTCGAGGCCGGAGCCGACCTCGTAACCTTCCATCTCGAAGCCTGCGCCGATCCGGCTCACTGCATCGCATTGATTCGCGCGTGCGGTGCGCGCGTGGGCATCACCATCAAGCCCGCGACGCCAGTCGAGACGGTGCGCGAGTGGCTTGTTTCGGTGGATATGGTGCTGCTCATGAGCGTCGAACCCGGCTTCGGCGGGCAGTCGTTCATCCCTGCCACTTTCGATAAAATTCGCTGCCTTCGTCAGATGGCCGATGCCGACAATCCGGACTTGTTGATCGAGGTCGATGGCGGGGTATCGTCCCAGAACGCCCGCGAACTTTACGAGGCCGGAGCGAATGTGCTGGTGGCCGGAAGCGCCGTTTTCGGCGCCGAAGACCCCGAATCGGAAATCGAACGTTTGTTACAATGTTGATGATAAAAGATGATTTCACTCGATAATTTGACGGTCAGTTACGGCGGTTGGACGCTTTTCGACCGTATTTCGTTTTTGATAAATCCCAAAGACCGCATCGGTCTGGTCGGCCGCAACGGGGCCGGAAAGACCACGCTGCTGCGTATCATCACCGGCGAACAGCAACCGACTTCGGGCGCCGTAACGATCAATGGCGAATGCACCATCGGTTATCTGCCGCAGCAGATGCGGGTGCATGATACGACGACTCTCGTGGAGGAGACGGCCAAGGCATTCGACGAGGTGCTGCGGTTAGAGGCCGAAATCGACCGACTGACCCGCGAAATCGCCGAACGGACGGATTACGAAAGTCCGGCCTACGAGCAACTGCTTCACCGGTTGAACGATGCGCAGGATCATTATCATATTCTGGGCGGCGAGACGCGCGATGCCGACATCGAAAAGACGCTGCTCGGTCTCGGATTCAAGCGCGAGGACTTCGGTCGGGCGACGAGCCAGTTTTCGGGCGGTTGGCGCATGCGGATCGAGTTGGCGAAGCTGTTGTTGCGGAGGCCTTCGATCTTCCTGCTGGACGAGCCGACCAATCACTTGGACATCGAATCCATTCAGTGGTTGGAGGAGTATTTGCGCAATTATAACGGCGCCGTGTTGCTGATTTCCCACGACCGCGCGTTTTTGGACAACGTTACGAACCGCACGATCGAACTTTCGTTGGGCCACATCACCGATTACAAGGTTCCCTACTCGAAATACGTCGTACTGCGGGCCGAACGGCGGGCGCAGCAGCTGGCCGCTTACGAAAACCAGCAGCGGATGATCGAAAAGACCGAGGAGTTCATCGAGAAGTTCCGTTACAAGCCGACGAAATCGAATCAGGTGCAGTCCCGCATCAAACAGTTGGAGAAATTGGAACGGTTAGAGGTCGAGGAGGAGGATTTGGCGACCTTGAACATCAAGTTCCCGCCTGCGCCCCGTTCGGGCAAGGTGGTCGCCGAGATCGACGAAGCGGGCATGTCGTTCGGTTCGAAGCACGTATTCAGCGGGGCGAACTTCGTCATCGAAAAGGGCGACCGCATCGCGCTTGTCGGGCGCAACGGCGAGGGAAAAACCACGTTGGCCCGCATGCTGGTCGGTCAGCTGACTCCGACGGAGGGTTCGGTGCGGATCGGCGCCAATGTCAATATCGGCTATTATGCGCAGAATCAGGATGATTTGATGGACGGCGATTTTACCGTTTACGATACGTTGGATCGGGTGGCTGTGGGGGATATTCGCACGCGTTTGCGGGATATTCTCGGGGCGTTCCTTTTCCGCGGCGAGGACATCGACAAGAAGGTGAAGATGCTTTCGGGCGGCGAGCGGGCGCGTCTGGCGATGGCCCGCATGATGCTCGAACCGCGCAATCTGTTGGTACTCGACGAGCCGACGAACCACATGGATATGCGTTCGAAGGATATTCTGAAAAGCGCCATCATGAAGTACGACGGTACGGTGGTCGTCGTTTCGCACGACCGCGAGTTCCTCGACGGCATGGTCGACAAAGTTTACGAGTTCCGCGACGGTCGGGTGCACGAATACTTGGGTGGCATCTACTATTTCCTTGAAAAGCGCAAATTGGAGTCGTTGCACGAATTGGAGCGGCGCGAGGCTTCGACCGCCAAATCGGCTCCTGCGGCGGCGAATACGAAGGCGAAACCGGTCGAGACGTCCTCGTCCGGCGGAGGTAAACTCTCCTACGAACAGAAAAAGGAGCAGGAAAAATTGTTGCGTAAATTGCGCAAGGCGGTGGAGACGATCGAGGCCGATTTGGCCGATATCGAACGGCAGATCGCCGCATACGATGCGAAATTCGCCGCAGCAACCGACTACGATGAAGCCGATTACAAGGCTTACAACGAATTGAAAACCCGTTACGACCACCAGATGCACGAATGGGAAAAGGCGTCGTACGAATTGGAGATAACCGAAGGGAAATAAAATAATAGACAATAAAAACGGCACCCGAAAAAGAGTGCCGCAAAAAATGAAGATTGATATATTTAATTTATCCACTTTTTATTTTTTGCATCATAAACCTTTGCTCCTGGGGTTGATGATCCTTTTGCATTACTAACGACGATACCCGCTTTTACGAATCCATAGTTATCGATTTTATAAGTGAAATTAAAATTGGCAGAAGTAGCTGTTGTACTTAATTTCGTATCTTGCCACTCTTCGGCATATGGATTCCATACTCGCAATATGACATTTGTCGCTTTGCCATATCCATGTCCTGTTTGGAATGACCATCTTAAAGTTATGGTACTTCCACTTGCTGTACAATTTCCGTATGTAATAGCAGGGGCAAAAGCTTCATCATTGCTTACAGATGTATATTTTGCGTAATTGCTGAATGCACTCTCTCCCGCATTATTGACAGCTTTTACTTTATAATAGGCAGAACCACCGTTTGTAGGAGCATTGGAGTCGGCATATAAATTATAGGTGTTCTCTCCTATTTTTGAATACGATCCGTTAGCTGAAGAGCTTTTGTATATGTAATATTTGGTTGCACCGCTTACCGTATTCCAGCGTATCCGCACATCCGGTATATAATTATTACCTTCATTGGAAACCGTTACATTCGTCGGTGCCTCGGGCTTTTGTTGTGTTGTATTCCCACTACCGGAGCCACTACCGCTGCCGGAGCCGCTGTCATTATCGCTTCCTCCGCTATTATTCGATACGACAACAGATACATAAGATGAAAGTCCACTTTCCATTGCGTTTTGCACGGCGCTTACTTTATAGTAATTATATCCTTTCAGAGGATTATAATCGGTCGCATTTGTTCCAGTAACAGTTGTTATTAAAGAATAACTACCGGACATCGTATTGCAACGATATATATTATATTTTGTAGCTCCGGTTACATAATTCCATGAAATGTATACAGAACCATCGGCACGAGCATTTGCCTTTAATCCCGAAGGGGTGGAAAGAGTGAAAGAAGAATTGTTATTGTCGGGATAATTGGGCTCGGAATCATCTTTACTACAAGACGAAAATGTGAGTAAAAGCAGAACAACGGTCTTCAAGAAGTTTTTCATAAATTTCCATACATTAAATGTTTTTGATAATAAATGTCCTGAAATTATGAAAATACGCACAAAAAAAGAGCGCGGACAAAACTCTGTTATCTGCTTCTGAGGTCTTCGACTACCTTGCCATCAAATATGAGTAAAGCCCACGCCGAAGCGTGAGCGTCATCACTTTACTCTCGATGGCTTGTGAAAGTGTCGAAGTTTCAGAAGCGAGAATCAAAGCTAACGCTTTTTTCAATATGTCTAAAATGTGCGTATCGAATTACGCATCTATTCCATAGGCTACGGATTTTGAATTATACCTGACAAATATAATGAATTTCACGATAAATTCGCCTATCTTTGTTGACAAATCGAATAGAAACATGGTAGACAATTTGATATTCGGCATCCGGCCTGTGGCCGAGGCCGTCGAAGCCGGACGGCAAATCGAAAAACTCTATATCCGCAAGGGGGCCGACGGCCAGCTGATGCAGGAGCTGAAAGACCTGTGCACCCGTCATCGGTTGCGCTGGCAGGAGGTGCCGGTGGAAAAGCTGAACCGGTTGACCCGCGGCAATCATCAAGGGGTCGTGGCGCAAACCGCCGCGATCGAGTATGTCGAACTGACGGATATTCTGGAACGCGTGCCCGACGATGAAACGCCGTTGATCGTGCTTTTCGACGGGGTTACCGACGTGCGCAATTTCGGGGCGATCGCCCGCTCGGCGGAGTGCGCCGGAGCGCACGGATTGATTACGCCGCTGAAAAACTCGGCGCCCGTCAATGCCGAAGCGATCCGCGCTTCGGCCGGTGCGCTGACGACGATACCGGTCTGTCGGGTCGGCTCGATCCGCAACACGCTGAAGCAGTTGCAGACCGAAGGATTCCAGCTTGTCGCCGCCACGGAAAAGAGCCGCAAACTGCTTTACGACGCCGATTTCCGCAAGCCGACCGTGCTCGTCATGGGGGCCGAGGATACGGGCATCTCGAAAGAGGTGCTGAAACTTTGCGACGAACAGTTGGCCATCCCGCTTATTGGGCATATTGAATCGCTCAATGTGTCGGCAGCGGCGGCGGTCATGCTGTTCGAGGTGGTGCGGCAGCGGATCGGCGAGTGAAGCGGATAGAGGAGTGAAATCGATAAAAGAGAGAGGGTATGAAAGGCAAATTGAAAAACTATTGGTGCGAGCTTCGTCGGGGGCTCGTGCAGGTCGTGCGGCGGTATCCCGTCGAGACGGCGTTGCAGACGGCTTTGGCCGCTTTGTTTATCTGGTGGACCGAGGCGGAGGAATTTCCGCTCTTTCCGGCTCAGTGCCTGTGGATTTTCCCCCTCTTTTCGCTTGGGGCGCTTGTCATCAATACTTTGGCCGGTTCGGGTCCATGGCGCCGCGTCTACTATGTGTGTTGGGCGCCGCTCGTGCCGCTGCTGTTTTGGACGGGGTTGCCGGAATGGGTCGCAACGGAGCAATTCGCCCTGACGCTGGGCGTTTTGGTGCCGTTGGCCCTGCTGCTGTGCCGTCGGGCGCGCGATAACCGGCGTTTCGCGACGGATGTCCTGCTCTATCTGCGGGCGGCCGTCGTATCGCTGCTGTTCGCGAATATCGCGTTGGGCCTTTTCGAGGCGACGCTCTGGTCGGCGGCCTACATCTTCGGGTTCGACGAAATGCGTTGGGTCGAGCAGTTGGCGGTGGATGTCGTACCGGTCGCGAATTTTCTGGCTGCTCCGATGCTCTTCCTGCTATTGCTCGATCGCTGGGAGCAGGCGGAGTACCGCTTGGCCCGTATCGGCGAGGTTTTGGTAAACTGGATCTTTACCCCTGCGCTTATCGTTTATGCGCTCCTTTTGCACCTGTATGTCATCAAGATATTGATCGCCTTGTCGCTGCCGCGCGGCGGGGTGGCCTATTTGGTTTTCGGATTCATTCTTACGGCATTCGTCGTGCGGTTGTTGCGCGAATTGGTCGAAAAACGGGTCGCCGATTGGTTCTACGACCGTTTCAGCTTCGTCATGTTGGTGCCGACCTTGCTGTTCTGGGTTGGAGCCGCACGCCGTGTCGGCGAATACGGATTGACCGATTCGCGCGTCTATCTGCTTGTTTGCGGTTTGGTGATGACGCTCGCCGTGATCTTCTTTTTCCTGCGTGGGGGACGTTATCGCTGGCTGTTCGCTTCGGCATTCGTGCTTTTCGCGGCTGTGGCCTACGTTCCGGCCCTGTCGCCCGAACGCATCGGGTTGCAGTCGCAGCGGGCGCGCTTCGAACGGTTAGGCCGCGAACTGGGGATGCTCGATGCCGAAGGGCGTTTCGTCCGGCGGCCTGTTCCGTTGTCCGATTCGGTGCGGCGTGGTGATTATGCCGATTTCTTTTCGGCGATGCGCTATGTCGAGCATCGCGATACGGCCTTCCATACCTCGTTAGGATTGGAGCGTTCCAACTCTTGGAATTTGGAATACGAACTGTTGCCGTGGGCACTCGATACAGCGGCGGTCGAAGAGGTCGTTGTCGCTACCATTGCAACGGTAGAGCTGCCGCAGAACGCTCCGATTCCGCAGACGGACGCTTATCCGAATCTTTATGCCAATGTCGAACATGGACGGAATGAGAAAAACGGAGCACATTTCGCTTCCGATACGTTGCGCGTAACGCTCGACGGCCGGCCGTTGCTCGTCCTTTCCGGCGAGGAATTGGTGCGTCGGCAAATGGAGCGTACGGAGCTGACTTTCGAGCAGCTTTTCAGTCTCGACGAGGAGCAGGCGATGCGTTTTTTGGACTATCGCGACGAGCGGGTGCGGATCGTGTTCCAAGATTTGAGGGTCGGACGCCGCGATTCGGTTTCGTATGGGTGTGCCGATGCGACGGTCGAATTGCTGATGACGCGATGAATCATCCGGTTTTGGGCGAAATTGCCTGCGTGCAGTCGGCGCGGGCTCGGCGAATTTCGATCAGCGTGCGCAGGGGCGGAGCGGTGCGGTTGGTTTATCCGCGCAGGGTTTCGCAACGGGAGGCTCTGGCTTTTTTGGAGAGCAAGGTCGCGTGGGTCGAACGGGCCCGGCAGCGGCTCGCGGCCCGCACGCCTGTCGAACCCCTGTTGCCGCCCGCCGAGGCGAAAGAGCGGATTGAGGAGCTGCGCCGTGCGGCGAAAGCCGATTTGCCCACCCGTCTCGAACGGCTTTCGCAACAGACGGGTCTGAAATATGCCGGCCTGACAATTCGGGCCGCACGGACGAAGTGGGGATGTTGCACCTGTCGGAATACGCTCTCGCTGAGCCTTTTTTTGATGCTTTTGCCCGAACATCTGCGCGATTTCGTCCTCTTGCACGAACTTTGTCATACGGTTCATCACGACCATTCGCCCCGATTCCATGCCCTGCTCGACCGTCTGACCGGCGGCCGCGAAAAAGAGCTCCGTCGGGAGTTGCGCGGGTATTCGATTCGAGGATAAAAACCGGAAAATTATTGGAATTTAGTCGGTTTATGCTTATCTTCGTTGCAATAAGCGACCGAAAAACCATAAAACTATTGATACCATGAAACAGAAAGTTAGCAAGAAATTTGAGGAACTCTATGGCGAGGGCGCCCAGTTGTTCACCTCTCCGGGCCGTATCAACCTGATCGGCGAGCATACGGATTACAACGGCGGGTTCGTTTTCCCGGGCGCCGTCGATAAGGGAATCGTGGCTGCGATTCGGCTCAATGGAACCGACCGGGTGAATGCCTATGCGCTCGACCTCGGCGAACAGACCTCGTTCGGGCTGAACGAAGAGGACAAACCCAGCGAAGGGTGGGCCTGCTACATCTTCGGCGTATGCCGCGAGATGCAGAAACGGGGTGGCAAAATCGGCGGATTCGATACCGTGTTCTCCGGCGATGTCCCGCTCGGAGCCGGCATGTCGTCGTCCGCAGCGTTGGAATCGACCTATGCCTATGCGTTGAACGAGCTTTTCCATTGCAACATCGACAAATTCGAGCTGGCGAAGGTCGGCCAGTCCACCGAACACAACTACTGCGGGGTGAATTGCGGCATCATGGACCAGTTCGCTTCGGTCTTCGGCAAGGCGGGGTGTCTGATGCGGCTGGACTGCCGTTCGTTGGAGTATGTCTATTTCCCGTTCGACCCCGAAGCGCATGGATACAAACTTTTGCTGGTCGATTCGCGGGTGAAACACGAACTGGTCGATTCGCCCTACAACAAACGCCGTCAGTCGTGCGAACGGGTCGTTGCGACGATGCAGAAAAAACATCCGCACGTACAGTTCCTGCGCGATGCAGACCTGACGATGCTCGAAGAGGTCGCCCCCGAACTGTCGCAGGAGGATTACAAGCGGGCCCGCTTCGTTATCGGCGAGGTGCGTCGCGTATTGGATGTTTGCGATGCGCTGGAGCGGAACGATTACGAGACGGTCGGCAAGAAGATGTACGAGACGCATTGGGGCCTTTCGAAGGATTACGAAGTGTCGTGCGTCGAACTGGATTTCCTCGCCGAGGTTGCGAAAGCGTGCGGCGTTACGGGTTCGCGCATCATGGGCGGCGGATTCGGCGGCTGCACCATCAATCTGGTCAAGAAGGAGCTGTACGATGATTTCGTCGCTACGGTCAAGTCGAAGTTCGCGGCCGAATACGGCCACGAACCGAAAATCTACGATGTGGTCATTTCGGACGGTTCTAGACGGTTGGAATAGTTCAAACGATATTCGTTGAATACCCGAGCGGGATGGCTTTCTGTTGCAGCCGTCCCGCTCGATTTATATTGTGGCTCGTAAATGAGCCTCGGTTATTCTAAAATTTTCTGGAACAGAATTTCATCCGTGTAGCCGTCGGGCGTCCAGAGCCAGTCGCGTTTGATGCCGATCTCCGTGAATCCCGCATTGCGGAAAAGGGCCAGACTGGCTTCGTTCGTCGCACCGACGTTGGCCCATAGTTGATGCAAACGCAACACCTCGCGGCTGTATCGGCAAACCGTCGATACGGCATCCTTGGCATATCCTTTGCCGCGGGCGTCCGCCGGATAGATCAAAAGGCCGATTCCGGCCCGTCCGTTCAGCGGGTCGAACTCGAACAAATCGAGTGCTCCGACGACCTGCCCGTCCGCCCGGGTTTCGATCATCAACCGTTGCTGGCGGGTCTGAAAAAGGTCGAACCGCTGCTCTTCGATGAACCGCTCCAACGTATGCCGTGAGAAAGGAGCGGTTGTGCCGCTTACACGCCAGACCGACGGATCGTTTTCCCATCGGTACATCGGGTCGATGTCCTCCGGCTCGACGGCCCGCAAGCGGATGAGTTCTCCTTCGATCGGTGTCAAAGTCCGATGATTTTGTTGCGGATCAACATCGCCACGCCCCAGGCATTGGCATTTTCCGACATCTTCGAAACGCGGAATTTCGTATCCTTGTAAACGAGATTCAGCGAATATTTGTTGGTCGCCGATTTCAGCGGGAGCATCAGGTAGTCGCCCGCCGCGGCCAAGTTGCCGCCGACGATGACCGTCTCCGGATTGAATGTATTGATGAGGAAGGCGACCGCCTTGCCGACCTTCTCGCCGGCTTCTTCGATCAATTCGATGGACAAGTTGTCGTCGTTTTTCGCCGCGGCGATGATTTCATCGATATGGATGGGCTTCTTCTGTTCGTATTGTTCGCGCAGAATGGTGTTGACCCCCTTTTCGATCAGATGCCGCATCTTTTCCTCGATGGCGATACCCGAAACTTCGGTCTCCAAACAGCCCTTCTTGCCGCATGAACAGATGATTTCGTTGTCGAAGAACGGAATATGGCCGAACTCGCCGGCGAAACCGCTTTTGCCGTAGTAGAGTTGTCCGTCGACGATGATTCCGATGGCTACGCCCCGACCCATGTGCAGGTAGAGCACGTTGCTTTCGTCTTTCGATTTGCCGCAGGTGTATTCGGCATAGCAGCGGGCGCGGGTGTCGTTTTCGAGCAGCACGCGGATGCCGACCCGTTCTTCGAGGATGTCGCGCAGCGACTGTTCGCTCGACGTGAAATATTTGTAGCTGCGGCCCGTGTCCGGATTGACGCGGCCCGTCATGCAGACGCCCAAGCCGAGGATCTTGCCGCGGTCGATGCCGCAGTTCGCGATGAACCGTTCGATATTCGTGCAGATATGCTCCATGCACTGCGGTCGGTCGAGCAGTTCGAACGTGTTGTCGGTCTCCTCCTTGATGATGTTGTTTTGCAGGTCGGTGATCAGAAAGGTCATGTTGTCGCGGCCGACGTTCACGCCCGCGAAATAGATCGCCGAATTGGCCAGTCCGAAAATGTTGGGGCGGCGTCCGCCCGGCGTTTCCACTTTTCCCAAATCGCACACGATGTTCTCCTCCACCAATTCCTGTACTAATTTGGTGATGGTCGGTACGCTGATATGCAGCTCTTTGGTCAGTTCCGAAAGGGTGCATTCGCCGTTGACGGCCATGTGCGCGATGATGTTGCGTTTGATGATGTTGTTTTTATGGGAAATTCCCTTCAAGGCATCCTCTTCGTGTTTATTGAAAAACTCGGTCAGTGAGGTCATCTTTCGATTCGCATTTTTTAATTTACCGCGCAAAATTAATAAATATATTTAATAAATGCAACTCCTGCCGTCGAAATTTTTGGTTCGGACGCCTTGTTTCGAAAGAGACGAAACGGGCCGCATCCTGCGCGAGGTGCGGCCCGTTCGAACGAACGAATGCGATGCGGTTTACAAGGTCGATTTCGATTCGACGTTGGCTTCGGCATCCACTTTCTTAATCAATCCCTGAAGCACATTGCCCGGGCCGAGTTCGGTGAATTCCGTAATGCCGTCGGCGAGCATGTTGCGCACGATGTAAGTCCAGCGTACCGGAGCCGTCAACTGGGCAATCAGATTCGCCTTGATTTTCGCCGGATCGGTATAGGGCTTTGCATCCACATTCTGGTAGATGGGACAGGTCGGGGCCTGGAACGGTGCATCGTTGATGGCTTTTTCCAACTCCTGTTTGGCCGGTTCCATCAGCGGCGAGTGGAACGCACCGCCGACCGGCAGGCGCAATGCACGGCGGGCACCGGCGGCTTTGGCCTTTTCGCAAGCGGCCTCGACGGCCTCGACGGCGCCCGAAATCACGAGCTGTCCCGGGCAGTTGTAGTTGGCTGCGACGACGACGCCTTCGGTCGATGCGCAAATATCCTCGACCGTCTTGTCGTCCAGACCGAGAATGGCCGCCATCGTTCCGGGCTGTGCTTCGCAGGCGGCTTGCATGGCTTGGGCACGTTTCGATACGAGTTTCAGACCGTCCTCGAACGAGAGAGCACCAGCAACGACCAATGCCGAAAATTCACCCAACGAGTGTCCGGCGACGGCATCGGGCTTTACGCCGAGCGCTTTGGCCATGATGACCGAGTGGAGAAATACGGCGGGTTGCGTAACTTTGGTCTGTTTCAGTTCGTCGGGCGAGCCGGCGAACATGATGTCCGTGATGCGGAATCCGAGAATCTCGTTCGCCTGCTCGAAAAGCTCTTTGGCGGCAGGTACGTGGTCGTAGAGGTCTTTGCCCATCCCGACGGACTGAGCACCCTGACCCGGGAAAACGTATGCGTGTTTCATCTTCGATTGCAATTTTTTTGGGTTTGCGTTGCAAAGATACGAATTTATTTCTTAACTTTGCATTGCAATGGTTCGCAAAGGACGTCCGCGTCCGGCGCGATTGAATGGGAATGCCGTGTGAATCGGCAGCAGTTCCCGCTGCTGTAAGTCCCTGTATGTTCCGCAACAGTTTCTGAGCCACTGGTTTATGACCGGGAAGGCGTTGCGGACGGGACAAGCCAGAAGACCTGCCTTGCATCTTCCAATTCCGGAAGAATCTTTTTTTTCGAGGCCTCTGCGGAGAACGGAGCATCGGTCGAGTTTTTCAGCCGTATCGTCTGAAGAAGATCATCCGTATAGGGCAAATGTCCCTGCCGCCGAAGAACGATTCGATTCCGGAAAGGAACCTACCTTTTGCAGAATCATTCGGGCTGTCGGTGCCATAAGAGATTAGTTGTATACAGTCCGAAAAAAGCCCCCGAAAACCTGCCTGTTTTCGAGGGCTTTTATTAATTGGTTGTGGTTCTAATCCCGCTTTGCTAACGGGTTGCCGTTCTATTAAAACAATACCGATTAGGGCATCCATTCGACGATGCCATCGGCCGGATGCGTCGCCCGCCACGCTTCGAACTCCTCCCAAGTGCGTATGCCGTCCCGTATGACCGCTTGATAATACTCGATTCCCATGATTTTCAGCTCGTCGGGCGTTTCGAATTTCAGCCGCAGAATGGCTTCGCGCCGTTCGTCGGTCAACGCTGCGGCGATGCGGTCGGCCACCTGCTCGAAATAACCGTCGTATCGCGATCCGCACAGAATGTGGATCAGGTCGATTTGCCACAATTCGTTTTCTTCGTCCCGATACCATGCGTGCCATTCGACGCAGGCTTCGTCGGTGTCGAGCGAATTGCCGAATGCGACCCGCTCGATACCCGGGCAGGAGGCAAGCCGCCCCATGACTTCGAAATCCGACCGGATGTCGATGCGGTCGGAATAGATATGGAAGTCCAGATCCCGATGCTTGGCCAACAGCCCCATGCGCAGGGAACCGACCTGCCGGACTTCGGCGCCGATGCTTTGCCAAAGCCGTTGCAACCCGAGTGCGGCGATGATTTGATGGGCACGGCGGGTGTTTTCCGCCGCGCGTTCTGCGTATGCGCTCATCGGATCAATAGCCTAAAATGCGCAGCATCGACCGATAGGACTGCTCCTTGGCGAACAGGCGCGTATAATACTCGTTGTCCGACTTGTCGCGGTCGATGACGATGTGCTTCGGGGCCGGAATCAGGCAGTGCTGGATGCCGCCGAACCCGCCGATCGATTCCTGATAGGCGCCCGTGTGGAACAAGCCGATGTATTGCGTGTTGCCTTTTTCGAGTTTGGGCAGGAAGATGGCGTTGGTGTGGCACTCCGCATTGTAGAAATCCTCGCTGTCGCACGTGAGCCCTCCGAGGAACACCCGTTGATACTCCTTGTCCCAGTTGTTGATGGCCAGCATGATGTAGCGTTGGTTGATGCCCCATGTGTCGGGCAAAGTAGTAATGAACGATGAGTCGATCATGTACCAATTCTCCCGATCGTTCTGCTGCTTTTGGTTCACAATGGAGTAGAGCGCCGCACCGCTTTCACCCACGGTGAAAGAGCCGAACTCCGTAAAGATGTTGGGTTCTTCGATGCCGTTGCGCTGGCAGATGTTTTTGATTTGGGCGACGATCTCTTCGGTCAGATATTCGTAGTCGTATTCGAAATTGAGCGAGTTCTTGATGGGGAATCCGCCGCCGATATTGAGGCTGTCCAACTCCGGACAGAGCTGTTTCAGTTCGCAGTAGACGTTCATGCACTTCGACAATTCGTTCCAGTAGTAGGCCGTGTCCTTGATGCCCGTATTGATGAAGAAGTGCAGCATCTTGAGCTGGAATTTCTTGCTGTTCTTGAGCTTGGCCTTGTAGAAATCGACGATGTCGTTGTAGCGGATGCCGAGCCGCGAGGTGTAGAAGTCGAATTTGGGCTCCTCCTCGCAGGCGATGCGGATGCCCACCTTGCATTGTTTCGTGAAGGCATCTTCGAAGAGATCGAGTTCCTCTTTGTTGTCGAGCACCGGAATGGTGTTGATGAAACCGTCGTTGACCAATTGGGCGATGTTCTCGACATACTGCGGACGTTTGAATCCGTTGCAGACGATGTAGCGGTCTTTGTCGATGATGCCGCTGTCGTAGAGCGCATTGATGATATGGATGTCGTAGGCCGACGAGGTTTCCAGATGAATGTCGTTTTTCATCGCCTCCTCCAGCACGAACGAAAAATGGCTCGACTTGGTGCAGTAACAATAGTTGTACGAACCCTTGTAGTCGACCTTCGCCATCGCTACGTTGAACATGCGCTTCGCCCGATTGATCTGCGACGAGATTTTGGGCAGATAGGTGATTTTGAGCGGAGTGCCGTATTGTTTAATCAACTCCATCAGCGGAATGTCATGGAATTGCAGTTCGTTGTCTTCGACCGAAAACTCGTCCTGCGGGAAGTCGAACGATTGTTCGATGAGGTCGATGTACTTGTCCTTCATGGTTTGTTGTCGTTTTCGTAAGGAATCTGTCTCGGTTACATTGCAAATTTCGGGACAATGTAGCTCGATCGGATCGGGTTCGGGTTACGGGATGCAAAGTAAACGATTATTTTCCGGATCGCCGCCGCTTTCGCCGATTATTTTGAAAAAGTAGGCCGGATTTTGCTTTTTTCTGTGAAAAGCGGTAAATTTGAGCCGTAAATCGAATAAAGCGAAAGTGGTGCGGTGGAGTTGCTGACTGTCCTGACGAAATATCTGGAGACGCACAAACGGATCGTCGTTCCTCAGTTGGGAGCCTTTCTCGTCAAGGAGCCCGGCAGGAGCATCGTCTTTTCGGAACTGATGAAGCGCGACGATGGGGTTTTGCGCGGTTTGTTGGTGGCCGACGGACGGAGCGAGGTCGAGGCGGCCGGTGCAATCGACCGGTTCGTCTTCGAGGTGCGCCGGGCGGTGGAAAACGGCACGGAATACCGTCTCGCCGATTTCGGTACGATGAAACCGGGCCCCAACGGAACGATTGTGTTTACATATCGGCCGGTTGTTCGGCTCGAGCAATCCACTACTCAACTGGTCGAGCCTGTTCCTGCTCCGTTCGTCGGCCGGCAAACCCCGCCGATTCCGAAGCCTGTCGAAAAACCGGCTCCCGAACCTGCCGTCGATGCCGTTTCGACTTCGACCATGCAATCGGCGCCCCGAGTGGAGGTGCGCAGCGTGCAGCCGGTGGAGCTGGATTCATCCTACAAGTCGCATATCGATACGGCCCGCATGGCCGAGACGGTGCGGATGGCTTTCAGCGACGAGCCGGACGATGCGGATGCGCCGACGAAAAAGGGCTCGGTCTCGACGAAACGTCCCGTCCGTTCGTATGAATATGAAACGGACGAGGAGGCCGACGATGCAGTTTATTCGGAGCGCAAACCGGCTCGCCGCAAGTTCGATCGGTTCTTGTTTCTGGCGATTCTGGCTGCCGTGATTGCGGTGGCGGCCATTGCGTTCGGTTTTTGGCGCGAAGCCCGCGAACGGCAGGCCGAAGAGGTGCTGCAACAGATGGAACAAACCGATTACCCGACTTGAATAAATTGGACGGACAGAAAATGCAGATAACTCAGGAACAGATCAATTCGGTTAAACAACGGTTCGGAATCATCGGTACATCGGAATTGCTCGATCGTGCGCTCGAAGTCGCGTTGCGGGTGGCTCCGACCGATTTGACCGTGTTGATTACGGGCGAGAGCGGTGTGGGCAAGGAGTTTTTCCCGCAGGTCGTCCACGCCTTTTCGGCCCGTAAACACAATAAATATATCGCCGTCAACTGTGCGGCCATTCCCGAGGGCACCATCGATTCGGAACTTTTCGGACACGAGAAAGGCGCTTTTACCGGCGCTGTGGATGCTCGCAAGGGCTATTTCGAAGAGGCCGACGGCGGTACGATCTTTCTCGACGAGGTGGCGGAATTGCCGCTTCCGACGCAGGCCCGACTGTTGCGGGTATTGCAGACCGGCGAATACATCCGGGTCGGATCGTCGAAGGTGCAAAAGACCAACGTCCGGGTCGTGGCGGCCACCAATACCGACTTGCAGCAGGCGATTTCGACGGGTCGTTTCCGCGAGGATTTGTACTATCGTTTGGGAACGGTGCCAATCGTGGTTCCGGCTTTGCGCGAGCGGTCAGGGGATATTCCGTTGTTGTTCCGCAAGTTCGCGTCCGATGTGGCGACGCAGTACCGCATGCCGGCGGTAACGCTCGACGACGGGGCCCGCGAAATGTTGATGGACTATTATTGGCGGGGCAACATCCGTCAGTTGAAGAACGTCGCCGAGCAGATTTCCGCCATCGAACAGGTGCGGGTCATAACGCCCGACGTGCTGGCCAAATACCTGCCCCGACAGGAGGGCGGGGCTCCGATCGCGACAGAGATGCCTCGTGCGGATGCGAATCCGTCGACGGAACGCGAATTGCTTTATAAGGTGCTGTTCGACATGCGTTCCGACATCAACGATTTGAAACGGATGCTTTCGGAGTTGATGCAGGGGGCTTCGTGGGTGCATCGCGAGCAGCCGTACGACATCAAGGCGTTGTTGCCGACCACGGCCCAAAGTTCCGTGCACGTCGTCGAGCGCGGAGCGGCGTATGGCAACGGGGCACCGGTCTATACCGAAAGCGAAGAGGTTACCGACGAACCGCCGCGCGAGAAGACTAAGGCCGATATGCAGCGCGAACAGATTCTTCGGGCGTTGCGTCATAACAACGGGCGCCGGCGCGAGGCTGCGGCCGAGTTGTTCATGTCCGAGCGGACGCTCTATCGGAAAATCAAAGAGCTCGGAATAGAGGAGGATTAAGTATGCAGGGAGCGATGAATAAATTTGTCATCCGGTTGGTCGTGGGGGCGGTGGCCTTGTTGTCGACGAGCAGTTGCGGTGTCTCGATCAAGTATTCGTTGTCGGGCGCATCCATTCCGCCGGCGGCCAAGACCTTTTCGGTTGCTTATTTCCCCAACAACGCCACGATGGTTTCGCCGATGTTGAGTTCGACGCTCACCGAAGCGCTGGTCGATATGTTTTCGCAGCGAACGCGCCTGACGCAGGTCGACGAGGGGGGCGATTTCGCTTTCGAGGGCGAAATTATCAATTACACGTCGGTTACGGCATCGGTGTCGAGCGACGATTATGCGTTGTTGAACCGGTTGACGATTACGGTTCGGGTGCGGTTCACCAATGCTATCGACGAAAAAGCCTCTTGGAGCCAGACTTTTTCGGCCTACGAAGATTACGATTCGACGAAGCTGTTGACCGAGGTCGAGGGCGAATTGATTCCGCAGATTGTCGAGAAAATTGTAACCGACATTTTCCAAGCGTCGGCGTCCAATTGGTAACGTGCATTTTATCTTATGGAATCGATCGAACGCTTATCAAAAATTCTTTTTCCGGAGGCCGAACCCGACGGGGCGGCACTCGATGCGCTGGTTCGGCGTTACGAATGGTTCGGGCCCGCACGGGTTTTGCGGGAACGGTCGACGGGGCGTTCCGATGCCCGTTCGGCGTTGCTGGCTCCGTGGCAGGTCGAAAGTTCGCTCCGTGCGGAACCGATCGACGCGACGGCTTTGCAGTCGGCATCGTCCGACGATTTGATCGACCGCTTTTTGGAGGTTTCGGATTTGCGGATCGTGGCCGAGGAGGGCGAGCCCGACCAAGAGGTGCGGATCGCTCCCGATTTGGCCGACAACGAAGAATTGGTGAGCGAATCGCTGGCCGAAATCTATCTCGCACAGGGCCTTTCCGATCAGGCGATAGCGATTTATCGTAAATTAAGTTTGCTAAATCCCGAAAAAAGTATTTACTTTGTCGAGCTTATCGACAAAATCGAAAGAGAAAAAAACAATAATTAAAAATTCAACGATATGTTATACACGATTTGCGTTGCCTTGATCGTCATTGCGAGCATTCTGGTGATTCTCGCGGTATTGGTGCAGAATCCCAAGAGCGGCATGGCCGCCAATTTCGGCGCATCGAATCAGGTGATGGGTGTGCGGGAGACGTCCGATTTCTTGGAGAAATTCACGTGGACGATGGCAGTAGTCATCTTGGTGCTGAGCTTGATTGCTACGGTCGCGATGAATCGGGGCGGTGCTGCCGAAGGCGATCCCGAAGTCGCTAAGGATGTCAAGGCCTTGCAGGAACAGGTGCTTGAGACTGCTCCGGCAATTCCACAGACCGAGGTTCCCGCTGCAAGCGACGAACAGCAGCCTGCCGCTGAAGAGTCGGCCGAATAAAATCGAAGCTGACGGACTTCGCGAGAAATTCAGAGAGCCGCAAATGTTTGCGGCTCTCTTTGTTTGATGCGTTTTTTATAACACGCTGGGAAAAATATGGATGTACTGACTTTTCGCGATTATTGCCTTTCGTTGCCCATGAGCGAGGAGACCACGCCGTTCGATGAAACGACGCTTGTTTACAAGGTCGGCGGTAAGATGTTCGCTTTGGCGGATATGGTCGATTTCACGTGCGTAGCCGTGAAATGCGATCCCGAGCGGGCGATCGCTCTGCGCGAACGCTATCCGGAGGTAACGCCCGGCGTTCATCTGAACAAACGCCATTGGAACGATGTGCGAACGGACAGCGATTTGCCCGATCGGTTCATCCGCGAGCAAATCCGCAATTCTTATATGCTGGTATTGCGGCAGAACGTAACGCCCAAATCTCTGCGCGACGAGCTCCTTGCTTATGTCGAGCAGCACGGATTGCCCGAATAGCCCTTCGTCCGGCCTATTCCGCTGCAATCTGTTTCCGCCAGCGCAGATAACCTGCTACGGCCAAGGCCGAATAAAGCAGATAAAGACCGGCCGTAAAGGGAATATCCTTATAAATGTACAGTCCAACGGTCGTCAAATCGACGACCAACCACACGAGCCATTGCTCTGCATATTTGCGCGAAAGCATCCACAGGGCGATGACCGACAGTGCCGTTGTGAAGCTGTCCCAGAAAGGCACTTTGCTGTCTGTAAAGTGAACGAGCAACAGGTAGATGCCGGTCTGAATGCAAAGAAAGAGCGTGAAAAGAATCGGGGCCAGCCGCAGCGGCGTGTGGCCGATTTTCGAGAATTTCTTCGTTTTCGCTCGTTCCGGTTTGTGTGTTTCGCTGCGCATCCATACGACCCACCCGTATAGACCCGCCAAGATGTAGTAAATCTGCATCGAACAGTCGGCGTATAGCCCCGACCGATAGTAAAGCAGGCCGTGAACAATCGGCATAATCAACCCGACGACCCACAGCCGGATGTCGGCGCGGTATTCGAGCCAGAGGTAGAGCAGCCCGAGCACGATGCCCGTGAGCTGAAGAACGAGTTTCCAATCCATAGTTCGTTTCGAAAATGAAGGCGAAGGCCCGTCCCGAACAACGGGCCCTCGCCGGATGATTCGTCAGAATTTGACGGTTACGTTGGCCAATACGTTCGTCGGTGCTTGCGGGAAGTAGAACGCATGGTCGGTTTGTTCCGTCTGTCCGTTAGCGTCCGTATAGGCTTCCGACCAGCCGTAGCCGTTGCTTTCGTATTCCGTATCGAACAGATTGTTGATCGTCAGGCCAATGCGGACACTTTTGGCAGCCCGTGTCCGGAATGTATAGCCTAAGTTGAGATTCGTTACGCAATAGGCATCGAGCTGCATAGCGCTGTTCTCGTAGTTGGTAAAATACTGCTTGCTGACGTATTGCGTGTGCAGGATGGCTTCGAATCCGCGATGGTGGAAATCGAGCAGCAGGGCGGCAACAGTTTTCGGCGAATAGGCGAGTCGGGTCGTGCCCATGGCAACCGTGTGATAACCGTATTCGCCTGCGACGTCGCCCGATAATCCGTAATCGACGACGCGGTGCAGGTAGTTTTCGATGCGGTTTTGCGAGAAGGTCGCGTTGGCGCTGGCTGTGAACCATCGGGCGACGCGCCACGATGCCGACAATTCGATGCCGCGGCGATAGCTGTCGGGAACGTTGTCGTTCAAGGCGTCGTACCCGTCGTTGATGCGACCCGTCGGCACCAACTGGTC
Organism: uncultured Alistipes sp.; assembly: GCA_947591475.1. GTDB lineage: Bacteria > Bacteroidota > Bacteroidia > Bacteroidales > Rikenellaceae > Alistipes. The sequence continues at coordinate 380,638 of CANQDE010000001.1, forward strand.
TTTGTACTTCATGTAGTAGAGGTTCACGCCCAACGACAGTTTCGGTGCCGTGTAGGTGTACCCCAATTCATAGTCGTAGAGCTTTTCGGAGGTGGGGTAGGTATCGGCTTCGGCGAACAGGTAGCGGTCGGTGAAGTCGCTGCGCGTCGGCTCTTTCTGGGCTATGGCAAACGAGAAATAAAAATTGTTGCGTTTGCCGAGCGAGTAGTTCAGACCGACGTGGGGATTGAAGAAATGATACTGTTTGTCGACGTCGATGGGTTGCATACCTACCTCTTTCGAAACGTAGTTGTCGTTGACGCCCCACGCTTCGTAGCTCACGTAGCGGTATTGCAGATCGGCGAACAGACGCAGGCCGTTCGCAACCTGCCATGAGGCACGGGCGAAGAGGTTGGCATCCTGCTTGTCGACATCGTTGTCGTACCAGCGGCCGCCGATCTGCTCTGAAGCCAGACCGTCCACCCAGTCGAGTTCGCCCCAGTGCGGACAGGTGTAGTAGCTCCACGAACCGCCGAACGTCAGGTCGAATCGTTCGGCCGAGTAGTTGGCCGAGGCGTTGATGCCGCCCAAATGGTTGCGCATCAACTTTTCGCGGATCAGGTCGGCCTTCTGGATCCCGGTGTCGAGATTGACGTATTCCGCCAGTTCCGCATCGTCCTTGTACTGCTTGTGGTAGCCGTAGCCATAGGTGTAGAAGGCCGTTGCATTCAACGCCCAGCGATCGTTCAGCCGTTGGGTCAGCAACAGCTGGTTGTTGATTTGCAGGTAGTTGTCCGTCTGGTCATCGTAGTAGCCGACGTGTGTGCCGTCGGCCAGCACAAATGGCCCGTCGGAGGTCTCGTACTGCCCGCTGTCGTGATAACGGCGTCCGTAGAGTGCCATATTCTCCTTCGTTACGCCGTTGTAGGTGAGATAGGTTTTGGCCTTGCCGCCGAACGAAACCAATTTCAACATGGTGTTGCCTTTATAATAGCCGGTTTGGAACAGATAGGATTTGAGGTCGGTCGAACCGCGGTCGATGTAACCGTCCGAACCGATGTGCGTCAGGCGTGCATCCAGCGTCCAGTGGCCGCCCAACAGCCCCGACGAAATCCCTACGGCCTGCTTGTTGGTGTTGTAGGAGCCGTAAGAGAGCGATGCCGTGCCGCGAAATTCGGTCGAAAGCGGTTCGGTCGTCATGCTGATGGCTCCGCCGAATGCCCCCGTGCCGTTGGTCGATACACCGGCGCCGCGCTGCACCTGCATCGTGCCGACCGCAGAAATCAAGTCGGGCGTGTCGTACCAATACATTGCGTGAGAATCGGGATTGTTCAGCGAAACGCCGTTGATCGTAACGTTTAGCCGGGTCGCATCCGTACCGCGCAGCCGCATCGAGGTGCCGCCGATTCCGATGCCGGTCTCGTTGGTGGCGATCATCGACGGCGTAAGAGCCAGCACCGACGGAATGTCGTAACCGTAACTGTTTCTCGCGATTTCATCGCTCGTGAGGTTCGAGTGGGCTACGGGCGTCGTAGCCGTCGCGCGCGTCGCGGTTACCTCGACCTCCTGCAGACGGACCATGCGCAGCGAATCGTCCGGAATACTTGGAACGTGCTGCGCCTTTGCGGCAGCCGCGCACAGCAGGATGGCCGCAAAACTCATCGAAAAATACCTTTTCATACTTACTTTAATTTTAAGTTAACGACTGAAAAGGGGTATGTGTTGTCGATTATGCGTTCCCGGTCTCGGCATTACCCGTGTCCGGTTCAATGGGTATAATCTCAGCCCGCGCTACGGCGAGCACCCCTTAAGAATTGCGACAAAGGTAAAACAAAAGGCGGAATGCACCAACGCTTTCCGCCTTTTTCTGCTATGGATAGCACGCAATCGACTTAAATATACATGTTTACGATTGCTTCGTAAAGCTCTTGCTTGCCGCTGTGCTGGGCCGGTTCGTGCTTGCGGGCGTATTCGGCTACCTGTTCCAGCGTCAGCTTGCCCTCTTCGAAGCGTTTGCCCTCGCCTGCGTCGTAGGAGGCGTAGCGTTCCGACAGCATTTTGCAGTAAGGCGAGTTTTCCAAAATGTCGGCGGCGATCAGCAGCGCACGCGCCATGACGTCCATCGCGGCGATGTGGGCGATGAACAGGTCTTCGGGATCGGTCGAGTTGCGTCGGGTCTTGGCATCGAAATTCGTGCCGCCGCCTTGCAGACCGCCGCCGCGAATGATGACCATCATGGCCTGCACCATTTCATAGAGGTCGATGGGGAACTGGTCGGTGTCCCAGCCGTTCTGGTAGTCGCCGCGGTTGGCGTCGATGGAACCGAGCATACCGGCATCGACCGCGCATTGCAGTTCGTGTTCGAACGTATGGCCGGCCAGCGTCGCGTGGTTCACTTCGATGTTGACCTTGAAATCCTTGTCCAATCCGTGCGCGCGCAGGAAGCCGATGACGGTCTCCGTATCGACGTCGTATTGGTGCTTCATCGGTTCCATCGGCTTCGGCTCGATCAAGAACGTGCCTTTGAATCCTTTGCTGCGAGCGTAGTCGCGGGCCATGCGCAACATGGTGGCCATGTGCTCTTTTTCGCGTTTCATGTCGGTGTTCAGCAACGACATGTACCCTTCGCGGCCGCCCCAGAACACATAGCAGTCGCCGCCCAGTTCGATGGTCGCGTCGATGGCGTTCTTGATTTGGAGCATGGCACGAGCCGCCGTATCGTAATCCGGATTGGTCGATGCGCCGTTCATATAGCGTGCGTGGCCGAATACGTTGGCCGTACCCCACAACAGTTTGATGCCGGTTTCGGCCTGCTTCTGTTTGGCATAAGCGACGATCTCTTTCAGATTCTTTTCGTATTCCTGCGGGGTCGCGGCTTCATCGACCAAATCGACATCATGGAAGCAGTAGTATTCGATGCCCATCTTCTGCATGAACTCGAATCCGGCATCCATCTTGGCCTTGGCCCGTTCGATGGGGTCGGCCGCCGTGTTCCACGGGAATTTTTTCGTGCCGCCGCCGAACTGGTCGCCGCCTTCGGCGCAAAGCGTATGCCACCACGCCATCGAGAAACGGAACCACTCTTTCATCTTGCGGCCTTTCACGACCTTCTCGGGATCGTAATAGTGGAATGCCATCGGATTTTTCGACGAGGCACCTTCGAACGGAATTTTGCCCACTTCGGGGAAATAGATTTTTGCAGCCATTTTATTATGTAATAATTTAGGTTTATTGGTTCAGTTTCGAATCGACTTCGTGGCACCATGCGGCGTAACCAGCTTCCAAGGCTTCACGGTCGGCTTCGACGGGTTCTACAATCTCCAACCGGCGCAGCGAGGCGAAGGCCTCTTCGCGCGATCGGTAGTATCCGGCTCCCAATGCGGCCCCGCGTGCAGCACCCAAGGCTCCGTCCGTATTGAACAGCTCGATACGGGCACCGGTCAGCGTCGCCAACGTGCGGCGGAAGAGCGGCGAGAGGAACAGATTGGCCTTTCCGGCACGGATGACGTCCGGTTTCAGCCACATTCCGCGCATAATGTCGATGCCGTAGCGGAACGAGTAGGCGATGCCTTCTTGTGCGGCTCGCAGGATGTGGGCCGTTGTGTGGCGATTCAGGTCGATGCCGACGATTGCGGCTCCCGTCGTGCGGTTTTCGAGCACGCGCTCGACCCCATTGCCGAAGGGCAGCACCAACAAACCCTCCGAACCGGCCGGAACGCTTTCTGCGAGGTTGTTCATCTGGACGTAATCGGCCGTTTGCTGGACGATGTTGCGTCGAATCCAAGAGTTCATGATTCCCGTGCCGTTGATGCAGAGCAGGATGCCGTAGCGCGGCGCTTCGGGCCGGTGGTTGACGTGCACGAACGTGTTGACACGCGACAGCGGATCGGCTTTCGGCGTATCGACGACCCCGTAAACCACGCCGCTCGTTCCGCCGGTCGCCGCGATTTCTCCGGCTTCTAAAACATTGAGCGAAAAGGCGTTGTTCGGCTGGTCTCCGGCACGGTAGGAGATAGGCGTGCCGGCGGGTATGCCGAGTGCTTCCTCCGTCGCTTTGTCCGTGCGGGCCTGAATGCCGATGGAGACGCCCGCTTCGGGGATAATCGTGTGCGGAATGCCGTAGTAATCGGCGATGAAATCGGCGCGGCGCTCCTCTTTGAAGTCCCAGAGAATCTGTTCCGAAAGGCCGCTGACCGTGGTTGTCCGTTCGCCCGAAAGCCGGTAAGCGATGTAATCGCCCGGCAGCATGAACCGGTCGATTTTTTCGAAGATTTCCGGTTCGTTGCGTTTCACCCACGCTAATTTCGATGCCGTGAAATTCCCGGGCGAGTTGAGCGTATGGGTCAGACAATAGTCGCGTCCGATTGCCTCCAAGGCTTCGGCTCCGATGCCGACGGCTCGCGAATCGCACCAGATGATGGCCTTGCGCAGGGGCTTTCCGCTTCGGTCGAGCAGTGTCAAACCGTGCATCTGGTAGGTGATGCCGATGGAGACCACTTCGCGCATAGGATGATCGGCGGCGATTCGGCGGATGCCCTCGCAGACATAATACCACCATGTTTCGGGGTCTTGTTCCGCCCAACCCGTACGGGGCGCGTCGATGCGCATTTCGGATTGCGGATTGGTCGATGAAGCGACGCATTCGCCTGTCTCGATGTCCAACAACGAAACCTTGACGGACGATGAACCGACGTCGATGCCTAATGATTTCATGATTTTGCGGTTTGAATCAAGTAAAAATAACAATTTTTTTGCAATCGGCCAAACTTTCTGCTCAACAATGGCATCGAATCTTCTTCGTTACGAAAAAAGCGAGGGTTTCGCCGGAATCGAAACCTTCGCTTTGCACTTTATTCTTCGAAAAATATCGGGCGCTTTACCTAATACGTCCCGAACCGGAAAACGATCTTCTGGCAATACCGTTCGCTCGGCCGGAGCAGGGGCGACGGAAATTCCGGCCGATTGACGGCATCGGGGAAATTCTGGCATTCGATAGCCACGCCGTCATGATCGGCATAGCGGCCGCCCGATTTGGTTTCGGGGCAGCCTCCGGCCAGCCAGTTGCCGGTGTAGATCATCACGGAGGGTTGCGAGGAGAGAATCTGCACCGTGCGGCCCGATTTCGGATCGCGCAGTTCGCCGACTTCGCCCAAGATGTTCGGCTTCCAGCCGTCGATGGCGAACGGATGGTCGTATCCGCGGAAGTCGCGGATGTGGTTGAACTCGGCGTCAATTCCCTCGCGCAACGGTCGGAAAGCACGGAAATCCTGCGGCGTACCGGCTACATCGAGCAGCTTGCCCGTCGGAATCTGGTACGCATCCATCTCCGGCACCTGCGAGCAGTTGAGCCGCAGCTCTTGGTCAAGCACCGAGCCGCTCGCTTCGCCAGCCAGATTGAAATAGATGTGATTGGTCATGTTGACGATCGTCGTGCGGTCGGTCTGCGCCACGTAGGTGATTTCGAACGAATTTTCATCATCGAAATCGAACACGGCTTCGACTTGCAGTTCGCCCGGGTAGCCTTGGTCGCCGTCGTCCGAGGTCAACGCCATGACGATCCGGTTGGTCTCCACGCGACTCTCCCAGACCCGGTTGGCGAAATTCTTCGTGCCTCCGTGCAGATGGTTGCGCCCGTTGTTGATTTCCAACGAATAGGCTTTGCCGTCGATGGTCATGCGTCCCATGGCGATGCGGTTGGCGCAACGGCCTACGCTCTTGCCCATCGCCGCGCCGTCGAAAAAGTAGCCTTCGGGATGTTTGTAGCCCAGAACGACATCGGCCATGCGGCCTTCGCGGTCGGGCATCGTCGCGCCGAGGACCGTCGCGCCGAAATTCGAAACCCGCACTTCCGCACCATGCGCATTGCGCAGGGTATAGAGGATGATGGCTTCGCCCTCGGGCGTCATGCCCCATACCTGTTGTTCGATTGTAATCATAGTTATTCTGCCGGTTTTAAGGTGTTCAACAGATGGTCGATGCGTCGCAGGCACTCCTCCTTGCCGAGGAACGACGTTACGTCGTACATGCCCGGGCCCTTGCCGGCGCCGACCAATGCCAGACGCAGCGTGTTCATTACCTGCCCCATGCCGTACCCCTTTTCTTCGATCCATGCGTGTACGACCTGTTCGGTATGCTCCAACGAAAAGTCGTCGATCGCGGCCAGCACGTCGCGCAAAGCCCGCAGAATGGCCGGATTGTCGCCTTTCCAATACTTTTTGACCTGCTTTTCTTCGTAAGTCTGTGGTGCGATGAAGAAAAACGAGGTCAAATCCCACAAATCTGTGATGAAGGTCGCCCGTTCTTTCATGATACCGGCTACGTGGCCCGCAACGGCATCTGACACCTCGATTCCGTGTTCCCGCAGGATGGGCTGATAGAGCGCGGCCAGTTCCGCTTCGGTCTTGTGGTGCATGTACTGCGCATTGAACCACTTCGCCTTGTCGGGTTGGAAGCGGGCGCCCGATTTCGAAACGCGCTCCAACGAAAATTGCTCGATCAACTCCGGCATCGAAAATAGTTCCTGCTCGGTGCCCGGGTTCCAACCCAACAGGGCGAGCATGTTGATGAATGCCTCGGGGAAATAGCCGTCTTCGCGATAGCCGTGGGCCGTTTCGCCCGTAGTCGGCGATTTCCAGAAAAGTGGGAATACGGGGAATCCCATCTTGTCGCCGTCGCGTTTGGAGAGTTTGCCGCCGCCCGTAGGTTTCAGCAGCAGGGGAAGATGAGCGAACGCCGGTCGGGTTTCCTGCCAACCGAAGGCCTCGTAAAGCAGATAGTGCAGGGGCAGGGACGGCAGCCACTCTTCGCCGCGAATGACGTGCGAAATCTCCATCAGGTGGTCGTCGACGATATTGGCGAGGTGATAGGTCGGCAGTGCATCCGCCGATTTGTAGAGCACCTTGTCGTCGAGCGTCGAGGTGTTGACCTCCACGTGGCCGCGGATCAGGTCGTCCATTTCGACCCGTCGGTTTTCGGGCATCTTGAAGCGGATGACCCATTGATCGCCGCGGTCGATGCGCGCTTTGACCTCATTGGCCGGCAGCGAGAGCGACGTGGCGAGCTGTTCGCGTACAGTATAATTGTAGGCGAATGTTTCGCCGCGGCTTTCGTACTCCTTGCGCAGGGCTTCGAGCTCTTCGGCCGAGTCGAACGCATAATAGGCCCATCCGGCATCGACCAACTGCAACGCATATTTGAGGTAAATTTCGCGGCGTTCGCTTTGCCGGTAGGGGGCATGGGGCCCGCCGACACCGACGCCTTCGTCGATTTCGATACCGCACCATGCGAGCGATTCCATGATATAGGCTTCGGCGCCGGGGACGAAGCGCTGCGAATCGGTGTCTTCGATGCGCAGAATCATCTGTCCGCCGTGCTGTCGGGCGAAAAGGTAGTTATAGAGTGCCGTACGGACGCCCCCGATGTGCAGAGGGCCGGTAGGGCTGGGTGCGAAGCGCACCCGAACAGGTCTATTCATTTACTTATTAGCTGTTATATTGCGATTCTGGAAAACTTCATTTCAGACGATATTCGATCCGCATGGTGATGCGGGCCTTCTTCGTGCGGCTCGACGTATTGAATGAACCGCCGGCGGAGAACTCCTCGTTGGAATTGGCCCCCGTAATCTGGAATACCCCCATGCGGGCCGATGCGACACGACCGATTTTAGTGCCGGCATTGTCGGCGATCTTTTCGGCACGGGTTCGGGCATCGGCCGATGCAGTTTCGATCAAGCCCATTTTCACATCGTCGAGCTTCGTGTAGTAGTAATCGGGTGCGTAGGCCTCGATCGAGACGCCTTGGGCGATCAACGACGAAATTTCGCGCGAAACGACCTCGACCTTTTCCACGTCGGTCGATTCCACGGTGAACCGTTGACGCAGCATGTAGCCCGTGAAACGTTGTCCGGCCCAGTTGCCGTTGGCACCGTAGACCGATTCGTATTGCTTGTCGACGTTGACGAATTCGAAGACCACAGCATCGGCCGGAATCCCTTTGTCCGCAAGGTATTTCTGCACCTTCTGTTTGTTGGCTTCGAGTTGGGCGTAACCGGCGGCCACGCTTTGCGACTCGGCCGTGAGGGCGCCCGACCAGACGATCAGGTCGGATACGAATTCCGTTTCACCGAGCCCCGTAACGACGATGGTGTCCTGCGAACGGTATTTGTAGGTGTAGGCGCGTCCCAATACGACGGCGCAAAGGATGGCTGCAAGAGCCAGAACAAGATATTTACCGTTTTTCATACCGATATGTTTTATTAATTAGGTCGTTTTGCTTTGTTTTGGTTGTGGGTGGAAAGCGTTTGTCGGTTGCGTCCTGTGATTCCGAGGAAGTCGGCAGGGGCCGCTGGCGATGCCGTGCACCGGCCATTCAGACGTTGAACAGGAAGTGCATGATGTCGCCGTCCTGCACGACGTATTCTTTGCCTTCGATTCCGATTTTGCCCGCATCGCGGCAGGCCTTTTCCGAACCGAGCGTCGTGTAATCGTCGTATTTGATCACTTCGGCCCGAATGAACCCCTTTTCGAAGTCGGTATGGATGATACCGGCGGTCTGCGGCGCCTTCATGCCGCGGATGTAAGTCCATGCACGGGTCTCGTCGGGGCCTGTCGTGAAGAACGTTTCGAGATTGAGCAATTTATAGGCCGATTTAATCAGACGGGCGACGCCGGATTCCTTCAAACCGAGGTCTTCGAGAAACAGTTGGCGTTCTTCGTAGCTGTCGAGTTCGGCGATGTCCGCCTCGGTGGCTGCCGCAACGATCAGCATTTCGGCCTTTTCATTTGCAATGGCGGCCTTGACCGCTTCGGTGTAGGCATTGCCCGTTACGGCGCTTTTTTCATCGACATTGCAGACATAGAGCACCGGTTTGTCGGTCAGCAGATTGAGATCGGCAACCAATTTTTTGTCCTCTTTATCCAACTCGATCGTACGGGCGCTCAAACCCTGTTCCAACGCCGACTTGTATTGCAGAAGCAGTTCGACCGCGCGTTTCGCATTTTTGTCGCCGCCCGAAGTGGCTTGTTTCTGGGTCTTGGCGAGCCGATTTTCGATGGTCTCCAAGTCTTTGAGCTGCAATTCGGTGTCGATGATGCCCTTGTCGCGTACGGGGTCGATGGTCCCGTCGACATGGGTGATGTTGCTGTTTTCGAAGCAGCGGAGTACGTGGATGATTGCGTTCGTATTCCGGATATTGCCGAGGAATTTGTTGCCCAATCCTTCGCCTTTCGAGGCGCCCTTGACCAAGCCGGCGATGTCGACGATTTCGATGGTCGTCGGGACGACGCGTTTGGGGTTGTCTATTTCAGCCAGTTTCACTAAACGCTGGTCGGGCACGGTGATGACGCCCACGTTGGGTTCGATGGTGCAGAACGGAAAATTGGCTGCCTGCGCCTTCGCATTGGACAGACAGTTGAATAACGTCGACTTTCCTACGTTGGGAAGGCCAACGATGCCGCATTGTAATGCCATAGATCGGTTGTTTCTGTTTATTTAGCGGAACAAAGATAGTGCAAGCCGGTCGCAAAACCAAGTGCGGTATAGAAAATAATTACTATATTTGTGGAGAAAAATTTCGTGCGGAAAGATGGATTTGAAAAATATACGGGAGACGTTGGCCCGATTGACGGCAATGGTCGACGGTTGGGGAGCCGGTGAAACGGTCGGGTCGCTCGAACGCGATTGGGCGCTCGAAAAGTTGCGTACGATCTATGAAGCGATCCGTTTTGCCGATTTGTCCGAAGAGGCGAAACCGGTTGCGGCTCCTGTCAAGACCGAAAGTGCGTCCCAGCTGGAAACTCCCTCCGAAGATACGGCGGCTGAGGTCGCAAGGCTGGATTTGAGCGGTATGCTGGCGCTCGAACCCGAGACCGAACCTGAACCCGAATTCGAACCGGAACCGGCGATGCCCGAACATTCGGTATTCGTCGAAGAACCGGTGGCGGTCGAGCCGATTGCTCCGGTCATTCCGGCTGGCCCGCAACCCGAAACGGAACCTCAATCGGAACCGGCCATTGCATCTGTTCCCGAAGCGGAATCGGAGTCGGCGGCTGCTCCTGTGCCAGAATCCGGAGGCGAACCGGTTTCTGCACCCGAACTGGAACCTTTGGAACAGACGACCAAACAACCGGATGCAGCTGTTCAGGAAACGACGCTGTTCGGGCCGAAAGAGGAAGACGATGCGATGCGCCATCGTCGGAAACAGCGTGTCATCATGTCGCTTTACGGCGAGGACGCGGGCGTGCGGACCGATTCGGAGGTCGAACCCGTTGCCCGTCCCGTCCATTCCGGCAGAGTGGGGCGGGCCGATGCCGAAAAGACAGATGCGGTTACGTTCGAGGAGATTTCGGTAGAGACGGTCGTAAGCGATGCTCCGATGCCGGTATCCGGTGTTCCGACGGTCGACTTTCCTGCCGATCGGGAGGTCCCGCCTGCACTTGCCGGCAATGTTTTGGGCGAGGTCATCAACCACGATGTGAAGACGTTGGCCGATACGATCGAACCTCCGCGCGATGTCGCGTCGGCCTTGCGTCGCAAGACGCCGGTTTACGATTTGCGGCAGGCGGTCGGAATCAATGACCGGTTTTTATTGATTCGGGATTTGTTCGGCGACGACAGCGAGGCTTACGACACGCTGATGCAAAAGCTGAATGCTTTTGAAAGTCTGGATGATTGCGTGATTTATCTCACTGAAAACTATACGTGGAATGCCAACTCCGACAGCGTGCGGTTGCTGATGGAGCTGCTGGAACGAAAATTCGCTTGATGCCGATGGCTAAACTTTATATCGTACCTACACCGATAGGTAATCTGGACGATATTACCTTGCGGGCGCTCAACGTTTTGAAGGAGGTCGATTTCATCTTGGCCGAGGACACGCGGACGTCGTCCGTATTGTTGAATCATTTCGGTATCGAGAAGCGTCTGCAATCGTACCACAAATTCAACGAGCACGCTGTCGTGCAGACTGTGGTTGCGGCGATTGCGGCGGGGCGCAGCGCGGCGCTCGTTTCGGATGCCGGTACGCCCGGAATCTCCGATCCGGGTTTTCTGTTGGTGCGAACGTGCCTCGAAGTGGGGATCGAGGTCGAAACGCTGCCCGGCGCTACGGCGCTTGTTCCGGCTTTGGTGCAGAGCGGATTCCCGTGCGACCGGTTCTGTTTCGAGGGCTTCCTCCCCCAGAAGAAGGGGCGGAACAAACATCTGCAAGCGTTGGCCGATGAGGGGCGCACGATGATTTTTTATGAATCGCCTTATCGCGTGGTGCGTTGTCTCGAACAGTTCGCCGAGGTATTCGGGCCGGAACGGCCGATTGCGGTCTCGCGCGAACTGACCAAAAAATTCGAAGAGACGGTACGCGGAACGATCGCCGAGGTGTTGGCTCATTTCCGCGAACATCCTCCGAAGGGCGAATTCGTTTTGGTCGTTGCCGGAAAGCCGAAGGAGGGCCGCGAAGAGACGGAGCGACCGGTGAATGAAGAGACGGAAGAAGATTGATTGTATGGATACGAACAAGACGGATGGAGTGAAGCTGCGGTGGTTCGTGCATCTGCGTACTTTTCTGAAAGGGCGTTTCAATCTGGATGAGGACACCGCGTCGCGCGATGAAGTGGTTGCGGCCATTTCGAAGGGCGTGGAGTTTCGGGGCGTCAACCTGTGGGTGTTGATTTTCGCGACCATGATTGCTTCGTTAGGATTGAACGTCAATTCGCCGGCGGTCATCATCGGCGCCATGCTGATTTCGCCCATCATGGGGCCCATTATGGGAATCGGCCTTTCGCTGGGTATCAACGATTTCGAATTGCTGAAAAAATCGCTGCGCAATTTTTCGCTCATGTTTATCGTGGCCATCGTTACGTCGACGGTCTATTTTTTCATTTCCCCGCTTTCGTCGAACAGTAGCGAATTGCTGGCCCGTACCGCACCGACCACGTACGATGTGTTGATCGCTTTGTTCGGCGGTTTGGCTGGCATCGTCGCGCAGACACGCACCGATCGGAATTCGACGGTCATTCCGGGTGTGGCCATCGCGACGGCGCTCATTCCGCCGCTCTGTACGGCGGGTTTCGGTATCGCGACCGGACAGCTGCGCTTTTTCATCGGGGCATTTTACCTGTTTTTTATCAACTCGGTATTCATTGCACTGGCTACCTATTTGATGGTTCGCTTCCTTCGCTATGAAAAAAAGGCGTTCATTGACAAGGAGCGTGAACGCAATGTGAAGCGTTCGATGTTGCTAATCACGTTGTTGACCTTTATTCCAAGCGTTTTCATCGGCTTTCGGATGGTGCGGGTTACGGTGTTCGAAGCGATGGCCGACAAATATGTCGCGCAGGTTTTCGCTTTTCCGCATACGCGGGTGGTGGAGTGCGAGAAACAGTATAAAACGCGCCATCGCCCGTCGCAAATCGAATTGCTGTTGGTCGGCGAACCGCTCGACGACGCTGTCATCGAAAATGCACGGATGCAGTTGGCGGGCTTCGGTCTGGAACGAACCGATTTGATCGTCCGTCAGGCGAACAAGGCGGATGCGTTGGATGTCGCCTCGTTGCAAGAGAGTTACACGGATTTGCTGGCGGAGAAGAACCGGCGAATCGAAGAGATGAAATCCCGTCTCGAACGGTATCAGGTTACGGACGTCGAAGTCGATGATATTTCGCGCGAAATGGGGGCCATTCTGCCGAATATCGCTGCCGTTTCGCTGACGAAGGGGGTAACGTTCGACAACACCGGAACCCCTCGGGATACGACGTTGATTTGCGTGGTAACGCCGGCGGATTCGTTGCAGTCCGTCGATTGTTATACGTTGGAGCGCTGGTTGCGCATCCGTACCAAGATCGACGGCGTGCAGATATTTATTAAGCGCTGAATTTAGCGTGCGGATATAGATAAATTACGAATATTGATAAAAAACAGACGGTTATGGCAACGAAATTCCTATTGCGGATGCGGTCGCATCGTCGGTGGAAAGCGAAACGGCTGCATGATTGTTAAGATCGTTATTTTGAATTGGAACGGAGCCAAGCATCTGCGTCGCTTTTTGCCGAGCGTCGTGGAAGCGGCTCCCGAGGGGGTGGAGGTCGTCGTTGCCGACAACGGTTCGACGGACGATTCTTTGGCGCTGCTCGACCGCGATTTCCCGTCGGTCGAGGTGTTGCGCTTCGAAAAGAATTACGGCTTTGCCGAGGGTTACAATCGGGCGTTGGCTCGGTTGGAGGCCGATTGTTTCGTGTTGCTCAATTCGGATATCGAAACACCGGCCGGATGGTTGGAACCGTTGATTACCGCATTGGAAAACGATTCCGATGTGTCGGTCGTGGCTCCCAAATTGCGGGCGTTGACGGCTCCCGAGAAGTTCGAATATGCGGGGGCCGCAGGCGGGTATGTCGACTATTTGGGCTATCCGTTCTGTCGGGGCCGTATTTTGCGGACGACGGAGGTCGATCGCGGTCAGTACGACGATGCCCGCGATGTCTTTTGGGTCAGCGGCGCAGCGTTTTGCTGTCGGGCGGAGGTTTTTCGGAAGCTCGGCGGTTTCGATGACCGCTTTTTCGCCCACATGGAGGAGATCGACTTGTGTTGGCGTATGCAGTTGGCCGGCTATCGGGTGCGGATCGTGCCGCAAAGCACGGTCTACCATCTGGGTGGAGGTACGCTCACGACCGATTCGCCGCAAAAGATCTATTTCAATCACCGTAACAATCTGGCGATGTTGCTCAAATGCGCTTCGCCCTTGCAACGGGCGTCGGTCATCGTGCTGCGGCCGTTATTGGATTTTCTGGCGGCTTGTTCCTATTTGGCCCAAGGGCATGGCCGGAGTTTTTGTGCCGTGTTCCGTGCATACGGCGATTTCCTGCGTTGGCACGGCGAACTCAACCGTCAGCGGCGCGAAATCCGTCGGACGGCCGTGCGAAGCAAAGTATCCCACCTTTATCGCGGTTCGATTCTGATGCGTTATTTCTTCGGCCGGCACACCTTCGGACGAATGATGTAAAAAAACGTCCGGAATTTGGGCCGTGTCGAAAAAAATGCTTACTTTTGTGGGCAACAAATACCCCGTTCATTATGTCGTTCGTCAACGAAAGGGTACTGCCCGAAGGCCTCACCTTCGACGATGTGTTGCTCGTACCCGCTTATTCGGAAGTGTTGCCGCGAGAGGTTTGTGTCGAAACCCGTTTTTCGCGTAATATCCGGCTCAATATCCCTATCGTGTCCGCTGCGATGGACACCGTAACCGAAGCCCCGATGGCCATTGCGCTCGCTCGTCAGGGCGGAATCGGCGTCATTCACAAGAACATGACCATCGAGGAGCAGGCCGCGCAGGTGCGCCGGGTGAAACGTGCCGAAAACGGCATGATTTACGATCCCATAACCATCTCCGAAGAAGATACGGTGGGCGATGCGCTCCAGCTGATGCACGAAAACAAAATCGGCGGCATTCCCGTCGTCGATGCGGATCGGCGGTTGGTAGGCATTGTTACGAATCGCGACCTGCGCTTCCAGACCGATATGGCGCGGCGGATCGCCGACGTGATGACCCCGGGCAATCGCTTAGTAACGACGTACAGCACCGAGTTGGACAATGCCAAAGCCGTGCTGCTCAACAACAAAATCGAAAAATTGCCGGTCGTCGATGAACAGGGACGGCTGGTCGGTCTGGTTACCTATAAGGATATTACGAAAGTGCAGGATCACCCGAATGCCTGCAAGGATGAAAAGGGACGGTTGCGCGTTGCGGCCGGTGTCGGTATCACTCCGGACATGATGCTGCGCGTGAAGGCGTTGGTCGATGAATCCGTCGATGCGGTCGTGCTCGATTCGGCGCACGGCCATTCGGCCAATATCGTGCGGGCGTTGCGCGAAATCAAAGCCGCTTATCCGCAGCTCGATGTCGTAGTGGGCAATATCGCCACGGCCGAAGCCGCCCGCTTTTTGATCGACAACGGTGCCGACGGCGTGAAGGTAGGTATCGGCCCCGGGTCGATTTGTACGACACGGGTAATCGCCGGCGTTGGTGTGCCGCAGCTTTCAGCCATCTATGCCGCTGCGACCGAAGCCCGCAAGTCGGACGTGCCGGTGATTGCCGACGGCGGTTTGCGTTATTCGGGCGACATCGTCAAGGCCTTGGCGGCCGGCGGCGACTGCGTGATGATCGGTTCGATGTTCGCCGGCACGGAGGAGGCTCCGGGCGAGACGATCATCTACAACGGTCGTAAATTCAAATCCTATCGCGGGATGGGCTCCATCGACGCCATGAAGGCGGGTTCGGCCGACCGCTATTTCCAGAAGGGTTGCGAAAACAATATCAACAAACTTGTGCCGGAGGGCATCGTTGCACGTGTGCCGTTCAAGGGCGCTTTGAGTGAAACGGTTTATCAGTTGATCGGCGGCATCCGGTCGGGCATGGGTTATTGCGGGGCTGCGAATATTGCGGCGCTGCAGCAGGCGAAGTTCATCCGGATTACCTCCAACGGCGTGATCGAGAACCACCCGCATGACGTAACCATTACGAGCGAAGCCCCAAATTATTCGAGCGAGCGGTAGACGATGAAACAGCCGATTTTGAAATCCGATTGGTGGTCGCTGGCGATCATCGGCGTGCTGTTCGTCGCTTGGTTGGTGACGGGGCGCGTCTGGCTGAAGCATCTGATGCTGGGATGTGCGTTTCTCTATTTTTTCGTCGTGCGCATCGTCGTCCATAACCTGAACAATAAGTAACCTACACATACATGCAGGAAAAAATTCTGATACTCGATTTCGGTTCCCAATATACGCAGCTCATCGCTCGTCGTGTGCGTGAGTTGAACGTCTATTGCGAAATCCATCCGTTCCACAAAATTCCGACGCTGGACGATACCGTGCGGGGCGTGATCCTTTCGGGAAGCCCCTATTCGGTGCGCGATGCCGGTGCTCCGAAGCCCGATTTGTCGGAGATCAAAGGACGGTTGCCGTTGTTGGGTGTATGTTATGGCGCCCAGTTGCTCGCTGCGGCCTACGGCGGCGAGGTGAAGCCGGCTCCGAGCCGCGAATACGGCCGTGCGATGTTGACGGTGGGCGATCCCTCGGATGCGTTGATGCAAGGGCTGCCGCAGACGACGCAGGTGTGGATGTCGCATGGCGATACGATTACCGGCGTACCGGCCGGCTATCGGTTGATTGCCGGTACGGAAGATGTTCGCGTGGCGGCGTTCCATATCGAGGGGGAGCCGACCTGGGGCATCCAGTTCCATCCGGAGGTTTACCATTCGACCGACGGTACGCAACTGTTGCGGAATTTCGTGGTCGGCATTTGCGGATGTTCGCAGTCGTGGACTTCGGAGAGCTTCGTGGAGAATACCGTACGCGAATTGCAGTCGAAGCTCGGCGGTGATAAGGTTGTGCTCGCTTTATCGGGCGGGGTCGATTCGTCGGTTGCAGCTGTGCTGTTGCACAAAGCCATCGGACGGAATCTCTATTGCATCTTCGTCGATTCGGGATTGCTTCGAAAGAATGAATTCGAGGAGGTGCTCGCTTCGTATAAAGATATGGGGCTGAATATCAAGGGCGTTAAAGCCGGTGCCAAATTCTTGGGCGATCTGGCAGGCGTTACCGATCCCGAAAAGAAGCGCAAAATCATCGGTCGGGATTTCGTGGAGGTCTTCAACGAGGAGGCGCAGCGAATCCAGAACGTGCAGTGGCTGGCACAAGGGACGATTTATCCCGATGTCATCGAATCGAGTTCGGTGAACGGGCCGTCGGCGACCATCAAATCGCATCACAACGTCGGCGGTCTTCCCGAAAAGATGCACCTGCAGATTGTCGAGCCGTTGCGGTTGTTGTTCAAGGACGAAGTGCGTCGTGTAGGACGGTCGCTCGGCATTCCCGAACAGCTCATCGGTCGGCATCCGTTCCCCGGGCCCGGGCTTGCTATCCGGATTTTGGGAGATATTACGCCCGAGAAGGTCGACATCCTGCAACAGGTGGATAAAATTTATATCGATTCGTTACGCAAGGCCGGATTGTACGATCAGGTTTGGCAGGCGGGCGCGATTCTGTTGCCTGTGCGGAGCGTCGGAGTGATGGGCGACGAACGGACGTACGAAAATTGCGTCGCTTTGCGGGCCGTAACCTCGACCGACGGAATGACGGCCGATTGGGTGCATTTGCCTTACGAGTTTTTGGCCGACGTCTCGAACGAAATCATCAACAAAGTGCGCGGGGTCAATCGCGTAGTTTACGACATCTCGTCGAAACCGCCCGCCACTATCGAGTGGGAGTAGCTGAAAAGCGGGATGCCGATTGTCGGCATCCCGCTTTTATTTGCACATTCGAGAAAATAGAAAATAGTTTTCTTATTGGAGCATTATCGTCCACCTGTAATCCAAGCGGTAAAGGTCGGGAACCAGCGGCGCAACAGAATGTAACCGCCGACACCGATACTTATAATTACCAGTGGCAATAGAAAATAGCCTAACAATAAAGTACCTGTAGATACCGGAATAAATTTGACCCAGAGTTTGCAAAGTAAAGCTATCCAGATGCCATGATAGGCATAGATGAAAAAGGAACTGTTTGATAGGGTTGTATTCGTATGCAGCCGTCCGGATGCCAATCCGTAGGCTGTCCAGCCTATAGTTGTCGCCATACCGACCAAAATTCCGAGATTGTGCATATAAGCATGAACAACTTCAGCATGATGATACCACAGTGCGGTGTTCGTTATCAATAGCAACACATACAGACTCCCGACAGCGCTCCGTATTTTCATAGCTTCGAGGGCAAAATCATGACCGTACATGCGGAACCAACCACCGAACGTAAAGAAAAAAATAGCAGCAAGCGAGAATCCCGGATAGGTTTGGATGTTTGAAAGCCAAAGTATGCCTAATAAGACTATACCCCAGTTTTTACTATAACGTAGAAATACATGGAAAATTGGCGATAGAATTATCATCATAAACAAGTCGCGAATGAACCAAAGGGGAATATTTATCGGATACTCTCCTTCACGTATACTCCACATAGTATTTACCCAATCCGAAAAAGTGTAGTCAAGAATAGGTTTGTTGGCTCCAGAGGTAAGTTGCGGTAGGAAAAGCTGCAGTGCTAAAAAGAGGACGACGACGACGATATTCCAAAACAGATAGGGAATCAACAGGGTTCGAGCTCGTTTTTTCAGTTTATTCAGGTACTCCATACGAGTGAATAGTAATCCTGAAGAGAAGAAAAGGTACCCTGAAAAGAAAAAGAATAAAGGAACTGCGATACGAGCGATCTCGTCGGTGAGAAGATGGTGTACAATGTTGTAAAGAAGATGTTCGGAGGAGACTAACTGTGTGCCATTTACAACAACATTGTGGAGAATACAATGAATGAAAACTACCCCCCCCATTAATGGAAGTCTAAGATAATCAATCGCTTGCGATATGGTTGATTGGCGAGAGACGGTTGCTGTCATAATCAGTTTGGTGTTAATAATTTGATTATTGAATTGTGGCGCTATTGCGTTCTGAAAAAACAGCCCCGGGTCGTTGACGGCTCGGGGCTGCTCGCATGAAGAAACTTTATTAACAACGTTTTTATTTGCGTACGACCTTCTTGTAGCCGTAGATAGCCTCGTCGCCGAGCTCCTCCTCGATGCGGAGCAACTGGTTGTATTTGGCCATACGGTCGGAACGCGACATCGAACCGGTCTTGATTTGTCCCGAATTCGTTGCCACAGCGATGTCGGCGATTGTCGAATCTTCGGTCTCGCCCGAACGGTGCGACGTTACGGTCGTATAACCTGCACGGTGCGCCATTTCGATGGCGTCGAGCGTCTCGGTCAACGAACCGATCTGGTTGACCTTGATAAGGATGGAGTTGCCGCAACCCATTTCGATGCCCTTCTTCAAGAACTCGACGTTGGTTACGAACAGGTCGTCGCCGACCAACTGGCATTTGTCGCCGATCTCTTTCGTCAGCAGCTGCCAGCCTTCCCAGTCGTTCTCCGACATACCGTCCTCGATGGAGTCGATCGGGTATTTCTCGACAAGGCCTTTCAGATATTCGACCTGCTCTTTCGACGTACGTTTCGCACCCTTGGCACCCTCGAAGATGGTGTAGTCGTAAACGCCGTCCTTGTAGAACTCCGACGATGCGCAGTCCATACCGATCTTCACGTCCGTGCCCGGAACATAACCGGCGGCCTTGATTGCCTCGATGATCGATTCGATGGCATCTTCGGTACCGTTCAATGCCGGTGCGAAACCGCCTTCGTCGCCGACTGCCGTCGACAGACCGCGTTTGTGAAGCACTTTCTTCAGATTGTGGAACACTTCGGCACCCATGCGAACGCCCTCGTGGAACGAAGGAGCGCCGACCGGACGGATCATGAACTCTTGGAATGCGATGGGCGCATCGGAGTGCGAACCGCCGTTGATGATGTTCATCATCGGCACGGGCAGCGTTTTGGCATTGGCGCCGCCGATGTAGCGATAAAGCGGCATGCCGAAGAAGTCGGCAGCGCAACGGGCTACGGCCAACGATACGCCGAGAATGGCATTGGCGCCGAGCTTCGATTTGGTCTTCGTGCCGTCGAGTTCCAGCATCGTCTTGTCGATGCCCACTTGGTCGGCGACGTTCATGCCGATGACGGCCGGAGCGATGATTTCGTTCACGTTCTTCACGGCGTTCAACACGCCTTTGCCCAAATAGCGGCTTTTGTCGCCGTCGCGCAGCTCCAAAGCCTCGTTTTCGCCGGTCGATGCACCGCTCGGAACGGCTGCGCGACCGAATGCGCCCGACTGGGTGCGAACTTCGACCTCGACGGTCGGATTGCCGCGCGAATCGAGAATCTCGCGCGCATGTACTTCAATGATTTCCATTGAGATGTCCATCGTATTCATAGATTTTGCTGTTTATGGTTTGAACAATTTTCCGTATTGCTCCGCAAAGTTATAAAATATCTTGCGGATTTGCATTCGTTGTCGATTATTTTTCTTATATTTACAATAGACTAAGAACAAAACCTACTTTTCGATGAAGAAATCGTCTCTTTTGCTCGCATTCGTTCTTTTCACGGTCTCGGGCGCCGCAATTCCAGAGTATAAATTGTGGTACGATGCACCGGCCCGCGTATGGACCGAAGCGCTTCCGCTCGGCAATGGCCGGCTCGGCGCGATGGTGTACGGAAATCCGGCCGTCGAACAGATTCAACTCAACGAAGAGACGATCTGGGCCGGAAGCCCCAATAATAATGCGAATCCCGACGCCAAAGCGTGGATTCCGCGTATCCGCAAGTTGGTGGAGGAGGGCAAATACCGCGAGGCGCAGGACATGGCCTCGGCGCATGTGCGGTCGGCGACCAATCAGGGAATGCCTTACCAACCGTTCGGCGATTTGCGCATCGCTTTTCCGGAACATGCCCGTTACGAGGATTATTATCGCGAATTGAGCCTCGATTCGGCGCGGGTCATCGTACGGTACAAGGTCGATGGCGTAACCTATACGCGCGAAACGTTCGTGTCGTTTCCCGATCAGGTCGTCGTCATGCGCATTACGGCCGATCGTTCCGGCAAGGTCGCTTTCAGCGCTTTGTTCACTTCGCCGCATTCGGACGTGGCGATCGCCTCGGAGGGCAATGAGATTACTCTTCGGGGAGTGGGCTCGAAACACGAGGGACTGAACGGAAAAATTGAGCTTCAAGGACGGGCGATGGTAAAACACAGGGGCGGCGAATCGGTCTCGCGCGACGGGGTGCTGTCGGTCGAACATGCCGATGAAGCCACGATTTACGTCTCTATCGCTACGAATTTCAACAATTATAAAGATGTTTCGGGAGACTGCGTGGCTCGTGCATCGAAGTATCTGGCCGCTATCGAGGGAAAGTCCTATGCGGAGATGAAAAAAGCGCATGTCGATTGTTATCGGAAACAGATCGGCACGTCGACGCTTTACCTCGGGCCGGATCGCTATGCCGACCTTCCGACCGATCGCCGCATCGAACGCTTCAAGACGTCGGACGACGCCCATTTGGTGGCCACCTATTATAAATTCGGCCGTTATCTGTTAGTCTGCTCTTCGCAGCCCGGCGGCCAGCCTGCCACGCTGCAAGGAATCTGGAACGATCGGCTTTTCCCGTCGTGGGACAGCAAGTACACCACCAACATCAACCTCGAAATGAATTATTGGCCGTCGGAGGTTACCAATTTGACCGCTCTTAACGAGCCGTTGTTCCGGTTGATTCGCGAGGTGAGCGAAACCGGTGCCGAAACGGCCCGCATCATGTACGATGCGCCCGGATGGGTGCTTCATCACAATACGGATGTATGGCGGGTTACGGGGGCGATCGACAACGGTGCGGCGGGCATGTGGATGTCGGGCGGAGCGTGGCTGTGCCGCCATTTGTGGGAGCATTACCTCTACACGGGCGACAAGGCGTTTTTGCGCGAGGTTTATCCGATCATGAAAGGAGCCGGTGCGTTTTTCGACGCCACGATGGTCTACGAACCCGAGCATGGTTGGTTGGTCGTCAGCCCGAGCAACTCGCCCGAGAATGCGCATGCCGATCATCGTGCCACGACAGCGGCCGGATGCACGATGGACAATCAGTTGGTAACCGAACTTTGGAACAATATCATTGCCGCTTCGGCGATTCTCGACGTCGATCGGGATTTCGCGGCTCGTCTGGCGAAACGCTTGCATGAAATGGCTCCGATGCAGGTGGGGCATTGGGGACAGCTTCAGGAGTGGATGCACGATTGGGACAACCCCGACGATCATCATCGGCATGTGTCGCATCTGTACGGCTTGTATCCGAGCAACCAGATTTCGCCTTTCCGCACGCCCGAATTGTTCGATGCCGCGCGCACTTCGCTCACGCACCGCGGCGATCCGTCGACCGGTTGGAGCATGGGGTGGAAGGTGTGCCTGTGGGCCCGTATGCTCGACGGCGACCACGCTTACAAATTGATTACGGATCAACTTTCGCTTGTCCGCAATGGGCAAACGGGCGGCGGCACCTATCCCAACCTTTTCGATGCGCATCCGCCTTTCCAAATCGACGGCAATTTCGGATGCGTGGCCGGTATCGCGGAGATGCTCTTGCAGAGCCACGACGGATTCGTCTATTTGCTGCCCGCCCTGCCGTCGGTGTGGCCCGAAGGGGAGGTAAAGGGATTGCGCGCCCGCGGCGGGTTCGAAATCGACATGACGTGGAGCAAAGGCCGTATCGAACGGTTAGTCGTGAAATCGACGATTGGCGGGAACTGTCGACTGCGTTCGGCGACGCCGCTGAAAGGTGCCGGTTTGCGGAAGGCCAAGGGCGAAAATCCGAATCCGTTGTTCGCGCTGAACGAGGGGCTTCCGCCTGTGATTGATTCGGCGGCCCGTCTCAATCCGGTCGAACTCGAAACGACTTATTTGTACGACTTGGCGACCGAGGTCGGAAAGACCTACCGGATTATCGGGAAGTGAATCGGAACGGTAAAACGAAAAGCACTGATAACTTTTTGGCTATCAGCGCTTTTCGTCTCTGTGAACCCGCTGGGGCTCGAACCCAGGACCCCAACATTAAAAGTGTTGTGCTCTACCTGCTGAGCTACGGATTCTCCGTGTGCCATCGGGAAGCGTTTTTCCGTTTTGGCGGTGCAAATATACGGATTAAATTTTAATTTACAAGAAATCGGCCGCTGTTTTTCCGGAATTTTTGCAAATCCGAAATAAAATGATATTTTTGTAACCGTTAAGAATCCATAAAACGTGAACGAATTATGTGTAAAGCATTGATTATAGGTGCCGGCGGTGTCGGAACGGTCGTTACGCAGAAAATCGCGGCCAATCCCGTCTTTTCGGAGGTGATGCTGGCCAGCCGCACCAAATCGAAATGCGATGCCGTGGCCGCTGCTATCGGCGGCAATCGGGTACAGACCGCGCAGGTCGATGCCGATAACGTTGCCGAGTTGTGCGAACTGTTTCGGGCGTTCCGGCCCGATATTGTCGTCAATGTGGCCCTGCCGTATCAGGATTTGACCATCATGGACGCCTGCTTGGCCTGTGGCTGCAACTATTTGGATACGGCCAACTACGAGCCGAAAGACGAGGCGCATTTCGAATATTCGTGGCAGTGGGCCTATCAGGATCGGTTCAAGGCGGCGGGATTGACGGCCATTCTCGGATGCGGCTTCGACCCGGGCGTAACGGCCATCTTTACGGCTTACGCGGCCAAACACCACTTCGACGAAATCCACTATTTGGACATCGTCGATTGCAATGCCGGAAATCACGGCATGGCCTTCGCCACCAACTTCAATCCCGAAATCAACATCCGCGAGGTTACGCAGAAGGGCCGTTACTACGAGAACGGCGAGTGGGTGGTAACCGAACCGCATGAGATTCACCGGCCGCTGCATTATCCCGAAATCGGCGAACGCGAGTCGTACGTGATTTACCACGAGGAGCTCGAATCGCTCGTCAAGAATTATCCGACCATCAAGCGGGCGCGTTTCTGGATGACGTTCGGGCAGGAGTATCTGACGCATCTGCGTGTGATTCAGAATATCGGCATGGCGCGGATCGACCCGATCATCTACAACGGGGTCGAAATCGTGCCGATCCAATTCTTGAAAGCCGTGTTGCCCGATCCCAAGTCGTTGGGCGCCAACTATCACGGGCAGACCTCCATCGGCTGCCGCATCCGAGGCATCAAGGACGGCAAGGAGCGCACCTATTATATCTACAATAATTGCGACCACGAACAGGCTTACAAAGAGACCGGTACGCAGGCCGTCAGCTTCACGACGGGCGTGCCTGCCGCGCTGGGTGCGTCGATGTGGGCCAAAGGATTGTGGCGCGGGGCCGGCGTGTTCAACGTCGAGGAGTTCGACCCCGATCCGTTCCTCGCCGAGTTGGGCCCGCAGGGCTTGCCGTGGCACGAATTGTTCGACGTGGATATCGAAGTATAGCATTTTGCCTATGGAAAAATAAAGAATGAAACCGGCGGCGCTCGGGACATAGACGCCGCTCGACATACGAAAGCACATCGGCTTTTCTTCTTACTCGCGAAAATTGGACACTTTCGAATGTAGTCAGGAACAAAGGTTGATGCTTGCGCTGTTTTTCAGCGTGGGCATTACCTATATCTGACTACATGGGTCGTCCAATACCTCGCGAGTGGATATAGTGATATGTCCACGTTTTTTTATGCTATGAATAAAAACCCTGAACGCGTGATGAAAAAGAATCTGAAAAAATGGGTGATTGGGTGTTTGGCGCTGCTGCTTCACACGGCTTGTGCCGTAACGCATACTTCGGTTACCGGATTCAACGAACAAATGACCGTCCTGAAAGAACGCTTTCCGGAACTCTATGACCTCCATTCGCAAGGAAAAATCGTCATCTGGGACATGTGGCGACATGAAAAAAGAGCCGGTGAACCGGATGAAAAGCGATATTCCGTCGTATATGTTCAAAACGGCATTCGCAAGAGCTATTCGGAATAGGTATAAATACCTAATTTGGGTAGAAAAACTCGGCAGGGAAATTCCTTTGCCGAGTTTTTTGTAACTTTGTCTGCTACAAATGAACAACGGAATCGTGGATTTTTCGGATTTCCAGAAATTGCCCTCCCCGTGCTACGTGCTCGACGAACGCTTGCTCGACCGCAACCTCGCCGTCATCGACCGCGTGCGGCGCGAAACGGGCGTCGAAATCATCGTGGCGCTGAAAGCCTGCGCCATGTGGAGCATCTTTCCCGAGCTGGCGAAGCACTCCGACGGCGCGACGGCGAGTTCCGTCGCCGAAGCGCGGCTCGTATTGGAGGAGTTCGGCAAACCGGCACACACCTATGCGCCCGTCTATACCGATGCGGGATTCGAGGAAATCATGCGGTGCAGCGACCACATTACGTTCAATTCGCTGTCGCAATTCGAACGGTTCGGCCAGCGGGCGTTGATCAACGGTATTTCGTGCGGCCTGCGCATCAATCCGCAGTATTCGCCCGTCGAAACCGACCTCTACAATCCCTGCGTCGCGGGTTCGCGGCTGGGGATTACGGCCGAAAAACTGGCTGCGGCGGGCGGTCTGCCGACGGGCATCGACGGGCTGCATTTCCATGTGTTGTGCGAATCGCGTCCGGTGCATCTGCGCTTGGCGTTGGAAGCGGTCGAACGCCATTTCGGGAAGTGGCTGGACAAGGTGAAGTGGCTCAATTTGGGCGGCGGCCACCTGATGACCCATGCCGATTACGATTGCGACGAATTGATTGCGCTGCTGCGGGAATTTCGGGCGCGGCATCCGCATCTGCGGTTGATTATGGAGCCCGGGAGCGCTTTCACGTGGCGGACGGGCTATTTGGTCTCGACGGTCGAGGACATCGTTGAGAACGACGGCATAACGACGGCGATGCTCGACGCGTCGTTTTCGTGCCACATGCCCGATTGCTTGGAAATGCCCTATAAACCGGCCATCGTCGGGGCGCACGAACCGGCAGCGGGGGAGAAACGCTGGCGGATGGGCGGCACGAGCTGCTTGGCGGGCGACTATTACGGCGATTGGGCCTTCGACCACGAGCTGCGGGTCGGTGAACGCATCGTCTTCGAGGATATGATTCATTACACGATGGTGAAAACCACGATGTTCAACGGCGTGCAGCATCCGGCTATCGTCATTGCCCGACGCGACGGCACGACGGAGATTGTCCGCACCTTTGGTTACGAGGATTTCAAGCACCGCATGTCCTGATCGGATGCCGCCAAGCCGCAAGGCCCGCTAACGAGGAATACTAACAAAAACGCGAAATAAATAGATGGAAAAGTTTACACCGACGTCCTATACGCTCGAATGCGTCGCCACGGGACGTGAATTTCAGGACGAAGGGTGGGTGCTCGAAGACCGAGCCTGCAACACGCCCTCGCTCGTGCGGACGCATTATGCGAAAAAGCAGATCGAGGTGAAACCGGCCGAATACGGATTGTATCGGTTTTGCGACTGGCTGCCCGTCCGTCGGATGCTCAAAGGCTCGTCGGCCCCCGTTACCTATAAAAGCAAGCGATTGGGCGAGTATCTCGGCCTCTCGAATCTGTGGATTACGTTCAACGGCTATTATCCCGCAATCGGGGCCACGATGACGACCTGTTCGTTCAAGGAGACGGAGGCATACAGCGTGTGCGCCCGTGCAGCCAAGGACGAAACGCGGATTTTGGTCGTCGCTTCGGCCGGCAACACGGCCCGGGCTTTCGCCAAGGTTTGTTCGGACAATCATATCCGCTTGCTGCTCTCCGTCCCTTACGACAACATCGGGGCCTTGTGGTTCGAGGAGCCGCTCGATCCTTGCGTGAAGCTCATCTGCTGCGAGAAGGGCGGGGACTATTTCGATGCCATCCATCTTTCGGATCTGGCGCTGAAGTGCCCCGGATTCTATGCTGAGGGCGGTGCGAAAAACGTTGCCCGTCGCGACGGCATGGCCACGACCGTGCTTTCGGCCGTAACGGCGATCGGTCGTATTCCCGACTACTATTTTCAGGCGGTCGGCAGCGGTACGGGTGCGATTGCTGCGTGGGAGGCGAACATGCGCTTGCTGGATGACGGGCGTTTCGGAACGAACGTCATGAAGCTGATGGTTTCGCAGAATGCACCCTTCGTGCCGATGTACGACGCTTGGCGGGCCGATTCCCGCAAGATGCTGGATTACGAGGAGGACAAGGCCCGTCGCGATGCCGAAATCATCGACGCCAAGGTGCTGTCGAACCGTCGGCCGCCCTATGGAATTACCGGCGGCCTTTACGATGCGCTGAAAACGACGCACGGCGAGGTGTTCGCCATTACGAATGCGCAGGAGCGCAAGGCCTGCAAACTATTCGAGGAGATGGAGGGAATCGACATCTATTCGGCGGCGGGCGTTGCGACGGCTTCGTTGATTAAGGCGGTTGCCGACGGCAAGGTCGAGAAGGATGCCTGTATCATGCTCAACATTACGGGCGGCGGCGAAAAACGCCTCAAAGCGGGAAAAGAGATGTGGCACCTTGCGCCGAGCGAAATTTTCTCCTTGACACCGGACAGGGACGAGGTGGTCGCCAAGGTGAGCGCCTTGTTCGCTTGACCCGTCGAAAAAAGGTTGGCCGTTTTTCGAAAAGTTGTATCTTTGTACCGGCTCGGACTTCGGGTTCGAGCCGTTTTTTATATCATTCACATTCAAAAACCAAACAACAAGATGAAAAACATCTCGACGAACAGGATTCCCTGTTTCCGGCGATGGAACCGCAAGGGCTGGTCGGTCTTTGCGAGCCTTCATCGTCAGGTAACGATCGGAGTGCTTTCGGTGTCGATGTCCATTCTCTTGCTGTCTGCCCAGCACGTCGCTGCGCAGGAGGCCGATTCGACGGTCGTCCGTTCGTTGCGGATCGACGAGGTCGGCATCTCGGGGAGCCAAAGCTCCCCGATGCGCAACGTGTTGGCGGTAACTCCGCTTTTCGATCGGAAAGCGCAGGCTGCGGCCCCTGTCCAGACTTTGGAAGCCGCGCTGCGTCTGACGCCGTCGATCGACCTGCGGGAGCGAGGCGGCAAGGGCGCACAAGCGGACATCTCCATCCGGGGCGGCTCTTTCGATCAGACGATGGTGCTGTTGAACGGCATCGACTTCACCGATGCCCGCACCGGACATCAATCCCACTCGCTGCCGGTCGATCTGGAAGCGATTTCGGCCATTGAGCTGGTCGACGGATTGCCCGGGGTCGGCGCGTATGCCGGTGCGGTGAATATCCGCACGGCTCCGCTGATGCCCGATTATCTGCGATTCGATGCTTCGGGCGGCAGTTACGGCTACGGGTATGCCAACCTCTCCGGTGCGGTAACCGGCCAACGGTTTTCCCTGCTCGGCGCGGTCTCTTATCGGCGCAGCGACGGCTATCGGCACAACACCGATTTCGATAACTGCAATGCGTTCGTGCGAGCGACTTGGGAGACGCAGCGGGCCGGTTATTTCGAATTCCAGACCGGTTACCAAACGCGCGAATTCGGTTCCAACGGGTTCTATGCCGCCTACAATCCCGATCAGTGGGAGCGCACCTCTACGGCGTTGGCTTCGTTACGGTGGCGAAAGGAGGTCGGCCGTTTTTCGGTCGGAGCCTCGGCCAGCTATCGAAAAAATTTCGACCGTTACGACTGGACGCGCGGCACGGCGATGAACCGGCACAATACCGATAACGTCGGAGCCGGACTGTGGGCCGATTGCCGGTGGTCGGGCGGCGTAACGTCGTTGGGCGGAAATTATGCGTACAATCACATCTACAGTACGAATCTCGGCGAATTGCTCGATGCGCCGCACGGCGTTTACACGCATGGCAAGGCGCGGCATACGGGCAACGTTTGGGTGCGCCATACCGTGCAGGGGCGGCGTTTCGATGCGGCGGCCTCGGCGGGGATCAGTCTGACGCCTTACGGCGAATCGGCACTCTGGAGCCTCTCCGGAGGATTCCGTCCGATGGCCGAATTTTATGTGAAAGCCGGTATCTCGCAGTCGATGCGCCTGCCGACCTTTACCGATCTCTATTACAGTTCGCCGGCCCAAATCAACAATCTCGATTTAGTGCCGGAACATGCTGTTACTTACCACATCGACGTCGATTATACGAAGCGTTGCTGGAGCTTCCGGGCCGCGGCTTATTATCGGGCCGGACGCGACATCATCGACTGGGTGCGTCGCGAAGAGATGGGCGGTAAATGGCATTCCGAACAGACGAGCCGCCTAAACACCTACGGCGTGGAGCTGACAGGCGTCTATGCGACGGACGAAGGCTTTTTGCGTCGGGCAGCCTTGTCGTACAGCTACACTACGACCGACCGGAATACCGACGTTGAAGCGCAAAGTGCGATGGATTTCATGCGCCACAAGGCGGCATTGTCGGTCGAAGTGCGTTTTTTACGACGGATTTCGTTTGCGTTGACCGGCTCCGTCTATGACCGGAACGGCAGTTATACGGATTATCCGATTGCCGGCAATTCGCAGGTAAAAACGTTGCGCGACTTCAAGCCCTACTTCCTGTTGGACGGCCGATTGTCTTGGGCGAAAGGCATTTGCCGATTGTATGTCGATGCCACGAACCTGACGGATACCCGCTATTGCGATATGGGCGGCATCCCGTTGCCCGGAACGTGGATCACGGGCGGTATGACGCTGACCATCGGCATGCGTCGGTAAACCGTATATGAAAACATCCCCGCTCAGCGAGCGGGGATGTTGCGTTTTACAGCGCCTTCCGGCATCAGAAGTTGTATTGCAGAAGAACTTGTGCGCGGTTGGCATGGTTCTTCATTCCGTCCATGTTCTTGCGCGTGCCGTAGAGATATTCGGCGGCCAATTTGCAGCGCGGGGTCATCGAATAGAAGATATTGCCGAAGATATACTGTCCTTGACGGTATTCGTCGTTGGCGAAATAACCGTTTTTGTGCTCGATGCGAACCATCGAGTAACCGCCCGAGAGGGCGACCCGACGCGACAGGTTGATCTGCGCTGCTGCCTGCCATCCCCACATCGGCATGGTCTGGATCTGTTCGGGATTCGCCGGATTGGGCGTGAAGTCGAGGCCGGCTCCCTTCAAATCTTGGATGTACGGCGTGATGCCCTCGCCGTAAATACCGTTCATGAAGAACTGGAGCCAGTGGCACAGGTTGATATGACCGCTGAATTGGGTGCCCCAACCGAACAGCGAGGTGTTCTTGCCGGTGCGGAGGTTGTGAGCATACATATTGCGGAATACGGCCGATGCACGAAGATGGCTTTCACGGTTGGCGCCCCAAGCTACTTGCAGGTAGACCGGAAAGTCGGGCATGCGTTGCGGCAGCGGTGCGAAATAATCGTTGTAGGTGGCGCTTACGTTGGGCATTTCGGCTGCCAGACCGAAGGTCAGGTGGTCGCGTGCGAAGGAGACTTCGTAACGCAGCATCGTCGCGAATTGGAGGTTGTAGGCGTTGGGCCCTTGGAAGTCGATCGTCGTGGGTGCTGCTTGCAGGTCGCAGAAGGTGGTGATGTCGCGACCGATCGTAAAGCCTTTGAACGAGACGTAGGCCGAACGCAGACGGGGAACATAGCTGCCTTGGGCACCGCCCCGGAAGTCGCCGTCGACGTAGACCACGATGCGTCCCAGCGCACGGGTGTTGGCAATGGCTTTCAGGAAGAGGCGCGACGTCGAAGCGTCCATCGTCAGTTTCTGGCGGTTGGCATAGTTGCTGGTGATGGGAATATCGTAAGGCACGAAATCGAGATTATCCACGATTCCTTCGAACTCGTAGGCCGTGCGCAGTGCGATGTAACCGCCCAAGGCGAACGAGAACTTGTTGTTTTTGCTTGCGAAGACGAATTGCGGAAGTTCCGTCTGCTGGAAGCCCGGACGATGGGTCTCCAAATAGTCCTGCGTCGCTCCCTCGGCAGCCAGACGATTGAGCGCCGCTACCTGTTGGGCCGCACATACGTCGGAATAGACCGTGTCCACCTGATGCATGGAGATCAGATAGACCGTCGGCGTATATTCGCCGTTCCGTGCGGATCGCATGCGGTGTTGCGCCGAGGCGGTTGTGGCCAGTAACAACGCCACGATCAAAAGTCGAAATGTTTTCATAAGCCGAATCAATTTGGTTTTTAATGAACTTGTTCTGTTTTGTTTTTGGATTACAGCCAGTTAATACTCACCGTGGGTTTTGCAAGTTGTATGCCAAATAATCGTGCACGGATTTTGATTTTTAGAGCGGCTCGGCCTTTTTTATTAACTTTGCATCGCGAAAAAACGTTTGTCCGTATATATTTAAGGTGTGTTATGACTTTCCTCTTTTTCTTCATTCTGTTGTTTCTGACGGCGGTCGCCGCCGATTATTACTTTTGGCGGCGGCACCGTGCTTCGCTGCGCCGGCATCGGTGGTTTGCCGTGTGGATGGTCGGCAGCCATTTGCCGCTGCTCGTCATGATTCTTTCCGGATGGCTGGCCCGCGACAATACGACCGGTTTGATGTTTGTCAGTATATGGCTGTTCTGGAGTTGGCTGTTTTTGACGCTGCCGCGATTGGTCTATTATCTCTTTCGGCGGATGCACCTGCCTCGCGCGGGAATCGTGCTCGGCGTCGGTGTGGCCGGTTTGTTGATTTGGGGCGCGACGATCGGACGCACGACGCTGCACGTCAGTCGGACGGAAATTTGCTCGGCGAAGCTCCCTGCGGCCTTCGACGGATTCCGCATCGTACAGCTCTCCGATATGCACATCGGTACGTTGGTCTCGCCGGAACGGGAGTTGCAGCGGATCGTCGACAGCGTGGAAGCGTTGCAGCCCGATTTGATCGTCTTTACCGGCGACCTCGTCAATATCCGCTCTTCGGAATTGAATGACCGGATTGCGGCTATCCTGCGCGGATTGCGCGCCCCTTACGGGATATTTTCCGTAACCGGCAACCACGATGCGGGCGTCTATATCAAGGATTCGATTCGTCATCCGGCGGCTGAGAGTTTGCAGGAGGTGATCGCTTGGCAGCGGCGATTGGGATGGCAGGTGTTGGAGGATACGACGGTCTATCTGACCCGAAGCGGGGACAGCGTTTCGTTTTCCGGCATCTCGTTCGACCCGGCGCTGCGCAAAAAACGGCACGATTCGGAACTTCCTCCGGCCCGACTGGATGTCGTCTATCGCGGCGTGCCCGATTCGTTGTTCAACATCACGGCGGTGCATCTTCCGCAACTTTGGACGCAGGTGCTCGATTTCGGATACGGCGATCTGACGCTCGCCGGTCATGTCCATTCGATGCAGATGAAGCTGCGGATTTTCGGCTGCTCGTTCTCTCCGGCACGGCTGCTTTACAAACGGTGGAGCGGACGTTACGATGATGGGCCCCGTACCTTATATATCAACGACGGAACCGGATATGTCCTCTATCCGATGCGATTGGGCGCTTGGCCCGAAATCTCTTTGATAACGCTTCGACGATGCGAGTAACCCTCTCTTTCGCTACGACTGCCGACGGCTTTTTAGATGATACGTCGTCGCAGCGGTTGATGATTTCCACGCCCGAAGATTGGGCGGCGGTAGGTCGTTTGCGGGCCGATTGCGATGCGATTCTCGTCGGCGCGGAGACGCTTCGCCGCGACAATCCGGCCTTGCTGCTGCGCGATGAATCGGCGCGTCGGCGGCGGATAGCAGCCGGTTTGCGACCCGACGGGACAAAGGTAACGCTGACCGCTTCGGGGCGGCTCGATCCTTCGCTGCGCTTTTTTACGGAGGGTGATGCGGATCGTTTCGTCTTTTCGACGCACGACCTGCCTGCCTTGCGCGATCGGGCTACGGTCATCGCATCCGATGAACCGCTGACCGCTCGCCGGATTGTTACGGAACTCGAAAAACGGGGCATCGGCCATTTGTTGGTCGAAGGCGGTGCGCATGTTTTGCGGATGTTTCTGGATGAAGGAATGGCCGATACGGTGCGGGCGGCGGTCAATCCGGCCCTGACGCTCGGCGGCGCCGGATACGCCCGATTCGCCTTCCGACCGCCGGCCGGAACAGCGTGCACGACCGAAAATCTGGGCGGTATGCGCGTAACGATTTGTGAGCTGCATCCCGATACGACGGCGGAAGATCGGCTGCGGCTTCGTCAGGCGATCGAAGCGAGCCGCCATGTTGTGCCCTGTCCCACCTCTTATCGGGTAGGGGCCGTGATAGTTACCCGCAAGGGCGAAATTTTCACGGGCTATACGCACGAACATTCCGCCACGCACCATGCCGAGCAGGAAGCGGTCGTCAAGGCATTGGCTGCCGGTGCGGATTTGCGGGGCGGGGCGATCTACTCTTCGATGGAACCCTGTTCGCGTCGGGCCAGCGAACCGGAAAGCTGTACGCAGATGATTATCCGTCTCGGATTCGCCCATGTGGCATTCGCACTTTATGAACCGGCTCGTTTCGTCGATTGCCGCGGGGCGCTCACGCTGCGCGAAGCCGGAATCGACGTCCGGGCCTATTCCGATTTGGGCGACGAGGTGCGGGCTGTCAACGCCCATCTTTGGCATTGAGATCGTTCGGATCGTTTTAATTGTGTACGGAACGGGCCGAAACGGTCGGTCGCGTTCGGAAATGTCGTTCTATTTGCAGGAACCGTCTTTCGGATGCCGGAACATGCTGTTTTCGGTCGCTAACGATTGACGGATGAAGATTCGTTTACAACATTTGCTCGTCGGACTGGCGGTGGGGTTTTCTGTACCGGCCGCAGCCCGAACGTCCGCATCGCCGGAGCGCTCGGATACGCTTCCGGTTTATCGCACGTTGACGCTCGAAGAGGCGTTGATGCTCATGTTTACGGAAAATTCCGCCCTCAAAGCCGCAGCTCACGAAGAACATGCCGCAGCCCAACAACGGCGGGCCGCCATCGGTTTGCGCGCACCGCAAATCGACGTAACCGGCGCCTATGCCTATCTTTCGAAGGATATCGGTTTCGATTTCAACGGGTTGAAGGTTCCGGTAACCGAGCTTTCTGGAAAATTGCTCCCGTTGATTCCCGAAGGGTTGCGACCCGAGATAACCGGTTTTGTCGGCCAGTTGACGAAGGCCGATTGGTTTCTGGAGTTGCAAAATCGCAGCGTCGGCACCATCGGTGGCGAGGTGAGCCTCCCGATCTGGTTGGGCGGAAAGATCAATGCGGCCAACCGTGCCGCCGAAATCAACGAACAGAGCGTCGGCGAACAGAGCCGACAGACCCGCAACGCCCTCGTCTCCGAATTGGTCGAACGTTATTTCGGACTGGCGCTTGCCAAACAGGTCGTCGAGGTACGGCGTCGGGTGGTCGACGGGGTGCGGCGGCATCTGGCGGATGCCGAGGCGCTCGAACGCGACGGCATGATTGCTCGGAGCGAACGGCTCTATGTAGAGTTCAAGCTGGCCGAAGCCGAACGCGATTTTTCCGATGCTCGGCTTCAGATGCAAACCGTCGCTACCGCGCTGAACAACACGCTGGGGCGCAGCGATGACTGGATGCCGTTGACAGCGATGTTTCTGCTCGACGGGCTCGAACCGATGGACTATTTCCGCCAATCGGCGCTCGACTATAATCCGTTGTTGCAGCAGGTGGAGTTGAAATACCGCTTGGCCGAAGAGGGCGTCAAAGTGCAACGGGCCGATTTCCTGCCGCAGGTCGCGGCGGTCGGCGGCGGAACGTTCTACAATTATCAGGTTTCGGGCCTTGTGCCGCGTTGGGCGATCGGGGTCGGCGTGCGAATCAAAATTTTCGACGGTTTGAGCCGTGAGTACCATTATTCGGCGGCCCGGGCGACGGTTCGTCGCGTCGGCGAATTGCAGTTGCAGGCGGAACGCGACATCGCGGTGCTGGTCGAGCAACTCTACAACGAATTGATGAACTGCCGCAACCGGATGCGTTCGCTCGATGCTTCGCTGGCATTCGCCGAATCCTATCTCAAGATGAAAGACGCCGCTTTTCGCGAAGGGATGGCCACCTCGACCGAGTTGATCGACGCCGAACTGGATTTGGCAGGCGTACGAACCCAACGGCTTCAGAATGCCTACGACTACGATCGGCTGTTGGCCCGACTGCTGGAAGCGGCCGGCATCAGCCACGAATTTCCGGATTATCTTCGTCGGCCGGATGTCGTAGTCGTCCTGTTCGATAAAAATCAAACCGACCATGAATCGTAAAAACACTTTCGGAATTCTTCTTGCGGCGGTCGTCATCGTCGGCTCCGTGCTGCTCATCAGTCGTTACATTACCCGTCGGACGCCGATGATCGTGCAGGGCACGGTGGAGTGTACGACCTATCGGGCCTCGTCGAAAATTCCGGGCCGCATTGCGACGATGCTCGTCGAACAGGGCGAGCGGGTGGAGCAGGGGCAGTTGCTCTACACCCTCACCACGCCCGAATTGAATGCCAAGCTGCAACAGGCCGAGGCGGTGAAGACGGCTGCTTCGGCCCTCGACGCTGCGGCTTTGGCCGGAGCGCGGACGCAGCAGATTCAGGCGGCCAAAAATATCTGGCAAAAGGCGCAGGCCGGTACCGAGTTGGCGCGAAAAACCTATGACCGCGTGAAGAACTTGTATGAACAAGGGGTCGTGCCGGCGCAAAAATTGGACGAAGCGACGGCCAATTATCAGGCGATGCAGGCTACGGAGCAGGCGGCCCATGCGGAATACCAACTGGCTCTGTCGGGCGCTCGCAAGGAGGACAAGGAGGCGGCCGCAGCGCGCGTGCTCCAAGCGCAGGGCGCGGTCGCCGAAGTGGAATCCTACATCGGCGATGCAAGGGTCTATGCGCCGATAACGGGCGAGGTGTCGAGCGTCATCGCCGAAGCCGGTGAGTTGGTGGGCGAGGGGTATCCGGTCGTCGCTATTCTCGATTTGTCCGACCGCTGGGTGCTTTTCAATATCAAGGAGACACTGCTGCCGGGCATCCGCATCGGCACCCGCATGGCAAGTTATGTTCCGGCCTTGGATCGCGACGTCGAATTGGAGGTCTCCTATATCTCCGCCCAAGCCGATTTTGCAACATGGTCGGCGACGCGCACGCAGGGCGGATTCGACATCCGCACCTTCGCCGTGAAGGCGAAACCCGTGTCGGAAAACGAATTGCGTCCGGGCATGAGCGTCTTGGTGGATTGGGATAAGATCGACCGACCGCCGAAAAAAGCGCGCCGCCGATGATCGGGTTCCTGCATCATACGGCCACCGCGGCCCGTCGTGAAATCGGTCGAATCGCCGATCTGCGGATGTATCGGGTGTTGCTGTTCTATTTGCCGCTGGTCGCATTCGGTTTTTTCGCCCTGTTTTTCAGCAAGGGAGTAGCCCGCAACATTCCGATCGCCGTGGTCGATAACGACCATACGGCACTTTCGCGAAAGTTGATCGAGATGATCGATGCGGCACCGACCCCCTATGTCGCCTATTCCGCGCAGTCGATGGCCGAGGGCGAACGAATGATGCGCGAAGGGGCGATCATGGCCGTCGTGCTGATTCCCGCCGATTTCGAGAAAAAACTGCTCGGAAATGTGCCGGCACCGGCGGAGGCTTACATCACTGGAACAAACATCACGGTCAACGGCTTGTTGTCGAAAGACATCCAGACCGTCGTAACGACCTTTTCGGCCGGCGTGCAGCTGCAACTGTTCACGGCACGCGGCATGGCCGAAGAGGAGGCAATGGCGCAGATTCTGCCCGTTCGGTTCAATCGGCATATCCTGTTCAATCCCTACATCAATTACGGCTATTATCTGGCCCCGAGCTTTATGCCCATGATGTTGTTGATACTGACGGTCATGGTTTCGGTCTTTGCGATCGGCACCGAACTCAAATACGGCACGGCCCGCGAATGGCTGCATTGTGGCGGAGACTCGATGGCGGCGGCGTTGACCGGCAAGCTGCTACCCGTTACGGCGATTCTCGTGTTGCAGGCGTTCGTCATGCTATTCATCCTAATCGGAATTGTCGGGGTGCCGTTGAACGGAAGTTTTGTCGTTATGGTCATCGGCACGCTCTGTTTCCTTTTGGGCTATCAGGCGCTTTCCGTTTTGATTGTCGCCCTGTTGGCCAACATGCGGTTGGCGCTTTCGTTGGGCGGCGGCTATTCGGTGCTGGCTTTTACCTTTTCGGGGCTGACCTTTCCGGTCATGGCGATGTGGACGCCGATGCGTTGGTTGAGCCGCTGCTTCCCGTTCACCTACTACACGGATTTGTTCATCGACCAGATGCTGCGCGGGGCTCCGGCCGTCTATTCGCTGCCGGATTTAGGGTATATGTCGCTGTTCGCCGTGCTGCCGATGCTCGTGCTGCCTCGGCTGCGCAAGGTTTGTACGGATCCGAATTACTGGGGGAGAGCGTGATATGAACCGATTGATTCGCCAATTGAAATCCTATCGCGGGCAGTTCGTCGCGGTCGTCCGCAACGAATTTCGGGCCGTTTTTACCGACGAAGGGGCATTGTTGATTCTGGTTTTTGCGTTGTTGATTTATTCGACGACCTATTCGCTGGCTTACGGGCCGCAGGTGCTGCGCAATGTGCCGATCGGGGTCATCGACAACAGCCATACGGAAGCGAGCCGCCGGTTGACGGCCGCTTTCGATGCCGGCCCGAATACCTATGTGGCTTACGAACCGACCGATATGGAGGAGGCACGAGAGCTTTTCTTCCAGCGCCGGATTTACGGAATCGTCTACATACCGGAGAATTACGAGCGTCGTTTGTTGGATGGCGAGCAGGCCGATGTGGCGATTTATGCCGATGCCAGTTATTTTTTGATGTATCGGCAGGTTTTTCAAGAGTTGGTCTCTGCCATCGGGTTGACCGGGGCGACGGTCGGGTTGCAACGGTTGGTCGCTCGCGGCACCGAACTTCCTCAGGCCGAAGCAGCCGTGCAGCCGGTCGTCTACCAGTCGCACAATCTTTTCAATCCCTATCTCGGTTACGGTTCATTCGCCATGCCCGCAATCATCATCGTCATCATCCAGCAAACCCTGCTGGTCGGAATCGGGATGATTGGCGGCACGTGGTGGGAGAAGGGCCTCTATCGACGCTTGTGTCCGGTGGGTCGCCGGCGGATATCGACTTTGCCGATTGTGGCGGGACGGGCATCGGTCTATTTGTTGATTTACGGCGTTACGCTCACTTATATTCTCGGCCTGCATTACAAGCTGTTCCATTATCCGGACAACGGGACGACCGGCGCCGTCATCGTCTTCATTGCGCTCTATCTGTCGGCGGCGATCGCTTTCGGACTGGCGTTATCGACGCTGTTCCGTACGCGGGAAAGCTCGCTGCTCTTGCTGCTTTGGACGTCGATTCCCGTGCTGATGTTGAGCGGCGTTTCGTTCCCGCGTGAGGGAATTCCTTCGGCCCTTTACCGATTTGGACGGCTGCTTCCGAGCAGTTCGGCCATCGACGGATTCATTCGCATCCGTTCGATGGGGGCTTCGCTCGCCGATGTGCTTCCCGAAATTCGAACGCTGGCAATTCTTACAGTAGTCTATGGCGGATTGGCCCTTTTCGGCACGCATTGGGTTTTGTGCCGGACGTGTGGACAAGACAAAAAAAACGGTGCGGACGTCCGATGATGAAATCGCGTCCGCACCTGTATCGAAAAATTGACCGGCGTCGTTTACAGTTCGATGCCGAATCGCCGGAAAATTAAATCGTCGTGTTCGTCGAGGCCCGTTTTGCGGAACGGGACGGCTTCGTTGTGGTCGTTCAGATAGTAGCGGGGCGCCGCATGGTCGAACTCGGCGCTGACCAACGAGACCGATCGATCCAGATAACGGCTTTCGATGGAGGCGATGTCGGCTATCGTGTGGAACATCATGTGGGTCGTGGACGCGCCCATGCGATTCGCTTCGGCGGCAGCGGCTTTCTGCGGAAAGGCCCGCCGATACTCCTTCGAAAACCAAGCCAACGATGCCACATACAACTGATAGGCGGTCGTCGTGGGTGAGGCATGCAGAAACCGTCCCCGATCATCGTCGAAAAGGTCTTCGCCGTGGTCGGCGCAATATAACAACGCCGAAGCAGTTCCGTCGAGCGAATGCAGATATTCGATTGTTCGGGCCAGAAAATGGTTGGTGTAAAGAATCGAATTGTCGTAAGCGTTGCGAAGCATTTCGACATGGGCCGCCGAAATGGAAACATCATCGTCGGGCAGGAATCGGGCGAATTCGCGCGGATAACGCTGGTGATAGCTGAAGTGCGAGCCGTAGCAATGCAGAATGAAAAAGAGTTTTTGCGACCGGCTTTCCGCGATGGCTTGCTGCATCTCTTGGAGCAGTTGCATGTCGTGGCGCGGCGAATCGAGGTAGATGACGTGGTCGGCATCGTGAGCCAGTTTGTCGATCATGGCTCCTTGGGGCGACTGGTTGGAGATGAACCATGTTTCGAATCCCGCTTCGTTAAACAGAGCGGGCAACCCTTTGCGGTGGTAGAGTTCGTCGTGGCTGTCGGTTGCGATGGGCGACAGGAACAGCGGCACGCTCTTGTGGGTCGTATTGCTCTGTGTCAGAATGTTGCGGAATACGATTAACGAATCCGTGCGCATCAGTTCGGGCGTCGTTTCGCGTTCGTAGCCGTAGAGCTGCCAATTCATCGCCCGCGAGGCTTCGCCGATGACATAAACATAGATTTCCCGTCCGGCTACGCTGTCGTTGCGAACGGCATCGTAGGTGAAGCCGGCCGAAGTTTCGGTGAACTCGGATACTTTGCGGAATTCCGATGCGCAGATGCCCATGTTATAGAAGGCATTGATCGGAAAAATCTCGTCGCGCAGCACGTGTTTTTCCTCACTAACGCGATAGGCGGGCCACAGGAGCAGCAAACCGACGGAAAACAAGGCGGCACCGGTCAATCCCATGATGATGCGGGCTGTGTGGGAGAGGTAGCGGCGATGGCCGATTTCCCGTGCGGCGAGCCACAGCAGCGGCAGGTAAAGAATCGCGACCAGAATGACCGAAGGGTAGATGTTGGACAGGAGTTCGCCCGCTTCGCCCGGATTGGTGGTCAGCACGTTGGTGAACATGTCGGTCGCGATGACCGAATTGCCGAAAAGATAGAGCAGGACGATCTGGAACGCGGCCACGAACAGAAACGGGAATGCCAGCCAAATCTGGATGCCCGATCGCCGCAACGCGACGCTCCACATCATGTAGAACCCCAACGGCAGAAGAATCGAAGCCTCGGTAGTCCATATCGAATAATGTTCGGTATAGGCGAGGATGCAGTTGGGAACGATCAATGCCGTGCACAGATAGATGGCCAACAGCACGCTGAATCGGCTGCGTGTTTTGATTCTGTTCGATTTATGCCTCTTTTCCGCTCCGTTCATATTCCGCGTTATCGATACGGTCGTTTCGCGGCCGAAACCGTCGTCGCATACGGGCCGATGGTTATTTGTATTGTTCGATCAGTCGATAGAACGCCTGTTGATCCTCTTCCGTCAGTTCCCCTTTGCGCATGAATACCAGCTTGCCTGTCTTGTCGACGAACAACAGTACGAACTGGTCGTTGCAATCGCCGAGGCCCCATTCGCGGGGCAGGATGCGGTCGGTGTCCATCAATACGAGCGCACCGTTTTTCTCTGTACGTTTACGGGCGATGCTGCGGATAGGACCGTTCGGATACCACGTATCTTTGGCGTTGATGATGCCGAATCCGTAGATTTCGGGGCTTTCGGCCCGATGATTCTCTTCCAATTCATAGGTGAACGCCTCGTTTTGTTTGCGGGCATCGGGATCGACGTAGAAGATCATCAGATTCTTTTCGCCGTAGTGGGGGAGTTGGGTCGGATTCTTGTTCAGGTCGCTGATCTCGACGTTCGAGACTTTGCGGGGCAGGTCTTGCGCGGTCGCAACCGCAGTCGTGAGCGCAAAGGCCGTTAGCATCAGGACGATTTTCATCTTCTTCATAAACTGACTGTTTTTATTCCGCATGGAAGAATCGATGCAAAGTTACGATTTTTCCGGAAACAAGCAGCCTCCCGAGAACGGTTATTTTTGTTCCGATGGTCGGCTTTTTGGCGTGAAATGAGAACTGTTCCGGCGTCCGGTTCCGGTCGGACTTACAAATATGCGTCGGAATGACTATCTTTGTCGGCATGGAAAAGCATCGTATTCTTTTCGTTTGTCTCGGTAATATCTGCCGTTCTCCGGCGGCGGAGGCCGTTTTGCGCTGTAAGGTCGAGCGGGCCGGTGCAAGCGCTTCGTGGCAGATCGATTCGGCCGGCACCTATGGCGGTCATGCGGGCGCCTTGCCCGATCCTCGCATGAGGGAAGCCGCCCGACGGAGAGGCTATGTGTTGACGCATCGAGCTCGCAGAATCGTCGAAGAGGATTTCGAGCGCTTCGATATGATCGTCGTGATGGATGACATGAATTACGAAACGGTGCATCGGCTGGCTCCCTCGCGGGATGCGGCACAAAAAATTTTCCGGATGGTCGAATTTTGCCATCGGCATCCGGAACGTTCGTATGTGCCCGATCCTTATTACGAGGGGCATGAAGGCTTCGAACTGGTCTTGGATATGCTCGAAGACGGTTGCGAAGGAGTTATTGAATATGTGAAAAACAAGCAGTAGGCTGCCGAATCACCTTGCGGGTCCCGACGGAAGCCCCCGCCAAGGCGGGGGTTTGGGGGTGGGTCAAATTTGTAAACGCGGCTTCGCCGCGAGCAGCACAACCGACAGCCATGTAAACACATCTGCTAACTTGATTCGGTGGAAAATGGGATATAGTTGCCTTGTTAAAAATCGAGGCCGAAGCTGAAACTGTACGTGTTGTGGAACAGCGTCTCCTTTGCGGCGAACAGATAGGCGAAATCGAGCCGCAAATGGAGGAACCGGATACCTGTTCCCACCGAGGTGTAATTAGGATAGTAATGGCGTCGCTCGCCGTAGTGGTAGCCGGCACGGAATTGCACGAATTGCATCAAGTTGTACTCTGCGCCGATCGACCATTGAAATCCGCGAACAGCAGCCGGATTGAAATAGTAGCCGAAGTCGGTGCCCACCGTGATTTCATGGGCATCGGTCAAAAAGGTGTCCAAAGCGATGCCGGCGGTGCAGTTCACCGGCAGTTCATAATCCGAATGATTGAAGTAGCCGCCTATATCAGCGATTTTAGCTCCGACCCGCAAGGTCGAATAGGTGCCGACGTTCTCGAGCGGATGCGACCAAGCCGCGCACAGATCGAATGCCAGTGCATCGGCTTGGGCGTCGGGGCGTTTCAGATGCGTGTAGCGGGCCACGATGCCGATGCCCCATTCGGCTCCGATGCGGCGGGAATAACCTAAGTCGAGTGCTTTGTCGTTGTTGCCTTTTTCGCGCAGATATTGGCGCCAGCCGATGTGCGAGAAATTTTGCTGACCGAATCGGCCGGTTCCCGATACGGAATAGAAGTCGTAATCGTTCTGTTTGTAGTAGGAGGACGAGATTTGCAACGGCGATGTCGAAAAGGCGGCCATCGCCGGATTGTCGTATAGGGTGTGCGATGCGCCGATCGTGGTCATGGTCAATCCGCCCATGCCCAGCGATTTGGCATCGGGACAAGCGGGCATAAGTTCCTGTGCATAGGCGTTGAAAGCGCAGCAGATGCAAAGCATCGAAATCGAAAGGAGTTGTTTCATGGTTCCAAAGATACGATTTTTTTATCGGAAGTATCCAATTTCGGCTTGTTCCTTATTCGGGTAATTATTTGCGGCTCTCAAGAGCCGCGCGAGCCGCAGCCTCGGCGGGCGAGGCTCGCTTACGCTCCCCTCGCAGGCTGCGTCCCGCAATTTGCAAGCCTTAAACAGCTATTCCCCTTTTTATTAGCGCGGTGTACCGTTTTGTTTTCGACCGTTATCTTCGCTTCCGCTGCGGAATTCCGCTTAATTTATTTGTCTGTTGCCGAGGCGAAGTATCTTCAGCGAAGCTAAAGATAACAAAAAAGATGCAATATCGTTTTTCAGAGTAGTTTCGACCTGATGAAAAAAACGTACGACCTTGAAAGCCGTACGTTTTTCGTTTGCCGAACCGGTTCTGGCGATTTAGCAGTTCATAGCACCGCAGCAATGGATGACCTGTCCGCTGACATAGGACGACAAGTCCGATGCGAGGAACAGAGCCACTTTGGCGACGTCTTCGGGCGTGCCGCCGCGACGAAGCGGAATCTGTTTGTTCCACTCTTCCTTGACCGAATCGGGCAGTTGGGCGGTCATATCGGTGAGGATGAATCCCGGAGCGATGCAGTTCGCACGGATACCGCGCGGCCCCATCTCCTTGGCGATGGATTTCGCCAGACCGATCAAGCCAGCTTTGGAGGCTGAGTAGTTGCACTGGCCTGCGTTGCCGCTTACGCCGACGACCGACGACATGTTGATGATCGAGCCGCTGCGCTGACGCGCCATGACCGGTGTAACGGCATGGATGAAGTTGAAAGCCGATTTGAGATTGACCGTCAGGACGGCATCCCACTGTGCTTCGGACATACGCATCATCAGACCGTCTTTCGTGATGCCGGCATTGTTGACGAGCACGTCGATACGGCCGAAATCTTTCACGATTTCGTCGATGACCTTGTGCGTCTCTTCGAAATTGGCCGCATTCGAAGCATATCCCTTGGCTTTTACGCCCAAGGCAGCGATTTCGGCTTCGGTCGCCTTTCCGTTTTCGTCGATGACGAGGTCTGTGAACGCCACATCGGCGCCCTCTTTGGCGAATTGCAAGGCGATGGCTTTGCCGATTCCGCGGGCAGCGCCCGTGATGACGGCTACTTTACCTTCGAGTAATCCCATGATTCTAAATGTATTAAAAGTTTCGTTGTTTGCGTCGTTCCCTTCGAAAGGGTGAACAAAGTTACGAAAAATTTCCGGAAACCCGCTTTTGTGCATGGATTTTCGCCGAATATCGTTAACTTTACACACGGAAAAGCAAACTAAAATATCCGTTTCGATATGAAAAGAGACAACCGGATTTTCGAATTGATCGCGGCCGAACGTGCACGCCAGACTCGCGGAATCGAATTGATCGCTTCGGAAAATTTCGTCAGCGATCAGGTGCTGGAGGCCATGGGCTCCGTGCTGACCAACAAATACGCCGAAGGCTATCCGGCAGCCCGCTATTACGGAGGGTGCGAGGTGGTCGACCAAGTCGAGTCGCTGGCCATCGAGCGCATCTGCAAACTTTACGGAGCCGAATATGCCAACGTGCAGCCCCATTCCGGCGCGCAGGCGAACATGGCCGTATTCTTCGCGGTCATGAATCCGGGTGATACTTTCATGGGGCTCGATTTGGCGCATGGCGGCCATTTGTCGCACGGTTCGCCGGTCAATCTGTCGGGCAAATACTTCAAAGTGGTCAGCTACGGTCTCGACGAAGCGACCGGACGCATCGATTACGATGCGTTGGAAAAGTCGGCGCGCGCATGTCATCCGAAACTGATCGTCGGCGGCGCATCGGCCTATTCGCGCGAATGGGATTACCGGCGGATGCGGGCCATTGCCGATGAAGTCGGGGCCTTGTTGATGATCGACATGGCGCATACGGCCGGTCTGATTGCTGCCGGATTGTTGGACAATCCGGTGAAATACGCCCATATCGTAACATCGACGACGCACAAGACCCTGCGCGGCCCGCGCGGCGGTATCATCTTGATGGGGAAGGACTTCGACAATCCGTGGGGGCTGACGACTCCGAAAGGCGTTGTCAAAAAGATGTCCCAGCTGCTCAATTCGGCCGTTTTCCCCGGTATTCAGGGCGGCCCGCTGGAACATGTCATTGCCGCGAAAGCCGTCGCATTCGGCGAGGCGCTGGAACCCTCTTACAAGGAGTATCAACAGCAAGTGCAGCGCAATGCAAAGACGATGGCCGACGCATTCGTCCGCCGAGGCTATAAAATCGTCTCGGGCGGAACGGACAACCATCTGATGTTGGTCGATCTTCGCACGAAGTTCCCCGAACTGACCGGCAAACAGGCCGAAAAAGCGCTCGTGGCGGCCGATATTACGACCAACAAGAATATGGTGCCGTTCGACAGCCGTTCGCCGTTCCAGACTTCGGGCCTGCGTTTCGGTACGCCGGCCATCACGACGCGCGGACTGAAAGAGGACAAGATGGATCCGATCGTCGGATTGATCGATCGCGTGTTGCAGCATCCCGATAGCGAGGAGACGATCGAAGCGGTACGCAAGGAGGTCAATGCGTTGATGGCGGATTATCCGCTGTTCGCTTGGTAAAAAGTTCGAACGGAGTATGATGGAAGAATTGCTCGATTTTTTCCGGCGGTTGGATGCCAACAACAATCGCGATTGGTTCGATGAACATCGGGCCGAATGGATGCAGGTGAAGCGTTCGATTATCGGTTTGGCGGAGGAATTGATTGCCGGAATTGCGGCATTCGACCCTACGGTTGGCGGGTTGCGTCCGCAGGATTGTACCTATCGCATCGCTCGCGACACGCGGTTCAGCAACGATAAAAGCCCATATAAGAATTGGG
Organism: uncultured Alistipes sp.; assembly: GCA_947591475.1. Classification (GTDB taxonomy): domain Bacteria; phylum Bacteroidota; class Bacteroidia; order Bacteroidales; family Rikenellaceae; genus Alistipes. The sequence continues at coordinate 425,542 of CANQDE010000001.1, forward strand.
TCGGCATCTATGTCGCACCTCACGGCAAGAAATCGGGGTATGCCGGTTACTATTTGCACATCGCACCGAATCAGGACCGGTTGGTCGGCATACATTCGCTTTGGGCGGGGCTCTATTGTCCCGAACCGGTCGTGATGCGTTCCGTGCGCGAAGAAATTTTGGATAACGGGGACGAACTGGTACAAAATATCCGCAAGGCAAGCGGATTCCGGCTCGACTGTTCCGATACGCTCAAGCGCACGCCTGTCGGTTTCCCTGCGGGAACGGAGCACGACGATTTGCTGCGGTTGAAACAGTGGGGAATCATAAAACCGATCACTGAAGATTTTTTGCTGGCAGATCGTTTGGCCGAACGGGTCGTTGACGAATTTCGTCGCACGGCGCCTTTTGTCGCCCAGCTCAATCGGGCCGTGCAGTACGCATACGAGGAGATGCGTTAAGTTATCGCACATAAATAAAAACGCACCTGTCGCAGTTTTGTGGCAGGTGCGTTTTTTTTTGCGGTGCGGCTATTCGACCGTAACCGATTTGGCAAGGTTGCGGGGCTGATCCACGTTGCGCCCTTTGTAAACGGCGATGTAGTAGGCCAACAGCTGCAACGGAATGGATGCGATGATCGGCATCAAGCATTCCGTGATGACCGGTACCTCGATGACGTAGTCGGCCCGCTTGCGGACTTGTTGGTCGTCGCGGGCAACGATGGCGATGATCTTGCCGCCGCGGGATTTGACCACCTCGATGTTGCTGGCCATTTTCTCGTAGGTATGATCGGGAGTAGCGATGGCGACCACCGGCATTTCCGCATCGATCAAAGCGATCGGGCCGTGTTTCATTTCAGCTGCCGGATACCCTTCGGCATGGATGTATGAAATTTCTTTCAGTTTGAGGGCACCTTCGAGAGCCGTCGGGTAGTTGTACCCGCGTCCTAAGTAGATGAAGTTGCGGGCATAGGTGAATATCTTCGCGAGGTCTTTGACTTGGTCGGTGATCTTCAAGACCTCTTCCATCGTTTCAGGCAGTTTCAACAAGGCTTTGGAAACCTCTTGGTAATACTCCTCGGAGACAATGCCTTTTTCGTGTCCGATGGCCAGCGCGAGCATGGCCATGACCGTTACCTGTCCGGTAAAGGCTTTGGTCGAAGCGACGCCGATTTCCGGTCCTACATGGATGTAGGAACCCGAATCGGTCGCCCGTGCGATCGACGATCCGACGACGTTGCAAATCCCGTAGACGAATGCACCGGCTTTGTGGGCCAGCTCTACGGCGGCCAGCGTGTCGGCTGTCTCGCCCGATTGCGAAACGGCGATGACGATGTCGTCCGGACGGATGATCGGGTTGCGGTAGCGGAACTCCGATGCGTATTCCACCTCGACTGGAATCCGGCAGATGTTTTCGATCAGATGCTCGCCGATGAGCGATGCGTGCCACGACGTGCCGCATGCCACGAAGATGATCCGTTTGGCATTCACGAATTTCTCGCGGTTGTCGATGACGCCCGACAACTTCACTTCGCCCGTCTCCGGATTGATGCGCCCGCGGATGCAGTCGATCAGCGTATGCGGTTGTTCATAGATCTCTTTGAGCATGAAGTGGGGATAGCCGCCCTTCTCCAATTGGGAGATGGAGAGTTTCAGCTTCTGGATATGGATGCGCTCCTCCTCGTTGTCGAGCGTGAGGATTTTCAACGGCTGGTTCCGGTTGATGACTGCGACTTCGCCGTCGCCTACATAGACGAATTTGTCCGTGTATTCAATGATGGACGTTGCGTCCGAACTCAAGAAATATTCGTCTTTGCCGATGCCGATGACCATCGGGCTGCTCTGACGGGCGGCGATGATTTCGTCGTTGTTCCCTTTCTCGATGACGGCGATGGCATAGGCTCCGACCACCTGTTTGAGCGCTTGCTGCACCGCTTCTAATAGCGAACATTGCTCGGTCGCCCGCACGTACTCGATCAGATTGACCAGCACTTCCGAGTCGGTGCTGCTGCGGAACGTGTATCCGTTTTCGATCAGCGCATCTTTCAGCACGCGGAAATTCTCGATGATTCCGTTGTGGATCAAAGCGATATTTCCCGATTCCGAGTAGAGGGGATGGGCATTGACATCGTTCGGCACGCCGTGCGTCGCCCAACGAGTGTGGGCGATGCCGATGCTACCGCAAAGGTCTTTACCATCCAGAAAACGTTCCAAATCGGAGACCTTGCCTTTGCATTTATAAACGTTGAGTGCACCGGCGGTGTTGACCATCGCTACGCCCGCGCTGTCGTATCCGCGGTATTCGAGACGATGCAATCCTTTGATGAGTATCGGGCAAGCATCCCGCTTACCCACATATCCTACTATGCCGCACATTTTTCCTTGATTTCGTGTTAAATTCACACAAAATTAGCAAAAAAATCCCGGAAACAAAGAAAATAGACGGGAAATTGCTCCCGCCTTTCGGTATCGTTCTGTCGAAACGGACCGATTAGCGCACGTATCGGACAATCTGTTCCACTAAATCGGCATTGCCTGCCACGATCGAAACACCGCGATCCGGACGCAGCGCGCGTACGACGCCTCCGGCTTCCGTTACGAGCAGATTCGCCGCACAAACGTCCCATTCGTGGAGCCACAATTCCCAAAAGCCGTCCAGCAGACCGGCCGCCACGCAACCGATGTCGTAGGCGGCGGCCCCCATGCGGCGTATGCCCCGGACATGGGGCAGGATGCGGGCGAGGTTGTCGCTGTTGTTATCCGGATTGACATCCTTGTCGTAGGGGAAGCCCGTGGCGATAACGGCGCTTTCGAGCGTTCGTTTTTTGCTGACGTGCAACGATTGCGGTTCGCTGTCGGCAACTTGCAGAAAAGCTCCGCCGTTTTTCACAGCGGTGAAAAGTTCCCGCAGATAAGGAGCGTAAACCACGCCGACGATAGTTTCGCCCCGATGCTGCAAGGCCATCGAGACACAAAACACCGGCAACCCCTGACTGTAATTCGTCGTCCCGTCCAGCGGATCGACGACCCAACGCCATTCGCTGTCCGTGCAGCCCCTGTCGCCCCCTTCTTCGCTCAATACGGTATGGTCGGGATAGCTTGCGGCAATCGCCTGTACGATATACGCTTCGCTCTCCTTGTCGGCGCGGGTAACCACGTCGAAGACGTTGGATTTCGTCCGAATCGACAAGTCGCCGCTCCGAAAGTAGGAGAGCTGGATTTCTCCGGCCCGTTTTGCTGTTCGCACGGCGAACGCCAGCAATTCGTCGAGCTGGCTATTGCTCCTTTGCGAAGTATTCATAGAACAGCGGGATGGTTTCCAGTCCACGGTAGAATTGTTCGAGGCCGAAACTCTCGTTCGGGGAGTGGATCGCATCTTCGGACAAGCCGAAACCTATTAGCAACGATTTGATGCCCAGAATCTTCTCGAATCCGCTGATGACGGGAATCGATCCGCCCGAATAGAACGGAAGCGGCTTTTTGCCGAAGGTCGCTGCGATGGCCTTTTCGGCAGCCCGATAGGCCGGCATATCGGTCGGGGCGACGTAGGGCATGCCGCCGTGAAGGGCTTCGACCTCCACTTTCACGCTTTTCGGTGCGATCGACCGGAAATAGGCGGTGAATAGTCGGGCAATTTTGCGATAGTCTTGGTTCGGCACCAAACGCATGGAGATTTTCGCCGAGGCTTTCGACGGAATGACCGTCTTGGTGCCTTCGCTTGTGTAGCCGCCCCAGATGCCGTTGACATCCAGCGACGGACGCACTCCCGTGCGTTCGAGGGTCGTGTAACCGGATTCTCCCTCCACATCGCCGATGGCAAGCGAGCGCTTGTAATCGGCTAATTTGAATGGCGCTTTATTGAATGCCTTTCGTTCGGCGGGCGTCAGTTCGCGCACGTCATCGTAGAATCCGGGGATGGCGATCCGTCCGTTTTCATCGACCAAACGGGCGATCATACGGGCCAATACGTTGGCCGGATTCGCCACGGCCCCGCCGAAAAGGCCCGAATGCAGGTCTTTGTCGGGCCCCTTGACCGTTACTTGCATGTAGGTCAGGCCGCGTAACCCGCAGGTGATGGAGGGCGTCTGCAACGAAAGCATCGAGGTGTCGGAGACCAGAATGATGTCCGAACGAAGGAGCTTCCGGTTCTGTTCGCAGAATTTGTAGAGGCTTGCCGAGCCGATCTCCTCCTCGCCTTCGAGCATGAATTTCACGTTGCAGGGGAGCGTGCCGGTCGCACACATCGCTTCGAACGCTTTGGCGTGCATCCAGAGTTGGCCTTTGTCGTCGTCGGCTCCGCGGCCCCAGATGCGCCCGTCTTTGATGACCGGTTCGAACGGTTCGGTGCGCCACTCCGCACGCGGATCGACCGGCATCACGTCGTAATGTCCGTAGACCAATACGGTTTTGGCTCGAGGGTCGATGATCTTTTCGGCATAGACGACCGGATTGCCTTCGGTCGGCATGACATCGGCCCGGTCTGCGCCCGCTTTCATCAAGGCGGCGGCTAACCATTCGGCGCAACGTTGCATGTCCGGTTTGTGCTCGGATTGCGCGCTGATGGACGGAATCCGGAGCAGCTCGAATAACTCGTTGATGAAGCGATCTTTATTCGCTTCGATATAACCTTTTACTTCATCCATTATCGGTCGGTTTTTCGGGTCAGTACATAGTGGTCGGCCAAGGCTCCCGTAACGGGTCGACCGTCGCTGTCGAGCAGTCGCAAGCTGTTTTCCTCGATTCGATAGCATGTTGTCGGTTCGCCTGCGTCGGGATAGAGCGTCAGCCGTTCTCCTTCGATTGTGAAATGGCCTTTTTCGTTGTAGGTCATATCGCGTTCCAGATACTCCGAACTGCTCGTATAGCTTCCGTCATCGCATAGGTTCAGCGTGAAAGCGATGCCCGGGCCGTCGGCGGCCGGCATGGTGCCCGTATAGGTGCCTGATAGGTTGGCCGTTGCGATCGTTTCGGTGGGCTCGGCTGCTTCGGAAGAGATGGGGGTACGGGCGTTGCGTCCGCCGCAGGCGGTCAGCGCGATGAGCGCCGACAACAGCATGAAAATTCGAATCATGATTGGCAGATATTTTTGATTTCAGCGATGAATCGTTGTGCCAGCGCATCCGCTTCCTCCATCGAATGGGCCTCGGTATAGACCCGAATGATCGGTTCGGTGTTCGACTTGCGGAGATGCACCCAGTTGTCCGGAAAGTCGATCTTCACGCCATCTATATCGTTCACTTTTTCATTGGAGTAACGCGCTTTCACTTCACGCAGCACTTTATCCACGTCGATGGCCGGTGTCAGCTCGATTTTGTTTTTCGAGGCGAAATAGGCCGGATAGGTCGCCCGCAACTGCGTCATCGTCATGCCCTTCTTCGCGAGATAGGTGAGGAAAAGCGCCGTACCGACCAGAGCATCACGGCCGTAGTGCAATTCCGGATAGATGACCCCGCCGTTGCCTTCGCCGCCGATGACGGCTCCGACCTCTTTCATCTTCGTCGTAACATTCACTTCGCCAACGGCCGATGCGTAATAGTGGCATCCGTAACGTTCCGTTACATCGCGCAGAGCCCGCGACGACGAGAGGTTCGAAACCGTTGCCCCGGGCTTGAGCGACAGGATGTAATCGGCGACCGCAACCAAGGTGTATTCTTCTACAAACATCGAGCCGTCCTCATTGACGAAGGCCAGCCGATCGACATCGGGATCGACGACGATGCCCAGATCGGCCTTTTCGCGGACGATGACTTGCGAAATTTCGGTCAGATGTTGCGGAAGCGGCTCCGGATTGTGGGCGAATTCGCCGGTCGGTTCGCAGTTCAGTTCGACGACCTCGCAACCGAGCGCGCGCAGCAGACGGGGCATGACGATGCCACCCACTGAGTTCACGGCGTCGATGACGACCTTAAAACGGCGTTTGCGCACGGTTTCGACCTCGACGGCCGGCAAGGCCAGAACTTGTTCGATGTGTTTGTCGTTGAACGGTTCGCGGGAGACGACCTGTCCGATCGCGTCGATGGCGGGGTAGGCATAATCATCTTCTTCGGCCATGGCCAGCACCTGTTTGCCCTCGCGGTCGTTCAGAAATTCGCCTTCAGCGTTGAGCAGTTTCAAAGCATTCCATTGGCGCGGATTGTGCGAAGCCGTGAGGATGATGCCGCCGTCGGCCTTGTAGGTGATGACGGCCATTTCGGTGCCCGGGGTCGTGCAAAGTCCGACGTTGATGACGTCGGCACCGCAGGCCAGCACGGTTCCCTCGACTAAATCGGCGACTAACTCGCCCGAAATGCGGGCGTCGCGACCGATGACGATGGTCGGTTTCCGGTTCGGGCAGCGAGCTGCGATGAATCGCACGTAGGCGGTGGTGAATTTCACGATGTCGGGCGGTGTAAGGTTTTCGCCCGCAGGCCCTCCGACGGTTCCTCGGATGCCGGAAATGGATTTGATGAGTGTCATGTATCGTTGGGTAATTTATAAAGTCCGATTCGGAAAAAATTTTGATATTCGAGGTAAATATATTACTTTTATGCCAAATATGGAAATCAAAAATCACGAATTATGAGAACGATTCCCGCTTCTGAATTGATAATCAATGAAGATGGTTCGATTTTCCATTTGCACCTCCGTCCCGAGCAGTTGGCCGACACGGTGATTCTGGTGGGCGATCCGGGCCGGGTGGCGATGGTGAGCGGATTTTTCGAGGAGAAAGAGTGCGAGGTGGTCAACCGCGAATTCCGTACGGTAACAGGTTCGTACAAGGGAAAACGCATGACGGTCTTGTCGACCGGCATCGGAATCGGCAACATCGATATTTCGGTAACGGAACTCGACGCTTTGGCCAATGTCGATTTCGCGACCCGTCAGGAAAAGGCGGAAAAACGACAGCTGACGCTCGTTCGGCTGGGCACTTCGGGCGCTTTGCAGCCCGACATCAAGGTAGGCGATTTCGTCTTTTCGCGGACTTCGGTCGGATTCGACGGTTTGCTGAACTACTATGCGGGACGCAACGAGGTGTGCGATTTGGCGATCGAGCGGGCCTTCATCGAGCATACGGGGTGGAACGAATTGTTGCCGAAACCCTATTTCATCGACGCGGACAAAACATTGTTCGACCATTTCCGCGACACGACGGTCGAAGGCATCACGGTGGCCGCCCCCGGGTTTTACGGGCCGCAGGGCCGCTGGGTTCGCTTGCAGCCGCAGGATGTGCATCTGAACGAGAAGATCGAATCGTTCGATTACCACGGTCGCCGCATCACCAACTTCGAAATGGAGGGGTCGGCTTTGGCGGGTCTCGCCGCGCTGATGGGACACCGTGCGGCGACCATCTGCACAATCATCGCCCAACGGGTGGCGCTCGACGCCTGCACCGATTACAAACCGTTCGTGCGTGGGATGATCGCCATGGCACTCGATAAATTGGCAGAATTGAAATAACAGAAAATCAAACAAATAGAAAAATTATGAAATTTACCGTATCCAGTTCCGCGCTGCTTTCGCTTTTGGCGACGACCGGAAAAGTCATCAGCAATAAAAACACCCTGCCCATTCTGGACTATTTCCTGATGGAGCTCAGCGGCAAAACCTTGAAGGTAACCACGTCCGATCTCGAAACGACGTTGACGGGCTCGATCGAGGTCGACAGCGTGGAGAGCGAGGGCACCATCGCGGCACCGGTCAAACTGATGCTCGATTCGTTGAAGGAATTCCCCGAGCAGCCGCTCGAAATCGACGTCAATGACAAAAATTGGGTCATTCTCATCAACTGGAACAGCGGTTCGTTGTCGTTGCCGGGTGCCAGCGCTGTCAGCTATCCGGCCGTGCCGCAGCTGAGCGCCGAAAAGAAAGAACTCAAACTGAATGTCGATACGCTCGTAAACGGAATCAACAAAACCATCTTTGCTACGGCCGACGACGAGTTGCGTCCGGTGATGAACGGTATTTTCTTCAATCTGGCGCCGTCGGCGCTGACGTTCGTCGGTACCGATGCGCACAAATTGGTGAAATACGAGGCCGAAATCGAAAACAACGAGACCGCAGCGTTCATTCTGCCGAAAAAACCGGCCAACTTGTTGAAATCGGTGCTTTTGAAGGAGGAGGATGACATCGAAATCGCGTTCGATTCGAAAAATGCGGTGTTCAAACTCAAGAATCATACGCTGATATGCCGGCTCATCGAAGGTAATTATCCGAATTACAACGCGGTGATTCCGGCCGACAATCCCAACAAGGTGTTGGTCGACCGGATCGAACTGATTAACGGTATTCGCCGCGTGGCTGTCTGCTCCAATCCGACGACCAACCTCATCCGGATGAACATTGGCGACAACAAAATCGGACTGACGGCCCAAGACCTCGATTTTTCGGTATCGGCGAATGAGACCATTTCGTGCAGCTACGACGGTCAGGCGATTCCCATCGGTTTCAAATCGACCTTCTTGGTGGAGATCCTTTCGAATATCGACACGCCGACGGTCGTCATCGAATTGGCCGATTCGACGCGGGCCGGTGTCTTCAAACCCGTGTACGATGACAAACAGACGAGTTCGACGCTGATGCTGTTGATGCCGATGATGTTGAACGATTAACGTGCAGACGGCATGAATTTGAATCTCAAACGCCCGATCGTCTTCTTCGACCTCGAAACCACGGGCGTGGATACCTCGCGGGATCGGATCGTCGAGATTTCGATGATTAAGGTCATGCCCGACGGCGAGGAGATCGTCAAGACGCGGCGGCTCAACCCACAGATGCCGATACCTCCGGAATCGACGGCGATACACGGCATCAAGGACGAGGATGTGAAAGATTGTCCGACGTTCGCCCAGATTGCCAAATCGCTCGAAGCATTTTTGGTGGGGTGCGATTTCGGCGGCTTCAATTCCAACCGCTTCGATTTGCCGGTTTTGGTCGAGGAGTTCCTGCGGGTCGGCATCGACGTGGATTTCAAACGGCGCCGTTTCATCGACGTACAGAACATCTTTCATAAGAAAGAGCAGCGTACGTTGGTCGCAGCCTATAAATTCTATTGCGATCGGGACTTGAACGATGCCCACTCCGCCGAAGCCGACACGCGCGCGACGTATGAAGTGTTGAAAGCCCAGTTGGATCGTTATCCCGATTTGGCCAACGATGTCGATGCTCTGGCCGATTTTTCGGCACGCGGTTCGGCGGCGGATTATGCCGGACGAATCCTTTACAATGACAAGGGAACGGAAATTTTCGGGTTCGGCAAGTACAAAGGCCGTTCCGTGGAGGAGGTTTTCCGCATCGAGCCGAGCTATTATGCGTGGATGATGAATGGTGATTTTCCGCTCTACACGAAAAAGGTCATTACCGAAATCCGGATGCGTTCAAAAACGAAATAGCGATGAAGCGGATTTGCACAACGGTTTTGTTGACGCTGTGGGCGCTCGGCGCTTGGGCGATTGCGGAGAAGTCGCAGACGATCGTCTATATCAACGGTTCGAAATACTACGTCCATACCGTGCAGAAAGGCGAGACGCTCTATGCCTTGTCCAAGACGTACGGGGTCAGCGAACAGGTGATTTTGTCGAATAATCCTTCGGCCGCCGGCGGACTGAAAGTGTCGTCGAACATCCGGATTCCCTATATCGCGCCATCGGAACCGGCCGACCGGCCCTCCGAGCGGAAAATCCGCAAAACATTCGATCGGCATATCGTCGCGAGGGGCGAGACGTTCTATTCCATCTCCCGCCGTTACGAAATTCCGGTCGGGACGTTGATGGCCGATAATCCGAGCGTCGATCCGGCGCATTTGCATACCGGAGAACCGTTGTTGATCCGCAAAACGCAAATCGGGACGGAAGACGCTGCCGGTTCGCAGGCGCAGTGGGAGGAGTATCGCGACCGGCTCAACAGCATTTCCGGCGATACGGTCGTTTATCATATCGTGCAGAAAGGCGATACGTTTTACTCCTTGTCGCGGCGCTTCGACATTACGGAGCAGCGGCTCAGCGAGATGAACAACGGTCTGAAAGCAGCCGATTTGAAGTTGGGCGCCATGATTCGGGTGCCGGGCGCACGGTCGGAAGAAAAGGTGTCGCCGGTCGAACCGAAAGATTCGATCGCCGTTGACCAACATGACCGACAGCCGCTTCGACCGGTGCCTCAAATGGTATTTCGGGCTTTGCCGGCGAAACAGCCGTTGCAGGTCGCTTTGTTGCTGCCCATCGAAGTCGGTGGCGAGACGAACTCCAATTATTTGGAGTTTTATCAAGGGTTTCTCTTGGGACTGGACAGCGTATGTACCCGTTACGGTCATTCGATCGACGTAACGCTTTACAATACAGGACGCAACGCCGAGCAGGTTCGGTCGATCCTCGCGCTGCCTGCATTTGCCCGCACGCAGTTGATTGTCGGCCCCGTTTATGAGGAGGCGGGGTTGCAGGAGGTCGTAAAATTTGCCGAACGACGGGAGATTCCGGTCGTTTCGCCATTGGCGCATATCGCGAAAACGAATAGCGATGTGCTGTTCCAAATGGCCCCCGATTCGGTCGGCAAATACGACAAAGTTTCCGATCTGTTCCTCCCCGAAAAACGGGTAACGTTGATCTATTCCGGTTCGACCGATAGCGAATTCGAACGGGAAATGCTCGCTTGTCTGGGCGGACGCTCTTGCCAGCGGTTCGATTACAAATACGAACACGGCACAGCCCGTCAAGAAGGTTCGTCGAGCGACCTTACCCCGTTGCTTGAGAACGAAGACGATAATGTGCTGATTATCCTATCGGACAACGAGGTGGATGTGGATCGGATTTTGGCGGGTATCGCTTCGGCGGATACCAATTTGCGGGCTCGGGGGCGCACGACGCCCCGTTTCACGGTGTTGGGCAATGCGCGTTGGAACCGTTACAACAACATCGACCGGTCGATGTTCTTCAAAGATCATGTAACCTTCCTTTCGACCTACCATGCGAAACGCGATGTTCAGGTCGTGCGCGATTTCGATAGCGCTTATATTCGTGCTTTTGGCGTGCTGCCGACGTTGTATGCTTATCGCGGATACGATGTGGCGTTGATTTTCTGCCCGGCCATGTACAACGACATCGAATACGAAATGGAGGGGCGCCGATACCTCCCGTTGCAGACCGCCTATCGGTTCGAACAGTCCGATCCGAATGCCAATCATGTCAATACGAATTGGGTGCGGGTCGATTACAACCCCGATTTCACGATAACCATCGAATAAGTCATGGCGAATCTGACCAACATCATTCCCGAAAAGACCATCGAGCGGTTGAGCGAGTACCGTCGTACGCTGCTCGCCTGTCATAAACAGGGGATTACGCATATTTTTTCGCATGTGCTGGCCGGCATCCACGGCATTACGGCCGTGCAGGTGCGGCGCGACCTGATGTTGATCGGCTTTTCGAGCGACACGAAGAAGGGGTACGACGTGCAGGTATTGATCGACTATATCAGCAATATCCTCGACAGTCCTACACCGATGCACGTTGCGGTCGTCGGCATGGGGCATCTCGGACAGGCCATCACCAAGTATTTCAACAGCAAGGGGTTGAAACTGCGCATCACGGCGGCTTTCGATGTCGATCCCGAGAAGGTCGGACGGACGATGGACGGCATTCCGGTCTATCACATGGACAAGTTCGAAACGACGGTCGAGGAGAACGACATTTCGATCGTCATCGTCTCCTCGCCGACCAGTGTCGCACCGCAGCTCGTCCTGCCGATTATCAATGCCGGAATCCGAGGCGTATTGAATTTCACCTCCACCCCGTTGAATTTTCCGCAGGGCATCATCGTCGAGAATTACGACATTACGACGCTGCTCGAAAAAGTCGCCTATTTCGTGAAAGAGGGCGACAGCAATAATTGATTCGTTCGTCATGCGGATTTATCGGGGATTCGATGCTTTGCCGCTTTTCCGGCATCCGGCCGTTACGATCGGTTCGTTCGACGGCGTGCATCGGGGACATCGGGCCTTGGTCGAGCGATTGGTTGCCGAAGCGCTGCAGCTCGGGGGCGAAAGTCTCGTATTGACGTTCGAACCGCATCCGCGCATTACGCTCGGACGGGCCGAAGGGTTGCAGTTGTTGACGACGCTCGACGAAAAAGCCGCTTTGTTGGCGGCATTGGGGGTCGATGCGTTGGTCGTGATTCCATTCGACCGGACGTTCAGTGCGTTGTCGGGGGCGGATTTCGTCGAACGGATCTTGCTCGGGAAATTGGGGGCCGAAACGCTTGTCGCGGGCTTCAATCACCGTTTCGGACACGATCGTTGCGACTGCGAATCGGCTGTTGCTGGCCGGATGAAGATCGTGCGGGTCGCAGCCTGCGAGGTGAATGGACAGCGCGTCAGTTCGACACTTATCCGCAAGCTGCTGGCCACCGGCAACCGAATCGAAGCGGAACGCCTGGCTGGCCATCCGCTGAATTTGAATGAATGAGTCGATTTTCTTCGGAAGGTCGAGCGAACCGATCGAACAAAACGCTATGATTTCATACGATTGCAAAATACGGGTTTGGTACAAGCATACCGACCAGATGGGCATCTGCCATCATTCGAATTACATCTGTTATTACGAGGCGGCCCGCAGCGAATTGATGCGCTGGCTCGGGCTTTCGTTCTCCGAGGTCGAACGGCGCGGAATCATGATGCCGATTTTGGAGGTGCAGTCGAAATACTTGCGACCGGCGTATTATGACGAGTTGTTGATCGTGCGCATTCGGTTGAAGGAGCGGCCGACTGCCCGCATCAATTTCTATTACGAGATTTATAACGAGCAGGGGCAGTTGCTCAATACCGGCATGACCCAGTTGGGATTTATCCATAGCGACACGCGCCGTCCGTGCCGATGTCCGGATTGGTTCGCGGCGCTGCTCGACGGCCATTGGGTGGAAGAATAAAACAAGGGCGCCTGTTCGGAAAAGACCGGACAAGCGCCTTTCGCATTTGCTTCTGCGTCTATTTTTCGATCAGCGAAATCGAACGCTGGATGAAGTCCGTCAGATTTTTGCCCTTCAACATGCCGTTCGTCAGCAAGGCCAGGTCGATAATCTGTTTGACCAGCTTGTTCTCGGAGCCGATCTGCGTCAGCCGTTGATTCCGTTCGTCGCGTAAGGTAACGACCTTCTTCGACAACTCCTCGCGGGTCGATTTCTCCTCGGGCGTGAAATCCGCCTCTTTTTTGTCTTTGACGACCTCTTCGAACCGTTTCTCCTCGGCGACTGCCGCGTCGATCTTTTTGGTGATTGATTTCAATTTGTCGCCGTACGCACTTTCGGCATCGGCCAGAATCCGAGCGACGATGGGGTGGTTGCCGTTCACCGCGATGGTGAAATGTTCGGGCATCTGTCCGTAGAACTGGCTCATGCCGCCACCGCCCATAGCCGCCATTTCTTTCATGCGGCGCATGAATTCGTTTTGCGTGATGACGACCGGCGCTTCGTCGGGCTCCATCGCCTCGAACGAGATGTTATATTGGATCTTTTCGTCCTTCGGCATTTGGCTTTCGAATACCGGCCGCAGAATCTCCTGCTGCGCTTCGGTCAGCGACATTTTGACATTCTCCTCTTTCTGGATCAGCTTTTCGATGACATCGCTATCCACGCGCACGAAGCGGCTTCCTTGGTTCTTCGATTCGTACCAGTTGACGTAATGGCTGTCCAACTGCCCGTTCATGACCAACACGTCGTAGCCCTTGGCCTTGGCCGCCTCGACGAACGTATGTTTCTCGACGGGATCGTCGACATAGAGGAAAATGGTCGTTTTGTTCTTGTCCGTCTGGGTCTCCTTGACCTTTTCGAGATACTCCTTCGCGGTGTAGTATTTGTTTTCGATGTTCTTCCACAGCATGAAGTTTTCGGCCTTTTCGGCGAACTTCTCGTCGGTCAGGATGCCGTACTGGATGAAAATTTTCAGATCGTCCCACTTCGCTTCGTAGTCGGGGCGCATCGTCGAGAACAACTCTTGCAGACGGTCGGCGACCTTGCGGGTGATGTAGCTCGAAATTTTCTTGACATTGGCATCGCTTTGCAGATAGCTGCGCGATACGTTCAGCGGAATATCGGGCGAGTCGATGACCCCGTGCAACAACGTCAGATATTCCGGAACGATCCCTTCGACCTGATCGGTTACATAAACTTGATTGGAATAGAGCTGGATTTTATTCTTCTGAATCTCGAAATTGTTGTGGATTTTCGGGAAATAGAGGATGCCGGTCAGATGGAACGGATAGTCGATGTTCAGATGGATGTAGAACAGCGGTTCGTCGCTCATCGGGTAGAGTTCGCGGTAGAACTCCTTGTATTGTTCCTCGGTAATGTCGGCCGGCTTGCGCGTCCAGAGCGGATCGACGTCGTTGATGACGTTGTCTTTCTCCGTATCGACGTATTTGCCGTCCTTCCACTCTTTCACCTTGCCGAATACGATGGGAATCGGCAGGAATCGGCAATATTTGCGCAATAAATCCTGTACTTTTTCGCTTTCAGCGTACTCCGACGTATCTTCGGAAAGATGCAGCACGATGGTCGTACCGCGGTCATGCGCTTCGTCGGTCTCCTCCATCTCGAATTCCGGCGTGCCCGTGCAGCTCCAATGCACGGTTTTGGCCCCTTCCTTGTACGATCGGGTGATGATCTCCACCTTGTCCGATACCATGAACGAGGAGTAAAATCCCAGACCGAAGTGGCCGATGATCGCCTGGTTCTTGTACTTCTCCATGAACTCCTCGGCGCCCGAGAAGGCGATTTGGTTGATATAACGATCAACTTCGTCGGCAGTCATGCCGATTCCTCGGTCGGTTACGGTCAGCGTTTTTTTCTCCTTGTCGACGGCGACGTGGATGGAGAGGTCGCCGAGTTCGCCCTTCACTTCGCCGATCGACGAAAAGGTCTTCAGTTTTTGGGTAGCATCTACGGCATTGGAAATCAACTCGCGCAGGAAAATTTCATGATCCGAATAGAGGAATTTCTTAATCACGGGGAAAATGTTCTCCGTCGTAACTCCGATTTTTCCGTTTTTCATGGTTGTGTCAGTGGTTTTTGAATTTTTTGTTTGCTTCGCGATGCAACAAAGGGTGTGCCAGCACCCTTTTTCTGCCATTTTGGCAGTCGCAGACTGACAGAATGATTTTTGAATTTATTAAATCGTTTCTTATCTTTGTGTAAGAAAGACTTCCGATTTATGTTTTACATAATTAACACGGCAAAATGAAACTAAAAATCGAGTTTGCGAACAAGTGGGGCTTGGGGGTCCTTTTCCCGAAAGCCGACCCGTTCATGATGACCTTGCGCTACCGGTCTTTTCGCGAGGCTACGACCGCCGCTTTGATTATCGGATGTTTGGGCTGCGTTTTCGGCGATATTTCCGGGCTTGCACCTGCATTCGTTTCTGCATGTCGCTGGATGACAGTCGGCTGTACGGCAATCGCCCTGATCGCCGTATGTGCTGATATGTTGGGAGAACTTCGGACACGCCGATTGAACTTCGTTTCTATGTTGGCAATCGCGATATTGCTTGCTTATGCCGGATTGATTCTATTCTTCCCGTGGTAGCAATCTGATAAATCGAAAAGAGCGGGCCGTTCATTGACCGGCCCGCTCTTTTCGATACGTTTGCAAAATGTTACTTCGCATATAAATAAAACTTCATCGAGAACGTATCGCCCGGGGCGATGCTGCGGAAACCGGCCGCTTCGGGATCGGCGGCATTGGGCGCATTGGTCGTCCACGACTGCGGTTCGGGACAGCAGTAGGGTACGTGCCCGCCATTGTTCCAGATTGTCCAGTAGGTCGTGTGGTCGTCCACCTCGTAGAACGTGCGGACGCCCGTGCGCTTGTTTTCGACTACCGCGCCGCGATAGGGTTTGCCGTCCACGTCGATTTCCCGCAAGGTGAATCCCGCTTCGATCGGCTCGCAATCCGTAACCTGCAATCCTCCTTCACGCAATTTCGAAAATTGTTCCGTAAGGGGCAGTTTCCGGCCCGTCGGGAGGTTGCGGTCATCGAGTTCGACCTGCTCGCCGACAGCGACGCGCATCGCGTAATCGCTCGCCTCGCCGCCTGAGAACGGAATGCACAAAGGCGTATGGAATCCCACGCCGACCGGCATGCGTTGCTCGCTGCGGTTGGTGAACGTTACCTCTTGTTTCAGTCCTTTCGCACTCAATTTGTAAATGACCTTGCATTTGAAGGCGTGCGGGAAGTGGCGGAAAATGGCATCGTTTCCGGGATTGGAATAATAACGGCATTCGACCAGCACTTCGTCCTCGGTCTCGCGCGCTTTCGAAACGACGAACGGCAAGCCTTTGATGATTCCGTGGTGATAGTTGTGCTCCTTTTCGATGGTGATAGGGTATTGGTAGGTGCGACCTTCGAACACATACTGGCCGTCTGCAATCCGGTTGGGCGGAAAGAGCAACGGCAGTCCGAATATCTGCGGACGGTTTTTGAAGGTTTCGATTTCATCGGCCGCCGGCGTGCGGAGAATCTCGGCGCCCAACCGCGTATTGGCCAATCGCACGAGGTTGGCCCCTACCGACGGAATGAGCAAGGCCGTGTAGTCGCCCTTGGCGAATTCGACGGCCTGCAAACCGTTCCAATCTATGCAATGCAACATCTTACAGCAGTTTTTCGATTTTCTCTTTCAACGCATCTTTCGAGCAGGCACCGACCTGCTTGTCGACCAACTCGCCGTTTTTCAGGAAAAGGAGGGTCGGAATGTTGCGCACGCTGTATTTTACGGCGATGTCGTCATTCTCTTGAACATCGCATTTGCCGATGACGACCTTGTCGCCGTATTCGGTGGCCAATTCGTCGACGATCGGCGCTATCATGCGGCAGGGGCCGCACCACTCGGCCCAGAAGTCGATGACGACGGGTTTGCCGGAGGCCAATACCTCCTCGAGATTCGCTTGGTTGATTGCTAATGCCATAGTGATTCGTTTTTTGATTTATGCTATTGAATATTCGATTTCGTTTTCATCCAAGTAGTCCACTAACGACTTGTCTAAACTGACCTTGTGGCTCTTCGAGAACAGATTGACCGTTACGTGGTTTTCGCGGTCGTAGAGATTCACCCGCAATAGGGTCGGACCCTTCGATTCGCGCACCTTTTTCGAGAAGTCGCGGATGAACGTCTCCGTTACCTCCTCCACAGGCAGTTGGATGGAAATGTTTTTAATCATCGTATCGCGCAATTCGGCGAGCTGTATCATCGAGATAATTTTGAATTCCAACTCCTGATCGTTGTAGGGCCGAGGCTGTACCTTGCCGCGAATGAACAGGAAGTAGTCTTGGAACATGAATTTGCGGAAATTCTCGTAATCCTTGCCGAAGAGCGCGAATTCGTGCGAACCGTTGTAATCTTCCAACGTGAACTTGCCCCATGGCTTGCCGGTTTTGGTCGTGAGGTTCCGGACGTCGACGACCATGCCTGCCACGGCGATTTCCTGTCCGCGCAAAGGTTCGAGATTCACCAAATCTGTCAGCTGCGTTTTGCACATGTGGTCGATGATGACCTTGAATTCGTCCAACGGATGGGCCGATAAATAGAGACCGATCATTTCGCGCTCTTTGTTCAGCGTCTCCAATTGCTTCCAGTCGTTGCAGGCGGGCATGACCGGACGTTGGATGTCGACTTGTCCGCCACCGCCGAACAGACTTTGCTGGGCGTTGTTCTTTTCCGACTGGAAACGTTGTCCGTATCGGGTCAGCGCTTCGATGAAGGTCGGGCTGCCCGGGTCCCGCAAATCCGAACCGAAGAATTTGCAACGATGGAATTCCGTGATGCTGTCGAACGCACCGGCATAGGCCAGATTTTCGAGGCATTTGCGATTGACGACCGTATAGTTGACCCGTTCCATGAAGTCGTAGATGTCCTTGAAACGTCCGTTCGTTTCGCGTTCTTCGACGATGCTGTCGACGGCAGCTTCGCCGACCCCTTTCACGGCCGCCAAACCGAAACGCACATCGCCTTTCGCGTTCGAAGAGAACGTGCGGCGCGACTCGTTGATGTCGGGGCCCAAGACGGGGATGCCCATGCGCTTGCATTCGTTCATGTAGTCGGTCAACTGCTTGATGTTCGCCAAGTTTCGGCTCAACACGGCCGCCATGTATTCCGACGGGTAGTTGGCTTTCAGATAGGCCGTCTGATAAGCCACCCACGAATAACAGGTCGCATGCGATTTGTTGAACGCATAGGAGGCGAATTTCTCCCAGTCCGACCAGATTTTTTCCAGAATCTTCGGATCGTGCCCGTTTTGCTGTCCGCCGCGAATGAACTTCGGTTTCAGCGCATCCAACTTGGATTTCAGCTTCTTGCCCATCGCCTTGCGCAACGTATCCGATTCGCCGCGGGTGAAGTTGGCCAACAGACGCGACAACAGCATGACCTGCTCTTGATAGACCGTTACGCCATAAGTATCTTTCAGATACTTTTCCATAATCGGAATATCGTAGACGATGGGGCTTCGGCCGTGCTTGCGGGCGATGAAATCGGGGATGTACTCCATCGGGCCGGGCCGATAGAGGGCATTCATGGCGATGAGGTCTTCGAAGGTCGACGGTTGCAATTCGCGCAGGTATTTCTGCATACCGGCAGACTCGAATTGGAACGTTCCGGAGGTGCGTCCTTCGCCGTAGAGCTTGTAGGTCGCCGGATCGTTGATGATGCTGAAATCGTCGATGTCGATCTTCTTGCCCTTGGTCTGCCGGATGTTTTCTACGGCCTCCTTGATGATCGAGAGGGTTTTCAGACCGAGGAAGTCCATCTTAATCAGACCGGTATCTTCGATGACCGAACCTTCGTATTGCGTAACGAGCATCTTTTCGCCCGTCTCCTTGTCGTCGGCGGTTGCGACGGGCACCCAATCGGTGATGTCGTCGCGGCAGATGATCGTGCCGCAGGCATGCACGCCCGTATTGCGCACATTGCCTTCCAGCATCTTCGCATAACGGATCGTGTCATGCATCAGCGGGTCGGTCGATTCTTCGGCCGCCTTCAAATCCGGCACGCTGTCGATGGCGCCTTGCAGATTGGTACGATCCGGAACCAGTTTACAAAGCCGATCCGATTCCGCAAGAGGCAGCTTCTGCACGCGGGCCACATCCTTGATGGCCAGCTTGGCGGCCATCGTGCCGTAGGTGATGATATGGGCGACCTTCTCCTTTCCGTATTTTTGCGTTACCCAGTTGAGCACGCGCCCGCGGCCGTCATCGTCGAAATCGACGTCGATATCGGGCAGCGAAATACGGTCGGGATTGAGGAAACGCTCGAACAGCAGGTCGTAAGCAATCGGGTCGATTTGGGTGATTCCTAAACAGTAGGCGACGGCGGAACCTGCCGCCGAGCCACGGCCCGGGCCGACGGAGACGTCCAACTCCTCGCGGGCAGCCCGAATGAAATCCTGCACGATGAGGAAGTAACCCGGGAATCCCATCGTCTTCATCACGTGCAACTCGAATCGGATCCGTTCACGTTGTTCGTCGGTCAGTTGTTCTCCGTAACGGCGTTTCGCACCGTCCATCGTCAGCTTTTCGAGGTAGTCCGCCTCGAACTTGATGCGGTAGAGTTTGTCGTATCCGCCTAATTTTTCGATTTTTTTGCGGCCCTCCTCCTCGCTCATGATGACGTTGCCGTTTTCATCGCGCGTAAATTCATCGAAGAGCTGCTGCTCGGTGTAGCGCTGGCGATAGTCCTCCTCCGTCCCGAACGAAGCCGGAATCTCGAACGTGGGCATAATAGGCGCATGGTCGATGGAGTAGAATTCCACCTGATTGCAGATGTCCACGGTCGTGGCCATCGCTTCCGAATCGCTTTCGCCGAAAATCGCCGCCATCTCCTCCGTGGTTTTCAGCCACTCCTGCTTGGAGTAGAGCATGCGTTTCGGATCGTCCAAGTCTTTGCCGGTCGAAAGGCAGATCAACCGGTCGTGCGCCTCGGCATTGTCTTCGTTGACGAAATGCACGTCGTTCGTGCAGATCGTGCGAACGTTGTATTTAGCGGCCAGCCGGCGAAGATGTTCGTTCACCTTGAGCTGCATGGGGTAGGCCTCGTGGTTGGCCCGTTCGACGGTCGCTTTGTGGAGTTGAAGCTCCAGATAGTAGTCGTCTCCGAACAGATTTTTATGCCAGCGCAAGGTCTCCTCCGCCTTTTCGAAGTCGTCGGCTGTAATGGCGCGCGGCAGCTCGCCGGCTAAACAAGCCGAACAACAAATCAATCCCTCGTGGTATTTCTCTAATTCCGAACGGTCGGTACGCGGACGCATGTAGAAACCCTCCGTCCACGCTTTGGAGACGATTTTAATCAGATTGTGATAGCCTTTCAGATTTTTGGCCAGCAGAATCAAGTGGTAGCCGCTCTGGTCGGATTTGCCCTCCTTGTCCTGCAACCGGCGTCGGGCAACGTAGACCTCGCAACCGATAATGGGCTTGAAATCGGGAACGGCTTCGAGATCGGCGACCTTTTTCTGTCCGACCGCATTGTCGAATCCGAACTCCTTCTCCATCCGCTCCACCTCGTCCGCACGCTCTTTCAGTTTCGTATATTGTTCTGCCGCGTCGGGCGAATCGGTTTTGTGCGCTTCCTGCTCCGCCAATTGTTTTTTCAGCCCTTCCGCATAGCTTTTGGGATCGGAGCATTCGGCCAACAAAGCCTCCTGCGCAGCAAGCAGCTTGCGAAGCGATTTGAGTTTGTCGTGCCGCTGATCGTTGACCTTTTTTACATAGTTGTAAAACTCTTTGATACCGAACATGTTGCCGTGGTCCGTGAGCGCGATGCCGGCTTGACCGTCCGCGACGGCCTTATCGACCAGTTTACGGATGCTGGCTTGGCCGTCGAGTATCGAGTATTGGCTGTGTACGTGCAGGTGGACGAATCGGGACATGGCTGAACGAAAAGACATAATGTTACGAAGAACAAAGATAGTGCTTTTTTGTCGGAAATCCGGCATGCCGCTTGCAATTTATCAACAAAATGCTTAACTTGCTCGAAAGCGAATCGAAAACAGACGAATTATGGAAGAAGAGACGATGGTCGTATTGGCGGCCTACAACTCCGTCATGGAGGCGGAGATGAACAAATCGAAGCTCGAAAGAGCCGGAATCTGGTCGACGATCCGCAACGAATACATGTCGGCGCTTTATCCGACCGGAGCCATGCCGGCCGAATTGGTCGTGCGCAGCGAAGACCTCGAAAAAGCGCGGAAAGCGTTGCAATGAACGATAAAGACGGAGGTATTCGCGCGATACCTCCGTCTCTGTTTGCATCGAATGCCGTCGAAGTTATTATTTACAGCTCTGTTTCTACGGTCTCTTCGTTTTTCGTGTACTCCTCCTTGTCGGCTCGGTGTTCGAAAAAATCGGGTTTGCGCTGTTTGATGAATCCGACGACCTCGCCGAGCGCATCGGCGAATTTGTCGAAATCCTCTTTGTAAAGGAAAATTTTGTGCCGGTCATAGACGCAACTTCCATCGGTCGCGGTTATCTTGCGGCTTTCGGTGATGGTCAGAAAATAGTCGTCCGCACGGGTGGCGCGCACGTCGAAAAAATAGGTTCGGCGGCCCGCCTTGACCGCTTTGGTCAGAATCTGTTCGCCGTACTCTTCGTTCTCGCGGCGAAGTGTTGCATGGTGTAACATTCGGTTGGAAATTTCGGGTTGAGTTTTTAGGTAGTACGAATATAGGAAAAAATCCCCGAATCGCAAAATGTTTTTTCGTCCTACTTTCGATTTTCGAGCAGCGGTAGGCCTTCCCGATTCCAGTCGGCAAGCAGTTCGAACGCTTCTCGGAAAGGTTCGTCGTACGATGCGTTGATGATCCGATAGAAGTATTCCGTTCCGAACAGACGTTGAGCGACCAGCGCTTTCAGCTGGGTGCGCAACAGCGAAGCCGAAATTTGCAGGGCTTCGGAATCCCGCTCCACCTCGTGCCGGTCGCCGAGCGCCACTAATCGGTCGAGTTCTTCGTCGCGGACGACGAAGGCCCGTTCGAAAGATTCGAACGTGGGGTAGTCGCGTTCTAATCGGCCCCGCTCGTGGTCGAGATAGGTCAACACGTATTCGTTCAATACGCCGCGTCGGATCAGTTCGGCGTGATAATCCGTGAATTGGGTCGTGTCGCTTTCAATTAGTATGTCGGGACGAATGCCGCCATCGCCGTAAACCGTCCGTCCCGTGCGCAAGGTTCGGTATTCCGGTGCACGGGCGTCGAGCGAATCCCGCACGGCATCGTCGTAGCGGCGCAGATGTTCTAAATAGTATTCGCGGCGTTTCCCCTTTTCGTAAGGCCGTTGAATCATCCGGCCCGAGGGGGTATGATAACGGGCGACCGTGATGCGGACGGCCGAACCGTCTCCGAGCCCGATTTGCCGTTGAA
The DNA here is from genome assembly GCA_947591475.1 of uncultured Alistipes sp. Taxonomy (GTDB): domain Bacteria; phylum Bacteroidota; class Bacteroidia; order Bacteroidales; family Rikenellaceae; genus Alistipes. The sequence goes on from CANQDE010000001.1 coordinate 447,878, forward strand.
CCAATCCTTTCCCGAAGCTCGGTCGTCCTGCGACGATTCCTCGGTCCCAGTCCTGAATCGCTCCGGCCACGATTTCCGAAGCCGAAGCCGACGATTCGTCGATCAATACGACCAGCCGGACATCGAGTGCTGGCCCGTCCTTTTCCGCTTGAAACGTAATCGACGGAACGGCCCGCCCTTCGGTCGATACGATGGTCGCACCTTGGGGCAGGAAGAATCCGGCCATTCCGATGGCCTGATCCAACAAACCTCCGCTGTTCCCGCGTAAATCGAGAATCAAGGCATGGGGACGTCCCAACTTTTCATAGGCGGCGCTGAATTCCGATAGGGTAGTTCGCCCGAACCGGTTCACCTTGATGTATCCGATGCTGTCTGCCGGAAGATAGGCCGCGTCGATCGTTTCGAGCGGAATTTTGCTGCGCACCAGCGTGAAATGCAACGGCTGCTTCACTCCGGGGCGAATCGCCTCTATTTCGACGGTCGATCCTGTCGCTCCGCGCAACCGCTGCGGAACGTCCGAAGTGCGGAATCCGACGGCATTCATCGTGTCGATGCGCACGATGCGATCGTTCGGTCGCATGCCGGCCTGTTCGGCCGGACTTCCGGCGATGGTGTTGACTACACGGATCGTGTCGCGCAGAATCGTGAATTCGATGCCGATGCCGCTGAACTCGCCGTCGAAACTGGCCGAAACGCTCCGCATCTCCTCGGCGTCGATGTAGGCCGAATGGGGGTCGAGTTCTTCGAGAATGCTCCGGATCGCCTGTTCGGTCAGCGGAGCCATATCCACTTCGTCGACATAGAGGGCGGCCAGCTTCCGGTAGACCGAAATCAATTTCTGGATTTGGATGGCATCGGCCGTATGCTGTGCCCGTACCGGCAACAGCGAACACAGCGCAAAGAGAACGAATAGGAATTTGTACATCGTCGATTCGAATTTAGACCGTTCATCCTTGCAAAAAGTTCTCCGCAATGGATTTTTTCAGTTCATTCGTTCCAAATGCGCCACGACGCTTCGGCTTGGGCACGGAACATCGTTTCCCCGTTCAGCGTATGGGCGCCCCGTTGGCATCCGTAATCGAGAAAACGGGTCAGCGGCGGATTGTAAACCAAATCGAGCAGATAGTGCCGCGGGGTCAGATAGGCATAGGGAATGCGCGGCGCGTCTTCGACGGCAGGATAGGTGCCTACGGGCGTCGCGTTGACAATCAACCGGCTCTGTTCGACCGCTTCGCAGGGCAAGTTATCGTACGTGTAGTTCCCTTTCGTCGCATCGCGGGAGACTAACGCGTAGGAGATGCCCCGTTCCGCAAGCGCATATTGAACGGCCTGCGAGGCGCCGCCCGTACCCAATACGAGGGCTTGCTCCGGTTCATCGCCTTTCAACAGTTCATCGAGTGCGGCCCGCAATCCGATAAGGTCGGTATTGTGCCCTACGAGTGTGCCGTCGGGCATTCGTCGGATGCAGTTGACGGCGCCGATTTGCTGCGCTTCGAACGACAGCCGGTCAAGCATCGGAAGGACGGCTTGTTTGTAGGGAATGGTTACGTTCAATCCGCAAAGATCGGGCGTGCTTTGCAGCAGTTCCGACAATTCGTCGATGGATGCCAGTTCGTAACGGTCGTAAGCGTGGTCGTTCAGCCCCTCGTCGGCGAATTTCTTTGTGAAGTAGGCGGCCGATGCCGAATGTCCGAGCGGCCGCCCGATGATTCCGAAGCGTCGCATGGCTATTTTTTTCGTTTTTCGATGAGGATGCGGGCGGCCGTTTCGATTGCATAAATCGACAGCAATCCGATCAGACAAAGCGTCAGGGCCGACCACAATTGTGCGTCATGTCCGGTCAAGGCCTCGTATCGGCCGGGCGAGACATTGTGTTCCAGCAGGGGCATCGTTTTTCCGTGATTGTCGACGAACGTGGCGACGGTCTCTTTCCAAGGCCACACCTTGTTGAGCGAACCGATCATGAATCCCATGAGGGCGGCAATCGTCGTATCGTGCCAATTTCGGAGCAGCCACGAGAGAAAATGCGAAAAGGAGAGGAGGCCGGCAACGGCTCCGACTGCAAAGACCAGGATGACCGGCAGATTCAGTTCGCCGACGGCCGTCATGATATACTGGTATTTCCCAAGCAACAGCAGGATGAACGCGCCCGAAATGCCGGGCAAAATCATGGCGCAGATAGCGATCGCACCCGCCAACATGACGAACCACCACGTTTCGGGCGTTTGGGTCGGCGATGCAATCGTAATCCATCCGGCGATGGCCGTTCCGACCGCGAGCGCCACGACAGTCGCAATGTTCCAGCGCTTGATTTGCTGTGCGACCAGCAGGGCCGAAGCGATAATCAGCCCGAAGAAAAACGACCATATTTCGATCGGGTGGTTGGCGAGCAGCCACGTCATCAAGCGAGCCAGCGAAAAAATCGCAAGGCCGATACCGATCAATACGGGCAGCAGAAAGGAACCGTTGATGTGCCTCCACAACTCGCGGAATCGACCGCGGCAAAGCAGTCGCAAAGCGGTAAGATCGATTCGACGGATGGAGCCGATAAGTTCTTCGTAGATACCCGAAATGAAGGCGATCGTACCGCCCGAAACGCCGGGCACCACGTCGGCCATACCCATAGCGCAACCTTTGAGCGCCAACACCAACGAACGGGAAAAGTTCATTTTCTTTTTGAAGAGATTTTTCGCAAAGATAGTGCAAGCCGCTTGCAGAACCAAACGAATGCCGCAGAATCTTTTATAATCGTCGGTCGGTGTCCGGATGCCGTTTTTCGCGGGGAGTTGCGCAGATACGCTTTTTTTTGTACTTTTGGCTGCTTGAAATAACGGATCGACGATTATGGCTGACGAAAAAATCATCTTCTCGATGGTGGGCGTTTCGAAGACGTTCCCCAACCAGAAAAAGGTGCTCAACAATATCTATCTTTCGTTCTTCTACGGAGCGAAGATCGGTATCATCGGTTTGAACGGCGCCGGCAAATCGACGCTCATGAAGATCATTGCCGGTATCGACAAGAATTATCAGGGCGAAGTGGTCTTTGCGCCCGGGTATTCGGTCGGATACTTGGAGCAGGAGCCGAAGTTGGACGACGGAAAGACGGTTCGCGAGGTCGTCGAGGAGGGTTGTGCCGCTACTGTTGCCTTGCTGAAAGAGTACGAACAAATCAACGAAAAACTCTGCGAGCCGATGGGCGACGACGAAATGGCCCGACTGATCGAGCGGCAGGGCGAGCTCTACGAGCAGATCGACCACGTGAACGGCTGGGAACTCGATACCGTGCTCGATCGGGCGATGGATGCGTTGCGTTGCCCCGACGGGGATCAATCGGTCAAGGTGCTTTCGGGCGGCGAACGCCGTCGCGTGGCTTTGTGCCGACTGTTGTTGCAGCAACCCGATGTCTTGTTGCTGGACGAGCCGACGAACCATCTGGATGCCGAATCCATCGACTGGTTGGAGCAGCATTTGCAGCAATACAAAGGCACGGTCATCGCCGTAACGCACGACCGTTATTTCCTCGATCATGTAGCCGGATGGATTCTGGAACTCGATCGTGGCGAAGGAATCCCTTGGAAAGGCAATTATTCGGGTTGGTTGGAGCAGAAGACCGCCCGCATGGCGATGGAGGAGAAGCAGGAGTCGAAACGCCGCAAAACGCTCGAGCGCGAGCTGGAATGGGTGCGCATGTCGCCCTCCGGCCGCCATGCCAAATCGAAAGCCCGTTTGTCAGCTTACGACAAACTGATGAACGAGGATGCCAAACAGCAGGAAGAGAAGCTGGAAATTTTCATTCCCAACGGCCCACGGTTGGGCGATGTGGTCATCGAGGCGCACGAAGTGAAAAAGGCTTTCGGCGATCGGGTATTGTACGAACATTTGAATTTTTCGTTGCCGCCAGCCGGCATCGTAGGGGTCATCGGCCCGAACGGTACGGGCAAGACGACGCTTTTCCGGATGATTATGGGCTTGGAACAGCCGACGGAGGGTTCGTTCCGCGTCGGTTCCACCGTCAAGCTGGCCTACGTCGATCAACAGCACAAGTCCATAGACCCCGAGAAAACGGTTTTCGAGGTGATTTCGGGCGGAACCGAGCTTATCACGTTGGGAAATCGGCAGGTCAATGCACGCGCCTATGTGGCTCGCTTCAATTTCTCGGGAGCCGACCAAGAGAAGAAATGCGGCATGCTTTCGGGCGGCGAACGCAACCGGTTGCATCTGGCTTTGGCTTTGAAGGAGGAAGGTAATGTATTGCTTCTGGACGAGCCGACCAACGACATCGACGTCAACACGTTGCGTGCGCTGGAAGAGGGCTTGAACAACTTCGCGGGATGCGCGGTCGTCATTTCGCACGACCGTTGGTTCCTCGATCGCGTCGCTACACATATCCTTTCGTTCGAGGGCGATTCGAAAGCGGTGTTTTACGAAGGCAGCTACAGCGAATACGAAGCGTGGAAACGTGCGCAGGGGTTCGATATGGAGCCGCACCGCGTGAAATACAAAAAACTGTTGGCCGATTGATTTTTTTCGAAACAGGATTGTTGCGAAGGCCTCTTGTAGGCTTTCATTTATCGCAATAGGTTATTTAATAGATGATTATGGCACAAAAACCGACTATTCCCAAAGGCACGCGCGATTTTTCTCCGGCAGAGATGATGCGCCGCCAATACATTTTCGATACGATCAAAAAGGTGTTCCGCACCTACGGCTTTGCGCCGCTCGAAACGCCTGCGATGGAGAATCTTTCGACCTTGCTCGGCAAATACGGCGACGAGGGGGACAAACTGCTTTTCAAAATCCTTAATTCGGGCGATTACGCCGCCGGACTGACCGACGACGAGGTGCGTCATTTCCCGAAAATCAGCGAAAAGGGACTGCGTTATGATCTGACGGTGCCGTTCGCTCGCTATGTCGTTCAACATCAGAACGAACTGTCGTTCCCGTTCAAGCGTTACCAGATACAGCCCGTTTGGCGGGCCGACCGTCCGCAAAAAGGACGCTATCGTGAGTTTTATCAATGCGATGTGGACGTAATCGGTACACGTTCATTGTTGTGCGAGGTCGAGTTAGTCGAGATCGTCGATCGGGTGTTCCGTGCGCTGGGAGTTCGTGCAGCGCTTAAAATGAACAATCGTAAAATCCTGTACGGCATTGCCGAAGCGATTGGCCATGCGGATAAAATGATGGACATAACCGTCGCCATCGACAAGCTGGACAAGATCGGATTGGACAATGTGAAGGCCGAACTGCTCGAACGAGGATTGACACCGGAGGCGATTGACCGACTGCAACCGATACTTGAACTCGAAGGCTCCAACGGACAGAAATTGGAGAAGTTGAGCGAGATACTTGCGAACTCCGAAACGGGTCGGCTCGGCATCGAAGAGATGCGGACGATCTTTTCGTACGTCGAACGGGCGAACCTCGATTTGCCGGTCGAACTGGATTTGTCGCTGGCTCGCGGGCTGAATTATTACACGGGAGCCATTTTCGAGGTGAAAGCGCTCGATTTCGCGATCGGTTCGATTTGCGGCGGCGGACGTTACGACGACTTGACGGGCATTTTCGGCTTGAAAGGTCTTTCGGGGGTCGGCATTTCGTTCGGCGCGGATCGTATTTACGATGTGATGTGCGGATTGGACTTGTTCCCCGCTTCGGTGAACTGTTCGACGCAGGTGCTGTTCGTCAATCTCGGAAACGAGGAGGAAACGACGGTGCTTCCGTTGTTGCGCCAGCTGCGCGATGCGGACATCGCGGCCGAAATCTATCCGGAGAGCGGCAAGATGAAGAAACAGATGGAGTACGCCAATCGCCGAGCCATTCCCTATGTGGTGATTGTCGGTTCCGACGAATTGGGCGCAGGAGCCGCTACCGTGAAGGATATGCGCACGGGCGAGCAGCGGCAGGTCGCTTTCGAATCGTTGGCCGATGCGTTTCCCGAATTGGATTGAACGCCTGTTTCGTCTTTTGCGTGTGAATTCTGAATGAATAAAAAACGCCCCTGCCGTACTATCGGCAGGGGCGTTTTGCATAGATAGCGAAACGGTCAATAATTCTCCTTTTTGGGTTCGAAATAGGCTTGCCCGTGCAGGCAGGCGGGACAAATCTTCGGGGCTTCGCTGGCTAAACAAACATAACCGCAATTCCGGCATTGCCACCAGATCTGCCCGTCGCGCCGGAAGAAATTCCCGTCGGTCAGACGGTTCAACAACTTGAGGTAACGGCTTTCGTGTTCAGCCTCTACCGTCGCGACCATCTTGAAGGCTGCGGCCACCTCCGGAAAGCCCTCTTCTTCGGCGATTTTGCCGAAATCGCGATACAATACGTCCCACTCTTCGCGTTCGCCCTGCGCTGCGGCTAGCAGATTTTCCTGTGTCGTGCCGATCGGCCCCGTGGGGTAGGAAGCCGTTATCGTGACATCGCCACCTTCAAGAAACTTGAAAAAACGTTTGGCATGCTCTTTCTCTTGGTCGGCCGTCTCCGAAAAGACGCCGGCAATCTGCTCGAATCCCTCCTTTTTCGCTTGGCTGGCGAAAAACGTGTAGCGAGTGCGTGCTTGGCTCTCGCCGGCGAATGCTTTCAGCAGATTCTGTTCGGTGCGGGTACCTTTGATGCTCTTGTCCATTGCGTGAAATTTTGATTGATGAAAGGTTCATGCAGCGAATATAAACAAAAACGGTGGAATGCCGACTGGCTTTTTCCACCGTTTCCGTTCAATACGTCCGAACGCTTCATCCATCGGTCTTTACGGGCGATTCAGCAGCTCGGACAGGTCGGTTCGAAAGGTTGTGTATGCGGCGGGTAGGTCCATCGTGTCTGCCACCTCGAACGGTAAAATCCGATAGTCCGGAAGCGCCACCCAAACGGGAATGGCTTCGGCCGTATAGGTGATATGCCCGTCCTCCGGATGAAACGTCAGCGTGATTTCCGCCATCAACCCGCCGTCGCAGTAGCGCCGCCGTTGGTTCGATACGAAATTGCCGAGCGAATAGAAAACGGCGTGCGTCGAATCGGCTTCGTACGGTTGCACGACATGGGGATGATGCCCGATAATCAGGTCGGCGCCGGCCCGCCGCAGCGTGCTGGCGATCGTACGTTGTCTGGCACTCGGTTGTCGTTCGTATTCGTTTCCCCAGTGGATGCACACCACGACGCAACGGGCGCCCCGATTACGAGCTTCGACGATGTCCGAAACCATGCGGGCCGTATCGATGCAATTGACCTCGACGCCTTTCGGTATGGGGAGACCGTTCGTCGAATAGGTGTAATTCAACAGGGCGATCGGAATCGTCCGGCAGGCGACCCAAAGCGGATGACGCTTCATCCGGTCGAGGCTGTCGGTAAATACGCCGGTTCGGAGAATCCCGCAACTGTCCAACACTTCGGCGGTCGTGCGAATGCCTGCGGCTCCACCGTCGCAGCAATGGTTGTTGGCCAATACCGCCGCATCGACCCCTGCCTCGCGCAACGCTTCGGCTAAAGCGATCGGCGACCGGAAGCACGGATAACCCGTATAGCGCTCCGAACGGGTCAGCGTGGTCTCTAAATTGACGACGACTAAATCGGCGCTGTCGAAACGGGGCCGAACAGCCGCGAATACCGGCGAATAATCGAATCCGCTCGCCTTGCGGGCCGCCGTAATCTGGGGCGTGTGCTGCATGACGTCGCCGGCGAACAACATACGAACCCGTATAGGCTTCGGTGGATCGGCCTGCGATTGCGGACGGCACGATACCGAACAAACCGAAACGGTGAGCCACAAGATTGCCGTATACCGAATCAGGGTCATAATTGGCTTTTGCGACGTTTCGGATTAGCAGGGAACCAGCCTTTTTCGACCCGCTTGCGCTGCTCGAACAGTTCGCCGATGCTCCAGAACGAGGAGGCGCCCCATACGGCCAGCAATATCGACCAAAACAGGTGATGCACGAGGATCGACCCGACGATGGCCAAGATGCCCATTGCGAGAAAAACCCACCAGCAACCGACGCCGAAGTAGTATTCGCCCTTGATGACCAGCGGATGGAACAATCCGATGATTGCGAACGTCCCGATGCCGATCACCAAGCCGGTCAGGTTGTATTCTGCGAGAAAATCCATGGTGCTCACCTTATTTTGCGAGGATACATGCGTGTGCCGACGTTTTTCGACGCGGCAGTTCGAATTCGGACGTTGCGATTATTTCACTACGACCAGCAGGGGCGTTTCGGTTGCGGCTTTTACTTCATGGATTTCCTCGATCCAATCCGCCATGTCGTCTACGCCGCCCTGACTCCAGCCGGTTCCAGCGTAATAGACCAATTGTTCGTCGGGACGAACCGATTTTACGGCCAACGCATGGCCCACCGTGTCGGGCAGGATGGCCGCACCCGAAAGCAGGACGGCACCGTAAATATCGCCGTCGCGAACGGGGTCTTTCGAATCGGAAGCCGGTTCGCAGATCGCTACCCAATCTTCGCCGGTTTCGGTTCGTTTCACGTCATGACGCACGAATCCGGCTGCAATCGGCAGCTTATCGAAATTACCCGTATAGACGCACTCCATGCGGTTGAAACGCTGATTCGCATCGAGCGTAATGATTTTCGTCAGGGCGGCGGTATGTGCGTCGTCAATGGCGAACGGAGCATAGGTCAGTTCGACCGACGTGCGGATCGGTCCGTTGTCGAGCGTTTTATAGGTCGCGTAGTTATGCGGCAACAGGAACAGCTGTCCGTCGATGAAGGGTACCGACGAGCCGCCGCCCAACGTCTTGCCGACTTTGTAGCAGTCCATACCGTCGCCGTAATTGTGGTGGTAATCGCCTTTCGCATACCATTCGTCGATCACCAACTTATCGGTGCATTTCACCCAGACGTCGATTCCTGGCGTAATCAGTTGCTCGGGCGACGTCTCCAATGCCGGACCGTAAAGCCGGTAGGCTACTTTGTTGTTCTCCCATGCGTAATCGTCGTAACGTTCGGGAACCTGACGTCCGAACGCTTCGGCCGGATAGGCATTGCGAACGCCTGTGCCGATGGTGAAGCGCTCGGTCTCCATGCCGTCGACATCGACTTGGAAAATCAGGGCCTGCGGTTTGTTCGTGCCTCGATAGAGCACTTGCGAAGCGACTTGTTCGCCCTCATCGTCGCAGACGACTACGTTTTCGGGGGTTATGCCCTTGAGCGGTGTGAGCTGGCTCCATGCAAGCTCCACGGTTTCGTCGTCTCGGTCAACGGCGGTCGGATTGACGACCTCGACTTTCAGGCGCTGCGAACAGGAGGCCAGCAGAAAAGCCGCGGTCAAAAAGAATAAACTCTTTTTCATCATGCGTTTTGTGTTAGGATGCGACAAAATTACTTTTTTTTGTCCATCGGTCAAACGCGGGCGAAATTATTTGGCGATTTTTCTATTGATTTTCCGGAAAACTTACTAATTTTACACGACGAAAATTTTTACGACCCACTATTCGCTCGTTCGTGCACCGATCGGATAGATAACCGTAGCGACAACTTAAATCAACCTAAATAAACTCATGAAACAGTTCAACGACGACAACTTCCTGTTGCAAACTCCGGCTGCGGAGCGTCTCTATCACGAGCATGCGGCCAAAATGCCGATCATCGACTATCATTGCCATCTGATTCCCGAATACGTGGCTTCGGATCACAAATTCGAGAACCTTTCGAAAATTTGGTTGGAGGGCGACCACTACAAATGGCGTGCGATGCGTACCAACGGCGTCGATGAACGGTTCTGCACGGGCAAGGATACAACCGACTGGGAGAAGTTCGAGAAATGGGCCGAAACTGTCCCCTATACGATGCGCAACCCGTTGTACCACTGGACGCACCTCGAACTGAAAACGGCGTTCGGCGTTACGAAACTGTTGAATCCGTCGACGGCCAAGGAGATTTACGATTACTGTACCGCCCTGCTTCAGAAGCCCGAATATCATGCTCGCGGTCTGATGCAGCACTATCACGTCGAAACGGTCTGCACGACGGATGATCCCGTCGATTCGCTCGAACATCATATCAAGGTGGCGAAAGACGGTTTTTCGGTGAAGATGCTTCCGACGTGGCGGCCCGACAAGGCGATGGCGGTCGAAAATCCGGCCAATTTCCGCGCCTATATCGAAAAGCTGTCGGCTGTTTCGGGTGTAACCATCACGAAGTTCGCAGATGTCATCGACGCATTGCGTGTCCGGCATAAATTCTTCGAGACAGTCGGTTGCCGATTGTCCGACCACGGCATTGAAGAGTTCTACGCTGAAGATTATACGCAATCAGAAATCGACGCTATCTTTAATAAGGTATATGGCGGTCAACCGTTGACCCACGAAGAGATTCTGAAATATAAGACGGCCATGATGGTCGAATTTGCCGTCATGGACTGGGAGACGGGTTGGACGCAGCAGTTCCATTACGGTGCTATTCGCGACAACAATTCGCGCATGTTCAAACAGCTGGGCCCCGACACGGGCTTCGATTCGATCGGCGACTTCACCGTCGGCAAGAAGATGTCGAAGTTCTTCGACCTGCTCGATCGCAACGACAAACTCACCAAAACCATCATCTACAACCTCAATCCGCGCGACAACGAACTGGTTGCCACGATGCTCGGCAACTTCCAAGACGGACGCTACGGCGCCGGCAAGATTCAATTCGGTTCCGGTTGGTGGTTCCTCGATCAGAAAGACGGCATGGAAAAACAGATGAACGCACTTTCGACGTTGGGACTGTTGAGCCGTTTCGTCGGCATGCTCACCGATTCGCGTTCGTTCTTGTCGTATCCGCGACACGAATACTTCCGTCGTACGCTCTGCAACCTGTTGGGCAACGACATCGAAAACGGCCTGCTGCCCGCTTCCGAAATCGACTTCATCGGCAAGGAGATCGTCGAGGGCATTTGCTATCGCAATGCGAAGAATTATTTCAAATTTTAACCTAACAGAGGTTCATAAGAAGATTGACCAATTAATAAAAAAATAAAAAATTAATAAAAATCACAGAAAGATGAAAATCGTAACATTAGGTGAAATCATGCTGCGGTTGTCCACCCCGGGCAATACGCGTTTCGTCCAGTCGGATTCGTTCGATGTCGTTTACGGCGGCGGCGAGGCCAATGTGGCTGTCAGCTGCGCCAACTATGGGCATGATGCCTATTTCGTAACCAAACTTCCGAAACACGAGATCGGGCAGTCGGCGGTCAATGCCTTGCGCAAATACGGTGTGAAAACCGATTTCATTACTCGCGGCGGTGATCGGGTAGGTATCTACTATCTGGAAACCGGTGCCTCGATGCGTCCGTCGAAGGTGATTTACGACCGTGCCCATTCCGCCATCGCCGAAGCCGACCCGTCGGATTTCGATTTCGATGCCATCATGGAGGGAGCCCAGTGGTTCCACTGGTCGGGCATTACGCCGGCCATTTCGGACAAGGCGGCCGAACTGACGAAATTGGCGTGCGAAGCGGCCAAACGTCACGGCGTTACGGTCTCTGTCGATCTGAACTTCCGTAAGAAACTTTGGACGAAAGAGAAAGCCCAGTCGATCATGCGTCCGTTGATGCAATACGTCGATGTTTGCATCGGCAACGAAGAGGATGCCGAGTTGTGTCTCGGTTTCAAACCCGATGCCGATGTCGAGGGCGGCGAAACCAATGCCGAAGGTTATAAGGGGATTTTCAAACAGATGGCCGAGACGTTCGGTTTCAAATACGTGATTTCGACCCTGCGCGAATCGTTCTCCGCAACGCATAACGGCTGGAAAGCGATGATCTACAACGGCAAAGAGTTCTACGAGTCGAAACGGTACGACATCAATCCGATCATCGACCGTGTCGGCGGTGGCGACTCGTTCTCCGGCGGTATCATCCACGGTCTGCTGACCAAACCGACCCAGGGCGAAGCATTGGAATTCGCTGTAGCGGCTTCGGCTTTGAAGCACACCATCAACGGCGACTTCAACCTCGTTTCGGCCGAAGAGGTCGAGAGCTTGGCCGGCGGTAATGCAAGCGGTCGTGTGCAGCGATAAATCAAGTTTAACAGAATTCCAACCCGTTTAATAAAAAATGGCAAAGTTCGATAAACTCGCCGTGATGCGCAAAATCGGCGAAACCGGCATGGTTCCGGTCTTTTATCACAAGGATGTCGCAATCGCCAAAAAGGTCGTAAAGGCTTGCTACGAGGGCGGCGTGCGTGCTTTCGAATTCACGAATCGCGGCGACTTCGCACAGGAGGTATTCGGCGAATTGGTCAAATGGGCCGATAAGGAGTGCCCCGAATTGGCAATCGGCATCGGCTCGGTCGTCGATCCGGCTACGGCAGCTCTGTATATCCAGATGGGGGCCAATTTCGTCGTCGGCCCGTTGTTCAATCCCGAAATCGCTCCGATTTGCAATCGTCGGCTCGTTCCGTATTGCCCGGGGTGCGGTACCGTATCCGAAATCGGCAAGGCGCAGGAGTTGGGTTGCGACCTGACCAAGCTCTTCCCGGGGGACGTTTACGGTCCCAATATGGTGAAGGGACTGATGGCTCCCTGCCCATGGTCGAAGATCATGGTTACGGGTGGCGTATCGCCCGATCGCGACAATCTGACGGCTTGGTTCAAAGCGGGCGTATATTGCGTGGGAATGGGTTCGAAACTCTTCCCGAAAGACCGCGTCGCTGCCGAGGATTGGGCCTACATCACGAACAAGTGCAAGGAGTGCCTCGACGTGATAGCCGAATTGCGCAAATAACACCCATGAATCCCGCCGCATCCGAAAGCGAGTGCGGCGGGTTTTCCGACCGATAAATTCCAACTAAATGAATTGATAACTGAATGAATACTCAAACGACACAACAAAAACTGATGACGAACTGGCGTTGGTGGATGTGCGGTCTGCTCTTCGTGGCGACGACCGTCAACTACATGGACCGTCAGGTATTGTCGCTTACTTGGAAAGATTTCATCGCGCCCGAATTCCACTGGACGGATGCCGACTACGGTACGATTACCGCTGTCTTTTCCATCTTCTACGCCGTGTGCATGCTCTTCGCCGGTCGTTTCGTCGACTGGATGGGCACCAAGAAGGGTTATCTTTGGGCCATCGGCGTGTGGTCGGCCGGCGCGTGCGTTCACGCAGCTTGCGGCTGGGCTACGGTTCACATCGAAGGTTACGGCTCGGTGGCTGCCATGACGGCCGTAGAGAGCGGTTCGGCCGCTGCGCTGGCCATTGCCTCCACCAGTGTATGGTTGTTCTTGGCGGCTCGTTGCATTCTTGCGCTCGGCGAAGCGGGCAACTTCCCCGCCGCTATCAAGGTAACGGCCGAATATTTCCCCAAAAAAGACCGTGCATTCGCTACGTCGATTTTCAATGCGGGCGCTTCGGTCGGTGCATTGGTCGCTCCGGCGAGCATTCCGCTGTTGGCGCAGTACTTCAAGGACAAGGGCGTCGGCGGCGGATGGGAAATGGCTTTCCTGATTATCGGTGCGCTGGGTTTCCTGTGGATGGGCTTCTGGCTTTTCATGTACGATAAACCCGAACAGTCGAAGCATGTGAACGAAGCCGAATTGAATTACATCCATCAAGACGATACGGAGGAGACGAAAAGCGCCCACACCGAAGCGACGGCGGAAAAGACCATTCCTTTCTGGCAATGTTTCACCTATCGCCAGACTTGGTCGTTCATCGTCGGCAAATTCTTCACCGATGGCGTATGGTGGTTCTATCTGTTCTGGGCTCCGGCCTATTTCTCCGACCAGTACGGTTATTCGTCCAGCTCGAGCATGGGTATCGCCTTGATTTTCACGCTCTACATGATCGTTACCGTCCTTTCCATCTTCGGCGGTTATCTGCCCAAATTGTTCGTCGATAAGAAAGGAATGAATCCCTATGCCGGTCGTATGCTGGCCATGTTGATCTTCGCGTTCCTGCCTCTGCCTGCGTTGTTCGCACAGAGCGCCGGTGCGATTTCGGTATGGTGGCCTGCTATCATCATCGGTTTGGCCGGTGCCGGACACCAAGCATGGTCGGCCAACCTCTTCTCGACCATCGGCGACATGTTCCCCAAATCGGCGATTGCCACCATTACGGGTATCGGCGGTATGGCCGGCGGTGTCGGCTCGTTCCTCATCAATAAAGGGGCCGGCGCGTTGTTCACGCATTCGGAAAAGATGGGTGCGGCATTCCAGTTCCTCGGTTTTGAAGGCAAACAGGCCGGATACATGATTATTTTCTGCATCTGTGCATTGGCCTATTTAGTTGCATGGGCAATCATGAAGACGCTTGTACCGAAGTATAAACCGATTGTTCTGAAGTAATTAGAATCGTTAATCCGAAAAGAATATGATTAAACAACTGAATAAATCGACGGTCGAGAAAGTCGAGCGTCCCGTAAAAATTCTTCAATTCGGCGAAGGCAACTTCCTGCGTGCATTCGTCGACTGGCAAATCGATATTGCCAACGAAAATGGCGTCATGAATGCCGGTGTGGCCATCTGCCAGCCTATCATCGATCCCGAGCATAAGGTGCTGGGCATGATTGACCTGTTGCACAAACAGGACAACCTCTATCACGTCTATTTGGAGGGTATCGAGAACAAACAGCCCAAAAAGGACATCCGTTTGGTTAAGAGCGTGATGGATTCGTTCAATCCTTATGTGGATTACGAGAAGTACGAGCACTATTTCCTTTCGCCCGAGTTGAAAATTACCATCTCGAACACGACCGAAGCGGGCATCCGCTACGAGGAAGGCGACGATTTGAATGCTCGTCCTCCGAAATCGTATCCGGCCAAGATGACGGCTTTGCTCTACAAGCGTTTCAAGCATTTCAACGGCGATCCGACGAAGGGCCTCTGCATCATCTGTTGCGAGTTGATCGAGAATAATGGTTCGACGTTGCACGAATACGTCATCAAACATGCGCAATACCACAAGTTGGGGCAGGATTTCATCGACTGGGTCGAGAAGAACTGCCATTTCTGCGACACGTTGGTAGACCGTATCGTTCCGGGCTTCCCGCGCGATACCATCAACGAAATCAAGGAGGAGATCGGTTACGATGACAATTTAGTCGTCAAGGCCGAATTGTATCACCTGTGGGCGATCGGCGGTGCCGGTTACAAGGAGGTGATGAAGGAGTTGCCGTTGGACAAGGCCGGTTTGCATGTGATTTTCATGCCTTCCATCAAACAGTTCCGCGACAAGAAAGTCCGTATCTTGAACGGTTCGCACACCGGTATGGTCCCTATCGCTTTGCGCATGGGATGCGAAACGGTGATGGACGCCTTCAACACGCCCGACATCGAGAAGTTCATCAACGACATGGTTGCCGAAGAGGTCATCCCGATGATCGAAGAGGATCAGACTGAATTGAAACAGTTCGCTGCCGGTATCTTGGAGCGTTTCTACAATCCCTTCATCAAGCACCTGTTGAAATCCATTTCGCTCAATTCGCTGTCGAAGTGGGAGGCCCGCAACTATCCGACGGTCAAGGACAACTGGTTCAAGGCCAATAAACTGGCCCAGCACGAATGCTTCACGTTCGCCGCTTTGATGAGTCTTTACAGCCCGAAGAGCGGTTTCGAACCCGATGATACGAAAGAGTTCGTGGATTACATCCGTACGAACTGGAATTCGCAGGATTTGGACACCACGATTTCGAAGATCGTCAAGGAGAGCGGCATCTTCACGGTCGACTTCTCCGAGGTTCCGGGCTTTGTCGCTGCGGTTGCCGGTTATGTCCGCGACATCGAAGCGTTGGGCATGGCAGCCGCTCTGAAAAAGTTTCTGAATAAGTAATCGAATCGTTCGACGGGGTGGAGTCGGCTTTTCTCGGAAAGGCGAACTCCGCCCCTTTTTTACAGTTGAAAATATGAAACGATTTTTGAAAATCAATGCGGCGGACAATGTGGCCGTGGCTTTGGCCGATGATCTGCACAAAGGCGAAACCCTTGAGGTCGACGGCGCGAAAATCACCTTGCAGGAGGATATTCTGCGCGGTCATAAGGTCGCTTTGCGCGACATCGCCGAGGGCGAAAACGTCATCAAATACGGTTATCCGATCGGATATGCGACGGCGGCCATTCCGCAGGGGGCGTGGATTCATTCCCATAACCTAAAAACCAATCTGCACGACGATTTGGAATACACCTATTCGCCGAAAGTCTACGATATAACCGTTCCGAAGACAGACCGGAAGGTGATGGGGTATTTGCGCAAGAACAACACGATGGGCATCCGCAACGAATTGTGGATCGTGCCGTCGGTGGGGTGCGTCAACGGACAGGCGCAAGCGATCGCCGCCCGCGTTAAGGCCGAATGCGACTGCTCGCATCTCGATGACGTGCGGGTCTATACGCATAATTACGGCTGTTCGCAGTTGGGCGATGACCATGCGAACACGCAGAAAGCGTTGGCCGCTTTAATCAAGCATCCCAACGCCGGTGCGGTGTTGGTATTGGGGCTCGGATGCGAAAACAATCAAGTTTCGGCGCTCAAAGAGGTGATCGGCGAATGGGACGACGAACGGGTGAAATTCTTGATTGCCCAAGAGGTGGGAGATGAAATCCAAGCCGGTTTCGAAATCTGTCGCGAATTGGTCGAAAAGACCAAACAGGATAAACGGCAGCCGTTACCGCTTTCGTATTTGCGAATCGGTTTGAAGTGCGGCGGTTCGGACGGCTTTTCGGGCATTACGGCCAATCCGTTAGCCGGGCTTTTCTCCGACTGGTTGATTGCCCAGGGAGGTACGACCGTGCTGACCGAGGTGCCCGAGATGTTCGGCGCCGAAACGATTTTGATGGATCGCGCGACCGACCGCAAGGTGTTCGAACAGACGGTTTGCCTAATCAACAACTTCAAAGGCTATTTCCGGAAGTACGACCAGCCCATCTACGAAAATCCGTCGCCCGGCAACAAGAAAGGCGGCATCACGACCTTGGAGGAGAAATCGTTAGGTTGCGTGCAAAAAGGCGGCGCCCAGCCGGTGGTCGACGTATTGAATTATGCCCAACCGATCGTAAAACAGGGGTTGAATCTGTTACAGGCTCCGGGGAACGACCTCGTAGCGGCTTCGGCATTGGCGTTGTCGGGGTGCCAGATGGTGCTGTTCACCACGGGACGCGGCACGCCGTTCGGCTCGTTCGTCCCGACGATGAAAATCTCGACCAATACGCAGCTGTCGAAATTCAAATCCAACTGGATCGACTTCAATGCCGGTTCGCTCGTCGAGGACGAGGAGCCGCAGGCCGTGCTCGACCGTTTCATCGAGAAGATTTTCGCGACCGCCGACGGCGAACATCTGAAGCATGAGAAAACCGGCTTCAAGGAGGTCGCGATTTTCAAAACGGGTGTAACGTTATAATTGAATTTCGGCTATGATGGATGACAAGATTCAAAATTCCGATGTCGGTATGGTGTTCTGTCAGAGTTGCGGTATGCCGATAGGTCCGAAAGACTTCGGTACGAATGCCGATAACACGATCAACGAAGACTATTGCCGTTATTGTTACAAAGAGGGCAAGTTCGTCGGTCCGGAAAATTGTACGATGGAACAGATGATCGACTTCTGCGCGCAATTCACGGATGAAATGAACAAACATGCAGGTACAAACTACTCGCCGGAAGAGTACAAACGCAAAATGCGGGAGAACTTTCCTCGACTGAAACGTTGGCAAAAAGCATGAAACATTCTATTATCGCGGCACTGTGTGCGCTAATGGGCTGCAACTCGGCTTTTGCTGGGCCGGTGAAAGCGGACTATATCGTCGACTGCAAGGGCGGCGGCGATTTCGAAACCATTCAGGCCTGTTTCGATGCGCTTCCCTCCAAATCGGAGGAGTGGCGTATCGTGCGCATTCGGCCCGGGGTCTATCGCGAAAAACTCACGCTCGACGTCTATAAAGACAAAGTCGCTATCGTCGGTACGGGACAATCGGCGGAAGACGTGCGGATCGTTTGGAACGATTTCTCGGGGAAGGTCGTGGACGGTTACGAGATGACCACTTACGACAGTTATACTTTTTCGGTACAGGCCGACGATGTCTTTTTGCAGAATCTGACGATCGAAAACGATGCCGGTCGGGTGGGGCAGGCGGTCGCACTCGAAACGCGGGGTGATCGAATCTGGATCGACCATTGTCGGTTGGTGGGGAATCAAGATACGTTCTTCCCGAAAAACTACGTCGCGCGAGTTTGGGTAACATACAGTTATATTGAGGGAACGACCGATTTCATCTTCGGCCCTTCGATCGTGGTGTTCGACGATTGCCAAATCCATAGCAAGTCGAACAGTTACATCACGGCGGCCTCGACCACCGAACGCAACAAGTACGGCTACGTGTTCCGCGATTGTCGGGTTACGACGGAGCCGCAGGTTACGAAGCTCTATTTGGGCCGCCCGTGGAAATCGACGGCCCGTACCGTATGGATGCGCTGCGAACTTCCGGCAGCGATTACCCCCGAGGGCTGGCATAACTGGCGAGACCCTGCCCGCGAAAAGACCTCGTTCTACGCCGAATGGCGTTGCACGGGTTCGGGCGCCGATCGGAGCGGGCGGGTGCCGTGGTCGTACGAACTGACGGATGAAGCGGCTGCCGAATACACCGATGCGCGGATCTTTGCCAAAAAGACCGGCTCGGAACAGTTCCACGACGATTGGGCTCCGCTTTCGAACGGATATTTGTCGGCGCTGCTCGATCAAAACCTGCGATACGGCCGTACCGAAATCCAATGAACACCCTTAACCTAAATGAATAACATGAAAAAATTATTAACCGTATATCTGCTGTTCGCGGTCGGTTTCGTGTCGGCTCAGTCGGTCTGGACGTCCGATCTGGGGAATGGCAAATACAAGAATCCGGTGCTTTTCGCCGACTATTCCGATCCCGATTTGATCCGCACGGGCGACGATTATTGGATGACGGCCTCGTCGTTCAACTGCGTACCCGGATTGCCGATTCTGCATTCGACCGATCTCGTCAACTGGGAGTTGGTCAACTATGCGCTTCCGCGCATGTACGATGCGGCTTTCGATGCCCCTTCGCACGGTAACGGCGTCTGGGCGCCCGCCATTCGCTTCCACGATGGATGGTATTACATCTATTGGGGCGATCCCGATCGCGGCGTTTATATGGTGCGGACGCAAGACCCGCGCGGCACCTGGTCGGAACCGGTATTGGTAAAAGCCGCCCAAGGAATCATCGACACCTGTCCGTTGTGGGACGACGACGGCCGCGCCTATTTGGTGCATGGCTGGGCCGGTTCGCGCGCCGGATTCAAAAGCGTGTTGAGCGTCTCCGAGATGACGCCCGACGGAACGGCCTTGATCGGCGAAGACGTCTTGATTTTCGACGGTCATGACGCCCATCCGACGGTCGAAGGGCCCAAATTCTACAAACGCAACGGTTATTACTACGTTTTCGCTCCCGCCGGCGGGGTGAAACCCGGTTGGCAAATCGTGTTGCGTTCGAAATCGCCTTGGGGCCCCTATGAATGCCGTACGGTGTTGCATCAAGGCGGGACATCGGTGCCCGGGCCGCATCAAGGCGGCTGGGTCGATGACGTGGAAGGCAATGCGTGGTTCATGCACTTCGACGATCGCTACGCTTACGGCCGCATTCTCCATTTGCAGCCGATGACTTGGTCGGAGGATGATTGGTGCATTATCGGAGTCGACCGCAACGACGACGGCATCGGCGAACCGGTGGAACAGTGGCAGAAACCGGCGTCGCACGTAAAGAGTGCGGTGAAAACGCCCGTCGAAAACGACGAATTTGCCGGTCGGACGCTCGGATTGCAATGGCAGTGGCATGCCAATCCGCAAACCGGTTGGTATTTTACCAATCCGACCGACGGCGAATTGCGCATGAACTGCGTACGGAATCCGGAAGGATGGAAGAATCTGTGGGATACGCCCAATCTGTTGTTGCAGAAGGTAACGGCTCCCGATTGCACCTACACGACGAAAATCGACTTCCGCGAAGCGTATGAAGGCGATCGCGCGGGATTGGTGATGATGGGACAGGATTATGTGCTGGTCGGTGTGGAATACCGCGACGGCCGTTTGTCGCTCATGCAGATCGAATGCCTTCAAGCGAACAAAGGCAAATCCGAACAGGTCAATGCAACGGTTCCGTTCGCGGGCGGGCCGGTGTGGCTGCGATGCCGCATAGCATGGAAGATGAACGAGAAACAGATTCCGCAAATGCACTGCCAGTTCGCATACAGTCTGAACGGTAAGAATTTCATCGAGATTGGCAAACCGTTCGTTGCTCGCGAAGGACAATGGATCGGCGCCAAAATCGGGTATTTCGCTACGGCCGAAATCAAGAAAAACGATGGCGGCTGGATGGACATCGACTGGTTCCATGTAACGAAATAGCGCGATTTCTTCATAACGCATCGAAAAAAGATTCGCCCTTGCCGCATCGGTCGCAGCAGGGGCGAATTTTTATTAAAATACGGGGCCGAATGCGGCTTGCAAAGCGATTACATATATCGGTGTACCAACGGTTGAAAGACTTGATTGGTTTGGGCCTCCCGACTGAAGCCCCCGCCAAGGCGGGGGTTTAGGGGTGGGTCAAACCTGCATACGCGGCCAAAGGCCGCGAAGAACAATAGTCGGATGCGGGAAACGGAGCAAAAAACGTTGATACATGAAAATATATACTTGCGAATTATAACGCCTTGCGGTAAATCGTTCGTAATTTGTCCGAAAGATAGTATTGCAGAACGCCGCGCATGAACATGTAGAGCGTGAACGCCAGCCACAGCGCATCGTTGCCGATGAACCGATAACCTCCGTAATAGACAGCGAAATAGACGACGGTGGCTAAAAACATCGAATCGCGCATGATGCGGGTTTCGGTTGCGCCGACCATGATTCCGTCCATGATGAACGGCATGACGCAGGCGAGCGGTATCAGCATGATCCAGATGATGTATCGGCTGGCAGTATTGATGATTTGGGCGGCATTGTCGGTGTCAGTGTCGCTGACGAACAGGGCAAGCAAATCGTGCCACCCGATGAGATAGAAGCATACGAAAACAGCCGAAATAGCCAATCCCCAAAGCAGACAGCCTCGGATGCTTTTTTGCAGGTGAATCGCCTTACGGGCACCGATGAATCGACCCGTGAGCGCTTCGGCGGCATAGGCGAACCCATCGTTCATGTAGGAAAAGAGTGTGAAGAGCTGCAACAACAAGGTGTTGACGGCCAACAGATTCGGATCATCCATTCGGGCGGAGGCACCGGTGAAGAAGGTGTAGACGATCACGATGCAGAACGTGCGGAGAATGATGTCGCGATTGATCGAGAAAAAAGTCTTCAAGCGCTTCAAATCGAACACCTCCGACCAGTCGATCGGGGTCAACACACGGCGAAACTTTCCGATTAGGAGCACGATGGCGAATAGGACGCCCGTCCATTGGGCCAGCACCGACGCATAGGCAATACCGACGATGCCGAGATTGAAGCCGAATGCGAACCACAGGCTGCACGCGATGTGTATGACATTGACCGTAATCGCCGTGAACATCGGAATCACGGCATTCTGCATGCCGGTGAACCAGCCGTTGAGTCCAAAGAGCAGAATTCCGGCCGGCACAGCCCAGATTCGTGCGTAGTAGTAGGCTCGTGTCATTTCGTCTCCGTTCATGGCCCACAAAGCGAGCTTGCCGATGGGCGATTGCAGGGCGAGTGTCAGCAGGCCCATCGCAATCGCCACGACCACCGCCCGAGCCAGCATGTTGGTGCATTCCCGAAAATTGCCGGCGCCGAATGCCTGTGCCGTCAATCCGCTGGTGCCCATGCGCACGAACGAACAGTTCCAATAGATGAAATTGAAAATCGACACGCCGATGGCCAACGCTCCGATCGTTGCGGTCGAATCCGTTCCCCAATGTCCGGCAATAGCGGTCGAGGCGATGCCCATCAACGGCACGGTGATGTTCGACACGATGTTCGGCAGTGCCAAACGCAATATCTCGCGATTGATTTTCATAAGATGCCTCCTTTTCGGAGTGCAAAGATAATATAAAAAGGATGATTGTTTTTGAGACAATCATCCTTTGAACGAATCGGGCATCTTTCAGCCCTTCGAGAACGGATCCTTATTTCGGTTGCTTGCCGATGTAAGCGAGGATACCGCCATCGACGTAAAGCACGTGGCCGTTGACAAAGTTCGAAGCATCCGAAGCTAAGAACACAGCGGGACCCATCAAGTCTTCGGGCGTACCCCAACGGGCGGCCGGCGTCTTGGCGACGATGAACGCATCGAACGGATGACGTGAACCGTCGGGCTGTTTTTCACGCAGCGGGGCGGTTTGCGGCGTTGCGATGTAACCCGGGCCGATGCCGTTGCACTGAATGTTGTATTCGCCGTATTCCGATGCGATGTTGCGGGTCAGCATCTTCAGACCTCCTTTCGCTGCGGCATAAGCCGATACGGTTTCGCGGCCCAACTCCGACATCATCGAGCAGATGTTGATGATTTTGCCGTGTCCTTTCTTAATCATCGACGGGATGACCGCTTTCGCAACGATGAACGGTGCGTTCAGGTCGACGTCGATGACTTGGCGGAACTGTTCGGCCGTCATTTCGGTCATCGGGATTCGTTTGATGATACCGGCGTTGTTCACCAGAATGTCGATGACGCCGACCTCCTTTTCGATCTTCGCCACGAGTTCGTTCACCTGCGCTTCGTTCGTTACGTCGCACACATACCCCTTGGCGTCGATGCCCTCGGCCTTATAAGCAGCCAGCCCTTTGTCCACGAGCTCCTGTTTGATGTCGTTGAAGACGATTTTTGCGCCTTGCTGAGCGAAAGCCGTCGCCAGCGCGAAACCGATTCCATAAGAAGCACCCGTTACGAGCGCTACCTTGCCTTCCAATGAAAAGTTTACCATTTTTCTGTTGTTATTTGGTTCGTTATTTCAGATCCGTTATCTTCGAAAAATCCTGATCGCCGTAGTCGAGGTTCTCGCCGCCCATGCCCCAGATGAAGGTGTAGTTGTGCGTGGCAGCGGCGCTGTGGATCGACCATTCGGGCGACAATACAGCTTGATCGTTCTTCATCCAGATGTGGCGGGTCTCTTCGACTTCGCCCATCAAGTGGCATACGGCATGTTCTTCGGGCACTTCGAAATAGAAATAGGCCTCCATGCGGCGCGAATGCACATGGGCCGGCATCGTGTTCCATACGCTGCCCGGCAGCAGCTCGGTCATCCCCATCTGTAACTGGCAGGTCGGCAGCACTTGGTTGACGATCATCTTATTGATATTGCGGTCGTTCGAGCCTTCGAGCGATCCCATGTGCGCTACGACGGCATCGGCCTTGGTAACCTTCTTGTCGGGATAGTTGCAGTGGGCCGTCGTCGAGTTGAAGTAGAACTTGGCCGGATGTTTCGCATCCTTGCTTTCGAAGATCACTTCGCGATCGCCGCATCCTAAATAGAGGGCCTCCTTGTAATCGAGTTCGAAGGTCGCATCGCCGACTTTGACGATACCGGCACCGCCGACATTGAAGATGCCCAACTCACGGCGTGTCAAGAAATAGGGAGCCTTCAACGGGTCGATGGCCTCCAATTTCAGCTTTTCGTTCACCGGCATGGCGCCGCCGACGATCATGCGGTCGTACATCGAGTAGACCATGTTCACTTCATCGGCTGCGAATACTTTCTCGATCAGAAAGTCGCGGCGCAGGCGGGCTGTGTCGTAATGTTTGGCATCTTCGGGATGCGCGGCATAGCGGATTTCGTAATTGGTTTTCATATTGCTTGTAGAATTGTTTGGAGCTGTTTTACATTCATGCAAAAATACGCAAAGTCGAGCGCAATGCCAAATTTATTTTTGAGCATTGCCAAAGCGAAGTATCTTCGACGAAGTCAAAGATACGAATAATCGGCGAACAATAAAACATTTGCCGGCGAATAATTCGCTTTCCGCAATCCGTTCGCCGCGGGCGCTGTAAATCCGACCAGTTCCGATGACCCGAATCGTCTTGATGATGCCGGAAACGGGAAAATTGCGCCTCGAAAGTTAATTAGGGCACACAAAGTGAGGGAATCCGGAAAATTGAATTACCTTTGCCTGTCAAATCCAGTATAGATAATGAAAGACTCCAAAAACGACTCGACCTCCGCACTCGCGCGTTTCGGTCGCGACAAACGCGCCCGTACCGTAACGACTACGGCGGAACGTGTCGAGCGTCGTCCGCGTCCGCAGCGCGATGCCGCCGACCCGGAACAACCCCGCGAGCACAAACGCAACTCGTTCAATCCCAATTTCACCCGCGAAAACCGTCCGGCATTCGGCGAAAAGCCCCGTCGTCCGTACGGTGATCGCCCCACATACGGCGCCCATCCGAAACGCGCTTATGGAGACCGTCCGGCCTATGGTGAAAAACCCTACGGCGACAAATCGTACGCTCCCCATCGCAACGAACAACGATACGACCGCAAAGAATCGCAACCGTACGGCAAACCCGCCCGCACGCAGCGTCCCTATGGGAACAAACCGGCTTACGGCCCGTACAACGGCGGGACGGACGAAGAACGGGATTTCAATCGGGAACGCAAATTCGAAAAGCGATTCGATCATCGGGCCCCGAAAAAGCAGGGCGGCAAATTCGGCAAGGCACCACGAGGCGATTTCAAAAAACGCGACGAGCGGCCGGTTGCCTATCCGAAATACAATCCCGAAAAACAGACTGGTGCGATTCGTCTGAATCGGTTCATCGCTCAGTCGGGCATTTGCTCGCGTCGCGAAGCGGACGATTTCATCGTCGCCGGGGTCGTTACGGTCAACGGCAAGGTCGTAACCGAATTGGGCACCAAGGTGATGCCGACCGACGAAGTGCGATTCAACGATGCGCGTGTACAAGGCGAAAAGAAGGTCTATTTGGTGCTGAACAAGCCCAAAGGGTATGTTACCTCGCTCGAAGACCCGCACGCCACGAAGACGGTGATGGATTTGGTCAAGGGGGCTTGTGCGGAGCGCATCTATCCGGTAGGGCGATTGGATAAGAACAGCCTCGGCCTGCTGCTGTTCACCAACGACGGCGATATGACCAAACAGCTGACGCATCCGACCTATCAAAAGAAGAAGATCTATCAGGTAACGCTCGACAAACCGTTGACGCGGGCCGACATGGATCGGATCGCCGAGGGGATTACGCTGGAAGACGGCGAAATCCATGCCGATGAAATCGCCTATGTCAAGGACAAGAAGCAGGAGATCGGCATCGAAATCCACTCGGGCCGCAACCGAATCGTGCGTCGCATCTTCGAGTTTCTCGGCTACGAAGTGAAAAAACTCGACCGTGTTTATTATGCGGGATTGACCAAAAAGAATCTGAAGCGCGGAGCTTGGCGTTTTCTCACCGACGAGGAGGTGCAACGTCTTAAATCCGGTCAATACGAATAAAAACGGCAAACCATTATGACGGAACCTTTGTATCAAGCCGACGCATCGCGCTACGACGCCATGCCTTACCGAAGGGCCGGACGCAGCGGCGTGTTGTTGCCCGCTTTTTCACTGGGTATGTGGCATAACTTCGGCAGCGAAGCGCCTTTTTCGAATGCCCAGCGCATGGCGCATTATGCGTTCGATCACGGCATCGTCCATTTCGATCTGGCGAACAACTACGGGCCGGTCTACGGCTCGGCGGAGGAGAACTTCGGCCGGTTGATGGAACGCTCTTTCCGCCCGTATCGCGATGAACTGTTCATCTCCACCAAGGCGGGCTACGACATGTGGCCCGGGCCGTACGGGAATTGGGGCTCTCGGAAGTATCTGACGGCCAGCCTCGACCAAAGCCTGCGCCGCATGAAGCTCGATTACGTCGATGTGTTCTATACGCACCGCTATGATCCGGAAACGCCCTTGGAGGAGACTTTGCAGGCGCTGGTCGACCTCGTTCGGCAGGGCAAAACGTTCTATGTCGGCATTTCCCGCTATCCGCTCGAAGCGGCCCGCTTCGCGTTCCGGTATTTGGCCGAACGGGACGTGCCGTGTCTGTTGTTTCAGGACAAATACAACCTGTTCAATCGGGAGCCCGAGACTTCGGGCGTACTGCCGCTCGCTGCGGAGGCCGGTTCGGGATTCGTCGCCTTCTCGCCGCTGGCGCAGGGCCTGTTGACGAATCGTTATCTGAACGGCATTCCCGAGGGCTCGCGCATGTCTCGCAATGGATTTCTGCGCAAAGAGGTGTTGACGGACGAAATGTTGTCGCGGATTCGCGGCCTCGACCGACTGGCGCAACGACGCGGACAAACGTTGGCCGAAATGGCTTTGGCTTGGCTGTTGCGCGACGAGCGGGTAACCTCCGTCATCATCGGAGCCAGCTCCGTCGAACAGATTGCCGATAATCTCCACGCGTTGCAGCATCCCGATTTTTCAGACGAGGAGCTTGCCGAAATCGCGAAATATAGCTGAATCGCAAACGTCCGGCCTTGAAAGACTGGACGTTTCAGTTCGCTACTCGACGGCATGGGTAACTTTGTACCATGCCGTTTCTTTATGCAAATCGGTGTATCGCTGCGACGGTTCGCTGGTCGTTACGCCCGAATAGGTTTTGATGTTATTCATCCGGCCGTTGTAGGCCGAATAGAACGATGGCGTATAAAGCCGGCAGTTCTCGGGAAAAGTTTGGTTCAACTGCTCTTTGAAGCGTGCATACCGATTGTCATCGGCGCAAATCGACCGTATGTAATCGTCCAGATCGTAAAAAAGATGCGTTGACATGCCTTCGTAACTTTGCAGCGCATCGGCATCGTATGCGCGCGTCGGGCCCGCATGAATTTCCGCTACGGTCGCCGCCAGCGCATCGAGTTCGCTCGTAACGGCCAACGAAATGCAGCCCGATGGTGTAGAATAGCTTGTATAAAAATTCCAGAATTCCCGGCAAGTTCCGTATAAATCCGGCCCATCGGAAGCGAACAAACGGGGAACAACCCGATCATAGGGAAATCCGGCAGCCAGAATTTCACAGGGCGAAGCGATGATGTAATCGAACGACCGGCGCAGATCATAGAGCGTTTCGATGTTGGCCATGAAACAATCGTCGAAAATCAGATAATCGAACCGAAAGGGAAGTCCGGCTACGGCATCCGCTAATTGGGCGATGTCGAGCTCATGGCCTTGGTCTCCGAAATATCGGGTGGAACGCGTTACCAACGCCCCGGGGGCCGGTTGCTCCGGTTGCTGCGATTTCAAACGCGCCGAACCAGCCGGAACCCATGCGAATCCATGGCAACCGGTCGTTAACCCGTAACTTTCCGCTGGAGCGAAACGTTGCACATCGGCAAAAAGCTCCTGCACCGAAGCCGTCGTCTCCGCACGAAAGGTCTCGTAGGTTTTCAGCTCCTTGCGGACGGCTTTCTGCTGGCGGGCATCGTAGCTGATTTCGAGCAGGGTGGCCCGGTCGTACGATTCGGGTTGATAGCAGACTAATATGCGGCCGTTACGAGTGGCACCGGCCGCGACTGCCCGTTCGACGCCCTCGATGTTCTGTTCGTAAAATCCTTTAATCAACAGATCCCGTCCGGGCATATAGAGTAGCATCGTATGCCCGACAGGGCCCGACGGTTCGGGGATTTCGTCTTTGCTGCACGCAGTGAAAAACAGCAGCGCGGTCAACAACAGACCATAAAGTCGACGGGGCATCATTTGTATTCGCGCGGTTTCAAATTGTTGAATTGCCATGTGCGGTCTCTTTTATAAGTGTAACCTTCGGGCTTGTTCCAATAGACTCGACTGAAATCGAAATAGAATCCTTTGCGTTTTTTGCCTGCTACGACATAAGGCACGGCCAGCGGAACGAATTCGACCGTACGGCTGACGATGCGGCTTTTACCGTAGGCGAGACCTTCGGCAGCAAGTACGTCGAGTGCATGGTCGAACATCAGAATATGACGCGGCGACGATTGCGACAGGCCGTCGCCCGAAGCGAGAATGGCCCGCATCACGCCGTTCATCCGGTCGAAATAGGCCTTTTCCTGCTCCTTGTCGCCCAAGGCACCGTAGGCGAAAGCCATCAGATTGAGCAGTTTCGGACTGAATGGATTTTTTTTCAATGCGTCCTTGCCGACTAACAACAACTCTTCGAGTGTACCTCGATCGGGAAGATCGGGATCGAGCGCAGCCGCCAGCATCAGCACCCGATCGGCATGCGGATTGACCTCCAACGGTTTATAAGCCTCTTGGTAGGCATAGCCGTAGTACAGGTAGTGGTAATCGTCGTCGGTCAGGGTCGAATCGCCCGTATCGTAACGCAACCACAACGAAGTATAATAATAAGGTGATGCGGTGTCCATCGTCCGTTTGAGAATATCCTCCTCCTCGGGAATTTTCGCCGACACCATCGCCGGCAGCAGTAAAACAAGTAACAGCCATCTATTCATTCGCTTCCTTTTAATAAAAAAGTATCAGCAGCCCGCAAAGTCTTTAATAAAACGTTGCAATCAATGCAAATCGTATTCGGCAATCAACTTTCGGAATTTTTCGCGCAGGGCGTCCGACCCGGGAACCAACGGAAGCCGCATCCGGTCGTTGATAATTCCCATTACGGACAACGCGCATTTCACACCGACCGGATTGCCCTCAGCAAAGAGCGCTTTCACGGCCTCGGCAAGCGATGCGAAAGCCCGTTCGGCCGCTTCGAAATCGCCCGCTTTGGCATAACCGAGACACTGCATGAACCGACGGGGAAAAGCATCGACCGCCACGGAAATCACCCCGTCGCCGCCGCGCCGCATCAGCTCGATTGCGATGCCATCGTCGCCCGAAAGCACCAAAAAATCGGAGGGCCGTCCGTCGATGATCCGCTGCATCTGGTCGATGTCGCCCGATGCCTCCTTGATGCCGATTACGTTGTCGAAGTCGCGCGCGATGCGCAAGGTCGTCGCGTCGGTCATGTTCACGCCCGAACGCCCCGGGATATTATAAAGAATGATCGGCAGCGGCGAATGCTCCGACACGGTGCGGAAATGCTGGTACAAACCCTCCTGCGACGGTTTGTTGTAATAGGGCGTAACACTCAAAATGGCGTCGGCCCCGCGCAGGTCGAATTCGTGCAGTTGGTCGAGCACTTCGGAAGTCGAATTGCCGCCGACGCCGATGACCAACGGCACGCGACGCGCGATGTGGTTCGTGATGAACATGGCGATGACGGCCCGTTCGTGCAGATAGAGCGTCGGGGTTTCGGCCGTCGTGCCGAGCGCGACGATGTAGTCCACGCCACCGTCGATGACGTAATCGATCATGCGGGCGAGCGCATCGTAATCCACCTGTCCGTTCGGGGTGAAAGGGGTAATCATGGCGGCCCCTACGCCGGAAAGTTTGTGTCGTAGCATGGTCTGATCGGGTTTGAGGTTAAAAAAGTTTTCCTTGTTCGGGTTGCCGTTTCGGCTCCGGAGGTTCTGCCTCGGGTATCGGCGTCCGTATCTGTTCGCCGAGCATCGCTTCGAATTCCGTCTCCGAAATAATCCGGATACCCAGTTTTTCCGCTTTCTTCAATTTGGCCGGCCCCATGTTCTCACCGGCGACGAGGTAATCGACGTTGCCCGATACGGCGGCGAGATTGCGACCGCCGTGCAACTCGATAAGGCCTTTCAATTCGTCGCGGCTGTGGTTGAGAAAACGTCCCGAAATGACGAAACTTTTCCCTTGCAGCACGTCCGAAGCGCGTTCGCGTTCTTCCACCTCGAACCGCAAACCGGCCTGCCGGAGCCGTTCGATGATATGCAGATTGGTCGTATCGGCGAAGTAATCGCGAATGCCGTCGGCGATTTTTTCGCCCACTTCGTCGGCCTCGACCAGCTCTTCGCGCGAAGCGTTCATCACGGCATCCAACGAACGGAAGTGATCCGCCAGATATTTGGCCGTCGTTTCGCCCACGAATCGGATGCCCAATCCGAACAACACCCGACTGAAAGGCGCTTCGGTCGAACGATGGATGGAACGGATGATATTTTCCGCCGACTTGTCGCCCAATCGGGGCAAACAGGCCAACTGCGGAGCCTGCAAATCATAAAGATCGGCGATGTCGTGCAGCAAACCGTTTTCGTAAAGCAGCTCGACGGTCTCTTCGCCGAGTCCCTCGATATTCATCGCCTTGCGACGGATGAAATGGATGATCCGCCCGAGAATCTGCGGCCGGCAGCCGCTCTGGTTGGGGCAATAGTGTTTGGCTTCGCCCTCGTAACGCACCAACGGCGTACCGCACTCGGGACAAACCTCGATATAGCGGAACGGTTCGCTGTCGGTCGGCCGCTGCGACAGTTCGACGCCCGTGATTTTCGGAATGATTTCACCGCCCTTTTCCACATAAACCATATCGTTCGGACGGATGTCCAAAAGCGCCATCTGTTCGGCATTGTGCAACGTCGCCCGTTTGACGGTGGTGCCGGCCAACAGCACCGGTTCGAGATTGGCGACAGGCGTGATGGCCCCCGTGCGGCCCACTTGGAAATCGACGCTTACGAGCCGCGTCAAAGCCTGTTCCGCTTTGAACTTGTAGGCTACGGCCCACTTGGGGGCTTTGGCCGTAAAGCCCAATCGGCGGCGTACGGCAAAATCGTTGACTTTGACGACTGCGCCGTCGGTCGGAAAGGGAAGTTCGCGCCGTGCCGTATCCCAGTAATGGATGAATTCGTCGATCTCCTGCACGTTGTGGCAAATCCGCATGTGTTCGGAGACCTTGAAACCCCATTGCCGCGCCTTTTCGAGGCTTTCCCAATGCGAGGCGAACGGCAGGTTCTCACCGGCGACTTGATAGAGCGTGCAATCCAATCCGCGGCGGGCCACGACGGCCGACGACTGTTGTTTGAGCGTTCCGGCAGCGGCATTGCGCGGATTGGCGAACAGCGCATCTCCGGCCGCTTCGCGTTCGGCATTGAGCCGGTCGAACGAAGCGTACGGCATCAGAATCTCTCCGCGGATTTCGAAATAGTCGGGCCATCCGTCGCCCTGCAACCGAAGCGGAACCGATCGGACGGTTCGGACATTGGCCGTAACATCATCGCCCTGCGTACCGTCGCCGCGCGTTACGGCCCGCAGCAATCGCCCGTGTTCGTAGGTGAGCGAAATGGCCGTACCGTCGAATTTGAGTTCGCAGACGTACTCCGTCGGCCCGGCTTCCCGTTCGATGCGGTCAATGAACTCGTGCAATTCGTCCAGCGAATAGGTATTGCCCAACGAGAGCATCGGAAAGCGGTGTTTTACCGTCAGAAACTCGGCCGACAGGTCGCTGCCCACTCGCACCGAAGGGGAATTGGGGTCAGCGAACTCGGGATGCTGCGCTTCCAAATCCTGCAATTCGCGCATGAGTGCGTCGAACTCGAAATCCGTGATTTCGGGGGCATTGTCGACGTAATACCGGTGATTATGATATTCCAACTGCCTGCGCAGTTCTTCGATTCGTTCGCTTGTTCTGTCCATATCGACGAAAATGGGGCGATCGCAAAAAACGGCCGTGAGCCGTCCGCAAAGAATCCGTTTCGCCCTTCATTTAATCTATTAACGTGTGTAAAGGTACATATTTTGCGACGAAAGACGATCAAAAACAAAAAAAATGCAAAAAAAAATACAGACGCGACGCAATATGCAAATTTTGCGTATAATTGCAGAAAATTTTCGAACACAACCATGACGAAGCCCAATAGGACGAAGAAGCATATCGTTACCAGCCTGCACAACCTCAGCACCGAAATGCAGGATGCGCTCAAAGAGAAATACCCCTACGGTTTTACCGATGCCATGATGCGTGTAGATAAACCGAACGGCGATTTTTTTTATGCGGTTCCCTTCGATACGGAGGAGGTCGCTTATTTAGTGAAGATCGATGTGAAAATCGACGACAATGCGGCCGAAGAGGACGAAAAGGACTACTACGAAGACGAATTGAAAGGCGCGGACGATATTCAGGAAGAGGGCGGTTCATCGGCCGAGGAAGTAGGCGAGACGGACGACGACATCAGCATCTGATTCGCGGATCGGTCTGCTTTCGTGATTCCGATAACGGCAGCTCCGGCTATTCGACATTCGGTTGATTCTCCGAAAAGACGTCGAAAAACGAACGCCGATATTGGGTTTTTCCCAAATAATTCTTACCTTTGGATGCAAAAATCGTCTTTTGCATCCAAAAAATACGATCGGACAGATGAAAAAAGCGGACGTGATACTCGGCCTGCAATGGGGGGACGAGGGCAAAGGGAAAGTCGTGGATGTGCTGACGCCCCGTTATGAGGTCGTCGCTCGTTTCCAAGGCGGACCGAATGCCGGTCATACCTTGGAATTCGGCGGAGAAAAATATATCCTGCGATCCATACCGTCGGGGATTTTCCAAGGCGGAAAAACCAACGTCATCGGCAACGGCGTGGTGCTCGATGCCATTCTGTTCCGCGCCGAAGCGGAAGAGCTGGCCAAAAGCGGGCACGACCTGACCAAACAGCTCTGCATTTCGAAAAAAGCCCATTTGATTCTGCCGACGCACCGCATGCTCGACGCAGCCTATGAAGCAGCCAAAGGCAGTGCCAAAATCGGTACGACGGGCAAGGGCATCGGCCCCACCTATACGGATAAAATCAGCCGGAACGGCATGCGGGTCGGCGATCTGTTGAGCCCCGATTTCAAAACCCTCTATGCCAAGGCCAAAGCACGGCACGAAGCGATTCTGCGTAGTCTGAATTACGATTACGACATCGCGGAACTCGAACGCCAATGGTTCGAGGCGGTGGAGTATCTGAAACGGTTCCGAATCATTGACAGCGAATACTTCATTAATAAATGTCTGGATGAAAACCGACCGGTTTTGGCGGAAGGAGCCCAAGGAACCTTGCTCGACGTCGATTTCGGTTCTTATCCGTTCGTTACTTCGTCGAACACCGTTTGCGCGGGCGTCTGCACGGGCTTGGGTCTTGCGCCGAAGCGCATCGGCGAAGTGTACGGCATTTTCAAAGCCTATTGCACGCGCGTCGGCAGCGGGCCGTTCCCGACCGAACTTTTCGACGAGACGGGCGCAGCCTTGCGCCGTATCGGACACGAATTCGGAGCGGTTACTGGCCGTGAACGCCGTTGCGGGTGGCTCGACTTGGTCGCTTTGAAATACTCCATCATGATTAACGGCGTTACGCAGCTCATCATGATGAAATCTGACGTGATGAACGATTTCGATACCATCCGCGTAGCCACAGCCTACGACATTGACGGTGAACGTACGACGGAATTCCCCTATACGATTACCGAGGGGCTGAAACCGGTCTATACCGACTTCCCGGGGTGGAAATGCGATTTGCGGAATTGCCGCAGTTACGACGAATTCCCGCCGGCATTCAAACATTATGTCGATTTCATCGAACGGGAGACGGGCGTGCCGGTCAAGATCATTTCGGTAGGCCCCGATCGCGGCGAGACGATCGAACGATAACGACGAAGATTCAATAACCAAATAAACAACATGAAAGAAAACCTTAAAATTGTCGTATTGGCCAAACAGGTGCCCGATACCCGCAATGTGGGGAAGGATGCGATGACTCCCGAAGGAACGGTCAATCGCTCGGCGCTTCCGGCCATCTTCAATCCGGAGGATTTGAATGCACTCGAAGCGGCCCTGTCGCTGAAAGATCGGGTCGCCGGAGCTACGGTACATGTATTGACCATGGGCCCGCAACGTGCCGCCGACATCATTCGCGATGCCATGTTCCGCGGCGCCGACGGCGGTTACCTGCTTTCGGGACGGGAATTCGCCGGTTCCGATACGCTGGCGACCTCCTATGCGCTGTCGTGTGCATTGAAAAAAATAAATCCCGACCTCATCATCGCCGGACGGCAGGCCATCGACGGCGACACGGCCCAAGTCGGCCCGCAAGTGGCCGAGAAACTGGGGCTTCCGCAGGTAACCTATGCCGAGGAGATTACGGAAATCAAGACGAATACATTGATCGTAAAACGTCGTCTGGAACACGGTACCGAAGTTGTCGAATGCCCCATTCCGGCTGTTATCACGGTCAACGCTTCGGCCGCCGAATGCCGTCCGCGCAATGCGAAGCGTGTCATGACTTACAAATGCGCATTGGCCAAGTCGGAGATTGCTGCCAATCCTGAATCAGCTGCCGCTAAACGGGTCGCTGCGAAACCGGCCTTGCAAATCATCGAATGGGCCGCTGCGGAGGTCAACCCCGATCCGGAACAGTTGGGCCTGCAAGGTTCGCCTACGAAGGTCAAGAAGATCGAAAACGTGGTTTTCCAAGCCAAAGAGGCCAAAAAACTCACGTCCGCCGACAGCGACATCGAAGCACTGATGGTTGAACTTATCGCGAGCCATACGCTCGGTTAATCCGCACGAAGAAGATGAACAACATATTTGTATATATCGAGCTCGAAGGCAGCAAGGTCGCCGATGTGAGCCTCGAACTGCTGACCAAGGGTCGGGAATTGGCCGATACGCTGAAAGTGAAACTCGAAGCCGTCGTCATCGGCCATCATGTAAAAGGCCTCGGCAAGGAGCTGGCGAAATACGGCGCCGACACGGTATGGGTTGCCGACGATGCCATTTTCGATCCGTTCCGCACGTTGCCCCATACGGCGGTCATGTGCGGATTGATTGAGGCGGAAAAGCCGCAAATCGTACTTTTCGGTGCCACCTGCGTGGGCCGCGACTTCGCTCCGCGCGTATCGTCGGCGCTGCACAGCGGTCTGACGGCCGACTGCACGCAACTCGAAATCGGCGATCACAAAGATGCCAAAACCGGCAAGGAATACACCGATCTGCTCTATCAGATTCGTCCGGCATTCGGGGGCAACATCATCGCAACCATCGTCAACCCCGATCACCGTCCGCAAATGGCGACCGTCCGAGAAGGCGTGATGCGCAAGGAGCTGGCTGCCAAACCTGCTGCCGGTGAAGAACGGACGATCGACTGGAAAAAATACGTGAAAGATACCGACTTGGCAGTGAAAATCATCGACCGGCAAATCGAAGAGCGCAAAATCGACATCAAAGGGGCCGGCATCATCGTCGCCGGCGGATACGGCATGGGGTCGAAAGAGAATTTCAAATTGGTGCACGAACTGGCCGATGTATTGGGTGCCGAGGTCGGTGCCAGCCGCGCCGCCGTCGATGCCGGATTCACGGAACATGCACGCCAAGTGGGGCAGACCGGCGTAACGGTCCGTCCGAAACTCTACATCGCCTGCGGCATTTCGGGCCAGATTCAACACACGGCCGGCATGGATCAATCGGCGATGGTCATCTCGATCAATACCGATCCCGAAGCGCCGATCAACAAAATCGCCGACTTCGCCATCACGGGCGACGTGAACGAAGTGATTCCCAAGATGATTAAATACTACAAACAAAACTCGAAGTAATGGCTAATTTCTTTTCGGATAATAAGGATTTGCAGTTCCAGTTGGAGCATCCGTTGATGCGCAAAATCGTGGAGCTGAAAGAACGCGGATTCGCGGAAAAAGACCTTTACGACCATGCACCGCAGGATTTCGAGGATGCGATGGACTCCTATCGCCGCGTGTTGGAGATCACAGGCGAAGTGTGCGGCGACGTTATTGCTCCGAACGCCGAGGAGGTCGATCACGAAGGCCCGCGCGTTGTGAACGATCATGTGGAATATGCTTCGGGTACGGTGCGCAATCTCAAAGCGATCGTCGATGCCGGATTGGGCGGTCTGACGCTCCCGCGCAAATACGACGGTCTGAACTTCCCGTTGATTTGCTTCGTCATGGCCAACGAGATGGTGGCCCGGGCCGATGCCAGCTTCGAGAATATCTGGGGATTGCAGGATTGCGCTGAGACGTTGAATGAATTCGCTTCGGAGGAGCTGAAACAAAAGTTTTTGCCGTTGGTTTCGGCCGGTGCGACCTGTGCGATGGACTTGACGGAACCCGACGCCGGTTCGGACTTGGGAGCCGTGATGCTCAAAGCCACGTGGTCGGAGGAGAAACAGACGTGGTTGCTCAACGGTGTGAAACGTTTCATCACGAACGGCGACGGCGATATTTCGCTCGTATTGGCCCGTACGGAGGAGGGAACGACCGATGCCCGCGGTCTGTCGATGTTGGTCTACGACAAACGCGACGGCGGTGTCAAGGTGCGCCGTATCGAAAACAAACTCGGAATCAAGGGTTCGCCGACGTGCGAACTGGTCTTTACGAATGCACCGGCCCAGTTGGTCGGCGACCGCAAGATGGGGCTTATCAAGTATGTGATGTCGTTGATGAACGCCGCCCGTCTGGGCATCGGCGCGCAGTCGGTCGGCACGTGCGAGGCGGCTTATCGCGAAGCGCTGAAATATGCGCACGAACGCGAGCAGTTCGGCAAACCCATCATCCGGTTCGCGGCCGTGTCGGAGATGCTCTCCAACATGAAAGCCAAGTTGCAGGGCGTCCGCGCTTTGCTCTATGAAACGGCCCGCTTCGTAGAGGTGTACAAGCAGTACACCCATATTTCGCACGAACGTTCGCTCGAAGGCGAAGAACGTCAAGAAATGAAGTTCTACAACCGTTTGGCTGACGGCTTCACCCCGTTGGTCAAACTGTTCTCGTCGGAATATGCCAATCAATTGGCCTACGACGCGATTCAGATTCACGGCGGTTCGGGCTTCATGAAAGATTATCCGTGCGAGCGGCTTTACCGCGATGCCCGTATCATGAACATCTACGAAGGTACGTCGCAGTTGCAGGTCGTCGCCGCCATCAATGCGGTTACGAAAGGCACCTTCATGGAGCAAATCGAGCGTTATGCAGCCGCCGAATATACGGAAACGATGCAGCCGATTGTCGCGAAGCTGAAGGAACTGACCGCGAAATTCACCGAAATGGTCGCTCACGTCGAAGCAGGCGAAAAGGAGGTCGGTGGATTCAAGGATTTCCATGCCCGTCGTTTAGTCGAAACGGCCGGCCACATCATCATCACCTATCTGTTGGCTCGTGAAGCCGGCGAATGCGAAGATTACACCGCTTCGGCCCGCATCTTCTGCAAGCTGGCCGAAGGCAAGGTGAACGAGGCCTACACGTATACGATGCACTCGACGACCGAGGACGTCGCGCTCTTCAAAGGCGTCGAGGCGGAGTGCTGATAACCGGATGAGCGGGCGACGGTCATTCGTCGATCGGCCGCCGAGCCCTGCACTCGGATGGATTGCAAGCGGATTGTCTGTTATCGGACAGTCCGCTTTTTCTTCGCAAGTGCATGATTATTGTCAGAAAAAGCCTATCTTTGCATTCAACAAATTGATTGAAACATGCGTCATTTTTTGATTTTCGCCGTTGTCCTGCTTACGGTATCTTGTGGCGGACGACGGCAAACGGTGGTGGAAAAATCCGTCGTTCCGCGTGAATTTCCATCTGCTTTCGTTCCGTGGTGTCTGTCTTTCGAAGGACAGCACGAATGGAACCGATGGCATTATTGGGACAACCTCAATTTTAAGGATACGCTCTTCATCGCCGAGATTGATTCCGCCAAAATGGTTAAAGCTTACGCGCAATACATTTCGATCCTTTCGAGCCATCCGACCGATGGGGCTCCGGTCGATTCGTTGATGCAGCGGGCCTCCGTTTCGCGCCGGATGCTCGACTATTTCGCATGGTTGGGCGAGAGAGTATTACACAATCCCAATTCGCACTTGCGGAACGACGAATTCTATATTCCGGTTCTGCAATCGGTTCTGGCCAGTCCCTATTACGACGAATATGAACGCATCGCCCCGACCTACGATCTGAAAATGGCCTCGTTGAATCGAGTCGGTCAGCCTGCGAACGATTTCCGGTATACATTGGCATCCGGAAAGACGGGGCGGCTCTACGATTTGAAAGCGGAATACGTCTTGTTGTTCATCAATAACCCCGGGTGCCCCATGTGCCGCGGCATTCGCGAGGCTATCACGGCTTCGCCCATACTCGCGAAGATGATCGAGCAAGGCCGTTTGCAGGTGCTGGCGCTCTATCCCGACGAAGATTTGACCGAATGGCGAAATTATCGTTCACAGATTCCTGCGGCGTGGATCAATGCCTACGATGCCGGTTGCGAAATTCGGAACAACGATCTTTACAACCTGTCGGCCATTCCGGCACTCTATCTGCTCGACCGCGACAAACGGGTGTTGGTGAAAGATTCGACCGACGTGCCCTATATCGAGGAGGTGATCTATCGGGCCAATAAGCGATAAATTCGGTTTATAGGCCTATAAGAAAATAGAATCGGACGAATCGTGCGGGGATTCGAAGAATTTGTTAACTTTGTCCTGTAAACAAACCATTAACCAAACTTATAACGATTATGGCAAAGAAATGGCGTTGTACCGTATGCGGGTACATTCACGAAGGTCCCGAGGCACCCGAGCAGTGCCCGATGTGCAAAGTAGGCAAAGATAAATTCGTCGAGGTAGTCGAGCAGGAAGGCAATCTGGATTTCGTTACCGTTCATAAAATCGGCGACGGCAAAGGTGCCAGCCCCGAACTGTGGGAGGGATTGCAGAATCACTTCATGGGCGAATGCACCGAAGTCGGCATGTATTTGGCCATGAGCCGTCAGGCCGATCGCGAGGGGTATCCCGAAATCGCCGAGGCTTACAAGCGTTACGCTTGGGAAGAGGCCGAACACGCTTCGAAATTCGCGGAATTGATCGGCGAGGTCGTTTGGGACACCAAGACCAACCTCTACAAGCGGATGAATGCCGAGTGCGGCGCTTGCGAAGACAAGATGCGTCTGGCTCGTCTGGCCAAAGAGCAGAATCTCGATGCGGTACACGACACCGTGCACGAAATGGCCAAGGACGAAGCTCGTCATGGCAAAGGCTTCGAAGGGCTTTACAAACGTTACTTCGGCAAATAGTTCGCAATTCGTTCGAAGTCATTCTATGAAAGGGGAGGATTTTTTCCTCCCTTTTTTATTTAAGGCGATTATATATACAACGGTAATCCAAAACCATATCACCTTGCGGGTTTCGGGGTGGGTCAAATTTGTAAACGCGGCTTCGCCGCGAGCGGCACGACCGACGGCAAGGTAAAATCATTCGCCAACTCGATTCGGTGGAAAATGGGATATAGTTACCTTATTTGAAAATCCGCATCCGAGCATCAACTGGTTGAAAGGTCTTTTCGTCGGGATCGCCGGCCGGAAGCCCGAACGGCATTTGTGCGATCAACCGCCAAGAATCGGGCAGGCTCCAATGCTCCTGCACCTTCTTGTCGATCAACGGGTTGTAATGCTGCAACGAAGCCCCGAACCCCATATCCTCCAGTTTCGTCCAAATCGTCAGCTGGTGCATGGCCGACGTATGTTCGGCCCAAGTCGGAAAATTGCCGGCATAGAGCGGAAACCGCTGTTGCAATTCTCGAATTACGGCCTGATCCTCATAAAAAAGCACGGTTCCGTATCCGGAAGCAAAAGACGTTTCGATTTTCGATTTCGTTTCCGGAAAATCATCGACCGACACCCGAGCCTGCAAAGAACGTTCGACGATATGCCAGAGTGCCGCGTGATGTTCGTGCAGCAACAACACCAATCGGGTCGATTGCGAGTTGAAGGCCGACGGGACATGCTTCAACGCAAACCGCAAGCATGCTTCGATCTGCTCGTCGCCCGTGGGCGATTCGGCCCGCAAAGCATAATAGCTGCGTCTGTGCAGCAACGCATCGTCGAAAATCCGCTTCATCTGTCTGTGTGGTTTGAACAATTCGCACGTATCGGGCGAAAGTCGTGCCACAAAAAACGCCGCGATAATATACTTGATGTACCAGTATGTTTCGACCTATATTTTCGAATCCGACCGCCGCTGCTCACGGCCTTTGGCCGTGTATTCAGTTTTGTACCCCCCCCCAAACCCTCGCTTTGGCAGGGGCTTCGGTTGAAAATCCAGACCGAAGCGGGTCATGCAACCGTTGGTACATTGATATATATAATTGCCAAAAACGCTATCTTTGCAACAATGGAACGTATGATCGAACTTTTTGTCGCTTTGGGCGACCGGCTCCGGCATTTCGGCAACGACCCCGAGACACGCGAGGTCGCACGTGCCGCATGCCAAGCGAACGAATGGTTTTCGGTTGATGAAATCGGCCGAGCGTTGCGAGCCCTCGCTACGGAAATGCTGCAGCCGGAACCGCTTCGTCATTGGTTGGCGGCCTATCCGTGTCCGGTGCATACTCCCAGCCGCATATTGACCGTCATGGCCGGCAACATTCCGGCCGTCGGATTCTTCGACCTGCTTTGTGTCGTGTGCAGCGGCCATCGCTGCCTGTATAAAACGTCGGCTAAAGACCGTATTCTGATGGATTATATCGTGGGGGAGTTGCAGGCGCTTTCGCCCGACCTCCCGATCGAACCCTACGACGGTTCGTCGCCCGTGGATGCCGTCATCGCGACCGGAAGCGACAATGCCGTGCGCTATTTCAAAGCCCGTTATGCCGAACTTCCGATGTTGCTGCGCGGAAGCCGCCAATCGGTCGCCGTGCTTTCGGGCCACGAAACGCCGGAACAACTGACTGCCTTGTCCGATGATATTTGGGCTTATTCGGGTTTAGGGTGCCGCAATGTTTCGTTAGTTTTCGCCCCGAATGGATATGATTTACAGCTTCAAGTGCCCTGCTTAAACAACAAATACAAAAACAATTACATTCAGACAAAGGCGCTGCTTAGGATGAATGGCAAGCCGTTTCGGGATTTCGGTTCGGCCGTCGCTGTCGAACAGACGGAGTTCCCGAAAGCATTGAGCGAACTTGCCGTCGCACGTTACCGCACGCTGGACGAAGTTGCGGCTTGGCTCGCCGCTCACGATGCTGAAATCCAATGCGTCGTAACGGAATGTCTGCCGCACGACCGTCGAACTGACTTCGGGCAAGCGCAGTCGCCGACGCTGACCGATTGGCCCGATGGACAGGATGTGCTGGCTTGGCTGACCGATTTGGCCTAAAAAATGGCGGAAAACGATACGAAAATCGTAAAAAAAGCGTATATTAGTCAAACAAATTTCACACTGCTATGTCGATGGTTTTCCGTTTCCGGATGTTGAGCGACGAAAACGACAATTTCGTACGCGATTACGAAGTCCTGTACGATACGACGTTGTTGGAATTTCATCACTTTATACTCGAAACATTGGAATACGAGCCGTGCATGGCCTCGTTTTTTACGGCGGATGCCCTGTGGGAGCGGCAGCGCGAATTTACCTTGATGGCGATGGGCGACGGCGAAAGCGAGGATATGCCCCAGTCGATGGAGGAGGTTACGCTCGGGCAGATTCTTCA
Organism: uncultured Alistipes sp.; assembly: GCA_947591475.1. Taxonomy (GTDB): domain Bacteria; phylum Bacteroidota; class Bacteroidia; order Bacteroidales; family Rikenellaceae; genus Alistipes. The sequence goes on from CANQDE010000001.1 coordinate 489,108, forward strand.
CCATATCCGCGACCGCTTGATCTACCTCTTCGACATGTTCGGTAACCGCGCCTATTACCTCGAATTGACAGGCGTTTACAAGGCCGATCCGGATGGTGCTTATCCGCGTGAGATTTTCGCACGCGAAGAGGTGCCCGATCAATACGATCCCTCGAAAAATCGCCCAAGCGAGGAGGGGGCGGACGGTTCGATTTTCGATCAGATGATGGACGAATTCAACGATTTCGAGGGCGACGACAACTACGACGATGAATACTAAGCGGTTGTTGGTTATCGTCGGCCCGACCGGTTGCGGCAAGACGGATCTCAGCATCCGGCTCGCTCGGCATTACGATGCACCGATTCTTTCGACCGATTCCCGACAATTCTATCGCGGGATGGCTATCGGCACGGCGCAACCGACGAGCGAACAGCTGCAAGCGGCAGAACATCATTTTATTGCATCGCATGATATAACGGAGAACTTGAGCTGCGGCGAATACGAGGTGCAGGCTTTGGAGCGGCTTCGGGAACTCTTTGGCTATCATGATTTAGTCATTGCCGTAGGCGGTTCCGGATTGTATGTGCGGGCTTTGTGCGAGGGGATGGACGACTTGCCCCATGCGGATGCTGCACTACGGAACGAACTGACCGAACGTTTGCAGCGTGAAGGGCTTGCCTCACTGGCCGAACAGTTGCACGAACTCGACCCTGTGTATTATGAAACGGTCGATCGCAACAATCCAGCCCGCGTGTTACGAGGTTTAGAGGTGTGCCTGCAAACAGGAAGGCCTTTTTCCGAACAACGGACAGGACACAAAAAAGAGCGTAACTTCCGAATTATCAAAATCGGCGTAACTTTACCTCGCGAAGAACTTTATGCGCGAATCGACAGCAGGGTAGATGCGATGATGGAGGCGGGATTGGAGACCGAAGCGCGCGCGTTGTATCCGTATCGTGCGTTCAATTCGCTACAAACGGTCGGTTATCGCGAATTGTTCGACTATTTCGATGGCAGAATCACACGTGAAGAGGCGATTGAATTGATAAAGCGCAATTCGCGCCGTTATGCCAAGCGGCAAATGACTTGGTTTCGGCGCGACCCCGAAATCCGTTGGTTTGCCCCCGACGAGGACGACGCTATTATAAATTACGTGCGCAATTATATTTAATGTGCTCACGTTTTTCGACTCAATTTTTCTAAACCGAGCGTTGTCGCTCGCGGCCTGCGGCCGCGCATGTAGTTTTGACCCCACCCTAAACCCCTCCCTTGGGAGGGGCTTCGGTCGGGAATCCGAAACGAATTGAGTTGCAGGACAGCCTACACATGTAGGTGTCTAATTACCATACCGTAGATTTGGCCGATTGACGTTTTTTTCATACTTTTGTTGCGCTTTTCGTTCGAAAAGCGGATGCTCGGATGGTGGAATAGGTAGACACGCCGGACTTAAAATCCTGTGATCCGCAAGGATCGTGCGGGTTCGATTCCCGCTCCGAGTACATCATTTGCAAAAACAAAGCAACGTGCCGACCGAATGTTATGGCCGGATAAAACGACGACCTTTTGTAGACTGTTCATAGACTACAAAAAGTCGTCATTTTATTATTCGAGCGACTGTAAAAAGCCCTATTCGTTATTCAAGTGGAACGATTTCGTAATTGTTCATGACCGTAACACCCATAATGGTCGTACCGGCTGGGAGCTCTACTTTTTCGCCTTTCAGACACAGAAAAAAGAAACCACCGATCGGCAAAAGGGTAAGGCCCAGTCCTACCCCCAAACCAATAGCTGCACCTTGATTGTCTTTACCGGTTCGCTCAATGTTTCCGGACAATTCGATCGTTTGGCCATCGACCGCTGTCGTCGAAATACAAGCGATTTGCAGATAACCCGGTTCCCCAACTCCTTTTGCTTTGATTTTGTCTACGGATAAAACGACCGGTGTACCTCGAACGATGACGGGTTCACCCGCAACGTTGACATCGGCTGCTACCTCTGCCCGAATAGGGGTATTTTTATTACTGCTGGCCGAAGTGCTCAAACATACGACGACAGACGTTCCACGTTTCAATGGAAAGGCAGATAATTCATTGGCAAACAAACATCCTATAAGGAGTATTGCAATAAACTTTTTCATAAAATAAATTTTACAAGATTAAAATTGATAAAACCGCAGCCCTATAAAATCGGACTGCGGCTTGAAAAACGGATTTACTCGGTAAATTCTACAACCTGTCCGTGAGAGGTTACGACCGTCTTCCAATAGAACGGGAAGACACCTCGTTGTTTCATGTCGATCGTCGTATTGATGATCGCCTGCGAGCCGGTCAGCTTTGCATTCTTCACCATGTCGGCATAAGCATTTGCCTTGATAGCCTCCCGTGAAAGACCGCCGATACCGAGCACTCGTCCGACTTTGGAGGAGCCTTCGACCGTGCCGATTACCCGATAATTCTTCTGGCTCAATTCGACATTGGTTTGCGAAACGTTCCGGTTGGTTGTCAAGTACGCCGAAGATGCGCAACTCGTCATCAGCCCCGCAGCCACAATAGCAGCCGCATAAAAAATCTTTTTCATAAAAATGAAAGTTTAGGTTTGTCGCTCCGGCACCGATACGACTAATTAATGATTTTGTTTTTAATAAAACAGAAAGCGTGGTGCCGAAAACTTATTTTAGACGTTTGGCTCTGGTAAACCTTGAAGATAAAACAAGCAACAGCCCACGCCTGTATATCCGGCAGAACGCTGGATATAGACGCGGCAAAATGTTCGCCAATTCTCTCTTCAATTAAATTTACCAGATTCAACGTCGAGAACAAGCTACACTTTCCGTGTAATCAATATGTCGCTGCAAAAATAGACATATTCGCGGAAAATGCAAAAAAACATTTCGCCGATTTCGGGGCTGTTGCTTTTTCAGTCGGCACGATTGCCGTTGCAAAGGTCAGAAAAACAAACTTTTTATGCAACTGCGAGACGAGCGAATGTAAAAATTCGTTCTTTTTCCGACAAAAACGCATCTGCATCCCAATAAACCGCAACGCGACACGCCCGAAAATTTTGGAATTCGAAATAATGCACTATCTTTGCATCGAATTCCGAACGATCGGACGACCGTCCGATTTTTGAAAATCACACACCCAAAGAACGGTTCAATTATTCGTATGCAAGAATTAAAAGCACTCGAAGGGAAGAGCTTGGCGGAGTTGCGGGAGATCGCACGAGCGTTGGGCATCCAAAATATCATGGTGAAGAAGCGCGAGCTGATTCAAAAAATCGTCGGCGAAACGTCCGATGATGCGACATCCGTCGCACTGGAAAATCCGGAGCTGCCGCAACCTCGCAAACGCGGACGCCGTCCCCGTACTGCGGTCGTCTCGGAGGAGGCGAAACAGAATGAGCTGACACAACAGATGGAGCTATCAGAGGAACGAACAGCATCGGACAACAGCGAGCCATTGACCTCGACAACCGAAGCCGAGCAGCCGATGACGCCGCCGAAAAAGCGTCGCGGTCGCAAGCCGAAAGCGCAAATTCTTCAAGAACAAGCGCAACTCCACGCACAACAGGAAACGTCGTCCGAACCACTGCACCCTGTTTCGGAAGCATATCCGGAGCTGATGACGCCGTCCATCTTCGACGAAGTAATCACCAAAGACGACTTCGAAGGCGAAATCGAAGGCGAAGGCGTTCTGGAAATCATGCCCGACGGATTCGGATTCCTGCGTTCGGCCGACTACAACTACCTCAATTCGCCCGATGACATCTATGTCTCGCCGTCGCAAATCAAGCTTTTCGGACTGAAACCCGGCGATACGGTCAACGGAGCCATCCGCCCGCCCAAAGAGGGCGAAAAATACTTCCCCCTCGTGCGGGTCAACGAAATCAACGGCCTGGCACCGGAGTACATCCGCGACCGCGTGCAGTTCGAATACATGACGCCGCTTTTCCCGAGCGAGAAGTTCCGGCTGACGGGCAACGGACATAACAACATGTCCACCCGCATCGTCGATCTGTTCTCGCCGATCGGCAAGGGCCAGCGCGCCTTGATCGTCGCCCAGCCGAAAACCGGCAAGACCATGTTGCTGCAATCCATCGCCAATGCCATCGCCGACAACCATCCGGAAATCTACATGATCGTCTTGCTGATCGACGAACGTCCGGAGGAGGTTACGGAGATGGCCCGCAACGTAAAGGCCGAAGTCGTGGCATCGACGTTCGACGAGCAGGCTTCGCGACACGTGAAAGTGGCCGAGATGGTGCTGGAGAAGGCGAAACGCATGGTCGAATGCGGTCATGACGTCGTGATCTTCCTGGATTCGATCACGCGCCTGGCCCGGGCCTACAACTCCGTACAACCGGCATCGGGCAAAGTCCTTTCGGGCGGGGTCGACGCCAATGCGCTCCATAAGCCGAAACGTTTCTTCGGCGCAGCCCGCAATACAGAGGAGAAAGGTTCGCTGACGATCATCGCCACGGCATTGATCGACACCGGTTCGAAGATGGACGAGGTGATTTTCGAGGAGTTCAAGGGTACGGGCAACATGGAGTTGCAGCTCGATCGGAAATTGGCCAACAAACGTGTTTATCCGGCCGTGGATGTCATCGCTTCAGGCACCCGTCGGGAAGATCTGCTGCTGCCCCGCGACGTGATGAACCGTACATGGGTCTTGCGCAAGTATCTGGCCGACATGACCCCGGTCGAAGCGATGGAATTCCTGCAAAAACAGATGGGGCTGACGGAGAGCAACGAAGAATTCCTGGCAACGATGAATCAATAGACGACAAATTCAACAAAAACTATCGACCCTGCTATGAAAATCAAGCATTTTTTCGTTTCTGCCGTTTGCCTGCTCGCGACGGTACCGGCACTCGGATGGGGGCAGAAAGGGCATGACGTAACGGCCTGCATCGCCGAATGCCATCTGACCCCGAAAGCGGCCGAACAGATCGACAAGGTTCTCGACGGACACTCGTTGGTTTATTATGCGAATTGGCTCGACAATGCAAGCCATACGCCGGAATACGCCTATACCAAGACATGGCACTACTTGAATATCGACGAAGGGAAGACGTTGGAAACGATGCCGCGCAATGCAAACGGAGACGTTCTGGTGGCGGTTATGACGATTTACGAAAAATTGAAAGCCGGCGGATTGTCGCACGAGGAGGAACAATTCAATCTGAAGATGCTCATCCACCTGGTGGGAGATATGCACTGCCCGATGCACACGGGGCATCTTTCGGATTTGGGTGGCAACAATCGACCCGTTGCATTGTTCGGCCGGCCGACCAATCTGCACTCGATCTGGGACACCGGCATCGTCGAAGCGGCGCACAAATGGAGTTACACCGAGTGGCAGCAGCAGATCGATCGAGGGAATCAGGATATAGATGAAATTCAGGCCGGGACGCCCACGGATTGGGTGCTCGAAACTCAGCAGATTTGCAATGAAGTCTACGAAAAGACCCCCGAGGGGAGTAAAGTTTCCTACGATTATGTGAATGAATACGCTCCCGTCGTCGAACAGCAGTTTTTGCGCGGCGGTCTGCGATTGGCCCGATTGCTGAACGAGATTTATCGTTGATTCGTCTGCATTTTGCAATACGGAAGCGTATCCCGATAGGTTCCGGATACGCTTTTCTTTTTAAGAGAGCGGGGAGCAGGGCAGGTAGAAATCGTGTGATGGATATTCATGAAAAATTTGGTAATGATGCCAAAATTTGGAGATTCGGAAATTTTCGCTACCTTTGCATTCGCATTCGTCCATTAGGATCATGCGGATGTCGTTTGCGGAAATAGCTCAGTTGGCAGAGCACAACCTTGCCAAGGTTGGGGTCGCGAGTTCGAGTCTCGTTTTCCGCTCTTAAACAGGAGGATTGAGCAATCGATCCTCTTTTGGGTAATGATGCAAAAGTGGTATTTGGATAGGGTTATAATCGGCTGTTTATTTGCATATAACGGCGATATTTTAGAGATTAGTAGAAACCGGGTTCTACTAATCTCTATTTTTATGGTCAAAAGACGTAAACATAGATGTCCTCATTGTAGGTTTTTAGACACTATCAAGAAGGGTAAACGCAAAGGGTATTCTCGTTATTTTTGCAAGAATTGCAAGAGCTATTTCACCGATAGACGACCTCATATATCAGAGCGCAATATGTTTGTATGGTTAGAATATTGGGTACGAGATAAATTGAGAATTTCCCGGATTGCAGAACAAAGAGGTTGTAGCGAACGAACTCTAAAAAGTTATTTTTACAAAGTATTACCTACCTGCCCAACTTGGCAGATTCAGAAACGAGAACAAGTCAATCCTTTGATAGATGGAACATACTTTACAAACAAGGTGTGTCTTCTATTATATCGAGACCACAATATCAAGATGACGATTCTTTATCGCCTTACCAAGCGAGAGGCTCTTCGCGATTAAAAAGAGGACTTGCAAGCAATCAAGGATGTGGGTATAGCGATAGAGAACGTAACCTGTGATGGCGCTGCTAATATCATCAGAGCTATGCGAGAAGTGTGTCCGGAGGCGATTATTCAAAGATGCACATTTCATATAACAAATGAGATATGTCTATGGCTGACGAAGGAACCCAAGAGTGATGCTGCCCGGGAACTACGAGAATTGGTATGCTGTTCAAGTAAGGTGAGCCACCATGAGGAGGCTCAATTATGGATGCGGGCTTTTGTTGATTGGTACACGATGCACGAAAAATAGATAAACGAGACAAGTGTCGATGAGGTAAGCGGTAGATGGTGCTACACGCACAAGATGCTGCATCGCATATCATGCGGGCTTTGCCGGATATGTTCAGTTATACGAGGCATCCGAATATGCCGAAAACATCCAACTCGATAGAGTCTTTTTTCGGGCATTTGAAAGACAATCTGCGATTGCATCGAGGATTATCCAACGAACATTTCAAAGACTTTGTGAAGTGGTATCTTTTTCTGCAAAGCAATCAAGGAATACCAAGCAAAAAATAGGGCGAGAAAAACTTAATTTCTCGCCCTTATTTTTGCAACTAAAAAGCGCCACTTTTTGCATCATTACCCAGGTTGTTAACGATCTGTTAACCGATGGTGGCGAGTTCCACCGCAATGAGGGCAAACCACACCTTCCCCTTCACGCAAGGCGCGGAGATACTTCTTCACAGGATGCCTCATCGGGAAATATTGGAAAACTGCAACTTTAATAAGATTACGACCTGAATTGTTCGCCTCCTTGCGGATAATCACTTTGTTTTTCCGCTTGCCGCTCCTGCAAATTCGGTGCCCCACATGCGGGTGCTACTCTACCTGCCAGCCGCCACCGAGGGCTTTGTAGAGTGCGACTAATGCCAGATATTCGTCGCGAATGGCATTGCTCAACCCTACTTGGGCGTCGAAATAGCGTCGCTGGGCATCCAACACGTCGATGTAGTTGATGCTCCCACCGCGGTACTGCAAATTCGCCAAATGGACGTACTCGCGGGCCGCATTGCGCAGGTCTGCCTTCAGACGGGCCGTTCCGCGTACGCTCCGATAGGTTACGATTGCGTCGTTTGCCTCCTTGAAGACATCCAGTACTTTTTGTTCGTAGGCCAGCCGGGATTGTTCGTAGGCTGCTATGGCTGCCTTGTAGGCCGCCTTCTTGCGTCCGAATCCGAAAATCGGCGCCGTAAGCGACCCCGCAGCATAGGAGAAAGGGGACTTCAGCAGTCCCTGCACGGCGTCGTTCTCCCAGCCGCCCGTGAGTCGGAACACCAGGCGCGGGAAACGGTCTGCATAGGCGATGCCCACGCCGGACAATGCCGCACGCAGGCGCGCCTCTGCGGCCCGCACATCGGGCCGGCGTTGCAACAGTTCGGAGGGAATGCCTACCGGAAGGTCATCGAGCGGCATATCGACCAACTCGATGGTGCCGCGCGGCATCCGGGTACCGGGATAGTCGCCCGTCAGCAGCGACAGGGCGCTCTGCGTGATTTCAATCCTCCGCTCAAGGTCCGGAATCATCGCGGCGGTCGTGGCATACTCCACCTGCGCCTGCTGGTAGACCGTCTCGGAGGTCAGGCCTCCCTCGAAGCGCAGCTTTGCCTTTGCAACGTCTTCACGGCGGGTTTGCAGCGTACGCTGCGCGATGGCCAGCTCGTTGTCGAGGGCGACCAACCGGAAATAGGCCGTGGCCGTTTCAGCCACGAGCACCATGCGCATGGCCCGTTCGTCCTCCACCGTCACCATGTACTCCGCGGCGCCGCGGCGCTTGGCCCAGCGCAGGTTGCCCCACAAATCGGCCTCCCAGCGCACCGTCGCCGTGAGGTCGAACTGCGGGTCGCGCACCGATGCCTCACCCTGGTAGTCGTTGGTCTCGTTCTCGGCCAGCACTTCGACCGACACCTCGGGCAGCCGTTCCGCCTTGCGCACGCGGTATAGTTGGCGTGCCTGCTCCACGCGGGCCGCTGCGGCGCGGATATCCCGGTTGTAAGTCAGCGTCCGCTCGATGAGCCGACACAGCGCCGTATCGGCGTAAAACTCCCACCAAGCCCTATCTGCCGCCGTCAGCGAGTCGGCACGTCCGGCAAGCTGCCCGGGAAGCTGCAGCTCGGGAGTCCGGCAGTTTTTCACCGCCGAGCAGGAGGCCAGCAACGCGAGCAGCAGCATGCACGAAAGGAGACGCATCGGTTTCATCGTTTCAGTCGCATTTTGATTCTGTAAATCCAGACGAAGAAGAAAGGTACGAAGACGACGCCTACGGTAATCGCCGCAATCATACCGAAGAATACGCCCGTGCCAATGCCTTGGCGGCTGGCCGACCCGGGGCCCGAGGCGAGCACCAGAGGGAGCAGTCCGAGGATGAAGGCCAAAGAGGTCATGACGATAGGACGGAAGCGCAGGTGCGCGGCCATGAGGGCGGCCGTTACGACATCACGGCCTTTCTCGACCTCCTCCTTGGCGAATTCGACAATAAGAATGGCATTCTTGGCTACCAGCCCCACCAGCATGACTAATCCGATTTGGAAGTAGATATTGTTTTCCAGACCGCAGAACCAGATGCCGAGATAGGCGCCGAGACCGGCAACCGGCAGCGAGAGTATGACGGCAACAGGCACCGTCCAGCTCTCGTACTGCGCCGCGAGGAAGAGGAAGACGAAGAGGAGCGCCAGCGCCAGCACCACGCCGGTCTTGCCGCCCTCGTGTTTCTCCTGATAGGAGAGTCCGCGCCACTCGACCTCTATATTCTTGGGAAGGTATTCTCGCACGAGACGTTCGAGCACGCTCATGGCCTGTCCGGAACTGTAGCCGTGGGCCGCCTCACCCGTGATGAGGGCGGCCGTGAACATGTTGAAACGCTTGATGGTTCCCGCCCCCGTGGTATATTGCATCGACCCCAGCGAGGTGATCGGAATCATGGCGCCGCCCGCGCCCCGCACGAAGAAGAGGTTCAGGTTGTCCCGCTGCATGCGGTAGGGAGCCTCGGCTTGAATGTAGACACGGTAAATGCGGTTGAACATGTTGAAGTCGTTGATATAGACGGATCCCGTGAAGGCCTTCATCGTCGAGAAGATGTCCGACATGGCAACGCCCTGCAACCGTGCCTGGTCGCGGTCAACGTCGAAGTAGAGTTGCGGGATATCACGCTGCATGGAGGCCGCAAGCCCTTCCAGCTCGGGCCGCTCCGCGGCATGGAACAGCAGCGTGTCGACCGCTCGCCGGAGGTCGTCGTAGGTGGCATCCCCACGTGCTTCGAGCACCATTTCGAAGCCGCCCGAGGAGCCCAGTCCCGGGATGACAGCCGGCGTGGAGAGGTAGACCTTGCTTTCGGGGTATTCCTCTATCTCCTCGCGCACGCGCCGCATGACATCGGCCAAATCGCCGGTTCTGCGTTCGTCCCAGGGCTTGAGAATCACCGTCAGCTGGCTCCGCGACTGATTCGTGCCCAGCCGCGGGCTCGATCCCGTAACATTCAGCACATAGGCTATATCGGGGTCGCGCAGCAGGAAGTTCATGGCCCGTTCCGTTACCACGCGCGTGCGTTCGAGCGACGCGCCTTCCGGCAGCTCGAGCTCGACCGTGAAGTAACCTTGATCCTCTTGGGGCATAAAGCTCTGGGGCAGCAGGCGGTTCATCATCCAGATGCCGATGATCACGATGCCGAAAGCGGCGAACATGCGGCGCGAGCGGTTCAGCCCGCCGACAATCATGCGTCCGTAGAAGCGGTTGCCGCGGGCCAGCAGGATATTGATGCGGCGGAAGAAACGCTTCTTGCGTCCGTGGTCGGGCTGCAGGAAGTAAGCGCACATTACGGGGCTGAGCGTCAGCGCCACGACAGTGGAGATGACGACCGACACGGCGATGGTAATGGTGAACTGACGGTAGAGCTGTCCCGTGATGCCCGACAGGAAACTGACCGGCACGAACACGGCGCACAGCACCAGCGACATGGCAATCAGCGCGCTGCCCAGATTGCGCATCGCCGCCTTGGTGGCCTCGTAGGGCGGCAGGTGCTGCTGGTTCATGATGCGGTCGACATTCTCGACCACGACAATGGCGTCATCGACCACGATGCCGATGGCGAGAATCAGGCCGAGGAGCGTCAGCATGTTGAGCGAGAAGCCGAAGACGAGCATCACGCCGAAGGTACCGACGAGGGAGATGGGCACGGCGACAAGCGGAATCAGCGTCGCCCGCCAGCTTTGCAACGAGAGGTAGACCACCAGAATCACCAGCAGCAACGCCTCGAACAGTGTCCGGTAGACATGGTGAATCGACGCGGAAATGTAGGTGGTCATGTCGAACGGAATGTCGTAGGTGATGCCGTCCGGAAAGTTGAGGCTGATGTCGTGCATCGTCTTCTTGACGGCGTCGGCGATCTCAATGGCGTTGGCACCGGGGAGCATGAAGATATTCAGCACGGCGGCATCACCGCCGTTGATGCCACTCTCGGTGAGGTAGGCCGAGGCTTCGAGCGAGATGCGCGCCACGTCCTTGAGACGGATAATCGAACCGTCGGGATTGGCCCGCACGACAATCTGCTCGAACTCGGCGACCGACGACAGACGCCCCTGCGCCGTAATGGGCACCGTAACATCGATCCCCTCGGCGGGGGCCTGTCCCAGCACGCCGGCGGCCGATTCGCGGTTCTGGTCGAGCAGCACGGACTGCAAATCCTTGACCGTCAGTCCGAAATTCGCGAGTTTGTCGGGATGCACCCAGATCTGCATGGCGTAGTAGCGGCTGCCGACGTTGGAGACCCGTCCGACGCCCGGCACACGGCGCAGCATGTCCAGCACGTTGAGTGTGGCGTAGTTCGAGAGGTAGATTTCGTCGTATTTGGGGTCCGAGGATTGGAGCGTGATGGTCAGCAGCTTGCTCGGGGCCTGCCGCTCGACGGAGATGCCGTTCTGCACCACCTCGGTGGGCAGGCGTGATTCGGCGCGTTTCAGCCGGTTCTGGATATCCACGGCTGCCAGCTCGGGGTCGGTGGCGATATCGAAGGTGATCGTCGCCGAGAAACTTCCCGAATTCGAACTCGAGGACTCCATGTACATCATGCCCGGGGTGCCGTTCAGCTCCTGTTCTATGGGAGTGGCCACGGCCTGGGTTACGGTCTGCGCATCGGCACCCGGATAGGAGGCGGAAATCGTAACTACGGGCGGCACGATTTGCGGATACTGGTCGATAGGCAGCAGCGCCAGTCCGATCGCCCCGACAATGACGATGATGAGGGACAAAACGGTCGAGAAGACCGGCCGCTCAATGAAGAAGTCGGATTTCATGGCTTACGAAGGCTCGTTTACGGAATCCTCGGAGGAAGAAGCTACGGGGCGCACCTTCATGCCGTGCTGGAGCTTGTGGTAGCCCTCGACCACGAGGTGCTCTCCATGGGCCAGGCCGCGCTCGATGACTGTGCGGTTGTCCAGCTCGGGTCCCGTCTCCACGAAACGGCGCTCGACGACGCTATCCGGCCGCACGACGTAGATATAGGCACCGCCCTTCTCAATCATCAGCGCCTTGGTAGGCACGACGACGGCCCGCTCGCGCACGTCGAGCAGCAGGCGCACTTTGGTGAACTGCCCGGGTAGCAGCACATGGTCGGGGTTTGGCATCTCCGCACGCACGGAGAACGTACCCGTCTGGGGGTCGACCTGGGGGTCGGCAAAGTCGACCAACCCCCGGTAGGGGTATTCCGATCCGTCGGCCAGCGTTACAGTAATGTAGGGATCCCAGTTGCGTGTCGAGTCGCGCTGTCCCAGATTGACGTTGCGCGCCTTCGAACGCAGGTAGTCGAGTGCAGTCATGCTGAAGTCGACCCGCACGGTATCGCTCTTGACCACCGTGGTGAGCAGCGACTTGCCGCCCGGGCCGACGAGCGTGCCGATATCGACGCTCCGTTCGGAGACGTAGCCCGCAATGGGTGAGCGCACCTCGGTGTAGCTGAGGGTCATTTCGGCCTGCGTGAGGTCGGCTTCGTTCACCACGACGTCGGCCACGGCACTCTCATAGGTGGCCACGGCATTGTCAAGATCGAGTTGTGAGGCGGCGTTCTGCTCGTAGAGCGGCCGGATACGGTTGAGGTCGCGCTCCGCTTTGAGAGCCTGCGCCTTGGCCTTGTTGAGCGAGGCTTTCGCCCGCTCGACGCGGGCCTTGTAGAGCTTGGGGTCGATGATGAAGAGGGATTGTCCGCTTTTCACGTAGGAACCTTCGGCGAAGAGCATCTTCTCAAGATAGCCTTCGACGCGGGCGCGTATCTCAACGATCTGCTGTGCGCGGATGCGGCCGACATAATCGCCGTAGATGCGCACATCGTCCGAGGCAACCGGTTCGACCTCCACGGTGGGCAGGAACGGTGTCTCGGGACGTGCCCGCAGCACCACGACAAGCACGACGGCGGCAGCCACGAACAGCAGTACTCCCGTGCCAAGCAGGTATCTGTTGCGGGGAGTGATTTGCGCAGCGCGGCGGGCTATAGCCTCTGCAAAACGCCGGAAGCGTCCGAAATCGATGCTTTTCAAATCCGGTAAGACCATAATCAAGCGGTTGGATGAACAGGACAAAGATAATAAAAAATAAATGAAACGGTGAGGGATGGCGCTTTTTTGGCTGGAAAAAAATCCCTATCTTTGCCGCGGCGTCCGTGTTGCGCACGGCTCTGTCCGCACCGGCAGCCGCAGGATGGGCGTTGCCATGCCAGCTGCCTGTCGGCGAAGCGCAGTATCTGTCTTTTGCATTATGGAACAGAAAAAATACCGTTTTGAAACCCGGCAGATTCATGCCGGACTGCGGCCCGATGAGGCGACCGGCGCCCGCGGTGCCGCCATTTATCCGACGGCCGCCTACCGTTTCCGCAGCTGCGATCACGCGGCGAAGCTCTTCGAGTTGAGCGAGGCGGGCAATATCTACACCCGTCTGCAGAATCCCACGACAACCGCCTATGAGGAGCGCATCGCCGCGCTGTATGGCGGGGTGGGGGCCCTGGCATTGTCATCGGGCATGTCGGCCATTCTCATTGCCGTAACGTCGCTGGCCGCGGCGGGCGACAACATTGTCGCGTCGCCCTATCTCTACGGAGGGACTTACAACCAGTTCCGCATCACGCTCCGCAAATTGGGTATCGACTGCCGCATCGCTCCGAACGAGACGGCGGAGGCTTTCGAGGCCCTCGTGGACGAACGCACCCGCGCCCTTTATGTCGAAAGCATGGGCAACCCGACCTGCGCGGTGCCCGACTTGGAGGCGTTGGCCTCCGTGGCACACCGTCATGGCGTGCCGTTTTTAGTGGACAACACCTTCGGGGCTGCGGGATACCTCTGCAACCCATTCGAGTGGGGCGCCGACATTGTGGTCGATTCGGCGACCAAATGGATTAACGGCCACGGCACGGCCATGGGCGGGATTATTGTCGACGGCGGGACGTTCGACTGGTCGAACGGGCGCTATCCCCAAATCGACGGGCCCTCGGAAGGATACCACGGACTGAATTTCCGCCAGACGTTCGGCAAGGCCGCCTTCATCGTGAAGTGCCGCGCAGATGGGTTGCGCGACGTGGGCTGCTGTCCCTCGCCGTTCGACTCCTATCTGATGATGCTCGGCCTGGAAACACTCTCGCTGCGCGTTCGGCAGCAGGTCGAGTCGACGTGGAAACTCGCCGAATACTGCCGCAGCCACCCGAAGGTGCGCAGCGTAGGGTTCGTGGGATTCGAAACGCATCCCAGCCACGCGAATGCCCGCAAATACTACCGCTACGGATCCTCGGCCGTCTTCTCGGTGGAGCTGGCGGGAACACTCGAAAGCACCGTGCGGTTCGTCGAATCGCTCCGTTTGGCGGCCCACATGACGATGATAGGAGACTCGATTACGGTCGTAACGCATCCGGCTTCGACGACCCACAAGCAACTCAACGCAGAGGCCCTGGCCGCCGCAGGCGTTACACCGACGCTGCTGCGCATCTCGCCTGGCCTGGAGCATCCCGATGACCTGATAGAAGATTTCGAACAGGCTTTCCGCCACGTCGGATAATGTATCGCACGCACGATGGATGCACAACTTTTCCATGCCGCAGCACCCTTTCCTCTGGAGCGCGGAGGCGAACTGGCCGAGCTGGCGATTGCCTACCATACGTATGGCACGCTCAACGCCGCACGCGACAATGCGGTATGGGTCTGCCATGCGCTGACCGCCAATTCGGAGGTCGCCGACTGGTGGCCGCACACGGTTGAGGAGGGCTGTTTCCTCGACCCCTCGCGCTACTATGTCGTGTGTGCGAACATTCTGGGTTCGCACTATGGTACTACGGGGCCGCTGCATCCTGACCCGCGGACGGGACGTCCCTACTACGGCCGTTTTCCGGCGCTGACTATCCGCGATATGGTGCGGGCGCACCGTCTGCTGGCCGACGCCCTCGGCCTCGGCCGCCTGCGGGCACTCGTCGGCAGCTCGGTGGGAGGCTTTCAGGCCATAGAGTGGGCCGTCGACGAGCCGCAGCGTCCCGAACGGCTCATCCTCATCGCCACCGATGCCGCGGCTTCGCCGTGGACCATCGCTATCGACGAGACGCAGCGCATGGCGATCGAAGCGGACCCCTCGTTCGGAGAGGATCGCGCCGACGCCGGCATGGCGGGGCTGGCCGCTGCACGGGCTATCGGGCTGCTGACCTACCGAGGTTCGCTGGGCTACAACCTGACCCAGCAGGATGCGGAAGAGCTGCCCGCAGTGCATCGTGCCTCAAGCTACCAGCGGCATCAGGGTGAGAAGCTGTGCCGTCGGTATAACGCCTACTCCTACCACACGATTCTCGACGCCTTCGACACGCATGACGTCGGACGCGGACGCGGCGGCACGAAGGCTGCGCTGGCCCGCATCACGGCCGCCACGCTGCTCGTGGGTATCACGACCGATATCATCTTCACGCCGGCCGAGATGCGCCGCTTGCAGGCGTGCATCCCCCACAGCCGCTATAGCGAAATCGACTCGCCGTTCGGACACGACGGCTTTCTGGTGGAGCATGCGCAACTGAACCGCCTGCTGCGCCCTTTCATGGAAACATCCAATCCTTTCGATTATGAATAAGATACGCATCGGACTTTTCGGCTTTGGCGTCGTCGGACAGGGCATATTCGAGGTGTTGCGCAAATCGAAGAACGCGCACGCCCAGATCCTCCGCATCTGCGTCCGTCATCCGGAGAAACCCCGCACCGTGCAGGCAGCCCCGGAGCTGTTCACCGGCTCTGCAGAGGAGGTGCTCGATGACCCGCGCATCAACCTGATTGTCGAGGTCATCAACGACGCTGAGGCCTCCTACCGCATTGTCAAAGAGGCCCTGCTGCGCGGCATTCCCGTCGTATCGGGCAACAAGACCATGCTGGCGCAGCATCTTCCGGAGCTCATCCGCATCCAGAAGGAGCGGCACGTGGCATTGCTCTACGACGCCTCATCGTGCGGCTCCATTCCGGTCATCCGCAATTTGGAGGAGTATTACGACAACGACCTGCTGCTCGAAGTCAAGGGTATCCTCAACGGATCTTCGAACTACATTCTCTCACGCGTCTTCGACCACCGGGATACCTATGCACACGCCCTCGCGCAGGCACAGAAGCTGGGATTCGCCGAGACCGACCCTTCGTTCGACATCGAGGGCTACGATTCGCTCTTCAAGTTGGTGATCATTACGGTGCATGCGCTGGGCACCTACGTGGCCCCCGGGCGCATCTTCACCTACGGCATCTCGACCATTCACGAGTCGGACATCTGTTATGCCCGCGAAAAAGGAGTGAAAATCAAGCTGGTGGCACAGGTCGTCAAGGTCAGCGACATGCATTTCACCATGTTTGTCATGCCCGAGTTTGTTACGCCCTCGAAGTATATCTACAGTGTCGACGACGAGTACAATGGCGTGGTGATTCGCGGCGAGTGCTACGACCGCCAGTTCATGTTCGGCAAGGGTGCCGGAAGTCTGCCTACGGCCTCGTCGATTTTGAGCGACATCATGGCCCGGCTGCACGACTATCGCTACGAGTACAAGAAGCAGAGCTACATCCAAAAACCGGACTACACGACCGACCTCACGCTGAAAATCTACGTCCGATACCGCGAAACGCCGATATTCGACGTGCTGCATTTTGAGCGTATTCACGAGCAGTACACCAGCGAGGAGAGCAATTACGTCATCGGCGACGTGCGGTTGAGCGAGCTGATTGCGAAGCGCCCGGCACTCAGCAGCCGCGACCTCTTTTTGGCGAACATTCCGATATTCTTCCTTGACCGCGACAACTGACCGGGCGTACCCTCGCCGATAGACCGGCATGAAAGCCTCGTTCCTGTTGTCAACGTGGCTGCACCTCTGTCCGCACCATGCGGCCTGTCCGGACGCCGGGTCGACGGATCAAGTAAATTTTCGACTTTTTAGTCAGTCTCTTATGGCAGTAAATGCCATTTGTTTTCTGCGCCGGATTTGAACGTCCTGCCGACTATTTCGCCCGATACACGGTCATAACTTTACCTCCACCCCATGAACATACGGGCTGTTTCCGCATCGTGGTGGTCGAAGAAAAGGCTTTTGCCGGTGTCGAGCGTGGCGATGGCAGCCATATCGTCGTCGGATAGCGCGAAATCGAAGATATCGAGATTCTGCCGCATCCGTTCGATGTGCGTCGATTTGGGAATAATGATTACGCCGCGCTGGATGAGCCACCGCAGGGTAACCTGCGCCACGCTCTTACCGTACTTGTGCCCTGTTTCGGCCAGCTTCGGATTCGTGAAGAAGTTGTTGCGGCCTTCGGCGAACGGTGCCCACGACATGATATGCGTGCCGAACTCCTCCATGATCCGCTGCGCTTCTATCTGCTGGTTGAAGACATGGGTCTCCACCTGATTGACCGCCGGAACGATCTCCATATTGCTGGCAATGTCGATGAAGTGGTCGGGATAGAAATTGCTTACGCCGATAGCGCGGAGCTTGCCCTCCTTGTACGCCTCTTCCAAGGCGCGGTAGGCACCGTAGCGGTCGCAGAAAGGCTGGTGCAGCAGCATCAGGTCGATATAGTCGGTCTGCAACCTGCGCAGGCTTTCGTCGATGGAAGCCTTTGCCTTTTCGTAGCCGTAATTGGAAATCCACACTTTCGACACAAGGAAAATCTCCCGGCGGTCGATGCCGCTTTTGCGGACAGCATTACCCACTCCTTCTTCATTGTGGTAGGCTTGTGCCGTGTCAATCATGCGATAGCCTACACTAAGGGCATCCGCAACACAACGCTCGCACTCGGCGGGCGAAACCTGATAGACGCCGTAGCCCATTTGGGGCATTTCGACGCCGTTGTTCAATTTTACCGTATTCATTGTTTTATCCATTTTTTGATCTCTTCCGATTCAGCAGGCAAACGAAGTCCTTTTCTGATTTTCAGAGCGGGGTAGCCTTTTTTCAGTGCAGCATCGGCTTCCGACATGGGGCTTTCGTAAGAGGTGCAGAAAGGAAAAATGATCTTGTCTTTTAATTGTTCGCCGTACTTATCGAGAAAAGTGCGGATTACGGCCGGTTCTTCATGCCACCAAATCGGAAAACCGACAAATAGCGTATCCACCTTTGCAAAATCGATGTCAATCGGTTTGATTGCCGGACGCAGCGATTGATCGAGGTGTTCCTGCGTGCAACGGGACTGCCTGTTCGTCCAATCGACATCATCCGCCGAATAGGGCTGTTCCGGCAGGAGCCTTATCATTTTGGCTCCTGTAATTTCTGCGAGCTGCTTGGCTGCCAGTTCGGTATTGCCGGAGTGTGTGAAATATACGATTACCGGGTTCATGTTATGATTGTTTTTCGCTTGAGCTTGTACCGTACTGCCGCATGAAATGGCTATCGCCATGGTCATTGCGAAAATGTGTTTGAATGCGTTCATAATATATTATTCATTTTTCCACATGCAAAGTTAGGCAGGCTGTTCATACCGACAGCACAAAAAATACGGTTCGAATTACCATTTTTTCGGAAATCGATGCTGCGCCTTCATCGCTTCGATACAAAATGAATGCAAAAACCGAAATAAGTGCAGTTTCAACCGAATTTCTCGTAAAGCCGACCCGAAAGGTTCTCCCTACCTTTGTCCTGTCGCAGCGAAGACGTATAACCAAAAACAAAACATAGATATGAAAAAGAGAATTTTAACCGGACTTGTGGTGCTGGCTTCGATCGTCGGCAGTTCCTCTTTCGCGCAGGCTATTTACAAGACGGCTGCCGATGTGCCGATGGTGCAACTCAACAACGGGATTCTGATGCCGCAATTCGGATTGGGGACATTTCTCCAGCCCTCCGATGAAGTATGCGAACAGTCGTGTCTCACGGCATTGAAAGCAGGCTATCGGCATATCGACACCGCCCATGCCTACAATGACGAAGCCGGTGTAGGGCGTGCCGTAAAGCGTTTCATCGCCGAGAGCGGCACGCCGCGCGAGGAGATTTGGGTAACTTCCAAACTGTGGCCGACGGAATACGGTGAAGGAAAAACGGCACAGGCCATCGACGCCATGCTGGAACGTATGCAGCTGGACTATATCGACCTTTTGTATGTACACCAGCCAGTAGGCGATTTCGTAGGCGCATGGAAAGATATGGAGAAAGCGGTTGCGGCCGGCAAGGTGCGGGCGTTGGGCATCAGCAACTTCGATGCGAGCGACGAGGTGTTCAACCGCATTATGGAAGCGGCGACCGTCAAGCCTGCCGTATTGCAGATAGAGTGTCATCCCTATGCACAGCGTATTGCCGTGCGCGAAAAAGCGAAGAAGCACGATATTCAGGTGGAATGCTGGTTCCCGTTGGGCGGTGCGATGAGCAATGGGGCGTTGCTGAAAGACCCGACAATCATGGAAATTGCCAAAGCACATGGCAAAACTCCCGCACAGGTGATTTTGCGTTGGCATATCCAAGAGGGATTATCGGTGATTCCGGGCGCATCGAATCCCGATTATATCGAAGAGAATATTCGGATTTTCGACTTCGCGCTGACCGACGAGGAGATGGCGCAGATGCGCGGGCTGAACAAGGAGAAGCGGTTTTTCAATATGTCGCTCGGAGAAAAGGAACGCACTTATCTCAATAAAATGGAGATTCCGACCGACAAATAGGAAGCTGCTCTCCGATGCCGTAGAGATGGGCTACATTTTTTTCGATACGGCCGAGGTTTACGGCACGGCCGACCGTCCGCACAGATGGCAACTATCGACGCGGCACTCCGTGTCATACGGATGAGCGAAGTATTCGGAGGTTCGCCCATAAAACCGTAAGTTATGAGACCGAAAGTAATAAGTGATAGGATAAGTCCCATGTGCCGGAGTATGAGAATCGGGCGGTGGACAAACTGACGGAGTTTTTCGGCAATAATTGATAAAATCGTTCGAATATGAAAAATGAAATGATGAAAAGTCTGGCGATTGCACTGTTCGTCGGCTTTGTACTCTCCTGCTCGGAGAGTGGCGGGAATGCCACCGAGCCGCAACCGACCTATACGGTAACGGTGTCTGCCACCGAAGGCGGAACCGTCAGCGCAGACAAAACCGCCTGTCCGGCGGGTGAAGAGGTGAGCGTGGCAGCCACGGCGGACGAAGGGTATCGCTTTGCCGGGTGGTATGAAAACGAAACGGCGGTTGCGACTGAGGCCGTATACTCGTTCGTCATGCCGGCGAGAAACGTCGTATTGCAGGCACGCTTCGAGCATGAAGCGGAGGCCGTCGATCTGAGGTTGAGCGTGAAATGGGCTTCTTGGAACGTCGGGGCATCGGCTCCCGAGGAGTTCGGCGGCCGCTACGGCTGGGCCGACCCGACCGGCGAGAAGCAGACGACCGAGCTCGACGACTATCCGAGCGCGACGCCGCCCGACGACATCTGCGGCACGGAGTACGACATTGCCCGCGCCCAATGGGGCGACGGCTGGCGGCTGCCCTCGCAGACCGAATGTCAGGAGTTGGCCGATAACTGCACGTGGGAGTGGACGGAGGTGAACGGCGTGGCGGGATGCCGTGCGACCGCCGCCAACGGCAATGCGATCTTCTTCCCTGCCGCCGCATCGCGCGACGGAGCGACCGTATCGAATCAGGTCGGACAGCGCGGATGCTACTGGAGCGGTACGCTCTACGGCGGCAATGACCGCTACGCCTATTATTTCTATTTCTACGACAGCAACCAACAGCCTGCCCGCAACAACCGCCGTTATATGGGTTATTCGGTGCGTCCGGTGAAGGAATGAATCCGTTGCAGCCGTTGCCTGCCATACGGCAAGCCGTCGGAATAGCGTTAAAACGGGAAAAACCTGCCCTCGCAGCGATTGCGATTGCCGGTTTTTTTGTATTTTTACCGTCGGGAACCAAGCGGCTGCGGCATGGAATGCGAAAACGATATTATCGTTACCGACCGGTTGGGCACGGTGAACATGGATTCCGGGGAGGAATACCTGGTGCATCTGCTCTGCTTGGGCGGGACGTGCCGTTACCGTTTCAACGAGCGCGATTTCGAGTTGCACGTCGGCGATTTGTCGATTATCCGCAAACGGAAAATGATCGACAAGGTACATGCTTCGGAGGATTTCCGATGCAAGATCATTTATGCCGCACCCGAGTTCATCGAATTGTCGACGCCGCAAAGCAACTACGGCATGAAAGGGTCGCTGGCTCTGTTCCTCAATCCCGTAATGCACCTCACGCCGGAGCAGCAAATCGTCTGCCGCCGGGATTTCGAGCTGCTGGAAACCCGCATCGCCGATACGCAGCACCGCTTCTATCGGGAAACGCTCATCAATGCCATGCAGGCGGCTATTCTCGATTTCTTCGATTTCCATGCCGCCCTGTACGACCAGAGCGACATTTCCACGCAGAACGCCTCCATCATGAACCGTTTTCTGAAAATGCTGGAAGAGGGAGCGTACCGTGAACATCGGGAGGTATCCTACTATGCGGATTGTCTGTGCATCACGCCGAAATATCTGTCGGAGGTGTCGAAAAAGGTCAGCGGGTATGCCGCCAACTACTGGATCAACCGCTATACGAGTCTCGACATTTCGCGTCTGTTACGAAACAAATCGCTGTCGTTCGTGCAGATTTCCGATATGTTCGGCTTCTCGTCGCCCGCCTATTTCAGCCGCTATGTACAGCAGAATCTCGGTCTTAAACCGACGGAGTACCGAAAATAATCATCCGGCTATGCTTGCATAATCGGTAAAAATCGCAGTTTTTACCGATTTTTTCGTATTGCTTTTTCTCTGTCCTCCCGCTATCTTTGCGGTGCAACATGAAAAATCGAAGCGATATGAAATCATGGGTTGTTACAGCGTTATTTCTTCTGACTTTTTCGGTCGGAGCAAAGGCGCAGGAGAATGCAAAAACATTCACCCCCGAAGAACAGGCCATCGTCGATCTGTCGAACCGCAAATGGCACTGGATGGCGGAAAAGAACGCCGACAAACTGGCGGAGCTGTTTCACGAGAACGCACAGTTCGTCCATATGGGCGGGTATTGGGGCAAGGAGCAGGAACTGAACACGATCCGTTCGGGAGCTATCTGGTACAAGAAAGCCGAGATACACGACGTACAGGTCATGTTCGCCGCAGGTACGGCAACGGTTTACAGCCGTATTCATCTGAACTCCGAGGTCGGAGGCAATGCCGTCCGTTTCCCCTTCATCGTAACGGAAGTCTATGTCATGGAAAACGGCAGGTGGCAGCTCTCCGTACTCGCCTTTACCCGGACGTTGGGCGAATAACGGACGATCGGGACTTATGCCGCAATGTCGCGACAATGAAAAAATGAATTCGACTGAAAATGAAAAAGACAATATCTATTCTGCTTCTCCTGCTGATAGCATCGGCCTTGTGCCCTGCGTCGTATGCGCAGGAGGGCTCAAAAACAGATCGGAGCATGAAAACTGAATCGAGTAAAAGAGTATTGGTGGCGTTTTTTTCGCATACGGGAGAAAATTATGCCGTAGGCAATATCGAAAAGGGCAACACCCATATCATCGCGGAGATGATTGCCGAAGCATCCGGAGGAACGCTGTTCGAGATCGTACCTCAAAATGCCTATCCAAAAACGTATAACGCCTGCGTGGAGGCAGCCAAAAAGGAGAAACAGGCGAAAGCGCGCCCTGCAATCAAGGCGGATGCGCCCGTCGAGGAGTACGATGTGATATACTTGGGTTATCCCAACTGGTGGGGCGATATGCCGATGCCGGTCTATACGTTTATCGAGCAGCACGACTGGAATGGCAAGATCGTCATACCGTTCTGCACGAGCGAGGGCAGCGGACTCTCGGACACGGAGCAGCGTATCGCCGCCGCCTGCAAGGGCGCTGTTCTCCGGAAAGGGCTTGCCGTGAGAGGCGCCACGGCGCAGAATGACCGCCCACAGGCGAAAAAGGCGGTGCAGGCATGGCTTGAAAGGATATCGCAGTAAATAGAGGGCTACCACGCAGGAGCGTGTAATGTGTAATAGGGTCGTATAATTGTAGAATTTACGGTCTGTTTCGAAGGCACTGCCCGCAGCCAGGAGAGGTCGTACAAAAATATCGGGAAGGCATTAAGTATTGCTACGGAGCAAGCAGCCGTTTGCCGTATTTTATGGCAAAGCCGACGGCATGCATCGTGCCGCTGTGCACGGAGCACTGTGCAACGACCACCGTTTCGGCAAGTGCCGCCTGCAAACGGGTGCGCGCGACCAGCCGGGTCGGGTTGGCCTTGGTGCCGGGCGGCTGTTCGGAAAGAACCAACCCGCCCGTGCGCAGAATAGCTTCCTGCAAGGGGGCGTTCTCTTTGGGGTACACGCGATCCAGCCCTGTCGCGACAATGGCTATCGTGCGGCCGCCCGCCTCGATGCATCCGCGATGCGCCGCGGTATCGCATCCTGCCGCTAACCCGCTCACCACGACGCAGCCCGTTTCCGCGCACCGCTGCCCAAGGCGGTAGGCGGTTTCGTATCCGTTGGAATCGGCTTTGCGGCCTCCTATTACGGCTATTTTGTGGGGGGGGGAAGCCCAGCAATTCGACGCATCCCCGCGCGTAGAGATGCAGCGGCATCGTCTCTCCAAGGCTGCGAAATTCGGCCGGATAGCAGGCATCCTCCGGCGTCAGTGCGAAGAGTTCCATTTCGTTCATCATGCGGCAAAGATAGCGGCTGCCTCTGCCATTATGCGGCACCCGAAAAAACTATTTACTTTTGCACCGAATCGGGTTGTTGAAGGGTTTTGCATCGCTGTTGATTGCGCCGCTCGCGGCCACAGGCCGCGTTTGCAGACTGGCCCCACCACATCCCCGCCAAGACGGGGGCTTCGGCCGGAATCCGCAACGTGGTACGGCGTTGGATTGCCGGCGGGATCAATCCGTATCCAATCGCCAAAAATTTTTCGTATTTTCGCAACACTCTGCCGCCTTTTGGCAGTTTCTCCTGTCATCTTTGCATCATGAAACTAAAAAAAGTATAACTTGTTAAAAGCGATGTAATGATGGCAACGAAAAACTGGGACGACGATTTCATGTCGCAGCTGCTCGACGAGCTGGCCTGGAAAGAGCTCTCGCAGGATTTCAAATGGAACGAGATGCTCCTCGAAAAGTACGGGGACAAAGTGGACTGGCACGGGGTGTCGGGGAATGCGGAGATGCTTTGGACGGTCCCGATGCTCGAGAAATTCAAGAGCCGAATCGATTGGCGTGAGCTCTCCGCCTCTTCTCATCAGTGCATATTCACGGCCGACGTGCTCGCCCGATTCGAGAAGTACTGGGATTGGCAGGAGCTCTCCGACAACTCGAGCCTCGAGCTGACCTGCGAACTGCTCGACCGTTTTATCGACCGTTGGGATTGGCATAAAATCATAGACCGCAACGACTACGGGATCGGCCAACTCTTCGACGAGGAGTTCCTCGAACGATACAAAGCGTATATCCCCGCATCGGAGCTGTCGCACTCGCGGCTGTGGGACGAGATTGTCGAGAAACGCGAGATGCAGCTTGCCAATCAAATTGCCGCTGCGGTATGAAACGGACGACCCGCAGAAATCTGCTGATCGCGCTGGCGGTTATCGCGCTGGCGTTACTGATGCACCTTTGCGCATCGCCCGACCGGTGGATTAGCATCTGAACAGGGAGGGACAGACTGTTGCGACAGACAGTCTGTTCCGCCTGTTTGCCGGAACCCCATGCTGCGATGCAAAGATCGAATAGAAACGGCCTTATCGGGATTAGCGAGGAGCGTCGTTTTTTGCAATCCGCAAAAATTCGCTCTTTCGGAAAATATTCGATCATTCTTTCGGGACTCTGCCGCTTTTTGGCACTCCTATTTGTTATCTTTGCGGAAATTAACACAGACAGATTATGGCAGCCAACCTTTTCAACCGTTACATTTGGCTGGTAGACAATATCTACCGCGCAGGCAGCCGGGGCATCACGCTCGACGAAATCAACCGCCGCTGGGAGCGTTCGCAGTACAACGACGACCGCTCCGCCTATCCCGAGCGCACGTTCCACCGCCACAAAAACGCCATCAAGGAGATGTTCGATATCGACATTGTCTGCGACAAGCGCACGAAGGCCTATATGATCGAGAATGCCGACGACATCGAGCGCGGCGGCGTTCGTTCGTGGCTGTTGAACACTTTCGCGATGAACAACCTCATTAACACTACGGGTGTGTAACTAAAAAAGAAAAATTCGCCGGAACATATTGATACATAACAGAAAGAAGCGGAAGGTTCGGTTTCCGTTTTCCGCTCTTAACAACAAGGCTGATAATCAAATGATTATCAGCCTTGTTTTGCCGTCGAAACATATTCGATTTCATATCGAGCATATTACAGACACATTTCGAATATCTTGTCGATGTCTTTCTGACCCAACGGTTTGAATCCGGGTAAGATGCCGCCGCCACAAGCCCTGCGGGCCATCACAGGAAAATCTTCGGCCGCGATGCCCACCTCCGTAAACGTCCGTTTCAGCTGCAAGGTGTCGAACAGAAACTCCGGAAGCCGTTCGATGCTCTCGCGCGCAATCGCCATCGGTTCCTTGTCGGCGCTGATACCGAACACGTTCACACCGAACTGCACTTACTTGGAAACCGTGCGCTCGTCCACACAGTATTCCATCCAGCGGGGCGTCAGGACACCAAGTCCCAGCCCGTGCGTAATGTCGTAAATAGCCGAAAGCTCGTGTTCCATCGGAGGCAGCTCCACGCCTGCCGCTTGCCGCCGTTCACGAAGCCGTTGATGGCTTACGAAGAAGTCCACATCAAATTGGCGCGCGCTTCGTAGTTTTCGGGCTCTTTCATCGCGATCGGAGCATATCTGATGATCGTCTTCATCATGCCCTCCATGAAACAATCGAGCATGTAGAGATCGGGCTCCATATTGAAATAGACCTCGATGATGTGCCGCACTGAACCGGATTACGGATCGGATAACCCCGATTCCGGTTTGCGTCCGTATCGAACGCTCCGTGCGCGACACGATCGACCGCTACTTTTTATCGCGGTTGAAATAGAGTTCCAACAGCTCCCTGGCAGCGACGAACGAGGAGAGACGGTTATTCAACACCCGCTGTTCGTACTCGCCGATGCGTTCGTCGATGACCGGCGAGCGATAAAACGAATTGCGCAGGGCTTCGTTGATGCTTTCGTACATCCAGTATTTGTTTTGCCGGTTGCGGTTGATCTGGAAATAGCCGTTCTTTTCCGTATGTTCCAAATAGGACTCCACGCCTTTCCATACCTCTTCCAGACCGGCCCGCGTTACCGACGAGGCCGTATATACGCAAGGATGCCATCCCGATTCGGGAACGGGGAAAAGCCGCAAGGCGCTTTGGAATTGTGTGCGGGCCAGTTCCGCCTTATGGATATTTTCGCCGTCGGCCTTGGTGATGACCATCAGATCGGCCATCTCCATAATGCCCCGTTTGATGCCCTGCAACTCATCGCCCGCACCGGAAATCTGCAGCAGCATGAACAAGTCGACCATCGAATGCACCGCCGTTTCGGACTGTCCGACCCCCACCGTTTCGATGAAGATGACGTCGAATCCGGCCGCTTCGCACAGCACGACCGTTTCGCGGGTCTTGCGCGCTACGCCTCCCAACGAACCGGCCGAAGGGGAGGGGCGGATGAATACGTCGGGATTGTGGCAGATGCTCTCCATGCGGGTCTTGTCGCCGAGAATCGAGCCGCCGCTGCGTTCCGAAGAGGGGTCGATCGCCAGCACGGCCAATTTGTGATGCAATGAGGTAACCATACCGCCGATCGCCTCGATAAAGGTCGATTTGCCGGCGCCCGGCACGCCCGTTATCCCGATGCGGATGGATTTGCCGGCATGAGGCAGGCACCGTTCGATGATCTCCTGCGCCTTGGCGTAATGTTCGGGGTTGTTCGATTCGATGAGCGTAATGGCCTGCGACAGGACGGGAACGTTGCCGGAAAGGATGCCCGCGACATAATCGTCAACGGAGAGTTCCCGTTTCTTGCGGCGCGTAAAATAAGGGTTCACGATCGGCTGGTCTTCGACGCCTTCCGCAACATTCAACGCCGTATCGTGATGAATATCGGCGTACTCTTTTTCGTAATGAGCTATTTTCGAGAAATTCATGGCGTATATGTCAAACGGCGGGCGAGGCCGCCTTTCGAAGATTCCTATTGTGCGGTCGCGACGATTTTTTCGGTCAGCCGGAGCGGATTGCCCTGCCACAACACCCGATTCCGGGCATCGATCAGCAGGCCGAAAGGAACATACTCCACCCCGAGACTTTTGAAGATTTTTCCGCCCGCATCGAACGCGACAGCCATTCGCGGCGAAAGATAGGGAGCCATGAGCGGAGCGATTTTCGCTTCGTCATCGCGGGTAACGACGATCACCCGCAGGCGGTTGTCCGCTCTTTCCGTCAAGCGATGCAAGTGCTCGAGCGTTTGTCCGCAAACGGGATTCGATACGGTGAAAAAGGTCAGAACGGTCAACGGAGCCGACGCAGGACGAATCCCGTCGAGCCAAGCCTCCGCCTGAATTACGGGAACTTTCTGACCCAATGCGGCGTTTTGCGCCCGCAGCGGGAAAAGCGAGATCGCCCACACGAAGAGCAGCAAAAAAAATCCCTGTTTTTTCATAACTCTGCATCTTTTCTTTGGCGAAGTTACGAATTTTTTGTCTAATTTGGCAACGGACGAATTTTTTCGACCGAGAACGCTTGGGGATTCCCGAAGATTGATTTATCTTTGTGTGCTCCGAAAAGGGGCGATATTGCAACGAAAAAATCACACCAATCATCTTTTCAAACCATGAAAGTATCTCATATCGAACATCTCGGCATCGCCGTGAACAGTCTCGACGAAGCAATCCCCTATTGGGAAAACGTACTCGGACTGAAATGTTACGCCATCGAAGAGGTCGCCGACCAGAAAGTCCGTACGGCTTTCTTCCTGCTGGGGCAGACTAAAATCGAATTGCTCGAACCTACCTCCGAGGATTCGACGATCGCCAAATACATCGAGAAGCGCGGCGTGGGCATCCACCACATGGCGCTAGCCTGCGAAAACATCGAGGAGCAGCTGGCCGATGCCGAAGCCAAGGGAATCCGTCTGATCGACGCTACGCCGCGCAAGGGCGCCGAAGGCATGACCATCGCTTTCCTGCATCCCAAATCGACCCAGGGCATTCTGACGGAACTTTGCGAAAACAAGAACAAATAATCCGAAGCTATGAGCGAGATTCAGCATAAAATCAATCAACTGATCGAAAACCGCGAGACCGCCCGGCTCGGCGGCGGACAGAAGGCGATCGACAAACAGCACGAAAGAGGCAAATACACGGCCCGCGAACGCATCCAGATGCTGCTCGACGAAGGCAGCTTCGAAGAGTTCGACATGTTCGTTACGCATCGCTGCTACGACTTCGGCATGGAGAAGAAACATACGTTCGGCGACGGCGTCGTAACCGGTTACGGTACGATCGACGGCCGTCTGGTCTATGTTTTCGCACAGGATTTCACGGTCTCGGCCGGTTCGCTTTCGCTGTCGATGTCGGACAAAATCTGCAAGGTCATGGATATGGCCCTGCGCAACGGTGCGCCCTGCATCGGCATGAACGATTCGGGCGGCGCCCGTATTCAGGAAGGGGTCAACGCATTGGCCGGTTATGCGAATATCTTCCAACGGAACGTGATGTCGTCGGGCGTCATTCCGCAGATTTCGGCCATCTTCGGCCCGTGTGCGGGCGGTGCGGTCTATTCGCCGGCCTTGACCGACTTCATCATCATGAAGAAAGAGACCTCGAACATGTTCCTGACCGGCCCAAAGGTCGTGAAAACCGTAACGGGCGAAGACGTAACGCAGGAACAGTTGGGCGGTGCACGCATGCACACGACCAAATCGGGCGTAGCCCAGTTCGCCGTCGATACCGAGGAAGAAGGCATCGCGCTGATCCGCAAGTTGCTCTCCTACATGCCGCAGAACAACATGGAGGATGCGCCGTTGGCCGTCTGCACGGATAAAATCACCCGTTTGGAGGATTCGCTCAACGAAATCATTCCGGACAACGACAACAAGCCGTACGACATGGCCGAAGTCATCCGCGCAATCGTCGACAACGGCGAATATCTCGAATCGGCAGCCGGTTTCGCCAAGAACATCATCACCTGCTTCGCCCGTTTCAACGGACAGTCGGTGGGCATCATCGCCAACCAGCCCAAATTCATGGCCGGCGTGCTCGACATCAACGCCAGCCGCAAAGCCGCCCGCTTCGTGCGGTTCTGCGACGCCTTCAACATTCCGCTCGTTACGTTGGTCGACGTCCCGGGCTTCCTGCCAGGCACGACGCAGGAATACGGCGGCGTCATCACGCACGGCGCGAAACTGCTTTTCGCCTATTGCGAAGCCACGGTGCCGAAAATCACCGTTACGCTGCGCAAGGCGTACGGCGGTGCCTATATCGTCATGTCGTCCAAGCATATACGTGGCGACATCAACTACGCTTGGCCGTCGGCCGAAATCGCAGTCATGGGTGCCAGCGGTGCCGTCGAAGTGCTCTATGGAAAGGATTTGAAGGAGCTGGCCGACAAACCCGAAGAACGTGCCGCGTTCATCGCCGAGAAGGTCAAGGAGTACAACGACAAGTTCTCCAACCCGTACAATGCCGCCCGTTACGGCTACATCGACGATGTAATCGAACCGCGCAATACGCGATTCCGCATCATCCGAGCATTGCAGTCTCTGGCGACCAAACGGTTGCAGAATCCGCCCAAAAAGCACTCGAATATCCCCTTGTAAACGATTGAGCCATGAAAATGTTATTGGTAACGGACTGGGGATGGTCGGAGATGTTGTGGGTGGCACTCATCAGCATTTGCTTGGTATTCATCGTGCTGGCCTTGCTGGTTTTCATCATGAAGTTGTTCGGATTCGTCTTCACGCGCCAACAGGCGACCGCAGCAAGGACAGCCGCCGCTCCCGTAGTCACGGGACAGCTTCATGAAGAGGAGATTGCAGCCATCGTCGCCGCGCTTGCCCTTTTCAAGGCGGAGATGCACGACCGTGAATCGGAAGTATTGACCATCCAAAGTATCAAACGCGCCTACTCGCCGTGGAACTCGAAAATCCACGGTCTGACCCGGGTGCCTGACAAAAAATAAGCATTGCAAACGTCATGAAAAATTACTCGCTGAAAATCAACGGACAAAATTACGACGTGCAGATCGACAACGTGAACGAAAATTCGACTTTGGCTCACGTATCGGTCAACGGCACGCCCTATGAGGTGGAAATTGCAGGTGCCGAACGCACCGCAGCAACCAAACCTCAGGTCGCACCCGCTCCCAAAGAGGCCAACAGCGCCAAAATCACACCCGCAACGGCCGCGCCGTCGCCCCGTATCGCCGCTTCAGCGCCGACATCGGGCACCGTCGTGAAATGCCCGCTCCCGGGTACGGTGCTGAGCATCAACGTCGCTGTCGGAGACAAGGTCGCACCCGGGCAGAATCTCGTGGTGCTCGAAGCCATGAAGATGGAAAACAATATCGACGCTGACCGTGCCGGTGTCGTCAAACAGATCTTCGTTCAGCAGGGCGCCACGGTGATGGAGGGAGACAATCTGCTTGTTATCGAATAGTTATGGGTACGTTGTCAGTTGCATCCTCGAACTTCGTCGGGGAGAGCATTCAAAAATTCGCCGAATCCACGGGGCTCGTCGGATTCTTCGGAGCGATGGGGTGGGCCAGCATCGTCATGATCGGTGTGGCTTTCTTCCTGCTCTATTTAGCGATCCGCCACAAATTCGAGCCGCTGTTGCTTTTTACCATCGCATTCGGCATGCTGCTCACCAACCTGCCCGGGGCGAATCTCTATCATGCGGAGCTTTTTGCCGAGGGACATGTGCATTGGGGCAATTTCGTCGCCCGGGCCGGTCTGCTCGATTACCTCTATTTGGGTGTCAAATTAGGCATCTATCCCTGTCTGATCTTCGTCGGCGTAGGGGCCATGACCGACTTCGGGCCGCTGATCGCCAACCCCAAAAGTTTTCTGTTGGGGGCGGCTGCCCAGATCGGCATCTTCATCACGTTCCTCGGCGCTTTCGCCTTGGGATTCACGCCTGAACAGGCAGGTTCCATCGGCATCATCGGCGGTGCAGACGGCCCGACAGCCATCTATCTGACCTCGAAACTCGCGCCCGAGTTGCTCGGCCCGATCGCCGTGGCAGCTTATTCTTACATGGCGCTCGTACCCGTAATCCAGCCGCCCATCATGAAGATGTTGACCACCAAGAAAGAACGCGCCATCAAGATGAAGACCTTGCGGCCGGTTTCGAAATTGGAGCGAATCCTCTTCCCGATCATCATCGCCGTCATCATTTCGCTCTTGTTGCCAAGTGCCGCTCCGCTTATCGGATGCTTGATGCTGGGTAACTTGATGAAGGAGTGCGGCGTAGTCGACCGATTGAGCAAAACCGTACAGAACGAACTAATGAACATCGTCGTGATTTTCCTCGGACTGACGGTGGGCGCTACGGCAACGGCCGAAGCCTTCTGCAATGGCCGCACGCTGGGAATCCTCGTTTTGGGCGTATTGGCATTCGGCATCGGTACGGCAAGCGGCGTTCTGCTGGCCAAACTGATGAATCTGTTCATCAAAGAGGGGAAAAAGATCAACCCGCTGATCGGTGCGTCGGGCGTATCGGCCGTTCCGATGGCGGCGCGCGTCGCCCAAACGGTCGGTCAGCAGGAAAATCCGAGCAACTTCCTGCTGATGCACGCCATGGGCCCGAATGTGGCCGGTGTCGTCGGTTCGGCGGTGGCTGCGGGCATTCTGCTTTCGTTCCTCGGATAGTCCGATTCGGATCATCGGAAAAAGGCAGGACAGAAAACCGTCCTGCCTTTTCTGCATACAACCTGCTCTTTTTTGATGTTTTTCATGCTTTTGTTTTTGCAGAACCGAAAAAATTCGTACCTTTGCGCACCCGCATAAAATGCGGGAATAAGGATTACAACAAGTTAAATTAAACGTAAAACACAGTGGATTCATTAAGCTACAAGACTATCTCTGCCAATGCAGCGACCGTCACCAAAGAGTGGGTGCTGATCGATGCGAACGGCGAGGTATTGGGACGTCTTGCCTCGCAGATCGCCAAGATTCTTCGAGGTAAGAACAAGCCCTGCTACACGCCCCACGCGGATTGCGGCGACTATGTGGTCGTAATCAACGCCGAGAAAGTGAAGCTCACGGGCAAAAAGATGACCGATAAGGTCTACACACGACACACGGGTTATCCCGGAGGCCAGCGTTACGCTACCCCCGCCGATTACCTGGCTAAAAAACCGACGTTCCTGATCGAAAAGGCCGTAAAGGGCATGTTGCCCCGCACGCGATTGGGAGCCGTCCTTCTGAAAAATCTGAAGGTTTATGCCGGTGAGGAGCATCCTCATGCCGCACAGAGCCCGAAGACCGTCAAATTAAACGAAATCAAGTAAAAGAGTATTATGGAAGTTGTAAACACCGTAGGTCGCCGTAAGGCTGCTGTGGCTCGCGTATTCGTGAAGCCGGGTAAGGGTCAGATTACGATCAACCATAAGGAGCTTGCCACCTATTTTCCGCTCGAAATTCTCCAGTTTCAGGTAAAACAGCCGTTGCTGGCTACCAACACGGCCGAGAATTACGACATCGCCATCAATCTGGACGGCGGCGGCATCAAAGGTCAGGCAGAGGCTGCCCGTCTGGGCATCGCACGCGCTCTTTGCGAAATCGACGCCGAAATGCGTCCGGTTCTGAAAAAGGCCGGATTCCTGACGCGCGATCCTCGTGAGGTTGAACGTAAGAAGCCCGGTCAGCCCGGAGCACGTCGCAAGTTCCAGTTCAGCAAGCGTTAATATCGCAGACGACCGGAATTTCGGCAAAGCACGGCGAGGTTTTCGAAACCGGAACGACCGACAGCGCAAGCTGTTATTACCTTTCGGTTGCCGAGCCGCGGAAAACCCCTCGGGATCGGACCGATCCGCTACCCGTAGGGTTGCAGAAAAGAGAATTAAACCAAACAAACCAGAATTAACATGTCTCGTACAGATTTTAATACCTTATTGGAAGCCGGCGCGCACTTCGGACACCTGAAGCGCAAATGGAACCCCAAAATGGCTCCTTACATCTTCATGGAGAAGAACGGCATCCATATCATCGACCTGCACAAAACCGTACTGAAAGTCGATGAAGCGGCCGCAGCCATCAAACAGATCGCCAAGAGCGGTCGCCGCGTGCTGTTCGTCGCCACGAAAAAGCAGGCCAAGGAGATCGTTGCCGAAAAGGTGGCAGCCGTCGGAATGCCTTACGTTACCGAACGCTGGGCAGGCGGTATGCTGACGAACTTCCCCACCATCCGCAAAGCCGTCAAGAAAATGGCCACTATCGACAAGATGACCAATGACGGTACGTTCGATAATTTCTCGAAGCGCGAAAAACTCCAGATCGCCCGCCAGCGTGCGAAGTTGGAGAAGAACCTCGGTTCCATCGCCGATCTGACCCGTCTGCCCGCCGCGCTGTTCGTCGTCGACGTACAGAAAGAGGCCAATGCCGTGAAAGAGGCGAAACGGTTGAGCATCCCCGTATTTGCAATGGTTGATACTTGTTGTGATCCGACCGACATTGATTACGTTATACCTGCAAATGACGATGCCGCCAAATCGATCGCCGTTATCGTAGACGCCATGTGCGCCGCAATCGCCGAAGGTACCGAGGAACGCCGTCTCGAAAAGGAGAAGGAGGCCCAAGAAGCCGAAGCATCGGCCGAAGCCGCTCCCCGCAAGGAGGGCAAGCCCCGCATCAAGAAAGCGGTGAAAGCGATGGTCGACGCCGAAGAAGAGGCAGTGAAAGAGGTCGTTGCGGCTGTCGAAACTCCGTATGAGGAGCCGGCGAACCCAGAAGAACCCGCAACGCCCGAACAGGCCGAATAATCGCGGCTTTTGAAAAAAGTTGTTAACGTAAACACGAAAAACCATGGAAATCAAAGCTGCAGATGTAATGAAGCTCCGTAAGATGACCGGCGCCGGCATGATGGACTGCAAGAAAGCCCTCATCGAAGCCGAAGGCGATTACGACCGAGCTCAAGACATTATCCGCGAAAAAGGAAAGCTCGTCGTTGCCAAACGTGCCGATCGTACGGCTACCGAAGGCGTCGTCGTTACGAAAATCGTCGGACAAAAGGCCTATATTCTGTGTCTGGCTTGCGAAACCGACTTCGTGGCTCAGAACGCAGAGTATGCCGCTTCGGCCAATGCCATGTTGGAAGTAGCTGTCGCAGCTGATGCTGCCGACCGCGATGCCCTGCTGGCTACGAAGAACGCCGAAGGCCATACCGTCGAGGAGATGGTAACCGAGAAATCCGGACAGACCGGCGAGAAGATCGAATTGGCCTATTATGCCCGCATCGAGGCTCCTTACTGCGCTGCCTACGTTCACTTCAACAAAAAATTGGGTACGGTTCTCGGCTTCAACAAAGAGGTTCCCGCCGAAGTCGCCCATACGGTGGCCATGCAGGCTACGGCTATGGCTCCCGTATCGATCGACGAGGCGGATTGCCCGGCCGATGTCGTGGAACACGAGCGCAAGATCGCGATC
This sequence comes from uncultured Alistipes sp., assembly GCA_947591475.1. Lineage (GTDB taxonomy): Bacteria > Bacteroidota > Bacteroidia > Bacteroidales > Rikenellaceae > Alistipes. Next base: position 523,664 of record CANQDE010000001.1, read on the forward strand.
GAGGCCATGAAACAGGATCCGAAAAACGCCAACAAACCCGAAGAGATTCTTGCGAAGATCGCCGAAGGCAAGATGCGCAAGTTCTACGAGGAAAATACGCTGTTAAATCAGGTGGTTGTCGGCGAGAAGGAGACCATCGCCGAATATATCCATAAGGCCGACAAAGAGGCTACGGTGATCGCCTACAAACGCTTCGCATTGGGCGAATAGTTTCAGCGAAAACGTTCCGAAAAAAGGAGATCTTTTCAAAAAAGACCTCCTTTTTCATGCACTCACAGCCGTTCAATCGTCCGCTTCGACCTTCACGATTTCCCCTTGCTTGACATACCACAGATACCCGTCGCATTCGGTATATCCCATGCCACGAATCAAATCCATGTACCGGTGAATCTGACGCCGATAAGCGGCCTCTTTGCCTTCGCGTTGGCCGAATTTATAATCGACAACGATAGCCCGGCTCCCTTTCAACATCACGCGATCAGGACGTCTTATGAAATCTTCGTCGGAAAAGGTCGTAAGGCCGGATATGGGCCGAATAATCGTATTTTCATTCCGCACGCAATCCCAACTGCCGTCGAACCATTCGCGCACGAGCGGATTTTCGAACGCTCGGTCGATCATTTGCCGTAAGGCAGCGGCATCTGCATCAGAAAGCAGGGCATCGTCGTACATATTTTCGACGGCCCGACGAATATCGTCGATCGTCGCCGCATCCTGAAATGCCTTATGCATCAGAATTCCGAGATTGCGTGGCGACAGTTCTCGCTCGCCCGCTTCGAAATAGCGTTGCGACGGCAACTTCAACTGTAAATCGGATGGGGCCGTAGGGTAGTTCCTCAATACGATATGCTCCGGCTTTTCCGCATCGCGATCCGCTGCCACCGGCCCCGTAAATTCACCGAACTCGAAACGATCGTGGGATTCGCCGGCCGATTCTTCGAGCGCCTGCCATAACAATGCGCCCGCATGGGTCGGTGTTTTGTCCGTACCGGTCTGCGGAATGAAGACATGCAACGATTCCGCCGCCCGGGTCAACGCCACATAAAGCAGATTGAGGTTGTCCACATGGGCAAAAACCCGTTCGCGATAATACTCCGTCGAAAAATCCGATTCGGACATCGTTTTCCCGTACCGGACCGGAAAGCGTCCGATTTCGGCCGTACTGCCCTGCGCTTCGGCCCAAACGATATTCGGGCTCCAACCCTGACTTTTAGGCTCCAACGACCATGAACAATAGGGAATGATGACCGCTTTGCGTTCGAGCCCTTTCGCCTTGTGGATCGTCATGATTTCGACGGCCGTTTCACTCCGTTCGATCGAAAGCGACTGCGCCGAACCCTGTTCCTCCCACCAGCGCAGGAAAAGCGGAATATCGGCAATGCGGTCGGAACAGAACGCGATCAGTTGTTCGTGAATGGCTTGCAGATAGGCCGTCTGGTTCTCGGCGGTTTGCAATTCATAGCGCATCACGATTCGTTCGAAGGCCTCTTCGGGCGACAACAACTGCAATGAACGGAAAAAGCCGCGTTCCTCCTCGCACAACGGAGCTTCGAAGGGGCGACCGAGAAAATGGTTGTAGTTGGCCCGGCTGAGCGAATCCTCGCTGTTCGTTGCAAGCCGCATCGCCGACACGATGAAGGTACACACCGGAGCGGTTCCGATGCGCAAAGCCTCGCGCGTCATCACCTCGAACCGATAACGATCGTCCGTATTTCTCCGTTTGAAATCGAGCAGTTCGGCCGCAATGCGCGCACCATCGACCGCACCCCGCACCAAAATCAAGATATCGCATGGACGGAACCCCTTGTCCATCAATCGGCAGATGCGTTCCACGACCGGCGGTTTCTCGTCGTACAATTCGACCGAGACATAACCCGCATACTCTTTTCGGCGACGCGGATGTTGTTCATGATTCCGGTAGGCTTCTACCAACGTATCGCGCAGTCGCTCCGCCTCATCCGCAGGCAACGCATGCTGGGCCTGCGCCTTTTCGAGCATCGCATTGAGCTGTCGATTATCGGACGTAACCATGCGTCCGATCACCCGATTGTTGAACTCCACGACCACGGGCAGGCTCCGGAAATTGTCCTGCAAACTGACCACCTCGGTATTCTCCGGCCCCAAGGCTTCGCGCGCTCCGTAACGAAGAATTTTCCAGTCGCCGCCCCGCCAGCGGTAGATCGACTGCTTGATGTCGCCGACAATGAAAACCGAAGTCTGTTCGACCTGCGACAGCGCATTTCGCAAAAGCGGCAGAAAATTCTCCCACTCCTTGATCGACGTGTCTTGAAATTCGTCGATCATGAAACGTTCGAAGCGATTCCCGACCTTTTCGTAAATGAACGGCGCATCGTTGTGGTCGATGAATTCCGAAAGGATGTACTTCGTCTCCGACAGGAGCATCAGATTCTGTTCGTCGCACATGCGCTGCACACGGGCATACAGATCGGACAACAGCGCAAAGCTGCGATAATTGTCCCGCAAGAGGGTAGCGGTGTTCCATTGACGGATATTCCGGTCATAGATTTCGCACACCGTATGCAACAGCGGTTGCAGCTGCGCGACATAATCCGCAGCCGGCGATTTCGCATTGCACCAACCGGCCGTCGACTGACTTTGGTTGCGGACGGTGGTGCCGTATGCCACGATTTCGCCCGCAGCGACTTCCCGCAGATATTTGACCGGAAAGCCCCGCGTGAAATCTTTCTCGGAAAGCCCTGTCCCCTCGATAATCGCAAGCGCCCGCTGGGCCGTCTCGCGCATTTGGCGTTTCGTCTTTTCGGCCTGAGCGAGCGCATCCCGCACGATGCGGGCCAGCTCCTCTTTCGAGCGCATCGAAGCGAGCGTCTCCTTGTTCTTCTCCTTGAACAGCTCCTTGCCCAACGAAAGAATCCCGTTGCGGATGTCCCATCCGCTGCCGTCGTCGATGCGCTCCTGCACGAAACCGGTCAACCAACGCAACAACTCCTTATCGACCGTAATCTCGTCGATCAATGCGTCGGCGCTTTTGGCCAGCACCGAAGCCGTCTCGATTTCGATATTGTAATTGAGGTCGATGCCCAATTCCTTGATAAAAGCACGAAGAATCCGTTGAAAAAAGGTGTCGATCGTCAACACCGTAAAGCGCGAATAGTCATGCAGTATTTTCGAACGGGCTTCGGCCGCCCGCTTGCGCACGGTCGCAACGTCCAGATTCAATTCACGGCAAAGCGAGGTCAGATAAGGGCTATCCGCACCGGAAGCCAATCGGTGAATCTCTTTCAGAATGCGCGATTTCATCTCCTCGGTGGCCTTGTTCGTGAAGGTTACGGCCAAAATGTGCCGATACAGAGCGGGTTGCTCTACGACATCGTGCACATACTTGTAGGCTAATTGATAGGTCTTGCCCGACCCTGCGCTCGCATTGAGAATTTTCGCTTTCACGCTCCGATTTTTCGTTTATCGTAGTAAAAGTACGAAACAAATCGCGAACAACCGCCCCGAATCCCGATTATTTTTGTAATTTAGCATCGTATTTAACCATTCACACCATCATGAAGAGACTCATCCTGTGCGCCGTTGCGCTGTTATTCGTATCCGCTTGTTTCGCCCAGACCGTCGAGCCGGTCGACCCCCAACGTTCGGCATCCGAAAAAAGCGAGTGGCTCCAATCCTTTTCGGCCGTGAACATCGAAGCGCCGATCGAAGTTACGTTCATACGCATTCCCGACAACGAAGCGCCGAAAATCGTCTACGATACCAAAGGCTCCTATACGACGAAATTTCGCTTCGAAGTCAAAAATCGGGTGTTGCGCATCAACGAGCGGGCCGATTCGCGGCGTCCCGAACAAACGAAAGTTACGATCTACTACAATACGTTGGACGCCCTTTCGATTACCGACGCTGCCGCCACCTTCCGTGAACCGATTACCGCCAAACTCTTTGACCTTAACATCGGAGCACGCGCCTCGTTGACTGCTACGCTCGATGTGAAAGATCTGAACATGGAACTCACCGGCCGCAGCTCCGCCAAATTGGACGGTACGGTACGTTATCTGACCCTCTACGTCGCGAACGGTACGGTCGACGGGATTGGTCTGGAAGCGATGGCTGCCCGGGTCAACGTAACCTCCGGCGGTTCCGTAACGCTCGATGTTACGGAGCGCTTGGAGGCCACGACCTCTACGAACGGTACGATCAACTACAAAACAGAGCCCCCTATCGTTCGGGGCGGTATGCGATTCATGGGCGGCAACATCGAACAGGCCCGATAACGACGACGCATCATGCAAGGCTTTCTGGAAGAGGTCGCCGAGCGGCTGTATGCCCGTTACGGCGAGGCATTGGCCGACAGAGCCTTGCTGTTTCCTTCGCGACGGGCGCGCCTCTTCTTCACCGAAGCCCTCTCCCGCATCGTCGAACGCCCGATTTGGCAGCCGCAATGGGTTACCATCGACGACTTGATGTCCGAAATATCGGGCTTGCGAACCGGCGAACGCATCCGGCTCATCACGGAACTCTACAAAGTCTATTCGAACTATCACGACGAACCGTTCGACAAGTTCTATTTCTGGGGCGATCTGCTGCTGAACGATTTCGACACGATCGACAAGTATCTGATCGACGCCGACATGCTCTTCCGGAATATCAGCGATCTGAAAGAACTCGAAGCCGACTTGTCGTACCTCACGCCGGCGCAACAACAAATCATCCGGACGTTCTGGTCATCGTTCGGCGAGGAGGTCGATCTTTCCAAAGAGAAACGCCGTTTTTTGGCGATCTGGCGCACGCTCGGGCCCATCTATCGGGATTACCGCAAACGGCTCGAATCGGTCGGCATCGCCTATAACGGCATGGTGCAGCGAGCCGCCGCCGAATGCCTGCAGGAGGGTAGTTTCGCCTTTCCGGAGCCGCGGCAATATGTCGTAGCCGGATTCAATGCCCTGTCCGAATGCGAGAAAATACTCTTCCGGTTTCTGGCGACCAATGCCGAAACCGACTTCTACTGGGATTACGATTCCTATTATACGGCCAATTCCGAGCAGGAAGCCGGCCTGTTTGTACGCGATAATATCATCCGGTTTCCGGCCCGCGACGACCTTTCGCATGACAACATGCGGAACGAAAAGCAGTTGGCGGCGGTTGCCGCCGTATCGAATGCCGTGCAATGCAAATACGTCACTGAAATCCTGCATCGACTTTCCGCCGAAGCGCCGTTGGACAAACGGACAGCCATCGTATTGACCGATGAAAATCTGTTGATGCCGCTGCTCTACGCCTTGCCAAGCGAGGCGAGGGAGGTCAACGTAACGATGGGGTATCCCTTGCGATCCACCTTGGCCTACACGTTCATCGAACGGCTCATCGAGCTGCAACACCACCGCCGAACCGATAAAAACGGACATACGGCCTTCTATCATACCGATGTAACCGGTCTGTTGTCGCATCCCTACGTCATGGAACACGACGCAAAAGCGACCGCCACGCAACAAGAGACGATTCTCCGCGAACGACGCATCGCCGTCGATGCCGATTGGCTCGGAACGACCGAATTGCTGAAACGCATCTTCCGGCCGGCCGCCACGTGGCCCGAAATGTCGGATTATCTGCTCGATGTGCTCGACGGCATCGCGCATACGCCATACTCGGGCGATGATGCACGCGAACGCATCGAATTTCTCTCCGTCATCTCGGCCGAAATCGTCAAGCTGCGCAACTCGCTGGAAAAATGCGAAATCGACATCATTCCCGAAGTCTATGCCTCCCTTCTGCGCCGTCATTTGCAAACCCAGCGGATTCCGTTCGAAGGCGAGCCGTTGAAAGGGGTGCAGGTCATGGGGATTCTCGAAACGCGCAACCTCGATTTCGACCATGTAATCATTCTCTCGATGACCGACGACAACTTCCCGGGCAATCGGCTCGCCCAAGCATCGTTCATTCCCTACAATCTGCGGGCGGCCTATTCGTTGCCGACCCCCGAGCATCACGAAGGGGTTTACGCCTACTATTTTTACCGGTTGATCCAACGGGCGAAAAGCGTGCACATGCTTTATTGTTCGCACGCCGACGACAAATCGACCGGCGAACCGAGCCGCTATATCCGGCAGTTGGATTACGAAAGCGGCTTCCCCATCCGCAAAATCGAGGTCGGTGTGGATGTCAATTTGGCCGAAAGCACTTCGATCGAGGTGCCAAAAGATGCGAACGTCTTGCACAGTCTGGCCCGATTCACCGACCCCGAGAATCCGGCAACGCTCTCTCCGACTGCCTTTTTCCGTTATGTCGCTTGTCCGTTGCGTTTTTATTTCGCGTCGGTCGCCCGGCTGAAACCTGACGACGAAATCACGGAAGAGATCGACGCCCCGATGTTCGGAACCATCCTCCATGCGGCTGTCCAAAAGCTCTATTCACGAATCAAGGGCGAGGCCCATCCGGGCAATACCTTAAAAGGCTTGCTCCGCACCGATGCCATCGCCCGAGCGGTCGAAGCAGCCATCAACGAAAATTACTTGCACGACGAAACGGCTTCGGTACATGATTACACCGGCAATCTGTTATTGGTCAAGGACATCGTTATGCGTTATCTGCGGGGCGGCGTATTGCCCTACGATGCGGCGAACGACCGTTTCACGCTCGCCGGATTGGAAGAACCGGTCGATTACGGATTCCCGTTCCCGACGGCCGACGGCGAACGTCTCCTGAAATTCGCCGGCATCGCCGACCGAATCGACCGGCTCGACGACGGAACTTTGCGCGTCGTGGACTACAAGACCGGTTCGCCGCATCTGGAGTTCAAAGGGCTGGAATCGCTTTTTCGGGGAACGGGGAAACAACGGCTGTCGAACATCGTGCAAACCCTGCTCTATGCCATGATGCTCTTCCACAAACAGCAGATGGATGCAGTTCCGGCGCTCTATTACGTGCGGGCCATCAATCGGCCCGATTATTCGCCGTTGCTGAACGACAAGGAGACGGGCGTTTGCGGTGCCCCGTACTCGTTTTATTGCGAAAAGTTCGAACAGCTCGTTCGTGAAACGCTGACGGAAATCTACGATCCCGCTGTTCCGTTCCGTCAATGCGAGGAGCTGGACACCTGCACCTATTGTGATTTCAATACCATTTGCAAACGCGGGGAATAAGGCCGCATTCGAACGTCATAAAGCGACCGAGAATCTTCGGCGGCATCATCTTACTCTCGTTTTTTATCCGTATCTTTGGCTTCGCCGAAGATACGGCACCTCGGCAAAAATTACAAACAAGTTTGCATTTTTGCACTCGGCTTTTTTGTATCTTTGCACAGCTTCAAAAATCCGCTCGCCGGAACGGGTCGGAAATTCAAAATCGTCCGGATTCGTTGACTAACCGTGCCGAGCGTGCAAATTAAGGAAGAAGAATGTCGCCTGCTGCCGTCATCTTAACCGTATTGGGATATATCGTTCTCCTGTTCGCGCTGGCCCGTATCTCGGGCCGACGAGCAGGAAATGCAGCCTTTTTTACGGGAAACCGACGTACACCGTGGTACATGGCCGCATCCGCCATGATCGCCGCAGCCATGTCAGGCGTTACGTTCATCTCCGTCCCCGGGTCGGTTGCGACGGACGCATTCTCCTACATGCAGATGGTCATGGGATTTACGGTTGGGCAGTTCCTCATCGCTTTCGTATTGATTCCGACCTTCTACCGATTGCAGGTCATTTCGCTGTACGAATACCTCGATACCCGATTCGGAATCGTTTCGCACCGAACCGGCGCATGGTTTTTCTTTCTGTCGAAGATGTCCGGCACCGCGCTCAAGGTCTACATCGTCTGCGCCGTGATGCAGGGGTTGGTTTTCGATTATTACGGCGTGCCGTTTTGGCTCAATGCGACGCTCACCATGGCGTTCGTTTGGCTCTATACGCAACAAGGCGGCGTAAAGACGCTGATTTGGACGGATACGCTCAAAACCATCTGTTTGGTCGGCAGTTTGGTATTGACCATCGTTTGCCTGATGCACGGCATGGATTGGTCGCTCGCCGAGACAACCCGACAAGTCGTGCAATCGTCCATGTCGCGCATCTTTTTCTTCGACGACCCCGCATCGGGAACCTATTTCTGGAAGATGTTTTTCGCCGGCATCGTGCTGCTTGTGGCGATGACCGGCCTCGACCAAGACATGATGCAACGGAACATGAGTTGCGCCACGCCCCGCGATGCACAAAAAAATATCCTGCTCACGGCATGCTGTCAGATTTTCGTCATCCTGCTGTTTCTGATTCTCGGCGTCCTGCTTTACCGTTACATGGATTATATCGGGATGCCCCTGCCGGCCAAAAGCGATCAGGTCTTTTCGCAGGTAGCCGTCAATGGAGGGATGCCGCTTATCGTTGGCATTCTGTTCGTTATCGGGCTTATTTCAAGCACCTATTCATCCGCCGGTTCCGCGCTAACCGCCTTGACGACCTCTTTCACGGTGGACATCCTCGCGGCCACGAAACAGTCCGACGAACGCCGATTGACCCGAACTCGACGCATCGTGCATATTGCGATGGCCGCTTGCATGACCCTCGTGATATTGGCGTTCGAATACGGCGTCGACGACAGCGTCATCAATTTGGTATACAAGGTCGCCGGATATACTTATGGGCCGATTTTGGGCCTGTTCGTTTTCGGATTGATGACCCAGCGCCGAATCAGAGACCGTTGGATTCCCCTCGCAGCAATTGCCGCTCCTGTGTTGAGCGGCCTGCTGCAATACGTCGCCCGCACCCGTTGGAATTACCAGATCGGCTTCGAACTATTGATTTACAACGCCGCATTCACGATGATCGGCATGTTGCTTTTAACGAAACGAAATGAAAAATAGCCTTTTTTGCCTGCTGTTCGCTTTTCTGACCTGCTCCGGAGCATCCGCAGCCGCACCCATCGGTTCTTCGACCCGTCAAAAGATCGACGAAACGCTCGATCGCATCGTCGCCCGCGAAGTTACGGGCGCGAACGTCCGCATCCAGTCGATCAAAGCATCCCGCGGACGGGTCAGGATATACGCCTCGATCGGATTGTCCTACTACCCGTTCCGCGAAGAGAACACGAAAGCTCTCTACGATTCGATACGGGCCCTTCTGCCGCGTGAATACCGCAAGGCCCGAATCGAACTCTATACTGACCGACACGAAATCACCCAACTGATTCCGTTGGCTTACCGCACCGTCCTGCCCAAAAGGAAAAAGGATCGGCCGATCCCCTTCGTCAACCGCGCTGAACGACCGTTGGTAACCCGTTTGTCGGCCGCCGCTGCGCCGTCGCAGGGACTGACCGGCCGTCATATCGCCGTATGGCAAAGCCACGGCCGCTACTTCGACCAAGAGAAAAACCGTTGGAAATGGCAGCGTTCGCAGCTTTGGGAGACGTGCGAAGACCTCTATACGCAAAGTTATGTTCTGCCGTACTTGGTTCCGATGCTTGAAAATGCCGGCGCTTGCGTGCTGCTGCCCCGCGAACGCGATGTGCAGCGCAACGAGGCAATCGCCGACAACGACCGACAAGAACAATATCGCGAGGAGGGAAGTTGGACGAACGGGGGTGCCGGATTCGCCCAACTGCGTCAAGTCTATCGCACCGGCGAGAACCCGTTCCGAGACGGCACGACCCGTCAAATCGCGAGTGTAGCCGGAGGCCCCGAAAGTCGGGCCATCTGGCAGACCGAAATTCCCGAAGCGGGGGAGTATGCCGTATATGTCAGCTACGAACAGACGCCGAACAGCGTGGACGATGCGCATTACACGGTGCATCATGCAGGCGGAACGACCGACTTCGCGGTCAATCAGACCATGGGCGGCGGGACATGGATTTATCTCGGTCGCTTCCGGTTCGAAGCGGGAGAGCAGGAGGTCGTAACGTTGTCCAACCGTTCCCGTCGGGCCGGTCGTACCGTGTCGGCCGATGCCGTGAAAATCGGCGGGGGATTCGGCAATATCGCCCGTTCGGTCAACGATTCCCTGCGCATAAACGGCCAAAGCTATCCGGAAGAGACGAGCGGTTACCCGCGATTCTGTGAGGGGGCCCGTTATTGGCTCCAATGGGCCGGATTCGACGAATCGGTCTATGCTCCCAAGCAGCATCTCGACGACTACAAAGAAGACTACATGTCGCGGGCCCATTGGGTCAACGCATTGATGGGCGGGTCGCAACGACTGCCCGATTCGACCGGTCTGCACATTCCGATCGACTTAGCGCTGGCCTTCCATTCCGATGCCGGTGTCCGCGAGGGCGATGAAACCGTCGGTACGCTGGGAATTTTCTATACGAAAGACAATAACGGACGATTCGTCGGAGGAGCCGACCGCTACCGTTCGCGCGATTTGGCCGACATCGTCATGACGCAGATCGTCGGCGATATTCGCCGGACGTTCGAACCGGAGTGGAACCGTCGCGGAATGTGGAACCGTTCCTACTACGAAGCCCGCGTCCCATGCGCGCCGACCATGTTGCTGGAATTGCTGTCGCATCAGAACTTCGCCGATATGCGTTACGGGCTCGATCCGCGTTTCCGGTTCACAGTCAGCCGCGCCGCCTACAAGGGAATTTTGCGCTATCTCAGTTCGCAATACGGCACGCCCTACGTCGTACAGCCGTTGCCGGTCGAAGCGTTCGGCATCGAATTCGTCGACGAGAACAAAGTGCAGTTGAGTTGGTCGCCGGTCATCGACACGTTAGAGGCAACCGCTATTCCGACCGGCTACATCGTCTACACGCGCAAAGGCGACAGCGGATTCGACAACGGCCGCCGCGTCGACGCCCCGACCTGCATTCTTGAACAGGAACCCGGAGAAATATACAGTTATCGGATTACGGCCGTCAACGCCGGCGGCGAAAGTTTTCCGAGCGAAACCCTCGCCGCATGCCGCATGCCGGAAGAACGGGGCCGATTGCTGATCGTCAACGGATTCGACCGCGTAAGCGCTCCGTACAGCGTCCGCCGCGACAGTCTGGCCGGATTCTACAACCACATCGATGCAGGCGTTCCCGACCGACAGGATATTTCCTTCATCGGAGAGCAACGGGTGTTCGACCTTTCGATGGCGGGCAGCGACAACGACTATCGTGCCCTCGGCGCCAGCCGAAACGAATACGAAACCGATGTCATCGGCGGCAATACGTTCGACTATCCATACCTGCATGGCGAAGCCGCCGTGCAAGCGGGTTATTCGTTCTGTTCGGCTTCGGCAAAAGCCGTCGAACAAAACCGGACGACCCTTTCGGGCTATTCGGCCGTCGACTTGCTATTGGGCGAACAGCGATCGACTGCGGTCGGTCGGGGAACACGCGGCACGGAATACCGGACGTTCACGCCCGAAATGCAGCAGGCCTTGCGCCGCATGCTGGCCGACGGGGGAACCCTCTTCGTCTCGGGTAGTTACGTCGTGTCGGACTTATGGCACTGGCCCGACACGGATGCGTCCGACCGCGAATTTGCCGAACAAGTGCTGCATGTTACGCTCGACCGCGACCGGGCTGCCCGACAAGGCCGTGTGCGCGTCATCGCATCTCCGTCCGTCGATTTTTCACGCGGCGAATACCGGTTCCACGTCGATTTGGGCCCCGATCACTATGCCGTCGAATCGCCCGACGCACTGCAACCGGCCGGCAAACAGGCGATCGCCGTCCTGCGTTATGCCGAGAACGGACGGACAGCCGGTGTGGCTTCGACCGACAACGGGCGTGTATTCGTCTTGGGATTTCCGTTCGAAGCCTTGCAGACCTCGCGCGAACGGGAACGATTGATGCGAGACGTGCTGCATTTTCTGACCAACAACTGATTTCACAACTAAAAACAAACGAATATGTCTCTCGAACAACAAATTTCGAAAGGTATCATGGAGGCGATGAAAGCCAAGGATACCGTACGGTTGAGCGCTTTGCGCAATGCGAAGAAGTACATCATCGAAGCCAAAACCGCCGGCCCGGAGGTTGCGGAGCTGCCCGATGCCGACGTGCTGAAAATCATCTCGAAATTGGCCAAACAGGGAACCGACTCCGCCGCCATTTTCGCGCAGCAGAATCGGAAAGACTTGGCCGATGAAGAATTGGCGCAAGTGGCCGTCTACCAGGAATTTTTGCCGAAACAACTGACCGCCGAGGAGTTGACGGCCGAGCTGAAGGCCATTATCGCCGAAGTCGGCGCCACGTCGATGAAAGAGATGGGCAAAGTGATGGGCGTCGCTTCGAAACGGCTTGCCGGCCGCGCCGACGGCAAAGAGATTTCGGCCAAAGTCAAAGAGTTGCTCGCTTAAAATCCGCCGTCGATGAGACTATTGCTGTCGCTCCTCTGCGGCGTACTTACGTTGTCGGACGTATATGCCCGCAAGCCGTCGGTTTTGTTCGAAATGCCGTGTAGCATCGAATCGGATCGCGGACGCTGCATCGTCGTGGTCGAAACGGATGCAGGGCCGCATCGGTTCGCGCTCGACACAGGAACCTCCTATACGACCATCCGTAAAAAATTGTGCGAAAAGTTGCAGCTTACCGAAACCGGTCGGATCATCGGTAAGGATTTTGAGGGGCACCGAGCCTCGATCGTAACGGCCAGGCTTCCGCGACTGCGCATGGGCGAAGCCGAGTTCGAAAACCTTACGGTGGACGTCTTGCCCGATTCTTCGTATGTCTGGTGTCTGGGCATCGACGGGCTTATCGGCAGCGATCTGTTGCGCAAATTCGTCATCCGATTTACGGATTCGGCCTTGCTGTTCGCCCGCGACTATCGGGCATTCGAAGACCTCGACCGAAACGCAGCTGCTCCGATCCACTTTTTCGCCAAATGTCCTTTCCTTGATCTGACTATCGGCGACGGAACGCACGATCTGGAAATCCGAGCGCTGTTTGACAGCGGTTCTTCGACTTTGGTCAATCTCCGTTACGCCGAATGCCTCCTATCAATCGACCGGAAGCTGCTCCGCAACGTGCGCCGGACTTCCGGTCGGCCCTCGCACACCGGATGGACCAATCGCTCCGCTGAAAGCGAGGCCGTGCGGGGTGTCGTTCCCGAACTCCGATTAGCAGGAACGACCTTGAAAGAGATTCCGCTCGAAGAGACCCATGGAGACACCAACAATATCGGGCTTCCGCTCCTGCGTTACGGGTCGATCGTCATTGATTATCGCGGGAAACGCTTTTGGCTGATTCCGCACCCCGAGGCACCGGAACCGCCCGATACCACTATTCGAAACGTCGGCTTCGCATTCGATCGGAATCGATTGGTTGTCGGACGAATCTGGGACGAAACATTGGAAGAGGTCATCGCAACGGGTGACCGCATCCTACGCATCGGAAGCTACGACGTTTCCGAAATCGACCCTTGCGCGATCATTCGCGGCGAGATACGCGGCGACCGGCCGGAGATAACCGTCGAACGCAAGGACGGAACAATCGTAACCGTCCCGATTAAAAGACTATGATAGTATTCACTTTCGGCTTGTCGTTTATTGACGTAGTTATTTGCGGCTTTTCAAAGCCGCGCGAGCCGCAGCCTCGGCGGGCGAAGGCTCGCTGCGCTCCCTTCGCAGGCTGCGCCCCGCATTTTGCAAGCCAAAAATAGATACTTTCCAAGCATTATAATTATGCACCTACTCGAATATCTGCATCGGAATGTCAAGACGGTCGCCATGCCTTCAGCCATGATCGTCGGGGCCTTGTTGTGCCGTCCCATTACGGCATTGGAACAGGCTTCGCAACAACTGATTACGCCGACTTTGATTTTCTTGATGCTCTTCATCACCTTTTGCCGCGTGAAACCGAGCCAAATGAAACTGTCGATGCTCCATTGCTGGATGTTGCTTTTTCAGATTGTCGGTTCTATCGGCATTTATCTGTTGTTATTGTCATTCGACCCGATTGTTGCACAAGGCGGCATGATTTGCGTCCTTGCGCCCATCGCTATGGCGGCCGTCGTCATCGGCGGTATGTTGGGAGCCGATGTCGCCACCATGGCGACTTACAGCCTGCTGTGCAATTTGGTCATCGCACTGTTGGCCCCCGTCATACTGACCTTTACCGGCAATGGAATCTGCACCTTCTCCCAGATTCTCGGACGGGTGGCTCCGCTGCTCATCATGCCTTTCGCCGCAGCGCAAGGCTGCCGTTTCCTGATACCGAAATGTGCCCGCTGGATTGCCGATCACAGCCAGATTTCATTTTATATGTGGTTATTGTCCTTAATCGTCATCATCGGGCGGACGACCGCATTCATCATCGACCTGCACGACGCTTCTTTCTCGACGGAAATCGCCTTGGCGGCGATCGCGTTGGTCATCTGTCTGATTCAGTTCAAAGTAGGGCGGACACTCGGGCGTATTTACGGGGATCCCGCAGCCGGCGGTCAGTCATTGGGTCAAAAAAATACGGTTTTGGCCGTATGGATGGCTCAGTCCTTTCTCAATCCGATTTCGTCCATCGCTCCGACGGCCTACATCGTCTGGCAGAACCTCGTGAACTCCTACCAGCTATACAAGCACGACCGAGCAGTAACGAAAACCGTCGATTCACAGCAAGTAGACCCCTCGAAAGCCAATTCCCAAACGGTCAATTCCCCGAAACCCAATTAATAAATCCCTGTTTGTTGAATTGGTAATACCTTTCGATCCGTTCGGGCGTATCGTTTTCTAAAAGCAGAAGCAACTCGCGCGCAAATTCAAGCGTAGCCGTGCCATTGGCCGTTACGATACGGCGGTCGCTGACGGCCTGCGCGTGGACATACATCGCCGCATTCGTATAATTGCCACCGCCCCATAATTTCAGCTGCTCCATGCCGTTCCCCGTATGCTTGATGTTATTGAGAAAACCCTGTTTGGCCAAAAACGAAGCGGCATTGCAAATCGCACCGACAATTTTACCCGTTTCGATTGCCTTACGCACGATGGGAACGACCTGTTCGGCAATCGCCGTCGACCATCCGTACCCTCCGATCAACACCAATGCGGCATAATCATCGGGCATCGTATCGAATGAATAGTCAGGTAAGGTGCGGAATCCGCTGCAAGCACGCACAGGCTCCAAGGTCGGGGAAACGATTTTGTTGATATATTTGGGAGCCGATTTCAGCGACTGTTCATCGCAGCTAATGGCCTGCGACAAAAAGACCTCTTCGTGAGCCGCATAGTCGGGCAACAGCAGATAGATGATTTCGTTACTCATGGCAATCGTTTTCTGTTAACAAGTTCGATATTTTCGCGAATCAAGTTCCAGCAAGCCTCGCTGATTCTACGAGACTGCCTATTTCCGGAAAATGAAGTAAACGGCCAACACCAAACAAAAAAATCCAGCCAGATGGTTCCATCGCAGGGCATCGGAGCGCATAAAGGCCAACGTGAACAGCGTAAATACGGTGAGCGATACCACTTCTTGAATCACTTTCAGTTCCCATAGGGAAAACGGGCCTCCGAACTGGCTGCTACCGATCCGATTGGCCGGAATCATGAAGCTATATTCGAACAAAGCGATGCACCAACTCAACAAAACGATGGCCAACAGACCGAAGCGTTCCAATTTCGATTTGAAAACGATATGCCCGTACCAAGCAAGCGTCATGAACGTGTTCGAAACGATGAGCAATCCGACGGTCATTAATCCTTTCCACATAAGATAAAAGACGTTTTAATGACCGCAAAAATAGCCATTTTTTCGCAAAAAAATCGCCCTGTTCGGCTTAAAAACAGGTCTTATCGGAGCAGGGATGCGACATCAGCAAGCTCCCGATAGTCGGAAATGATGACGGACGGCCCTTGCAACTTCACCAGCTCGGCCCGATCGAGCGTCGTCGCTATGGCAACGATACGACCGCTTCCTGCACGGCGTGCCGATTCAATACCGGCTTCGGCATCCTCGAAAACGACACATTCGGAAGGCTTCATGCCCAATGCCTTTGCAGCTGCGAGATAGATTTCGGGATCGGGTTTGCAATGCGTAACCTGATCGCCGCTGACCGTGGCATCGAAGAACTTCGCGATCGCGCATTTTTCCAATACGAACTCGATGTTGGCCCGACATCCCGATGAACCGACGGCACAACGGATTCCCGCCTGCCGCAATCGGCCGAGTAAATCGACAAGACCCGCGATCGGAACGATATGCGGGGCATAAATCGCTCGGTAAATGGCCTCTTTCTCATCGGCAAGCGCTTGCAACCCCTTTTCACGAATCAACGATTCCGGCAAAATACGACGCATAATATCGTCGTTGCCCATGCCAAAAACGCCTTGCATCTTTTCCCGCCAGTCCGTTACGCCGTAACGAGCGCAGAACCGTTCGAAAGCCTCGACATGTACCGCCGAATTGTCCACCAAGGTACCGTCCATATCGAAAATAGCCGCATGTATCATAATCGCATCAGAATTCCAATTTCAGACTCAAGTTGACCGCAAACTTCTGTACATCCTGCCCGGGCAACGAGTTCCGGTGCGTAAGACGCCAAATGAAGTCGACTTGGAACAGCCGGAGAATGTTTTCCACCCCGAAACCCATCTCGACATAGGGCTTATCGACCGACGTCATCCCCTCGGGAAAGAGCAAATAAGCCTGGGTTTCCGGCAGACTGCCGTTGTTCCGATTCGACAGCGTACCCCATACGCCCTTGCAAATGAATACTTCGCGGAGTTTGAGTTTCTTTATCAACGGAATCCGTCCCAACAGCCAACCGTTGAAATGATGTTCGAAAAAGAGGCCGACCCACGTATCGGAAGCGAATTCATAAAAATTCATGCACGAAAAGGCATACGGATCATAAAAATAGGTGGCGTTTCCTTCGTGGAGTTTCAGCAGCGGATAGGGTACCTTGCCGAATATCTTTCCTCCTTGAATCATAATGTCCGAATAGCCGAGCGGCGGCAACTTGAGTTGATAATGCAGCCCGCCTTCCAACCGATAATACTCGTAAGAATCCTTCATCCATTTCGGCATTCCGGCCGTCAGCGAGAGGCTCAACACCGGATAGCGAGTTTCAAGGGAATAGCGGCTGAAAGTGGTTCGCATTACCTTTTCATCGTGCGTAATACGCATGCCCACCATAAGCGATGCGTCGCTTATGGATTCGAGCACGGAACCGTCGGGGCGCACCAACGGGACGTATTTGTTTCCGTAAATCCGTTGGAAGCGAGTTCCCAAATGGTTGTCGAGGCCATGAAACCACTCGTGTTCGTAATACGCCTCAAAACGATTGACCATCGAAAGCCGCCGGCGCCCGCCACGGGAAAAAATCGAACTGAAAATGTTGTTATCGGTCAACGCATGCTGTCCGGCCCCTAATTGAACGACATCATGACTGCCGTTCAGGGTCAATTTGCGCATCAAACGCCGATTGAACGACAATTCGACCTTGCCGCCGCCCTTGACCTTTTCGTCGCGCGTACCGTAGGCGACATACCCGCCCAAACGCACCGTACGACTGACGGCTTTGGTCGTGCGGGCGCCGAACTGCATGCGGAATCCTTCGAGCCGATTGAAACTCGCCATCTTATAGTAGGGGCCGATCCCAATGTACTTCGTATCGTAGTAACCGCCGAAGATCGTATTGATTAAAGTATAGATATTTCGATAAAGCGGAACCTGTTGCACGGAGTCGACCATAGCATAGATTCCCTTCTCTTTCTCGGTCAGTCGATAGGGACGGGTTTTTTCCCAATAGCTTTCATCCCGATGAATCGATTCATCGTCTCCAATTACCACCGAATTGTCCATCGCCAGCACTTCGGCGGGAATCGGCTCACCGAAACGGACATCGGAATAGTTGACCTCGCGCGTACCGATAAACGACACCAACTTCGACGAATCGTTCATCGCGACGGCGAACTCCGCCGATAGATGATCGGATTGGCGGAACCAAGTCGTATCGTTGACCATTCGATTGAAGTTGCTGATTTGCAGATGTTTGATCCAATTGACATTCAACCCTTTCGGCATACGCGCCGATGCCGATTGCAGGGCATAGGTCGCCGAATCGATATTGATTTCGCCGTCTAATACCGGCGTCGTCAGGCGTTTCGGATGGAACCGGATTTTATAGGTTTTGCGCCCGTCGACCTGCATGCTGTCGACCAAAAAATAGTTGTAGAACGCCAGACCGCCATCGGCCAACGGGCTGGCGAATTGCACGTCGAAGAGTTCGATGAAATTGTCGTAAAAATTGACATCGCTTTGCAGCGAACCGGTAAACTGGGCGATCGAAGAGGTATCATCGACCCCCGAGACCCGATTCGCACGAATCACCTCCCGCGAGACATCCGGTTTGCGGCTGTGATAGTAGTCCGTCAGCGTTTCCGAAATCATGACCGGCAAATAGACCTGACCGGTGAGGGCCGACGTATCGACATAATTGAAGATGAAACCGAAATTACGCTGCAATCGCGGACTGCGGAACTCCGTCCCTATATTGGCGATATCGAGTTCCATCTTAGTATAAGTCGCGCAACGATAGAGCGGCAGGGCCATCGGATCGTTTTTCGGTTTATGACGAATCACGCCTTTCAGAATTGGATGGGCGGGGTTCGCGCCCGGTGTAATCACGACCCGGTCAATACCGACATCCTCCGCTTCGAGTGCGAAATCGACCTGATTGAACGATCGGCGGACGATCGGTTTCATCTGTTGACGATAACCGACCAGCGTGGCCAATACGACCGACGACGTATCGCGTGTTTCGAGTGCATAGATTCCCTCTTCATCGGTCGATATGCCGACCGTCGTATTGGGAAACAGTACACTAACATACGGCAACGGCGCACCGGTCTCAGCATCGGTTACCCGACCTCGCACACGGGTCGTCTGTGCAGCCGACTCCACACACACCAACAGGCCGCAAACGATCAGCAGAAATGAAAGACGTTTCATCAAGGTGCAAAGATACGAATTTTTTATTAGCGCGGTAGACCGTTATCTTGCTTTCGACGGCCCTTTTCGCTTCCGCAGCAGATCCACTGAATTTATTTGCCTTTTTGCCGAGACGCAGTTTCTTCAACGAAGCCAAAGATACGAATTTTTATTAGCGCGGTAGAACGCTATCGCACTTAAAACAGTTATCTGCGCTTCCCCTCTTACTTAATGGATTGCTTTTCGATTCGGAGCCTTGACTGCGTTTCCGACAGACATCGTCAAGCACGATTACAGCCATCCCGCTTCATAGTAAACGACGATCTGTTCGATCATGCGGTCTTCTCCCTCCTTGTCGTACTCCGATTTGAGATTCTGACCGAAAATCCGCGAAACCCCTTGCCAAAAACCCGCGACGAATCCGCCACGAAACTCCTTCAATACCTCGTAAGCCGTATATTCGGTTTCGCGGTCGATAAGTTTCAACAACACGCGCCCCTGCGTGCGGGTCATGTGTTTGAGCACCGGTGTATATTCCTCCTTGATTTCGTTATAGACCTGTTTGATATAAGCCTTTTGCGCTTTTTTGGTCGGCAACCGGCACAATTCTTCCTCCATTTCGGCCATCCGGGCCTTAGCAATCTGAGCAATAGGGTAGACCCGTTTCACAGCGGCGACCAATTTACGATACCGGCGCAAGTCGACCGGCCGGCTGAATACATAAACGGGCAACGAATGGATCATCGGAATGGAATCGCCGTTTTCGACCGTCCATTCCTGATGCCAAAAGCCGTGGCTCTGCTGAGCCCATGCGCCACCGGCGACAGCACAAACGCCACCTAACAAAAGCATCCATCGCCGTATGATTCGTCCCACTTGCACGTTGCAAAAATACCATTTTTATTATTAACGTCGTGAGCCGGACGATTATTTTACGAAAGGACAAAAAACGCTCCGGCCCCCAATAAGAGGTCGAAGCGTTTTTCGGTTCGCAGCCCGCGATTATCTCGGCCCGCCGAAACCGCCCGGAGGAGGTCCGCCAGGACCGCCAGGGCCCATTCGACGGCTGCTGCCGGACGACTGTTCCACGCCGTCGTAATCCTTGATATTGCGCGAACCTTTCTTGCCGAACCGCCGCAAATTGAAAGAGAACTGGATCATGTAATATCGACCGACGACACTGTTCGTCGCATTCTGCGTCCAGCCCGAACCGGTCGTGCGGACGAAGGCTTTGTTCTGATTGAAAATATCGTTCACGCCGATCATGATTTCGCCCCGTTTGTTCCGGAACACCTTCTTGCCGATATAGGCATTGCAAAGCAAATAATCGTCATTATAGTTGTTCGTGAAACCGACGTATTGCGTATAGGAAGCACTGGCGGTCAACGTGAAGCCGAGCGGAAATACCACTTTCAAATTGCCTTGCGCCGTGTGGTTGAAATAGCGGTTCTTGGCCTCGGCGCCCGACAGAATGGAGTTCTTTGCAATGTTGTAAGTTCCGTTCCACGAAAGCGTGAAATCGACATTTTCCGATATGTTGCTGCCCAATACCGTCCGGAAATCATAACCCATGTTCTCGGCATTGTTCCGTTGCCCGTCGATTTGGCTCGGCGTCGTCGAATAAACGACACCGGCCATCACATTGAGGTTGCTTTTCAGGAAGCCGATCGGCAGGCCGTAGCTCAAGTGCGTGCGCAGGCTCCAGTAACCGTCCATGTTGATCGGACGGGTGTATTGCATGTAGGAGTACGGTTGGCCGTCGATGGTCGTCGTCCCGTTGTACTGCACATTGGACGTGATGTAATCCGTCGCGGCATTCATTGAGAACATCCACATGAACGTCCGCCCCTTTTCCACGTTCGAATTGACATAGTGGAAATTGACCGAATGATTGTACGACGGGTTCAGTTCGGGGTTACCGCTCGATATGTTCTGCGCATTCGAAAGGTCGTAGATGCCCTGCAACTGCGTAACCGACGGATTGTTCGTATAGGAGGAGACGAAGAGCCGCAACGTGTTTTCGCGATTAATCATCAACTGACCCATCATGAAATAGGTAACATCGTTGTAGTTATGACGGATTTTATCCGGATTCTCCGATTGCAGCACCTGCCCGTCGAGCGACGACCGTTGATAGAACACATTCGCCACGAACGTATTCCGATCTTTCGAATAGCGGAATCCCGGGCCGACCCGTTGCGTCAGATAGTTGCTTTCGTACGAGCTGGAGAGACTGGGCAGCAACGCACCGCCGACAAAATCCGAACCGGTCTGGAAGCTCTGCTTATCCCGCTCCTGATGCTCGTATTGCGCACGGTATTGGAGGCTGACCTGCGCATTTTTCGCCACAGGCTCCGTATAGGTGAACTCACCGCGCAGGTTGTAACTGCTCGACGGAGCCGTATTGCGCAGATAACGCGGATCAACATACGGTTTCACCTCGCCGGTTTCGGGATCGACGTAGGTCTCCGACGTCCAGGCTCCGTAAGGTCCTTCGAGCGGCCTCACCGGTTGATACCCCAGCAAGTTCGAACTCGAATTGGATTTGCTCTTGTTATCCGCATAAGCTACCCGTCCATTGAGGGTGATCGTGCGGCCGTCCTTGCCCAATTTGGCCCGATAAATCGCATCCGTCTGCAACCGATAACCCGAATTCGACGCATCGTTGAAATTATCGGTTCGGCTGTAACCCTTGTCGCCCCATTGCCAACCCCGCGTCCAGCTCAACGGATCGTTCGACTGGTAGCTGAAACTCGGGCGAACCATCAGATTCTGGTTCTGCGAAATTTTCCACTCCAAACGGCCGTTGAACCGGTGGTTGAATGATTTCGTATCGGAATATCCGCGGGTCGACAACGTATCGATATAAGGCGTTTCGTACCATTTGTCCGCCGTCGACCGGTTTTCGGTATCCGTGTTGTTGAAGAAATAGCTGCCCTGGAACGACACCTGATCGCGTTTGCCCCAAGTGTCCGAATAGTTCACACCGAAGGCATTCACCGAAGCGACGCCGCTCTGCGGACGGGTCATGAATTGGCCCACGCCGCCTCGACGGCCTCCGCCGCCCGAAACGCCCAAAATGTCCTCGAACGAAAAATTCTGCTGGTTGATGTTGTTGAACAGACCGATGAGCGAAATCCGGCTGTCGCCGCTGAAAATGTTGGCGTTGCCGCCGGCCACATACTTGAATTTATCCTCGGTTTTCGTATCGGCATCATAACCGAATCCGGCATACAAACGTCCGAACTGACCCTGCCGCATACTGGGGCGGGTTACGATATTCAACGCCTTGTATCCTTCGCCATCATCCATACCCGAGAACTCCGCCGCATCGCTCAACTTGTTGTACACCTCGATTCGATCGACCGCCTCGGCCGGCAGCGACTTGATTGCCGTCGTAACATCTTCGCCGAAAAACTCCTTGCCGTCGACATAGATTTTTTTGACCTCTTCGCCCTGTGCCTCGACTGCACCGTCCGAAATCGTAATACCGGGCATTTTCTTCAACAAGCCCTCGACATCGGCATCGTTCGCCACCTTGAAAGCGGCGGCATTGTAGCTCACCGTATCGCCTTTCTGCGAGGTACGCATCTGCTTCACCTCTTTCACGACGGTCTCGATGCGCACACCGGGCTGCAACGACAATTTACCGAGATTCTGTTTGGCCGCAGAGAGCTTGAATTTTGTTTCGAGATTCTCGTAGCCCAAAAATTCCACCAAGAGCGAATACTCGCCGTAAGCCAGCGACGGAATCGTCAAGGCACCCTGATAGGCCGAAGTGAAATAGAGTTTCTTCTCCGGATCGGTTGCCGAAGTAACCGTTACGACAGCACCGGCAACCCCTTCGCCTGTTTCGCCGTCGACGATCGTTGCCGTAACTCTTCCGCTCTGGGCAAAAACCGTCGTCGCGACAAGGGCGAACAGTGTGGTCAGTAGTATCCTTTTCATTTATTTCTATGAATTTTTATTCATCCTCCAATCGAATAGCCCGCTTTCAAGGCCTTACGAACCATCCGGTTCATCCGCACAAGGTCCATTCATGGAAAACCGTGCGAAAATAAGCTATTTCTACGGAATTTATCGTCGTGGAGCGGTGAATCGTCCAAAAAAGGGGGTCAGTCGACGAGCATCGCAACATCCGACGGACGACCGGCCCCCTCGATCCTCCTTATTTGCGCTTTTTTCCGTCACAACAAGTGCCTTTGCTGCCCTTTTTCGCGTTCTGACAGCATTTTCCGGCTTTGCCGTCGCCTTTCTGCATCTTGCCATGCCCCTTGTAACAGCCTTCCATTTCCTGCCACTTCTCGAACTGCTCTTCGGTCAGAATGCTTTTCATCTTGGCCGCTTCGGCTTGCCGGGCTGCACGCATCTGTTCGCGCTGCGCCTGCATCTCCTTGATCTGTTGCAGATTGTAGGCATAAATCTGTTTAGCCTGCGCATCCGTAAGAGCGAGTTTCTCTTTCAACCGATCGGTCTGACGTTGCGCCATCTGCTCGGCCGTCGGACGATTCTTCATCATCCGGCTTTGCTGTTGCGTGTTCTGGGCGCATACGCCCGTCCCGATCATCATGCTCAGGGTCGCTACGACCGCAAAAATGCTCTTTTTCATAAAGCGTCTCTTGTTTTTGATTGTTTGACTTCGAACCGATTTTCGGTTCATCCGGAGCTCCCCTGCAAAGGTAACGCCAAAACGAAAGCCCCGAACCGAACTTCGGGGCAAACGACCGTTTTGCAGGTTGAAACGACTATTCGGCGGTGTGAACCGTCGTCAGCCAAGCCTTGAATTCGGGCACCCGAGCTTTCGAAATGACGATGCGTTCCGGCGTTTCGACCGTCAGATGAAGCGTCAGCCGGCTGCCGAACCATACGGCAATCTCCTTGACGGCCCGACGGGCGATGATGAATTGTCGATTGGCCCGAAAGAAATCCGCCTCCGGCAACAAGGCCTGCAAGGCTTCGAGCGTCTTATCCAACGGATAAACGGCTCCGTCATAATCGTAAGCGGTAACTTTCTCGTTGCAGGTATAGCAGAAAGCGATCTGTTCGCGGCGCAACGGGATGATCCGGTCGCGGACATGCACCAAAAAGGTTCCGGAGTGTACGCCGGAGGCCATCGACCGCACCCGCGTACCGTAATCGCTCCGTTCCCGATTGGTCAAACGGTGCAATTTGTCCAGCGCCCGCCGGACATCGCCGGCATTGATGGGCTTCAACAGATAATCGATGCTGTTAACCTTGAAAGCCTCCAGCGCATACTGGTCGTAAGCCGTCGTGAAAATCACCGGAGCCGTTACCTGCACGTCGCGGAAGATCCGAAACGAATCGCCGTCAGCCAGATGAATATCCGCAAAAAGGAGATCGGGATGCGGATTACGGCGCAGCCAGTCGATGCTTTCGACCACGCTTTCCAGCGTCGCGACGACCTCGATCGACGGTGCGACCTCTTTCAAGATGGCTTGCAGATTGACCGCAGCCGCCGTTTCGTCTTCGATAATCAAGGCTTTCATGACAGGGTGGACGGGGATTGCAACGGCATACGCACTGTAAACTCACGATCGGTGTCGATGATCTCCACCTCGCGCCCCGTAATCAACCGCCAACGGTTGTTCAGATTACTCAATCCGATACCGGTCGACGGTTCGGGGGTCAGTTTGGGAATTTTGGGATTGGAAACCACGAGCCACGGGCCGTCGGTACGAATCGAAACGTGGAACGGATGGGTACGGGTGATCGTATTGTGTTTCACCGCATTGCCGATCAACGGCTGCAAGGAGAGCGTAGGCAGCTGCCAATCCATGTATTCAGCGGCGACATCGACATCGAAGAACAATTTGTCAGCGTACCGGATTTTGAAGAGATAGCTATAAGCCTCGGCGAACTTCAGCTCCTCGCGGAGCGTAATCAACGTACTCTGACCGTTTTGGATGATATAGCGGAACGCATACGAAAGTCGATCGATATAGAACAGAGCCTTTTCATCCTGCTTTTCGCGCACGAGCATCGCCAGCGAATTGAGCGAATTGAAAAAGAAATGCGGATTGATTTGCCCGACTAACATGTTGTAGCGGGTGGTCAGATTTTCGTTTTTGAGCCGTTCGTTTTCGACCACCACAGCCTGCCGCTGGGAGATAAGGGTATAGATACGTCCATAAAGCAGCGATACGACGACCGCGAACGTCCATTTCAGCAGCAGCATGTAATCGAACATGCGGCCAGCCGAGAAATTGGGCACGATACGGCCCGAATGCCACTCGATGACCGGAGCGATGAAATACAGCGCCGCAGCCACGGCGACACCGGCCAACGAGCTACGAACCATACTGCGCGGGATTCCGTTCCGATGCGCAACGCTCATAAAGGTCAACAGCACGAACGACAGGAGCAAATAGTAGAGCAGCTGAACCGTTACATCCACGGCCGTCGACGGTCGGTTGAATACGGAACTGTAATCGAAATCGAGGCCGTTCCGCTTATGGATTTCCGAAAATACGGGATGCGCGCCCCGCATGCGATTCGGCATCAGATCGACGACCAGCCGGTCGCCGTCGGCGAGACCGAACCGACGGATCCGGTTCATCGGGGCATAGAGGCTATCGCCATTCGCATAGACGATATACCCGTGTCCGTCGGGCGTTACCGACAACACCCCTTCGTCCGAACGCTGTATGGGAATTTCCTTCACCGGACGCTGCTGCTCGCTTCGCTGGTCGACGATCAACAACAGCACATAGGAGAAATTGACCACCGTGCTGATCGCCGCAGCGACCAGCAGATTCAGAATCCAATCGGAATAGCGGAGTTGCAGTTTCATGGCCGAGAGGGGGTACCTTATTCTTCGTTTTCGAACCAGGAGGCATAAAGCCTGTAATCGTGCGCCGTACGACGGATGATTTCATCGCATTGTTCGGGCGTTACCGATTTGATCCGGCGGGCCGGCACGCCGGCATAGAGCGAATCGGGCTCCAGTTGCGCATTGGAGAGCACCAGCGCATTGGCCGCGATAATGCACCCCGACGGAACGACGGCATTGTCGAGCAGGGTAGCCCCCATACCGATCAAGCAGTTGTCGCCGATCCGCGCTCCGTGGATGATGGCATTGTGTCCGACCGAAACATCGTTTCCAATGATCGTCTGCGAAGGATGCTTCGCGCCGTCGTAAGTTGTATGGAGTACCACGCCGTCTTGAATATTGGTACGGTCGCCAATGACGATCTTGTTCACATCGCCCCGCAGGACGGCATTGAACCAGATCGAACAATCCCGACCGATGGTTACGTCGCCCACGATGACGGCGGTTTCCGCCACAAAGGTGTTTTCACCGATTACGGGTTCATGCCCGCGCACTTTTTGGATATAAGCCATGATTCATTCGCTATTCTTTCGGTTCTTCGGCCTTGGCCTGTTGCCACAGTTCATCCATCCGTTCAAGCGAAAGATCGTGCAGCGCATGTCCCTCTGCTTCGGCCTGTTGCTCCATGTAATTGAAGCGGCGGATGAACTTCTTGTTGGTGCGATCCAAAGCCGCTTTGGGATCGACCCCGTAAAGCCGGCTCGCATTCACCAACGCAAAAAACAAATCGCCGAATTCGCTCTCCAACTCCTCTTTGCGGCCCGCTTTCATCTCGGCCTCCACTTCGCCGATCTCCTCCTTGACCTTGTCCCAAACCTCCTCTTTTTTCTGCCAATCGAAGCCGGCTCCAGCGGCCTTTTCTCCCACGCGATAGGCTTTCACCATCGCCGGCAGCGAACGCGGAACACCGCCCAGCGTGCCGCTTTTCCGATGTTTCTTGCGCAATTTCAAGGCCTCCCAGTTAGCTTTCACCTCCTCGGGCGTATCGGCATGAATTTCTCCGTAGACATGCGGATGACGATAAATCAACTTATCGCAAAGCGCATTGGCCACATCGGCGAAATCGAAGGCGCCTTGTTCCTCGCCCAACTTCGAATAGAACACCACATGCAGCAGCAAATCACCCAGTTCCTCCTTGATTCCTTCCATGTTGTGGTCGGAAATGGCATCGGCCAATTCGAACGTCTCTTCGATCGTGTTGCTGCGCAGCGAATCGAAGGTCTGTTCGCGATCCCACGGGCATTCGCGCCGCAAACGGTTCATCACCTCCAGCAGGCGGGCCGTGGCTTCCAAACGTTTATCTTCCATAGTTTTGTTCCGAGACATGTTAACTTTCGGCAAAGTTAGGAAATTCGGTCGAAAAAGCGTAATTTTGTCATAAATAATAACGTATCTATCTCAGCCCATGAAATCGGCCTATTCGACCCTTCTCGTCCTGTTGTGTTGCACCTTGCTGCCGGCCTGCTCCCGACCATTATCCGACCGATACGCTATTACGTCTTCGACGCGGGTTCAATTCGAACCTGAGCTTGCACCCTTGGCCGAATATTTAGCCACCTATCTGCCGGTTACGATCGACGCAAACGACACGAACTGCACGGATCGCAACGATGCGATCCGACTATCCATCGACACAACACTCACCGCCGAGGCCTTCCGGCTTGAAGTAAACGCTTCGGGCATCACGCTTGCCGGAGCCGACTACGGCGGTGTTTTCAACGGCATCCAAGCCTTATTCCGCTCGATGCCGCCCGAAATCTATGCGAAAGTTCGGCCGGAGCGCATCGAACTGGCCGACACCGTATGGACGGATGGCCCGCGTTTTTCCTATCGGGGGATGATGCTCGACGTCGCCCGCACGTGGCAAGGGCTCGACGCCGTAAAACGGTTCATTGACCTGCTGGCCTATCATCGCATCAACAAACTGCACCTCCACTTGGCCGACGACGAGGGATGGCGCATCGAAATCCGGTCGCATCCCGAGCTGACCGAAATCGGGGGCTTTCGCGGGGGCGATTCGCCCGTGCGGGCCGTTTACGGCAAATGGGACGAAAAATACGGCGGCTATTTCACGCAGGCCGAGATGCGCGACCTGATCCAATATGCCGCCGTGCGCAACATCGAAATCATTCCCGAAATCGACCTGCCCGGCCACAGCCGCAACATCGCCTCCGTTCATCCGGAAATCCGCTGCAACTATCCGCCCGATACGCTCTCGACGAACGGCTACGATTACCGTTCCGCATGGTGCGTCGCACGCGAAGAAAATTATACGTTGCTCGCCGACATTCTGGGCGAAATCTGCGAACTCTTTCCGTCGAAATACATCCACGTCGGCGGCGACGAAGTAGATGTATCGCAATGGGAACGTTGCCCCGACTGCCAGCGGCTGATGCGGCAAAAGGGAATCGCCGACCCACATCGCTTGGAAGACCTTTTTATGAACCGTATTACGGAGATTCTCGCGGCGCACGGCAAGCGACCGGCCGTCTGGAACGAAGCCGCAGCATCGGGCGAGTTCACCCGCGACAGCCGCATCTATGGCTGGCAGGATGTCAAGGCCTGTCTCGATGCCACCGCAAAAGGCTATCCGACCGTCGTCATGCCGGGGGCCTACTTCTATTTCGACATGCGCCAGACGCCCGAAGAGGACGGCCACGACTGGGCTGCGATTTTCGATGCGAAAAAAGTCTATGGATTCGATTTCGCCGAGCTCGGATTCAGCGAAGAACAAATGCGGCACGTCGCGGGCCTCGAAGGGACTTTTTTCAGCGAAGCCTATGTTTCGCACCACCCCGAACTTCCCGACTACCTCGATTACATGTGTTATCCGCGCATCTGCGCATTGGCCCGCATTGCTTGGCGGGGCAACGAACAAAGTTGGGAGGATTTCTATCGCGAACTCGTCGCGAAACATTACGACCGAACGGTCGCCATGGGCATCCGGTTCCGGCTTTTCCCACCCCGAATAAGCTACCGCGACGGCACTTTCACCGCTGCGACCGACGATCGTTCCCGCATCTATTATATAAAGGAGGGTAGTCCGGAGGAGCATCGTTACAAGCGACCGATCCATACGGACGAACCGCACCGGTATCGCTTTTTCACCCGTTACCACACGGCCCGCAGCCCTTACGTCGCCGACAAATCCTATTACCGCACCCTCGCGCCCGCCTTCACCTTGACCACTTCGATGGGCGAAAGTTCGAGCGCGCCCTACGCCAATGCCGAAACCTATAAAGGCTTGTCCCGCACGCGCCGCGCCTGCCGCCAGCAAGACTGGATCCGTTACGATTTCGCCGAACCGGTGCGATGCCGCGAAATGTACCTGCAAACGGGCAACCGGCAGCTGCCCAAGACGGTCATCACCACCGGAATCGTGGAAATATCCTATGACGGGCAACGTTTCGAGCGAATCGGCGAGTTGGAAAAGGGGAGTATCACCTTGCATCCCGACCGTCCGGTAAAATCCGTGCGCATCGTCTCGACCTGCGACGACAACGGCACACCCTATGTAACCATCCAACCGCCGCGAATCAAGCCGGTATTATAGGCTATTCCGCCAGCAATCGGTCGAGTTCCGTGCGTATTTCCGGCGATTCGGGACGCGGCGCATCGAGGTTGACCAATCGGCCGTTGCGGTCATAGAGAATCAGATGCGGAATACGGCGATTGTCTATTTCTTTCAGAAACTTGCAATCTTTCGCATTCAGCACACGGAAAGAAAAAGCCCCCTCCTCAGCAACCCGGTATTTCGCAACGGCCTGTTTCCATTTGTCGGGCATATCGTTGATCGCCAGATAAACGAACGCGACATCCCGAGCGGCGTATGCCTTGCGCAGTTCCAACGCAGCCGACATTCCGGCACAGCAGGGGCCGCACCACGAAGCCCAGAAATCCACCAGCACGACTTTTCCACGCAGACTGTCGAGTAGGTCGGCATAATCCATACGGCTGCCTGCCGAATCTTCCAGCACCAAGTCATTCGAATAGCCATCCTTCATCCGAATTTTTCCGACAATCGGCTGCGGCGTAAAGGTCGAATCGCCCGACAGCTCCGCATAAACCGCATTGCATTGCCGGACGAACTCCGTCGGATAGTTCGTCCAACCCCAATCGTCCGACGAAACGCGCTCCATCATCACGCGCAACGCCGTGATACGGGCATAACGCGAGAGGGTAGTATCTCCCGCTATCCGTTTGCAATCGGACACTGTAAACTGATACGGCAGCAGTTGCTTCGCCAATTGGTGCGCGAAAGCATAATGCATCAACGAATCCGAAGCCAATATCCGGCGCAAGCTCTCTTCCGGCATCCGCTTTTCGCTGTTCGGCCACGACGCATCGAGTTCCTCCGAATACCCTTGATCCAGCAGATGCCGTCCGCGCAGGTAATCCGCATAGCGTTTCGTCAATGAACCGATTCGTTCCAACGAATCCAATCGAGCGGCATAATCCCTCCGATAAACCCGATACACCTCGCACAAAGAATCGAGATTCGGACATCGAACTCGATAGTTGGCCAAACTCTCTTTGTACCTCGGGTTCTTCCGATACTTCGGTTCGTGCAACACCCACCACATAAGCCGATAAGTATGGTCGGTGCAAACGGTTCGCAGGCTGAAACCCGTAGCGGTGTGCACACTGCGCGCATCCGCTTCGGGCAGGTTGTACATCCACGTATTCCGCTCCGAACGCAGGCTGCGGATATGCGGACGCAGATTTTCGCCATAGGTAAACAGCACCGTATCGCCCGCTTCAAGCAGATAGTAATTGTCCTCGACCGCTTGATTCCGGTGCATGATTTCGGCATAGCCCCGATAAGTCGGAATCGTCAGCGTATCCCGCCCCATTTGCGGCGGAAGATGATGACGCAGGACACATGTGCTGTCCACATAATCGACGATCGTTTCCGGATAGCGAGTATGATTGCCGAAAAAGCGCTCCGTCGACGTGTGATCGGGGCAATCCTCGAAAATAAGGGTTACGGTATTCGGTTCCGGACGCACGAGTACATCCGTACACGAAACGGCAGACAGCACCGCAACCGCTATTCCCAGCAAAGATTTCTTCATAACCGCACAAATAAACGAATCCGACGCCTTACGCCCGCACCGTTGCGCCGCACTTCTGCTCGAACTGCTTCGCCAAGTTGGTCATCACCCGTTCGATGGTCTTGTCATCCAACGTCCGGCTTTTATCTTCCAAGATGAAACTCAACGCATAGGATTTCTTGCCGTCGGGCAATTTGTCGCCCTCATAGACGTCGAACAACGAAACGTGCTTCAACAATTTGCGCTCCGCAGCGAATGCCACCTCGCGCAGTGCGGCAAAGGTAACCTTCCGATCGACCAGCAAAGCCAAATCGCGTTTCACCTCGGGGAACTTCGAGAGCTCCTCGACCGCGATTTTCAGTTTCTTCGTCGATTTCACAAGGGCATCGAAATTCATCTCCAAGAAATAGACCGGCTGTTTGACATCCGCCAGTCGACGGATTTTCGCATGCACAGCCCCGATCCGCAACAGTTCCTTGCCGTTCAGCGACAGCATAAGTCCTTCGCTGAACAGGTCGTTCTGCAACTCTTCGGTCTGCAACGCATAAATGTCAAGGCCGAATCGCTGCAACAATTTCTCCGCAATCGCCCGCAACGTAAAGAACGAGACCGGAGCCGGCTTGACATTCCACGAGGCTGCGACATCCGCACCGGTTACGGCGATCGCCAACCGATATTGTTCCGAATAGCCGTTGAGCGGCTGTTCATCCGTGCGTTTATCGGCATCGTAGAAATAGCAGTTGCCGAATTCGTACAACTTCAAATCGCCGTTGCGCCGGTTGGCATTGAGGGCGATCGCTTCCAGCATGTTGAATAACAGCGTCTGACGCATGACGTTCAAATCGGTGCTCAACGGATTGAGAATCCGCACGCAGCGATCGGCCGGATACGATTGCAATCCTTCGTAATAGGCGCTCTTCGTCAGCGAATTGGACATGATTTCCGAATAGCCGTTCGCCGTCAAAAAATCGGCCGCCGCATTCATCAGGGCATTGCGATCGGGTTTCGGCGCATAGGAGAGGGTAGAACGCACCTGCGACGGAATCTCGACCCGATTGTATCCGTAAATGCGCAAAATATCCTCGATCAGATCGGCTTCGCGCTGCACATCGACCCGATAGGGCGGCACGGCCACCGTCAGCACACCCTCTTTTTCGGCCAGCACCTTCACCTCCAGCGCGTCGATAATCGTGCGCACCGTCTCCTCGGGGATATGCTTGCCTACCAACGCATCGATGCGAGCGAACGAAATATCGAAAACGAAATTTTTCGCCGGAGCCGCACAAACATCGACGATCTCGCTCGAAATCGTTCCTCCGGCCAGCTCTTTCAAGAGCAGAGCGGCCCGTTTGGCGGCGTACACCTGCAAATTGGGGTCGATGCCGCGTTCGTAACGGAACGAAGCATCCGTATTGAGGCCGAACCGTTTGGCCGTTTTCCGCACCCACACGGGATTGAAATAGGCGCTTTCGATAAAGACGTCGGTCGTCGTCTCGCTGATGCCCGACTCCAAACCGCCGAATACACCGGCAATAGCCATCGGACGTTCGGCCGAACAAATCATCAAATCCCGTTCGGTCAGTTTCCGCTCCACGCCGTCCAGCGTAACGAACGGCGTCCCCTCGGCACAGGTACGCACGACGATTCGACCGCCCTCGATTTTCGAAGCATCGAACGCATGCAACGGCTGGCCCAATTCGAACAGGACGAAATTCGTAATATCGACTAAATTGTTTTTGGGATGGATGCCCGCCGCACGCAGACAGTTCTGCATCCATTCGGGCGAGGGGCCGATTTTGCATCCGGTTACGCTCACGCCCGCATAGCGGGGTGCCGCCTCGGTGTTCTCGACTTGAACGCCGATCTCCAGCGCATGGTTATCGACCGCAAAAGTCGAGACATCGGGCCATTTTACGTGTACCTCCTTGCCGCGGCTACGGAAATAGGCGGCCAAATCGCGGGCCACACCGATGTGCGATGCGGCATCGACCCGATTGGGCGTCAGCCCGATGCCGATCAAATAATCATCCTCGACATGCAGATACTCCTTGGCCGGCATACCCACGGGCGCATCGGCCGGAAGCTCCATGATGCCGTCGTGCGACGCGCCGATTCCCAATTCGTCCTCAGCGCAAAGCATTCCAAGCGATTCCACGCCACGGATTTTGCTGCGTTTGATTTTGAACTCCTCGTCGCCGCCATTGGGGTAGAGCACGGCTCCCACCGTCGCACAAAGGACTTTCAACCCGGCCCGGCAATTCGGCGCCCCGCAGACGATCTGCAAGCGATCGCCCGTACCGACGTCGACGGTCGTAATGTGCAGATGATCGGAATCGGGATGATCGACGCAGGTTTTCACCTCGGCGACGACCACGCCCCGAAGGCCGCCCTTGACGGTCTCGATTTTCTCGAAGCCCTCGACTTCGAGACCGATGTCGGTCAGAATTTTCGCCACCTCCTCGGCCGGAAGGTCGATATCGATGTAACGCTTGAGCCAGTTATACGAAACATTCATAACAGTATATTAACTTTTTGTTTTCAATATTCAACTCGTCCGCAACTCGTTGAAAAGTACGGTCGCATTCATGCGCGAACGGCGAACCGCCTTTCGCCGCACAAAATCGAACAAAGATACGAAAAGCCGAGCGCAATGCCAAATTTATTTGAGCATTGCCGAGGCGGAGTATCTTCGGCGAAGCCAAAGGTAACATTTTTTATAAATTTATCACGCCGAAGGCGACGTTCGTTCATCGGGAGCCGATCCACAGAAAGACCATACCGACGAGAATGAAGGCCAGATCGATCGCTTTCGACCGCAGGTTGTGTTCGTGAAACAGCCACGCTCCGCACAGGAACGAGACGACCACCGACCCGCGCCGCACCATCGAAACGACCGAAATCATCGCATCGGGATCGCTCAAAGCATAAAGATAGGCGAAATCGGCCAATGACAGGAAGATCGAGATAGCCGGAATCGCCCAGCTCCACCGAAACGGCGTGGTCGCACGACGGTGGGGCCACCAAATGACGGCCACGATGACCGTCATCATCAAAAACTGGTAAAGATTGTACCAGCTCTGTACGAAAACCGCGTCGAGCCGCGACATGATGAATTTATCGTAGAGGCCGCTCACAGCACCCGTCAACGCCGAAAGGGCCACGAACCAGATCCAGCGGTTATGCACGAAATCGACCCCTTCGCGACGGCTCGACCGGCTCAACAGAAAGAGTGAAATCATGGCCAACAGCACACCGATCCATTGGTAGCCGTTCAGCCGTTCGCCGAACACCAGCATCGCACCGACCAGCACCATCACCGGACGGGTCGCATTGATCGGGCCGACGATCGTGATGGGCAGGTGTTTCATGCCGTAATAGCCGAAAATCCAGGATGTCAGCACAATAACGGATTTGAGAACAACCAGCCCATGCGCATGCAGCGTTCCGGGTTCGGTCTCCAAAATAGTGCCGTCGAACCAGCCGAGATTCCACTCCGAAGAGACGACCGCTGGAAGAAAAATCAAGGTCGAGAACAACGTATTGAGCAGCAATACGGGCAAGACGGCATTATCCGTGAGCGATTTCTTTTTGGCAGCATCGTATAAACCGAGCAACGCTGCCGAAGCGAATGCAAGCGACAACCACATTTTTCAAAGACGTTGTAAATCGGGTTGCAAAGATAGCCATTCGACCCGAAACCGCAAATCCGGCAGCCCGTGGCTGATCCGTGCCAGTTAATAAAAAAGGAAAATAGCTGTTTCAGGCTTGCAAATTGCGGGACGCAGCCTGCGAGGGGAGCATGAGCGAGCCTCGCCCGCCGAGGCTGTGGCTCGCGCGGCTCTTGAGAGCCGCAAATAATTACCTAAATAAGAAACAAGCCAGGAAGGGTATCTTTAACTTCGTTGAAGATACTCCGTCTCGGCAAAAATTGCAAATAAATTAAGCGGATTTCGCAGCGGAAGCGAGGATAGCGGTCGAAAGCGGGGTAGCGGTCTCCCGCGCTAATAAAAATTTTCGTATCTTTGACGGAGATTTTATGCGACCGAAATGAAAAACATCCGCAATTTTTGCATCATAGCCCACATCGACCACGGGAAATCGACCCTCGCCGACCGCCTGCTGGAAAAGACCAACACGCTCAACCAACGCGAAATGCAGGCGCAAGTGCTCGACGACATGGAACTCGAACGCGAAAAGGGCATCACCATCAAAAGCCACGCCATCCAGATGGAGTACACGGCCCACGACGGGCAATGCTATACGCTCAATCTGATCGACACCCCGGGACACGTCGACTTCTCCTACGAAGTTTCGCGCGCCATCGCATCATGCGAAGGCGCCTTGTTAGTCGTCGACGCCACGCAAGGCATTCAGGCACAAACCATTTCGAACCTCTATTTGGCCGTCGCCCACGATCTGACCATCATCCCCGTTCTGAACAAAATCGACATGGATTCGGCCATGATCGACGAGGTGAAAGATCAGGTCATCGACCTGATCGGCTGCAAGGAGGAGGAAATCCTGCTCGCTTCGGGTAAGACCGGTGCCGGCGTCGAAGAGGTTTTGGAAGCGATCGTACAGCGGATTCCGGCACCGCAAGGCGATGAAAACGCCCCCTTGCAGGCCTTGATTTTCGATTCGGTATTCAATCCGTTTCGGGGAATCATCGCTTACTACCGCGTTTTCAACGGTTCGATCCACAAAGGCGAGCACGTCAAGTTTTTCAACACCGGAAGCGAATACGATGCCGACGAAGTGGGCGTGCTGAAACTCAAAATGCAGCCCCGCGACGCGATCCATGTCGGCGACGTAGGATATATCTGTTCGGGAATCAAGACTTCGGCGGACGTGAAAGTCGGCGACACGATCACCTCGGTGGCCCGTCCCGCCCAAGAGGCCATCGCCGGATTCGAAGATGTCAAACCGATGGTCTTCGCCGGCGTCTATCCGGTCGAGGCCGACCAATACGAGGATTTGCGCGCTTCGCTTGAGAAATTGCAGTTGAACGATGCGTCGCTCACGTTCGAGCCGGAAAGTTCGTTGGCTCTGGGGTTCGGATTCCGTTGCGGATTTCTCGGGCTGCTGCACATGGAAATCATCCAAGAACGGCTCTACCGCGAGTTCGACATGGATGTCATCACCACGGTGCCCAACGTATCCTATCGCATCACCACCACGCAGGGCGAGGAATTGGAAGTCCACAATCCGTCGGGGTTGCCGGAAATCACCAAAATCGCCAAAATCGAAGAGCCCTATATTCTGGCCCAAATCATCACCAAAAGCGAATTTCTGGGCAATGTCATCAAACTCTGCATCGACAAACGCGGCACGATGAAAAACCAGACGTTCATCGCACAGGATCGCGTGGAGGTCAATTTCGACATGCCGTTATCGGAAATCGTGTTCGATTTCTACGACAAACTGAAAAGCATTTCGAAAGGGTATGCGTCGTTCGACTACCATCGCACGGGTTACCAGCCCTCGAAACTCGCCAAATTGGACATTCTGTTGAACGGAGAGCCGGTCGATGCGCTTTCGTCGCTCATCTATGCGGAACATGCCTACGACTTCGGTCGCAAAATGTGCGAAAAGTTAAAAGAATTGATTCCGCGCCAGCAGTTCGACATCGCCATTCAGGCGGCCATCGGCGCAAAGATCATCGCCCGCGAAACGGTCAAGGCCGTCCGCAAGGACGTAACGGCCAAGTGTTACGGCGGCGACATCTCCCGCAAGCGCAAGCTGCTCGAAAAACAGAAAAAGGGCAAAAAGCGCATGCGCCAAATCGGCAACGTCCAAGTTCCCCAATCGGCCTTCCTCGCCGTACTGAAAATGGATTGACACACCCATGAAAAAGACCCTTATCGACCTGTTCGAATCCTCCGTAGCGAAGTACGGAGACAAAACTTTCTTATTGGAGAAACGCCATCATCGTTTCGAGCCCACGACCTATGCCGAAACCCGCGAGGAGGCAATCGAAGTCGGCGCAGGCTTGGTAGCATCGGGCATCGAACCGGGAGATAAAGTCGCCATTCTCTCCGAAGGATGCAACGCATGGATCATCTCCGAATTGGGCCTGTTTTACGCAGGTGCCGTCAGCGTCCCGTTATCCGTCAAATTGGAGGAATCGAACGACCTGTTGTTCCGCCTGCGCCATGCCGAAGTAAAGGCCCTTTTCGTATCGAAACAGCAGTTGGCCAAGATTCGTCGAATCCGCGCCGAATTGCCCGAAATAAAACACATCATCGTTTTCGGGTCCATTCCGCTCGAAGCGGGCGAAACGGCCTACGGCACCCTCAAACGTCAGGGACGGGAATACCTCGTCGACCATCGTACCGAGTTCCTGAAAATCGGACAAGCAATCGAAAACGACACCTACGCGACTATCACCTATACGTCGGGAACGACCTCCGACCCCAAAGGTGTGATTCTGACCCATCGCAACTACACGGCCAATGTCGAACAGGCGCTCTCGCGGGTCGATATTCCGTCGTGGTTCCGGACGTTGATTATCCTGCCGTTGGACCATTGTTTCGCCCACGTCGTCGGTTTTTACATCATGATCGCCTGCGGCGCAGCCGTCGCCACCGTACAGATCGGAGCTACGCCGATGGAGACTTTGAAACACATTCCGGAGAATATCCGCGAAGTCCGGCCGCACTTTCTGCTCTCCGTTCCGGCTTTGGCCAAAAATTTCCGCAAGAACATCGAGAAATCCATCCAAGCGAAGGGTCGCGCCACAGAACAGCTTTTCCGATTCGCTCTGCGCATTGCCTATGCCTACAATGCCGACGGTTACCACAAAGGGGAGAGTTGGCGTTGCCTGTTGAAACCGTTCGTCGCACTTTTCGACCTCCTTTTGTTCCGCAAAGTTCGTCAAGCATTCGGCGGCGAATTGCAATTTTTCGTCGGCGGGGGTGCCTTGCTCGATTCCGAGCTGCAACGGTTCTTCTACGCGATCGGCATACCGATGTATCAGGGCTACGGCCTCTCCGAAGCGACTCCCGTAATTTCGACCAATTCGCCCCATCGGCATTGGCATCGGTTCGGATCGTCGGGCAAGATTCTGATTCCTTTGGAGTTGAAAATCATCGACGATGCAGGGCACGAAGTTCCGCACGGACAGAAAGGCGAAATCATCATCCGCGGCGAAAACGTCATGGCCGGTTACTGGAAGAATCCCGAAGCGACTGCCGAAACCGTGCGCAACGGATGGTTGCATACGGGCGATATGGGCTACGTTTCCGATGATGAATTTCTGTACGTTCTCGGACGATTCAAGAGCCTATTGATCGCTGCGGACGGCGAAAAATACAGTCCGGAAGGGATGGAAGAAGCGATCGTCGACAAATCGCCCTACATCGCCCAGATTCTGATTTACAACAACCAATCGCCTTTCACCGGAGCCATCATCGTGCCCGACGCTGATGCCTTGAAACGCGAGTTGAACGCACGAGGCATCGCGGCGGAGCAACAAGCGCAGGCCGCCGCCAAAATCATCAGCGCCGAGATCGACCGTTATCGGGCCGGAGGCAGTTTTGCAGGCGAATTTCCCGAACGATGGTTGCCGACCGGTCTGGCGATCGTCGACGAGGCCTTCACCGAACGGAACGGGTTGGTCAACAGCACGATGAAGATCATGCGCAACAAAGTGGAGAGCCATTTCGCCGACCGGTTGAACTATCTCTATACGCCCGAAGGGCGCAAACCGGATAACCCTGAAAATTTGGCTTCGCTCGAAAAAATATTGAACGGACAATAATTTTATCGTTCCAGAACTTGAAATTTCCAAAAAGCGGCGTATCTTTGTAGATCGAAATGCGGAAATAGCTCAGTCGGTAGAGCATCAGCTTCCCAAGCTGAGGGTCGCGGGTTCGAATCCCGTTTTCCGCTCACTGAGAACCGCGCAACGAAAAACCCGCACCAGCTATGTCGGTGCGGGTTTTTCATCGAAATCGTACTGCTCTGGGCCAAAATTCTTCGAACCATTTTGTGTTACTTTTCACACTTTGTTTGTACTTTTGTATGAAAATGTTTTACACATGTTTTACATTCGATTGGGATGGCCACATTCAAAACTTGCATATTAGCCCATCACAAAAAAGCGGATGGCACCTACACCATCAAGTTGCGCATCACGCATCATCGTCGAAGTCGGTGGATAAATACGAATCTTTTGGCAAGACCGGAAGATTTAACCCGAAGTCTGAAACTGAAAAATGAAATCTTGAATCGTAAATGCAGGGAGCTTACGGATACCTGTATCGATATTTGCAGTTCATTGGGATATACAGTCGAAGGCATGGATGTCGATGAGCTCGTCGCTCATATCAAAGCCGATCTGAATGGCTCGAATCATTTCCGATTAGACTTCGTGGAATACATGTATCGTTCGGCCGAAAAAATGAACCGAGGCACCGGTTCTATTTACCGAACAGCGGCCAATGCCCTCAAACGGTATGCTGGTCGAGAAAGCATCGATATTCAGGAAATCAATAACGGTTTCATTCGAGGATTCATTCAGTTTTTGGAGACGGAGCCTTCGCAACGCGGTGCGAATAGAAAATCAAAGGCCGAATCAACGATCGAATCCAAAGGGAACCGTGCACTATCGCTTTATTTATCGCGTATCAAAACCATCTGGAATCAAGCCAAAGATGAATTCAATGATGAAGAATTGGGCATCATACCGATAAAAGGGAACCCTTTCAAAACCATCCGCATTAAAACTCCGCCGCCCACAGACAAACGAGCGCTCCCCGCCCGAATCATTCAACAAATTATCGATCTACCGCCATTCGACCAAGAACAAAATCAGAAGGCCCGCGACTGCTTTCTGCTTTCATTTGCACTAATGGGAATGAACAGCATAGATATGTTGATGTGTGGCAAGCCCTCAAATGACGAAATCATATACAACCGCCAAAAAACAGCATCCCGCCGGTTTGATCATGCTGAAATGCACGTACGCATCGAACCTTGTATTGCAAAACTCATAGAACGATATAGCGATAAAACCGGACGACGGCTTTTTAACTTCTACTTGAA
This sequence comes from uncultured Alistipes sp., assembly GCA_947591475.1. Taxonomy (GTDB): domain Bacteria; phylum Bacteroidota; class Bacteroidia; order Bacteroidales; family Rikenellaceae; genus Alistipes. The sequence goes on from CANQDE010000001.1 coordinate 563,426, forward strand.
GTATTCCGACGGCGAAAATTTCAACAAAATGCTGAATAAAGGGTTAAAAAAAGTCGGTAAAGCCGTTGGAGTTCCCGATTTGACGTTTTATGCAGCACGCCACTCAATGGCCACCATAGCCAGAACTCCCGAAATTACTAATAAGGACAAAAAACAAAATATCGGAGGCGCCGGATTAGACAAATATGTGGTTCATGAAATGTTAAACCACGTAGACCCGGCGATGAAGGTAACAGATATTTATCTTGTAAAAGACTGGAATATCCTATGGGAGGCTAATAAAAAATTACTCTCTTTGTTCGACTGGGCCAATTTATAATTAGCTCCGATTAGCCCGTTATCGGCAACGTAATAGATTAATTTTCAGGAGATTTTACACCTTCTCGGGGGGGGGTAGAGCAGCCTATTCCCTCTTGTCCGAAATGATCGTTGATAAAACGCTGTTGCTCCAACAATGTCGCTGCTTGCGTCTTGATAGTTTGCACTAATTCTTGAACAAAATCAACCGTTATAACGGCCGGAAGTGATTGATTGGAGATTTCGGCATTGTCGGAATTAAACATTTTTCCTTTACCTGTCAATAACCATGTACCGGATACTTCTGGGCAATTTTCAATTATTTTCGCCACTTTATCAAATCCAATAATAGTGGTCGTTCTACTAAAATTACCTCGCCCCACCTGACATTTTTCCTCCAATTTACGAACAGAGCAACCATAATGCTCTGCAAGTTGTCCGATCCGTTCCTTCAAACCTTTGGACACATTGTCGTAAACTTCTTGTGATTTTCCCATTTTTGTCGCAAATATGCGATATTATTGTTTATATTGTCGCAAATATATGTTATTTGCTTTGAATTGGCATAAATATGTGCCATATTTGCATACGATACCGCATGTAACATACACATGTTATATCATTGAACGAGTAAATATAAAACAAAAACATTATTTAGCAAAATATGGAAGAAAAAATCATTTGTTCACTTCCTCTTTACTCTACAGCATGGGAATCTTTATTGAAAGGCATGATGATCAACGAATCGAAGCATTTTCAAAATCTCGGGAATTCACTACATAACGCCCGTTGTGCTATTGTTCGATATTATGGGAAGGTAAATAATGGTAAAGCGCCTTATCGACATTTTCGTACTGAATCCAATCGAGCAGATCAGACATTCTCAATCACCAGAACTGAATAATTATGAAGCCGATCAAGTCTCATTCTAACGCCGCCGAGCAGTTGCATTTCCTCGAACGATTCCTCGGGAAGAAAGTATCGTAATAATGAATCTTCGGCTCATACAGAAAGTATTGGTAGAATCGGCCGATTTGGTCGCGTTGGCCGTATGTCGACGTAATCAACCGAAATCGGACACGATCACCCGCCGCGAATTATATTCTCTATATGATCACGGATGGTTGAATTATCATATCCGACGCGGAAACATCGTCGGACAAAAAGCCGGCCCAGCAAAGAACTCGCCGATCTTTTACAGCCGTCTGCAAGTTGAAGCACTCCGAAAAGCGGAATCATTCGAAGCTAATTTCAAATAGACAAAAACACAATATAAAATTCTGATGCACAGGAGTTCGAGGAGGGGCGGCGAACGTTGCTTCACCAATCCCACAAGTACCGCTCGACCGTTTCCTTCTTCACTCTTGTTTATTTTATTTAACCTACAATCGAAAGCAGTTATGGAAGCCCTGCAAGTCATTCAAAACAAAATCTACGAGATTCGAGGTCAGCGGGTCATGCTCGACCGAGATTTGGCCGTTATGTATGAGGTAGAAACCAGACGCATCAACGAAGTCGTGAAAAGAAACATGAAACGGTTCCCGTCTGATTTCATGTTTCAACTTACTAATCAGGAATTTGAAAACTTGATATCGCAAATTGCGACATCAAGTTGGGGAGGAGTTCGCAAGATGCCTTATGCTTTTACCGAACAAGGCTGTTCCATGTTATCAGTGGTTCTGCGCAATTCAAATGCTGTGCAAATCGGCCGGGCGATTATGGAGGCCTTTATCGGTTTGCGAAATGCACAATCGGAACCGTTGCAGCCAGAGGACACGGTTGCCGATCATTTTGCGGACGTCCGCAAAATGGTTCCTGCATTGATTGGGAAGTCGGAAACGGTTATTGGAGAACGGCAAGTCATTCAAAACAAGATTTACGAGATTCGCGGACAACGGGTCATGCTTGATTTTGATCTTGCTGCAATGTACCAAGTTGATACGAAACGTTTGAAAGAACAGGTCAAACGGAATATCGAACGATTCGATGGAGCGGATTTTATGTTTGAACTAACTCGAGATGAATGTAACGTATTGAAAATCTGTTCAAGGTCGCAAATTGCGACCTTGAACAAAGGGCGGGGTAGCAATATCAAATATGCGCCGTGGGCTTTTACTGAACAGGGTGTCGCTATGTTGTCCAGTGTTCTGCGGTCAAAAAGTGCTATCGAAGTCAATCGAGGTATTATGCGTGCTTTTGTTTCGATGCGTAATTATTTGTCCCGGCAATCCGCCTTACCCGAATCGACGGACTTCCTTCGGAAACAGTTATTGGCACTCTCCCGAAATCAAGCAGCGATGGCCGTACGCCTACGTCAACTCGAAATAGAGCGGGAACAAAATTTCGGCGAAGCACCGACCGATACGGCACCTAAACGAACGCCATCGAAGTTTCTCTCGGAAACGATCCATGTCGGTATCTATTCCGAACGGGCATTGATTATTTACAATAACGATAAGAACGATTGCCGACTATTGAAGTCCATCGGAGCCCGGTTCAACCCTTGGCTGACGTGGCAAGGCGAACGGATGGCGGGATGGATATTGCCCAAAACTCATATCGATAGCCTTTGCGGTTTGTTGCCGGAAATGCTGCGTCATAAACTAAAATTCGCAAACGAAACCTATTCATAGGCCATGTCCGGGAACAAACCATTCAGCAAAGAGGAATTTCAAGAATACGTGCGCGAACGCAACCGCCTCGAAAAGAAATTCGCCACGGCCCGCAAGACCGTGAAAGTGATGTATAAAAGCCTTTGTCCGGCCTGCGAATACAACGCATCGCACGGACGAAAGATCATCTACGACTGTCCGAACTGCAAAATCGCATACTGGAATAATTGCAGCCGACGCCAATGGGACAATGGGCAGATTCTGGATGCCCTGCGCAAACGATACGGAAATATCGAATGGGCGAAAGCCTTCGAATACGATGGTTCGCTTTATAAGCAATGGCGCCGTCATGAGAACAGATACGAACAAGAGATAGGCGGCGGATGGGTACCCAAAGACGATCCGTACTCCGCTGCGGCCCCGCAGTCGACAGCGAAAAAACCCCGAAACCTGCGGATCGAATTCCCTGAACCAGCGACAAACAAAGACTGACGTGTCTCGAAAAATCATAACCAACGGCGGTTACTGCATCGTGTCGGATGAATGTACGCTCGACGATGCCGAACTGAAGAAATTGGCCGATTCCATCGTGAAACAACCGAAGATCATCCAGCCCAATTTCTTCATCGACATGCGCTATGACTATAAATTCATCCAACTGCAAGCACTACTGAAAATCACGGAGCTGCTGCAACCGATCATTCGCGGGAATCTGGAAAAACGAATCACGGACATCCCGGGAACCGACCAGGTCGTCGTCCATCGAACCACCTCCGAGGTCGAAATCATGCTGCCTCTGTCCTGTTTCGGCATACGGAAACAGTATTATCGAATACTCAAAGATGCCCTGTTGACCATTCCGACCATCGCGGTCGAATATCCGAAATGGTCGTACGAAATCAAGGCGACGTTACGGGGGATCGGAGCGTTGTGCACCTATGTCGCCATCCGCAAAGACGAAAAGGATAAACGCCGCGACCTGGTACACTTCTTTTTCCCGATCGAAGTCGTTGCCTGTATGGTAAGCCCCCGATTCGGATTCACCAAACTGCTGACCCAATCGCTCGAACGGTTCGACAGTGTTTATACGACCAAAATCTACATGCACATCTGTCGATTCGCAGACAAAGGGAAATGGATCATCAGTTATCAGAACCTGCGGAAGTTGCTGTGCGTAGGGAAGAAATTCGGCCGATATTACGATTTCCGCAACCGCATCCTGAAAGAGGTCGAAACCGAGTTGCAGCTGAACTCCAATCACTGGTTTTCGCTGGCTGAGTGTTTCCGAAATGGCAACAACAATCCCTATCTGCTGATTTTCAACATCTATTCGGCCGAGAACGAACGGCGCAACCTGAACCACTACAAAAAGACGAGAGACAAAATGCTCGAGACGATGCTCGGAACGCTGAAAATCAACAAGGCCACGGCCAATTCGCTCATCCGGAAAGTAAATATCCGCAACTATGCCTACATCTGGAAACATCACAACCGACTATTGGCATACATGGCCGAGAACTCGGAAGACATCATACGCAACCAAGCCTATTATATCCGCACGATGGAGCAGATCATCGACAAAGAAAAGTATTCGCAATTAGTCGTAGAACAACAACTTTTTTAACACAAATTATCTTACTATGCAAACCATTACGATTACCAATCTGAAAGGCGGTGTCGGCAAGACCACGACCGCCATCAACCTCGCCAGCCGACTGGCGACCGCCGGCAAGAAAGTGCTTTTGCTGGATACGGATCACCAAAGCAACCTGTCCCGCTTTTTCGACATCTCGGCAAAGGAGGACATCTACGAACTGTTCCTCGGGAAAGGCAAACTGAAACCGCAGCGGATTGCCGAGAACCTCGACATCGTGCCTTCCGACATGCAGACGGCAACCATCAACTTCATGCTGATCGGCCTGTTCGACTGGCACTCGCGCCTCAAAAAACGAATGCAGGAAAACGGCTTCTGCAAAGCCTACGATTTCTGCGTCATCGATTGCCCGCCGGCACTCGACATGATCGTTACCAATGCCCTGATGGCGGCCGATTACGTCCTCATTCCGCTAACTACGGGACAATTCGCCTACGACGGTTTGAAAAACATTCTGGATCGCATCGATGAAGTCAAAGCCGATGCGAACCCGAATATCGAAATTTTGGGCATTCTGTTGACGATGGTATCGGAACGCACCCGAGCCTGCCGCGCCATCATCGAGAACCTCGAACGGCACGGGCTCAACGTCCGCACCTGCAACACCCGTATTCGGCAATGCGAAGCGTTCAAACAAGCGGAGCTCAGCCGCCAATCGATTTTCGATTACGATGCGAAATCGAACGGAGCCATCGACATGGAGGCGCTTTTTCAGGAGATTTTACCGATCATCGACAAATAAACAGCCATGGATAAAACAGATAGTATTTTCCGATCGCTCGATCGGATCGCGACCAAAGGAGTAACCGTAAGCAAAAAGAAAAAGATGACGGAACCGAAACCGTACATAAAAAAGCTATCCATAGATATAGACAAAGCGCATTTGAAGATTATCGAAAAACGACTTAAAATAGGCGGTTTGTACTGTACGCAACGTGCAGTCATTTGGGAAGCACTCGATATGCTTGCCGAAAAATACAATATCTGAAAAAGCAAGATGATGGATGCGAAACAGAGGCTGGCCACAGCGTAAAATAAAGACAAACCTATATCCGTTCTTTGAAATATCGGAATTACTGCTATTAAAAATAATTGCCAACAATAAAGCGATGTATGATATGCAAATGCCGGTAAAGCCCGAAAATTACACATTCCTCGATCATGTTTCATTTGTCGATGGACACAAACTCTCGACCTTACGAAAAATCGAGCTTATTAATGAATTGAGCACCGGAGCAACTCAAATGAAAGGACGAATGAGAAATGAAGATATGACGATGTTACTCGATGCAGCCTTGAATTCTCCCCTATTTTCTGAAAAAGAAAAAGACTATTTTCGATAAAGAGACATCTATCCATAACGATACAAAAGCGGTAATTCCGATATTTCGGAGTTACCGCTTTTATTTCGAGAACAATGAAAAAGCTGTTTCTTTATCCGACCAAACTATGCACCTTGTGCACCGTACTTTTCTGTCTCTGCTCCTCGACGATGCCAAGAACCGATCCGTCCGACCGGCTGCTGACGCTGGCGACGTCCTATCGCCAAGTCGAAAAGACGATCGCCCTGCTGAAACCATCAGTCTCGGTCATTACCTGCATCCCCTGCATATCTCCGCTCTATCCGGAAGACCTGCGCCGAATATCGGTCAGTTCCTATTACGGCCAACGATTGCATCCGCTCCTGCATGAATACAAACACCACTCGGGCATCGATCTGCCGGGTAACATGGGAGAACCGGTACACGCAACCGCCGATGGAACGATTATCGAAACCGGAGAAACACCGACAATAGGCAAGTTCGTAAGAATCCGTCATGCCTATGGATTCACGACGCTATACGGACACCTGAATGAAATCCATGCATCGCAAGGCGACACTGTCCGTATCGGTCGAACGATCGGCAGGGTCGGTAGTACCGGTCGCAGCACCGGCCCGCATCTGCACTATGCCGTCGCAAAAAACGGCAAAGAACAAAATCCATTACCTTACTGCTACCTCTATCTGAACTGGCAGAAAATGTTGAATCGTGAAGGGAAGAAGTGATGTCGCTTTTTCCGAATTCGGGCATTTTTCGGGTAGAAAAGAGAGCTTGCGAAAAATTTTTTTCTGCGTCGAAAATGCACGATCCGTTTTTATAAATTCCGGTATAACCTTTCGAGTTTCAAACCGTTGAAAATGTGAATATTATTATATTATTTTATATTATTATAATATTGAAAATTCGCGGTATTGCAACGTTAATTTCTTTGTTTATATTCGCCGCAAAAACTCACCGGTTATGAAACGTTTTTTATTGATTTTCGCATTTCTCGCCGCGTCGTCTGCGGCGCATGCACAATTCTCCTCGGTATCGACCAACCTCGCAGGATGGGCCGTCGGCAACCTGAATGTCGCCCTGGATTTCAGCATCGACAAACGCAACACGATCGACGTTCCGCTCTCGGGCAATCCGTTCGCGTTCGGCAACACCCGCTGGCAACACCTCGCCTTACAACCCGGCTGGCGGCACTGGCTGGTCGAACGCTATGTCGGCAATTTCGTCTCTCCCTATCTGATCTACGCCAACTACGAGTTCGGACGCCACCGAAGCTATTATAAAGGAAACGCCTACGGCATCGGCTGCTCGTGGGGATACTCGAAGCTGCTGACGACCCGTTGGAATTTTTTAGTCGAATTGGGCGTCGGTATTCTCTATACGCCCTACGATGAAAAACTCTTTTCGAAATACATCGGCGAGTTCGACGACGAATATACCTACCATCACCGGCGCGTGCTGCTCCTGCCGACGAAAATCAACATTTCATTTTCCTATCTCTTCTGAATGATGAAAACATATACATATAAGATCATCGGTTATGCGTTCGCGGGATTCCTGTTCGTCTCCTGCGCCATGACGCACGGATTGCACCACCGGATGCCGACGGCCAGCATCCATCTTCCGAAAGGCGAACGCACCGAAACTCCGGAGGTCGAGGATGTGGAACGGGCCGTCGAACAACTGCAACGCATCTCGCTCGGCCCGGGACACGACAGCGTTTATTTAGTCGAGGCAGAACGGGACACCGACGGCGAGTTGGTCATGAAGGGCGGCGACATCGGGGCCGTTTACGTCGTTGCCAAGTCGAAAAACGTCGCCGAACGCAACGGCGAAATCTCCATCGACTTCATCGTCGCCATTCCGGCCGACCTGCAAAACCGCAACTGGGGATTGCAGCTCACCCCCATGATCGAGAACAACGACCGTATCGAGGCTCTGCAACCGCTCTCGATTCGGGGTGAGCTCTTTTCCGAAGTCCAGAAACGCCAATACTGGCAGATGAACCGCTACCTGAACCGGCTGCTCGAAGATACCACCGAACTCTCATCGGCGACCGCACTGGCGGCCAAATACTACCGTGCCTACAACAATTACATGGCAGCCGAAGAGCCGCACAAAGCCGAGCGGCTCGCCCATACCTACCGGCAAACCGTCGCCTTCCCCTATCTGTCCGATCCGCGGCTCGATTCCGTCATCATCCGCAAAGGCGAAATCCACTACCACTACACGCAAAAGTACCGTCCGACCAAGAATACCCGCCGGCTGAAGCTCTTTTTCCGCGGGCAGGTATCGGCCATCGACCGCAGCGTCTATGACTTCCAGAATACCGACACGCTGACCTATTCCGTTACCTCGATGCTTTCGCTCATCGACCCCGAACCGCGCTATCTGATTCAGGTCATCGACAAATACGTCGAAGTGCACGACCGCAACTACCTCACCTTCCAAGTGGGACGTGCGGAGATCATCGACACGTTGGGCGATAATCGGGCTCAGTTGGAAAAAATCGAGCGGCTGATGGACACGCTGATGAATCAATACGAATTCTTCGTCGATTCGATCACCATCATCGCCTCCTCCTCGCCGGAGGGCCCGCGCACGATGAACGACCGCATCGCATCCGCCCGTGCCGATGCGATCAAACGCCGCTTAATAAAAAAGTTCGGCCGCGATGTCGATACGCTGATCCGCACCCGTTCGATCGGCGAAGACTGGGCGCTGCTCAAACGCATGATCCTCCGCAACGAAGACCTGTCGCATTGGTCGGAAATTCTACAAATGATCGAGAGCAGCACCGACCTCGATGCCACGGAACCGCTCATCCGGCAGAAGTATCCGAAAGACTACGCCTATCTGCGCGAAGCGCTCTATCCGCAGCTGCGGGCCGTGGACTTCCGTTACAACCTCCGGCGGGTGGATATGGTCAAGGATACGATCCAGCTGACGGTGCTCGATACGACCTATATGCGCGGCGTTCAACAACTGCGCGACCGCGACTATGTAGGCGCATTGCGCACCCTCTATGATTACAAAGACCGGAACTTGGCCATCGTCATGCTCTCGCTCGGCTACGACGATGCGGCACTCGAAATTCTCGAACAACTGCCGCCGGCCGAGAAGTGTGCACGGACGGACTATCTGACCGCCATCGCGCTCTCGCGGCTGAACAAACCCCGCGAAGGGCTCGCATACTACCTCGAAGCCATCAAAGCGGAACCCGTGTTGAAGTTCCGCGGCAACCTCGATCCGGAAATCCAACTGCTGTTCAAACAGAACCACGTTCAATCCTCGGCTTTCTGATATGAGACCTCCTATTTTCGATACGGTCGTCCTGTTGCTGGCGGCCTTGCTTTTCGGATGCAGCACGACGGACGATCCGCAATCCGCACCGGTACCGACCTCGGAGCATCGGATCGAGCTGACCGCCTCCGTCGATGAACCGGTCTGCCAGACGGGCGAACCTTGTTCCGTGCGGCTCGCCATCGAAGAACGAAACGCCTTGCGCGACAGCTGCCTGCTGCGAGTGCGCACGCTGCAAGGCAACGCATCCGTTCGGCTCGATGACACCCCGATCCAGCCCGATGCGGAAATCGCGATTCCGTATGCCGTCGTCAACAAGGCCGCATCGACGTGCGTCGCAAAGCTGACGATCGTACCGGAAGCGGCGGCAACCGTCGAACAGACCATCCGGATCGCGTTCGCCGTATCCTCGCTCGACCGTTCGATTGCAACGGCCGATACCGTCGAACTGCGCAGCGTCAATCCGGCGCCGATCGAAATACAAGCGCAATACGACCGCAAACCGCTGCTTACGACCGAGACGATGGGCATCGAACTCTCTCTGTCGAAGGCGAACTTCACCGGCAGCTATACCGTCGTATTCACCCATGCCGCAGGTCAGGGATTCTGCGACGGAGACTACGCGATCGCCGAAGGCGACGCATTCGCCGTGAGCGCCGAACAAGCCTCTTTCCGGCTCGCTTATCATCCGACCGCTTCGGGCGAACACCGGCTGCTGTTCACCGTCTCGGACGGACGGTACGAACAAGTCGTCGAAATCGGCTGCAAAGCCTACCGACCGGAAAGCATGAAGCTGCCGGCCGATGGCGTCTATATCCATACCCGCAACTACGAAGGGACGGCGTTCCATACGCTCGACGAGTGGGAGAGCTCGGGAGACGCAGTTTCGTCGGAAGTCGATGGCATCGCCTTCATCGACGGCGAACGGAAAGTTCTGCTGCCGCTTCATGCGCTGGATGCGCTCCCGTTCTGCGGGCCGGACGATCGTTTCGCCTCGATTCCGGAGTTCCTGACGGTATCCCATTTCGACGGAGCGGAACGCACACGCAACGTACACCGGGCCTTGCTCGACGGAGCCATCGCCTCGGCACCCGTCGTCGAAGCCTGCTACGGCTATGAACCCGACTATCCGGGCCGCTGGTATCTGCCCGACATCCGGCTGCTGGAAGAGCTGGCTTACCGGTTCGACATGGAACCGATCCGCGCCTGTATGCAACGGGTCGGCGGCACGCTCTTTCTTACGAACGACTGTTCCTACCTATCGTGTTCGGTCGATCGCGACGAAGTGCTGCTGACCTACCATTATTACGAATTCATCGTCGCCGAAGGCCGATACGGAAAGCGAAACGCCCTCTACAAGGATCGTCCTTATCCGTTCTTCCCCGTCCGCGATCTATAAAATCCGCACCGCTATGAAACGAACGCTTTTCCTCTTCGCCCTGCTGGCCGCAGCCTGTTCGAACGAACCGATCGAACTCGAAGAACCGGCCCCGACGCTGACCGTTGCAGCGCTGCAAGAGAGCTACGTCGTCGATGAACCGGCCCATATCCGGGTCTCCGTATCGCAACGGGGCTACGAAGGCGATTATCTGCTCGCGTGCGTCGTCGAAGAAGGAGCCTGTGAACTGCGCTTGAACGACCAACCGCTGTCGGCCGACGGCTCCTGGGTTCGGCTGTCGCAATCGACCGAAACGCTGACCCTCGTGCCCCGCAAAACCGGATGGCTCCGGCTGTCGCTCGAAGCGCGAACGACCGATGGCGAACAAAGCGCCCGCAGCCGGCTGAATCTCTCCATCGGCGGAAGTCCGGAACTCGAACTGACGGTCGAAGCTCCGGCCACCGCTTCGATCGAACGCCCCGTCGCGCTGACCGTCCGCGTCGCCAAGACCGGATTCGACGGACAACTGCCCGTGAAGTTCGTTCGGAAAGCCGGTGAAGGGACTTTGCAATACGGAGCCTTGGTCGTCGCCGACGGCGAAAGTTTTATTTGTCCGGTCAACACGACCCAAGAACTCTATTATACGGCGACCGCCCGAGGCGTACACCGATTCCAGTTCTCGGTCGACGATGGCTACACGACCCGCATCCTTCCGCTCGAAATCATCATCACGCAATAAGCCATGAGACACGCAACCCGATACATTCCCTTTCTGCTGCTGGCGGCCCAGCTCTCCGGCTGCGGCACGACGGACTATTCGACACGGGAACCGGCCCCGACGCTGACCGTATCGCTCTCCGCGACGACCTGCCGGCTCGGAGCCTCCCTCACGGGCCGACTGTCGATCGCACAACGAGGCACGGCCGAAACGGACTATTATGCTTTGGCAGCCGTCGTACGCAAAGGCGCGGTACGCATCGCCGTCGATGATCGGGAACTCCCCGCCACGGGCGAATGGGTGCGTTTGGACGGCAAGAACGCGACGATCCGCATCACCCCCGAGCAAGCAGGCGAACACGAACTGGCTTTGCAGGCAATGTCGGCAGCCGGCGAGGTCAGCGAAGCCTGTCGGCTGACGCTGCGAGCCGAAACGGAAAGCCTCCTGACGGTGCAGGCGGAATGCGAAGCCGAAGCGGTCGATCCGCCGCACGATGCGCTAATTCCGATCCGGCTTGCAATCGCCAAAGCCGGCTATTCGGGCCCGTACAAAGTTACGGCGACCCTTGCGCAAGGCTCCGGCGCCATCTATCACGAAGGGAATGTCATCACGGATGTCGCAGTGGAGCTCGCAGCCGAAACGACGCTCTATTTCCGTCCGGCTGCTCTCGGCGAACAACTCTTCGTATTCACCGTAACGGCCGAAGGCGTGCAGGCCGAAGCCCGAGCCTATCTGAACGTCGCTAAAAAGATCGAGGTGCATTGCGCGGTAGGCGAGGGGTTCACCGTCTCGGGCGTCGGAACCTACAACACCGAAGGTGGCGACCTGTCGCTGGCATTCGAACCGGCCGACGGCTACAATTTCGAGGTGGACGGCTGGTACGATCCGGACGGCAATCTGCTTTCAGCAGAGAAGAACTGTCCGATCCGGCTTACGCTCGACGGTATTTCGAGCGTCGAACTCCGCCTGAAAAAGCGCGAGGTACGCATCGAAACGAGCGACTGCGAACGGATCGTAACGGAGTATTACGTGCCGAACACGACCGGCAACAAACTCGAACGCCGGCAAGCGCACGATTACCGGCTCCGATTGACGGCCGACTACCGCCTTTCGGACGATCTGGTATTCGTCTACGACACCTACCAATACGACCTTTACCCGAACCAAACCGTCATGGAGGGCCAGCCGTCGTTCATTCGCGGCGAAGCGCATCCGCGATTCCATGCGGGAGAAGCCGCCAGCGACTGGTTCTGGCGCTGCGACAAACGATTCACCATCGAGCTGCGTCCGAGCGACAACCCGACGCTGCGGTTCGATCGCTCGGCGCACACCGCAGAATCTGAGACGACCCGCTACCTGCTTCCCGAAAACATCACCCTCAAATACTGATCGTCATGCGCCATTTGTTCTTATTCCTGTTGACCGCTGCATTCGTTTTCGGATGCACGCCCTCTCCGGACGAACCGGTCGATCCGAATGTTCCGGAAAATCCGGCACCCCAAGAACCGGCACCGGAGGAACCGGAAGCCCCCGATCCGGAGGAACCCGACAATCCGGAGCAACCGGCTCCGGACGAACCGCCCCCCGACAAACCGTCTATCGAAAAACCGTCGGAGCCGGTGCTGGTCGCCCGATTCGATGCGACGGAGTGTGCGCCGAACGAGACGGTCGCAGGCCTGCTGGTCATTTCGCAGAAAGAGGCGGGCATCGGCCATGCCCTTGCGACGACCCTGCTGACCGGCGCAGCGCGTATCGCGATCGATGGCGTGCTCGTTCCTACGCGCGGCGAATGGATCGTCGTGCAATCCGATACGCTCCATGTATCGGTAACGCCCGACGAAGAAGGAGAGGTGCGCATCGGATTCCAAGTCCGCACGCAGGTCGGCGAGGTGTGCAGCAATCGCTGCGAAGCGGTCGTAACGGCCGAATTTCCGCCCGAGTTGACGGCAGAGGCGGAATGCGAAGCGCAGCTCGTGAATCCGCACTCGGACGAAACCGTACCCGTGCACCTGACGATCGACTATCCGAAGTATGCGGGCGAATACACGATCCGGCCTTCGGTCATTCAAGGCAAAGGAACCTTCCTTTATCAAGGAGAAGCGGTAGGAGAGGACGGCATTGCGACGGAGGAAGAACGGGTAACGATCGAATACCGACCCGCCGCCCTCGGAGAACAGCTCCTTGCCTTCGATATACAGGCCGGAGAAGCCGCGAAGCAAGTGTGCGCCTACGTCGAAGTCGCTAAACGCCTCACGGTGAAATGCGCCGCGTCGAACGGCATTACGATTACCGGAGAGGGGGAATATGCAACCGAAGGCGAGTGCGCTATCCTCGAACTGCGCAACGATCCGGGCTACAACTTCGAAGCGTCCGGCTGGTACGATGCGGCGGGCAACCGGCTCTCGACGGGAAACCGCTGCGAGTTGGTCGTAACCTACGAGACGGCACCGGACATCGTACTGGAGCTGAAAAAGCGCCGAGTTCGTCTGACCCTGACGTCGTCCTATCGCAAGCCGTACAACTATCCCGTAGCGAACGCAAGCGGCCGAATCACCGGCTGGAAAACAGTCTACGACTATCGGCGGAATTTGCAATCCGACTACCGGCTGTCGGACGAAATCCGCCTCTATTACGAAAAGTACCGCTGGACGCTGACCGTTCCGCCGACTGAACAGAAAGCATGGACAGTCGAATCGGCGACCGGCTATTTCTGGCGCATCGACGATGATTTTACGATCTACCTGCGACGATCCGATAATCCGCAACTGCGGTTCGACCCTACGGAGCATGCCGCTGAATCCGAGACGACCCGCTATATCTTTCCGAATGAAATCGAAATTCAATAATCCGCTATGAAAAACACGAAACGTCTATTCCTGCCCCTCTTGTTCGGGCTGTTCTGCGTCGGCTGCGAAGTGGACGACGAGGTAACCGTTACCGTCAAACACAAAGCCGCAGTCTATCTGAAATACCGCTACGACAATGGCGAAACGTCCACGCTGGACGACATCCGCTCGATGCGCCTTTTCATTTACGACGATGCGGGCCGTCTCTATCGCGACACGCTGCTGCCGCTGCACACCGTCTTGGGAGACGGCCCCGTCATGCAAACCTATCTCACGCGCGGACGCTACACCTTCGTTAGCTGGGCCAATATCGGCGATTCGACCGCGGTCGAAGAACGGCATCTCGATGAAGCGGCGCTCGGGCTGCATCCGACCGGAGCAGATCAGCTGCTCTATGGCCGATTCGAAACTGCCGTCGTGAAGGGCGATTCGCTCCGATTCGATATCGATCTTTTCAAATCGGTCTTCAAAATCAATGTACTGGTAACCGGTCTGGAAAAAGTGCCGCATCCGGAAAGCCACTACTTCGCCATCGACAACCGCGAAGCCCTGGATTTCTTCAACCGTCCCTCCGGCGCGATGAAACGCTATCGTCCGGAATTGGCCTACGACAATGGCCGGCTGTCGGGCTCGTTCTACACGCCCTATTTCACCGACCGCGACGATCTGGTGCTGGGCATCTACTGCGACCATCCGGAAAGCCAGTACGTCCGTCTGTGCGAAACGACGATCCGCGATTTCGCCTCGATCGTCGAAGGAGCTGCGGGACACGATGTGGAAATCGATGTCCGAATCGCCGTCGATGATGCGGGCGTCAAGATCGTCGTCTCGGATTGGCGCGGCGTCATCGTTCAGGAAGAACACCTCGGAAACTGATACCGATAACACCCTATAATTTATTATTATCTATTATGAAAAAGCATCTTTATTCCTGCGCTGCACTGTTTGCAGCAGCCATGATCGTTTCGTGCGCCGACGAACCGACCGAACCCGTTCCTGCTGTACCGGCAGACGAACGACAGGGCATCGCCCTCTATTTCGAAACAGGCGCCCGCGCAACCGGAACCCGAGCCTTCGGCGCAGGCACGACCGAATCCTGGGAGAAGGCCGTGAACACGGCTACCGTATTCGTATTCGGCCCCGATGGGAACATCCGATTCCGCCGCGACCTCTCGGCCAAGGAGATCGCCGATGCCCCGACGACGCCCGTATCGCTCATCGTGCCCGATGTACGGGAAGGCGAAACCTGCGATTTCGTGGTCGTCGCCAATCGCACGGTACCGAAAAGCGTTGTATCGGTCGATCGCCTGCTGGCGGAACTGGATGAGAACGTAGCAGCCTACAACGGCACCTTCGCCGATGTAACGTCGAAATCCGTCCGTCCGGAAGGCTTCGTCATGAGCGGCCGGACGCAACAACGCATTACCAGGGGCACGACGAACGTAGGCATCGAACTGGCCCGCACGGTAGCCAAAATCGAAGTCTTTCTCACGACGACCGACGCCTTCCGTGCCAAGTACGGAGACGAGACCATCACGATCGACCGCATCACGCTCACGCGCGGAGCCCAAGCATCCTATCTGATGGATCGCTCGGCGACGAACTATGCCGATGGCGGCCAGAACTTCACGTCCGTACAGGAATCCTCCGCCGGCCGGAACCTCTTCTACCTCTTCGAAAAGGCCGGAGCCGTCGAAGGCAGCCGCGTCCTGCTGACCGTCGATGCGACCTATGACATCGACGGCTCCGCCTCGACGACCGACGATCGGGTACCCGTAGTCTATGAAGTCGAACTGACCGGAACGGGCGACGGCCGCATCCTGCGAAATGGAGCCTACTACGTCAACGCCTCGATCAACGGCCTGACCGGCTCCGACATCTTAGTGAAAATCGACGTCGCAGACTGGGAAACCCTCGCGACCCAACACGTCGATGTGGGCCGATAACCGCAGACGGATCGCCGTAGCTCAATCGGCAGAGCGCGTATCCGGCCCCATAGCCGCATACGAGGCTGCGGGTTCGAATCCCGCCGGCGATGCGTGAACGACGTACCGAACAATCCCCGAAAAACGATCATCATGAAAAACTTACGCATTATCCCCCTGCTCGTCCTGCTGGCGCTGACCGGATGCGGGCAGGACGACCTGCCGGAACCCGAAACGGGACACGTCCATCTGACGCTGAACCTGCAACCGCAGCAACCGACTGCGGTAACGCGCAGCGTCGATGAAAACATCCTCACGGATGCCAATCTGTTCGTTTATCGTCAAGGCGAGAGCGAACCTTTCGCCCACCTCTATACGGACAACACCTATTTCGTCGTCGACATCGTACCGGACGTTTACACGTTCTACGTCGTCGGCAATATCCATCGCGACATGGGGCCGCTGACGCGCCGGTCGCTCGTCGATTTTACGGACTATGCCCTCGACCAGGGCGGAACCCTCGTCATGGCGGGCCGGACGACCGAAAACATCGACTTCTCGACCTATCTGCTCGAACTCCGCCTCTATCGCAAGGCGGCCCGCATCGCCTACAACATCGAGGTCGCCCAACCGGCCGTCGAGATGGGAATCACCCTCCTGTCAGCGCAGTTGTGCAATCTGCCCGATCGAGCCCCGCTCTATGAACCGGAAGGCTCGGGAACGGAGGGAACGAGCTACCATGCCGGCGAAGAACAGGCAGCGGAGGCGGGAGCCATAACGCTGACCGGAAGCGAATACATGTTCCCGAACTGCCGAGGCGAGGTGCCGAGCATCGCGACGCAAGACCAGAAAAACCGAGCGAATGCGCCGGCGAACGCATCGTATCTGCGCATCCGAGCGCAAAAAGCAGGCGCAGCGCTGGAATACATCATCTTTCTGGGTGCGAACAATACGACGGATTTCAATGTCCGTCAGAACGAAGCCCACACCTACGACGTAACCATCTGGAGCGATACGCGCACGGACACCCGCATTACCCGCTATCAGCTGGAATGCGATGACCGTTGGCCCGCAGGCCGGTATCTCGGAGTGTCGGACAAAGGCGAGCTGACCTATGTCGCAGAGAACACGACGGATCATACGCTGACAGGCCGTCTGACGGTACGGCAAGGAGATGCCGAAGCGCTGACGATCAAGGCAGCCGGAGCGAGCGGCGAAAGTCATGCGCCGTATGAATTTCCGGTGGCGGCGAACGGCAGTTTGGAACTGTCCTACACACCCACGTTGATCCGTGAAGGGAAGAACTCCCGATTAGAATATGTGCTGGAACTTGCGGACGAGACGGGCCGAAGTGTAGTTTATCCATTCGTACATGAGTTCGCGAACCGTGTGGATGTCTATAATCCGACGGGCACGAGCATCGACCAGATAACGGTCGGCGGAGCTCTCGGCCAGACGCGGACGACGAACAAGGTGGAAGCCTGGTGCTATGAGGGAGGCTGCGAGCTGACCATCGCGGGCGAACGTTTCGAAGGCTGGTATGCCGATGCGGATTTCGTGCAGAAGCTCTCGGCAGACCGGACGTTCCGCTATGTGCCGACGGCGGCGGAAAGCCGAGTCTATGCGAAGTTCAAGCTGCCGGAGACGACCATCCGAAGCAACGAGACGGCCAAGAACTCGACCTACATGAACAACGTGAACACGGTCGAGTTGACCGTAGAGGACTACACGGGGCCGGTAACAGTGCGAGCGGTATGCGAGAGCGGAGGCCTGTTTACTTCGGGAGCCACGCAGGAGGTAACGGTAGAGGCGGGCCGGACGATAACGCTGCCGTCGCCGATCGTATTCGTCCCGACAGAGGTGGGAGAGGTGTCGTACGCAATCGAAGTTTATCTGCCGGACGGAACCCGCATCGGAAAGACGGAAGTGGTGAACACCATCGCAGCGACGAGGCTGGTGCCGGTCATCCGAATCTACTACGCGAATCCCATATGGCAGGGCTCCTATTTCTTTACGGGCAGCGGAGGTGCTACCAACTGGTACGGTTCGACCCGTGTCTGTGCGGATGTATCGTTCACACCGGCACTCGACTATCCGACACCTTTGGGTGCCAGTCGGATGGTCGAAATCCGACTCTTCCCGCACGAGACGCGCACCATGACCGTCGTGCTGGAAAATCGAGGAGGAGCGGGTTGGCAATGCGTAGAAGAAGAGATCAGCTATGAATCCTCACCCACATGGGAATCGTTCGTTGTCGCCTATCCAGAAGCGCCGGCGACCACCCACACCGAAGTGCTGGCCCAAGTAACGGATCAATCGGGAGAAGGAGAGCTTTTCGCACCTTACAGCGAACATGCCGATCATCTCATCTATCCGGGCCCGTGGGATGAAGAACCCGAAATCCACCCCGAGTTCAAAATGCTCGATAGGCCCTTTACCTATTACAGTTTCGGAAACCAAATATACGAAAAGGACGTTAGTATAACATCTCTGTATTCCGGTTCTGATCTGCAAATAGAAACAGATTTCGAACATATTGAAATAATCGACGAACTGGCTAACTACTGGAAATAAACAAAGAGGCCCCGAGATTGATTCTCGGGGCCTTGCTTTTGCATCCGAACGATCGGATCACTTCCGGTTCCGCCACAGATAATAATCGCCCGTTACGGACGAAACGACTTTACCTTGTGCGTCGGTCTCGATAACGACATCCCGACAACGGTCGCAAGCATCACAAAATACTAACGTCAAAGTAATAGGGCCGGTAGCTCTGTAACTATACCACCCTTCATCATGCTGATCATCCTCATACCAACTCCTCACTACCACAGGAGAAGAACAATCGCCCCATCTATCCCAGGTAATCGGATAAAACGCATCCTTTTCCATCGTAATGTCTTCCTTATCCTGCATGATGGTAACGTAATCGGGATGTTCGCCGGTCTTGCCCTGAACCGAACCCAGACCGACCCGATATTCGTAACCGGTTTCGGCCTTCCGGAAATTATAAACATAATATCCGATCTCATCCTGATATACATCCGGATTGAACTCTTTGCTGGCATCCTCCGCCACGGTCAACACCTGACGCGAAGTCGCGATCTTCGCAACGCCGTTCTGGGTGTAATTGGCCGTGAAGGTTACGGTATGGCTGCCGGTCGAGAGCGGAATATAACGGAATTCCGTCGTAGCGACACCGTTGGCGAACTTGACCTCGATCGGCTCACCGGCATAAATCTTCTCGCTGTCGAAGGAGGTGAAACCGTCCATGCTGACGATACCCAATGCGCCTTCCTCGGTCGTGAACGTAACGGTCGGAGCCGCATCGCACGCAACCGAGAACCGCACGGGAATACGATCCGTACAAGCCACCTTCGACGATGCCTGCACTTGGAACTGTGCTTCCGAACCACCGCCCTCGTCGTCCTTCGAACAACCGCAGAACGCAACCGCCGCCACAGCGGCCACCAAAATATAAAACTGATTCTTCATGATGCTGAATGTTTATTTTCTTAATCTTAAAGTTAATAATTTTTTTGATTGGTAAAGTCTATCAATGCTTGTTTTATCACCGAATTGATAGATGTGCCGGATTCTCCGGCCATAGCCGCCAACGCACCGTGAACTTCACTCGGAATACGAATGTTAAGTGTTCCGCTAAATGGTTTTTCAGGTTCAACATTGCGTTCGGAACATTGCAATAAATAATGATCCACACCTGCATGAAAATCTCGACGCAGTTCATCTACCGTATTTCCTTCGTATGTAATCGCCGTTTTATGCAATCCGAGCACTTTCCCGAAAAGGCAATTATCTTCATCGCTGAACTCCACACTACCGATATATCCTCTGTACTTCATCGTTCCCATAACTACTCCTCCAATAATTTGTTATTCGTAAGATATTCCAATACTTGTTTCATTACATACGATTTGATAATGCTTCCGGGATGCGGTCGATGCAGTCCGTAAGACAAACCTCGTTCTGCATTGTAAAACTCGATACGTGAGCCGGATGTCGCCCCTTTTTCGCCCAATGTAAATCCAAAAATCCCAAACAGACGAACCATTTCATCGAAAGTGAAATCTTTGGGTCGTTTCAAAAAACGAGCGATCAATTTATCTTTTGTTCCCATACGATACCGAACAATAACTATGCAAATGTAACTATTTTCTGGTTACAATGCGTGAAACATATAATTTTTTCTTCTGTTTACGCAACGTTATTCACCGCTTTCCGCCGATGAAACTTCGGATGGCTTCATCTCTTTGAACGCCCGATAAAGACGTTCGAGAGCAACCAGGTGAATGTTTAATTCTGAACCTCCGATGGTTATTTCTTCCGGCCGGAGCAATAACACCTGCGTGTATGCGAAATAGGCAGAGAGAAGAGTTTCGGCCAGATCGTTCGGAGTGAATGATTCACCGTCCAGCAATTCGAACAAAGGCCGGAAATCGAGCTGCTGCGACTGAATCTTGGCCGCGACATCGGCAGCCATGCGGAAGGTAACCGGTACGGAACCGGAAGAAATGGGTTGATTTTTCATACGAAGTATAGCATTTACAAAAAAAACGAACGGGCACTACCTGCTGCTATACTTCTATCAAGAGGTCGGCTTGCCATTACAGCTTCGCCACAGGGTACCCATTCGTCTGTTCATTTATCTGCACAAAAAAAGCACCATAACGGTGCACTCTCTGCGCACCTCTTGATTTAGTATAGCAATGCAAATATAAGAAAGAATTTCGGATATTACAAAATAATATGATAATATAATATTACGATATTATTTTCGTTTCCCCAAAAAACTAATAAGGCCAACGGCAATACAACCTATTCCAATACCTATTGCTAATGGTGGAGCAATCATACCACCAAATACCACACCGGCTTTTGCTACCGTTGTACAAGCACAAATTCCTTTAGCGACAACAGATGCTTTTCCAAATACTCCAACCGCCACAAGGCCAGCTCCAAGTTGTGTAGCCTTTTCTTCTGTAAAATCATGATGTTCCATATCTATATATTATTTTATTTAATAAGAACGACTTATTTTATTCTAAAAATAAACAAAATTTCGGATATTACAAAATAATATGATAATATAATATTACGATATTATTTTCGGCCATGAAAAAGAGCGACGAACGCCGCGCTTCACAAATCACTCGATTGAATAACCCCTATACCACCAAAGCGTTGATCTGTGAAAGGAAGAATTGAGCAGAAAATATTATGATATTATTATAATATTTTTTCGGACGTCAGAATAATTTTGTCTCGGTTTTTGCCGCTCGAATCGGAAACTGTTCGCTATGGAATCCGATCCGAAACCGCTGAAATTTTTCACACCAGAGGCAACTGAATCGACCGAACTGCCGCTGGCCGAAAGCATCGTCCATGCCGGATTCCCTTCGCCGGCCGATGATTTTTTGGAAGGGGCCCTCGATCTAAACGATCTGGTCATTAAACATCCCGAAGCCACGTTCTTCGCCCGGGTCGAAGGCGATTCGATGAAAGACGACGGAATCGTCGAAGGCGACATTCTGGTAGTGGACAAAGCCGTGGAACCGTACGACGGATGTTTGGCGGTCGTCTATCTCGATGGCGAATTTACGCTGAAACGAGTGCGATTCGAAGCTGCGGGCATCCGACTGATTCCAGCGAACCCCAAATATCCGGTCATCGAAATCCGTCCGGACGAGCCGTTTGAAGTATGGGGCGTTGTCAACTGGGTCGTCAAACCGGTCTGAATCCATGTACGGGCTCTGCGACTGCAACAACTTCTATGCTTCGTGCGAACGGGTCTTCGATCCCTCGCTCGAAGGGCGACCGGTCATTGTCCTGTCGAACAACGACGGCTGTGTAATCGCGCGCTCGAACGAAGCCAAACGTCTGGGGATCGCGATGGGACAACCTTACTATCAACTGCGCGATTTGATGCGGCAACACGAAATAGCCGTATTCTCGGCCAATTTCGTACTCTATGGCGATATGTCGCGGCGTGTGATGAACCTCCTCCGACAATTCGTACCGGCGATCGAAGTCTATTCCATCGACGAAGCCTTTTTGGATTTCACGGGAATGGACACAGAATCGCTCGATGAACAGGGCCATCGGATGGCCCGCACGATTCGACAACAAACCGGAATCCCCGTGAGTATCGGCATCGCGCCGACCAAGACGCTGGCGAAAATCGCCTCGAAACTCTGCAAGCGCTATCCGAAGCTCGCAGGCTGCTGTCTTCTAAACCAGTCGGAAGATATAGAAAAGGTATTGAATCGTTTCCCGATCGACGAAGTGTGGGGCATCGGTCGTCAATGGAAACGTCTGCTCGAAGTGCACGGCATCCGGACGGCCCAAGATTTCGTCCGCCTGCCGGAGAGCTGGATTCGACAAAAGATGCACGTCGTAGGTCTGCGTACATGGCGCGAGCTGCAAGGCGAAGCGTGCATCGGGTTCGAACAGATACCTACGACCAAAAAGCAGATAGCCACGACCCGCACCTTCGATCGGGAAGTCGAAGACTACGAAGAACTGCATCGACGAGTTGCGCAATACACGGGAGCCTGTGCGGAGAAGCTGCGCAGGCAACGAAGCGTATGTGGGGAAATGCGGGTTTTCATACTGACCAATCGGCACAACGAAAACCGACCGCAATCCTATGAATCCCGCCTCGTGAAACTCTCCGTTCCGACCGACGACACACTGGAACTGACCGCGCTTGCGGCACGGATGCTTCGTTCGATTTATCGCAAAGGATACGGTTACAAACGGGCCGGAATCGTTTTATCGGACTTGCGACCCAAAGAGGGACAGCAATGCGATCTGTTCGATACGGCCGACCGGACAAAACATACTCAGCTAATGAAGACAGTTGATGCGCTGAATACGACTTACGGCCGTCATAAAATCCGAACGGCAGCCGAAGGCCCGGAACCTTTCAAGATGAACCGCAACCACCTTTCGCGTAGATACACGACCGACTGGAACCAAATCATCAAAGTAAAAGCATAAGGCCCTGCTTTTTTGAAGCAAGGCAAAGGCCTTTTACGACAAATGCTGATCCGTGAAGGGAAGAATGTATCAAGTGCAATTATATAATCCTTGTAATAAAAGTTCAAAACAGGGATACTAACAAGAATTTCTAATCAGCAGACAATGATAGCTTTTGAAAAATATCTTGAATATTATCCGGTTGTAGTACCCACCTAAATGCAGGATGTACTTCCCACTCATAACCAAAATCGACAAAGTCTGACGATAAATACCTATTCTCTTCAAAGTATTTTCGTTGCACTTCATTAGAATCTAATTCTTTTCTTGCTGTAATAAAGTTAATTTTATACAAAAATTGAGCTAAAGTAGTTGGTGTAGCTGCTTGTCCATTCTTAAACGTATAATTTGAATGTTCTATAATTTCCCCCAATTTTTGTTTTAATTCCGAAGTAGTATATACATAGCCTTTACCTTCTTTTTTTTGTTTTTTTGAAGGTTTCATTCCAAATAATAATCTCTCAATATTAGGAAGTTCAGACTTAAATTCATTAATCGTGTCTTGCATACGACCCTGTGAATACTCTTCAAATATTGATTGTAGATGTTCTGTCTTAATAACATTTGAATTACTATTTCTTGCTTTTTGAGCAGCTAATGAACACAATTTCACCAAATCACGAGGACGACGTCTAATCATTGACATTAAAACCTTATATGTATAAGTGTTGCTCCATTTCCCTTTACCTTCAAATTTACGGTCAAACACTTGATCAAGATATGGGCTTAAATGGAACTGATCGGTTTTGATAAGAATGTTATAATTAACCTCATTTTTGAAATATGTTAATATCCGCTTAATAAGCAAAACTAAAATCTCATGGTTTGTCCATTGACACCACACAACAGCCCCCTCTATTTTATCTGTTGATTCATCTGCCGTCCGAACTAAATAATAAACATCAGATCTTAATGCTACCTTAAATAATAAGCCATCATTATCACTCGCAATGTCTCGTATTGCATTAAGCAACGCTGATATTCTAATAATATCGTCTTTCCTTCCTTCCCAACCTCGATCTAAATCATCAAGATAAACAACTATTTTTTTCTTATTTAGAAAATCTCTAATTAATAATTTTTGAGCCTCGGATAATTCAACATTTTCCTGCAATTTCTTAACCGTTTCAGTAAGAAACCCAAACAACCTTAAACCGATATTGGATAATTTTCCAAGAGCTGATGAATCTTCTATTCCAAACTCATTAAACACTTTTTCACCAATGATTTTAATAAGACCTTGTTTCCATTGACGAACTCGTATCAAAAAATTGGTTTGCTCTAATCCCAATTCAGCAATATCATCAGGTTTTATTAAAATAGGTAGATTGCCCTTATCTCGTTCTTCAGACATTGCGACCCGAAATAAGGCAGATTTCCCTGTCCCTTTATGCCCGACTAAAATACGAACAGGAAGATCAGCCACTACACGTTCATAAGTATCTTTTTTCAAAAAATACTCTTTCAACCGTGTTGGATTTTCACTCTCTGCATCTTCAAAACCAAACAAAGCCTGAATTGTTTGATCATCAAATTTTGACACTCTATTTTCCATAATTCACTTGTTACAATAAGAACAGCCATTATTTGTTACAAATATAGTGAATTAAACTTCTTTTATAACAAAAAAAGAGAAAGCATGGCTTCCTCTTTTTTAATTATAGATAGAATGTATTTCAAATCAATTCTTTCAGAAATACACCTTCACCCCTGCACTTCCGCTTACATTCAGTTCGTCGAAATTCGTTTTCATCAGGTAATTCATTCTCGGTGCGATGTAGAACGACAAGTGTCGGCCGAGAATGTATTCGGCGGAGACCTCCAAGAATACGCCGTAGATGAACCGGCTGTTGTACGGGACGAAGTTGCCCAATCTGGAAAACCGCTCGCACTGCTCGCCGCCGAGCAAGATGCCGCCGGACGGGAGCAATACGAACCGATTCAACGGGATGGCGTATCGGTAATGAATGTCTCCGATCCATTGCGTAGCATGGAACGCATCGCCGCCAGCAGCATCGTAACGGATTCTACTATACGTGCCGCCGATACCGATGACGGAGTGAGCGGAGAAGTACCGGTCGATGTCGGCCGCGTAAACAATGCTGTTCGTTCGATCGATGCCGATCTGAGCCGATAACGAGACCTGCCCTTTATAGCCGATCTGAGCGTTGGATGTTGCAGTCGCGGCAAGCAGGACGAGCAACAAGACGATTCCTTTTTTCATCTCTTTTATGCAATTTATAATTTATGATTCGACGTCTGCAATCGCGGCGTAATGCCTCGAACAACATTTTTATTAATTGTTGTGCGGCTCTCAAAGTGAGGTTGCACAACCGAGCTTCGGCGTGAAAAGCCGTATCGAAACCCCGCCTTTTCATAGATGCCGAGCCTCGATGATGAAATGTTCCGGGATAGGCAAAGCGATGTTCCGGTCGCCGCCCGATTCGAGCATCTCGGCCAACAACACCTTATCCTTGCCGATCGTGAACTTCTCGAAAGCGTACACGATTTCGCAGGAACTTTTCGAATCGATGCGGTGAAGTTCCTTTTCGACTCCTGCCGGAAAGACCTGCATACGTTCCTGCGTCGATGTTTTCTTGGTTCGTCGAGCTATGACCGAAAAGGCGATATAATCGACATCGAAGGGTATGTTGCCGTTATTCTCGATCCGGAACTTGAAATAGAGGCGGCCGGCATCCGCATACACCCCGCGCAAGATGAAGGAGAGTTTCTGCAAGCGAGCCACATTGTTCGACTTGATGTAATCGGGCATACCCTGTACCGTCTCGACGATCCGCATTCCGATGCGGGCGGTCGAAGTCGATGCCGGAACGCCTGCTGCATCTTCGACGACGGGAACGGGTGAAGCCGGTTCGGACAGGGGCACGGACGGTTCCGGCGTTTCCCGATAGAACGCCGCAGCCGAATCGATGATGTAATTGACCGAAGCCGCCGCCGAATCGTACACCACGTCGAACGTATAATAACGGCCGTCGGAAGTGATGACGTTCAAATTGCTTTCGGGCAACACATCGACGGGCTGCATGTAGAGCACCCGCCCGTCGCTTTGCGAAACGGCATCTTCGGACGTATAACCGCTCCGGAATTTCACGATCTCCGCCGGAAAGATCAACTGCGTTACCTTGTCGCAACGCCACAAAATGCGCTGCTGGGCATGGAGAGACACTCCTACGAAGAGGAGCGACCAACAAAGAATTTTTTTCATGGTTCGCATAATTTAAGAAGGACGACTTGATTGTCGATCAATTTGATTTCGCTGTTTTTCGCACTGCGCACTTGATTGCCCACACCGGAAATCAGCGTGCCGGCGACGCGGCCGATCGTTCCGCCGTAACGCGAAGCCGCAGAACCGGCCTCCTGAATCGCTGTCGATGAAGTCTGTTCGCCGGCGACCTTGTTCACCACGTCGCCATCGAGCGGCAAACCGGCCATCCCGTCGGAACCGTAAACCTCCAACGGCAAAGCGAACACGTGCTGCTCGAGGCGCACGGAAGCGATCTTTATCGTCAACCGGTTTTCGGCGATCGAAGTCGTACCGGACAACAACGTATGGGCCGGCACGACCAAGCTCCCGTAACGGATCGGCTCTTTCGTTCGGAACAAGGCCGTCTGGCCCGCTTTCAAGAGTTGGGTGCCGTGAATGACGGCACGAAACGTTGTCGGGACGGGTGTTTGCGATGGGACAGCCGCTTCGCTGCCAATGCCCCAATCGCGCAACAAGGCTTTACGGCGACGGTCGGCAGCGGATTCCGTCGGGAGCTCGGGAACCTGCTGCGCAAGGGCCGTCGGCTGCGGCTGCTCCTCCGGATCATCGTAGATGCCCGCCATCTCCCGCTCGATCTCCCGATACGCCTCGTCGAACTGCGTGTCAGCGTTGGGGACGGGAACCGCTTGGTTTCGGGGTTCTTTGCCGGCGGAGGGAGCCGCTTTGTCAGCAGCTCCGCTCGGCGGTTCGAACACATTGGCCGACCGATGGTAGAACGTTTCCTTTTCGTTGGCGAAGGCCTCGTAAGCCTCCGATTTCGTCCGAAAAGTCTTATCGGCGATGGCCGTTTCGACCTCCCGAACGCTGTTGACCGTACCGGCCCGCTCGTCGCTCCTGTGCAGGAAAAAGGCGCCGACCGCACATGTAGCAGCGGTACCGGCCAGCAAAGCGATTTTCATCTTATTCATCGTTCTTCACCTCCATGATTTTGGTTTCCAAATAGGGCTCGATCCACAACCCGTGCGGATTGTGCGGCCAACTGCGTTCGATGACGCCGATCCGACCGCTGGCCAACACACGCCACGGCCGAACGTAAGCGTCCGTCCGTTCCTGAATATCGACGACCAGATCGAACGAATAGGAACCGTCCTCTTCCGCCCGAATCTGCAAGTCGGCAACCTGTGCGGTCTGCGTCAGGTTGTTCTGGATGAACCGGTTGTAATAACCCGCTTTCTTACGGGCGATGAAGAGGTCGCGGATACTGTTGCCGCCGAGCCAACCGGCCGCTTCCGCCTTCCGTTCCCAATCGTACTGCGTCAGGCAATACCAGTCATCGACGAACATCGCCAAGTGATGCCGTATCTCGACCTCGATATTATCGCGACGCTGGGCGTAACGGGCGGGGATGACCTCGCCGTCGGTGGCGACGTAGTAGGCGTATTCCGATCGCTCGCGCAATGCCTCGCGACGTTCCAGTGAATTGAGCACGAAGCACACCAACACCAGAAGCAGGCAAAGCAGGGTAATCGTGTTGTTCCGTTTCAAACCGTCGCGGAACCCTTTTATTTTATCCGGAATCATAAGTTGCGATATGATGATAATACGATATTATTTTCTATTATTCAGGCTCGGAATATCCGATAACACAAGTCCATGACGGACTGGAAAATTTTGAACCGCGCCAAAGCGACCATGATGAAGCCGAGCGTCGGCGAATCGGTACACTCGAGATAGATCGCGAACGCCTCCTCGCAGAAGTTGTTCGCGAGAATCAAGGCCGGCCCGGAGATCAACAGGGCGGTATAAACGATGAACCACTGTTTCCAGAGTGCCCGGAACGGCGGAAAGGCCCCCATCATCAGCACCAACGGCGCAATCAGATAACACACCCGCAAGCCGGCCCCGCGAATAAACATGTAGGTCGGAAAGCACAAGGTATTGATGAGATCGGCCAACGGTTTGAGAATGCAGTTCGCGAGCAGGTAGGAGCCCGTCGATGTCCCGGGCTGGTTCATCATCGCGAACTTCAACAGGAAAGCGGTGAAATCGAATCCGGAGGAGGCATCGTCTGCTGCGTCGGCGGCATCCGACCCGAGCAGCGACGTTTGCATATAATCGCGCAACGCTTCACTTCCGCTTCGATCGACGATCGGGACGGCCGAGTTGACCGACACTTCGACGAACCGGATGAGCTCCGGGAACAGAAAGACGACCAGACCGGCCAACAACACGCCGGATAGCTCTTCCCAAATGGATTTATGCGGGTCGTACTTCTTTTGAAGAAAGATCACGACCGCCTGAACCAAAAGGACGAAACCGGCGATGCGGCACGCCGCGGGAGGAATGGAAGCTTGGTTCATGGACAACTTGTCCACGAACGTTAGGATGTCCGTACCCATATCAGTAGAAATAAGCGTTCATCATCCGATTGTTGAACTCGATGGCATCGACCTGCGTATCGACGTAACTCACGCGGGCCAGTAGCTTGTCGATCTCATCGAGCACGTGGCGGGTCTCGTTCAACCGCTCGGCATCGTTCATTTTCAGAAAGCCCGGCGAAAAAACCTTGGCCCCGTAAGCCGTTACGTTGATACAGTCGCGCGTCGTTTGGTTGCACTGGATCATCAAATCCGTAATGTAACGCGAATCGACCTGCAATGCCGCGAGTTTGGCGTAAATCCGCTCGATGCGACGGATGCAGAGCGCCGAACGGTTGGCGACCTCCTGCACCTCGCGAATCGTCGTCAGTTTGCTGTTCACCTTCTCGATGACATCGATACCCTTGTCGATGCTCTCTTTCACACCGACCATCGTTTCGTAGGTCTGCACGGCCTGCTGGATTTGCTCCACATGGTTCGCCGCAACCTGCGTTTCGAGGCTCGGCGCGACGACGGCCATTTGAGCCTGCACCGACCGGACGGCAAAAGCAAGAGCGGCAATTAGGAAAACCTTTTTCATAGCTTTTTTCGTTTTAGGATTGTTGTTCGTGAATTTGTTCATATCGCTCGATAGCCCGTTCCATCGAACCGGTTTCAGCATAGTGCTTTCCGAGTTCGTCGCAAATCTCCCCTTCGGTCTGGAAGGCGAGGAACGTGCGCGGACTGACACACAAGGTCAGAAGCGACGATTTCTTGCTGCGGAAGAGGTAGAACGACGAATACAGCGGAGGCACGGAATAATTGTTCTTCAAGGCCAAGACGCACTGCCGGTCATGCTCCGAGAAAGCGGGCGCGTATCGCTCGAACCCTGCGGGGTCGGCACCGGCGAGGAAGATCGTCGTTTCGATGTTCTTCATCAAGGCGCCGGCAGCCCCGCCGTCGTTGCGGTAGCGGTCGCCGGCATTCAACGCCAACTGGTCGAGGTTCTGCAAGACGATGCACGCCGAACCGCCCTTCTTGCGAATCGCCTGCATCTGGTAAAGCACGGCCGAAAAGATGACGTCGATTTTCATCAACTCGGCGAACTCTTCGTAGATGATGAAGCCGCGACGACCGGGCTGTTCCCAGATTAGGGTACGGATGGCGATTCCGATCATGTGCACGACGATGGAGAGCAGCTGCGGATGCTGCCGGATGTTTTCCAACTCGAAAATCAACAGTTTCTTCCCTTTCAGACGGGTCGTCGGGTCTGTGCTGCGGGCCAGCACGTTGCCGTAGATGCCCTCGCCGTACCACTCGCTGCCGTTGTGGATGAACTGTCCGACGTTGAAATAAGCCCCCTGTATTTCGTTCTCCGCGAGAATCCGTTGATAATTGTCGCGCACCCATTCGTAGAAATCGGGCCACGAACCCTCCTTTGCGATCGACAAATACGACTGCACGATCTTTCGCAACGAGACACGCTCCTCCGCCGTAGGTTCCGTTCCGGACTTAATCATCAACCACAACGTTTCGCACAGATCGTCGATGCGGTCGCCGTCCACCTCCGAACCGATGGCGAAGGGGTCGAGCCCCAACGATACCTCCGGACTGTACCGGAAAAGAAAGACTTCGTTCGGATCGTACAGCCGCGCCGCCTTGTCGTACGACCCGCCGCAGTCGATGATGATGTTCACGTAATCCGCATCGGGGCTGTTATGGAACCCCTCGACGACCGCTTCCAAATTGACCGTCTTGCCGCCGCCCGTACGTCCGATGACGGCGATGTTCCGCGAATCGACGTACTTTTTCCGCGCGTCGTACAGATCGTACCGCAACGGCAGATGGTCGATCGGGTCGCTGTAATAGACCCCCGTATCGTCGGGCGTGTATCCGCCCGTCTGCTGGAACAGCGCGATGGCGTGCCGGATGTCCGTCAAATAGAACGAATCGCGCTCCATGCAAGCCACCGTCGCCGGATGCGAACAATAGAAAATGTTGCGCAACTCGCCGCCGGTCGGCACGACGGGTTCGAAGTCGCGCTTCTGTTTCATTAAGTTGGTTATGGTGCTGCGATACGTTTTTAATAACTCTTCGTTTTCGGCCCAGAAAATCAAGTTCGTATGCCCGCGCACCAACAGCGCATCGAGGTCGTCGCTCAACTCCTCGCGCGCCTTGTCGAGCCGGTGCACCTGATCTTCGATCTCCTCGGAAAAGCCGCGGTTCTTCCGGAACGAATCGAGCGTCCGTTTCACCTGCTCGACCTCCTTCGCATGGCCCGACAGGACGATGACCTGATTGTAGAGGTGCGGCAGAGGCAGGACGACGCCCAAATCCTCCAAGATGCCGGTCGGTATCTTCATCCGACAGCTCGTCTGCGGAGACCGCAGCGTCTCGGGGAACTGGCGCTCGTGCTCGATGCTCACGGCCCCGACGTACCGGTCGCCGATGCGGATGAAACCATCCGAAGCCTCAGCATCGGTCAGGAAGTCGCTCTGGAATCCGTTGAAATAATACTGTGCGTAATCCCGAATCTCCTCCTCGGTCATCGGCTCGATGCCGACTGCACCCGAACCGGCCAACTGCTGGTACATGGAATCGACCGCCGCGAGAAACGACCGATAGGCGACATCCTCTGCCTTGAACTTACGGTGAGACAAGACGACGAACGGATTCGAATTCCGCACGTCGCGCACAGACCGGAAACCCGTGAAGACGACGAACAGGTACGAAGTATCGACCGTCTGCAACCGTCCGGCGGCATACCGTTTCTCTTCGCGCCGGATGTACGAATCCTCCGGCATCGACGACGCATCGAACGGCAGTCGGTCGTACCGGTCGCTCCGCAAAAGAATCGTATCCTGCGGAAAATCCTTCAACGCGATGCGCCAGATTTCATTCAGCTGGTCGTACTGCTCTTCGGCGAGCGAATAACACTCGGGCAACCGCAGGCGGTAACAGAACACGACGTCGCCCTGACACGTCAGCATCCGGTTGTGCTCCGTCTCCTCGATGAGCTCCATTGCATTCGATTTCGCCGCTTTCGAAGCGGGAAAGCTCTGCCCGATCAGATAAACGATCGACGCAACGATTACGCAAAACAAACTAATAAAAGCCCAAACCATCGCTAACGATTTTTAAGGAAGACGGGAAACCGTCTGTCGGCCCGCCAGGAACGGACGAGGCGCCCTCTGTGCCGGACGAATCCATAGACCGCGATCATCCACGGCACCCACACAACGATCGCCATCGGCTTGAACAGCACGAATACCACCGGCGCGCACATGACGGCCAAACAGACCATGAAACGATTCGCCGGAAGGCCGAATACCATCGCCTTGTCCCGAATCCGGCGGTTTACATGCAATTCCATAGCCTACAACAGTGCATTCATGGCCACGTAAACGATTCCGTAAGCCATCAGAATTCCGATCAACGACCACAGAAACGTCGTCATGATCTCCTGCCGGTTGTCCCAGTTCTTGATCAGATTGAACGCCGTCCATCCGACCAACGCGACCAAGCAAATCACGCCCATGGCATCGGGAATGAACGTCCTTAACTGAGTCTTGACGGGCGACAAGTCCAGAGTGACGGATTGTCCGAGTGCGGAACCGGAGAAAAGCAGCATCGCTGCAAATAAAAAACATGTTTTTTTCATATCGGTATACATTTTATCGGTTGAACCTATTCATGAAATCGGCGGCGGCCTGCCGGATGTCGGCGGCTACCGCGTGCATTCCTGCGGCGTCCATCGAACGAACCGCAGACGGCAATACGCGCTCCGACGGCTCGTATCGGAACCGGAAGCGCTCGACCTTGCCGTGGAAATAGACGAACTCGCCCTGCCGAAGGTCGTAGAACGCCGACCGCTCGTAAAGCGGTTTCTTGACCTTGCGCCGAGTGGTCGAACTCCCGTTCGGAGAAGAACTGTACGACCGCTCGACCTTATCCACCTGCGGCATCAACGCTTCGTAATATCGGGCGGTCTGTTCCGAACTCGTCCGTCCGAAAAACTGATGCGCCAGATTGGACAACACCGTACGCATGTTGTACTCCTTGCCGCCCTGCGTCCGCTGAATCTGCGACATATCCTGCGTCGTATAGACGATCCAGATGCCGAGGCTGCGCAACGTGGCCATGAAATTCTGAACGCGGAGAATGGGCAGTTCGGGCGCCTCGTCCAACAGAACGCCCGCCGGAACCCCGCCTCGTTCGCTCATCATCGTAAGCGTGGCGTCGGCGATCATCGCCAGAATCGGAGCATACGCGGTCGAATTCTTCGGGTCGTTGACCAATGCGAATGCGGAACAGCTGCCGGGCGCGTTGATCCGCAGGTCGATTTCATTGTCGCTCAAAAGGAAGAAACCGGCATCGGTATTGACGGTATTGAGCGCCAAAACCAACGTTTGCAAGATGTTGCCGGTGGTATCGGCATTGCCTGCCCCTTGGAAGAACGCCGCAGCCATCGAATAGACCTGCGGGTCGGAGCGGAGCATGTTTTCCAATTTTCCGAACGGTTTGCGGCGACCGTCGACGGTGCCGTGCAGATTTTCAGGAGCACTCAGAATCGCAGCGACGAACGGCAGATGGCAGCAAGCAGGTTCGTACGACCGCAAATACCAGATCAACGCCTCCAACAACGACGAAGCCGCATTGTTGAAGAAGTCGGCCGTAGAATCGGACGATTCCCGCCCCTGCACGGCCAGAACGAACGATTTCACCCGCGCCCGCAACGAAGCCTCGTCGGGCAGATAGGCCGGAGCGATCGGATTGACTCGCACGGAACGTTCGGGGTCGAACAACGCGAAGACGCGATACGGAATGTCGGCGTCGCAGAACACGGGGTACAACGTTTCGGACAATTCGTATTTCTTCAAGTCGTGGATCAGCACCGGCATGGCGAACCGCGCGGCGTGCTTCGCGTAGGCGAGGTTGCAACTCGCCGTCTTGCCGGAACCCGATCCGCCGTTGATATAAGTACCGCGGTCGATGCCCTTGACGTAGTGCAGATGACCGTTCGTGTCCTCGATCTCCATCGTGAACTTCGACCATCCGTTCGACCACCGGCTGAACCGCACGTAAACGAAGCGAAAGAGCGGAATCGCCACGAGCTGAACGGCTGCCAAAGGCAGAGCCCATGACCAACAGAACGTGCGGAACGGCAAACCGGCCCACGCATACAAGGCCCAAGGAAAGAGGAACGCAGCGACCGACAGGCACAAACCGACCGCCCGCCGCCAGACGAAGGCGCAAGGCAAGACGATCGAAACCGCTATAAAATAAACCGTCAAATTCATAGCGTCGAAGTATTTCCCCACAACAGGGCGATGATTAAAAACACGATGGCGACGATCGCCATAACTAAAATCGACCGCGGCGCGATGACCGAACCCGATCCGTGCTGCTGCGCCCGACGTTCGGCCTTGGCCTGGCTGCGGCAGACGAGCCACACGCCGAGAAGCAACAGCGCGGCGAAAATCTTCACCGCCGAAATCCACGTAAAATGCAATTCTTCCATATCAATAACCATTTATTAAGAGCTTGAATAGCTTGGAAACCGTTTTCAAAGCCAGCATCGGTGGAGAGACGGGCAACCGAACCGGCCCGACCTTCGCCGCAGCCCGAACCGCGATCCGTTTCTGCGTCGCCAAGTCGAAAACCTTGTACTCCGTCTCCTGCAAGACGGGATGCCGGCAAACGGCAGCGACGGCCCGCTGCAAATCCTCCTTATACCGCTTGGCCTCTTTCGGCGCATATTTCCGGTCGATGAAACGATTGACGGAGCCTTGCTGCAACCGGATGGAATCGACCCGATACCCCTCGGTATCGGCGAACAATCGGTCGGCGTAATGCCGGATCACCGTCCGCCGCTCCTCTTCGATTTCCGAGAAAATTCGATTCAGAACCGGCCGATAGGTCGCAGCCCGCTCCGGAGCGAAATGCGATTCGATATATTTCAGAAAATCGGTCTCGTTCTTCCAATGCGTGTCGGGCCCGAACAACCGCTGCCCCTCCTTTTCGAAGATGCGCTCGGCCCGAGGCGACAGCGCCCGAGCGATCGCACGATTCGCTTCGGCCAATCGTTCCGGATATTCCTCCGCAGAGGGCGAAAGCGCCTCGATCAACCGCTCCAACTGCGTCTGTTTTTCGATGATCGGAGCATAATCGGGCATACGTCGATGCAGGAAATCCCGAATCGCCCGGTCGAAAGCCGTTTTCCGTTCGTCGCCGATCGCTTTCAGTTCCCCGAGCAACCGATTCGTCTCTTGCTGCAACTGCGCGTATTTCATAGCGGGATTCCGACGTTCGAGCCCATTCAATAGGCCCGCTTTCCAATTCCGAAGCGCCCGATACAAGCTCTTGTCGTCGAGTGCTAATCGCAGAATCCGCCGCTCTTTTTCAAGGGCGGAAACGCTGCGGTCGGACAAAACGGACTTCAAGGCTTGCAACGGCTGCCCCTGCTCGGTCAGGAACGTTTGAAGACGGGCCGTCAATCCGGAAGCCGTTTGCGGCTGAAGCTCGGCGATACGAGCCTGCAACGATTCGAACTTTTCGATTTTACAAAAGCCGGCGAGCGTGTCGATCCGCTGTTGCGCCTCGACCGGCAAAAGGCGCTCCCGAACCAAGGTTTCGAACTCCTTCGAAGAACGGACGGCGGACGCATCGCGGCCGAAAAGAGCCTGAGCGTACGACCGGATCGTATCCTGCTTCCACTCGGGCCAAGCCGTCCGGAGAAACTCGCCGACGAGCTGCCGTTCGAGTTCGTTCGCATACTCCTGAGCGCTGGCGAGAAGTACGGATTCGCCCAATTCGCTATTCAGGAAGGCGGCCTGCGCCTGCAACGTATCCATCCGCTGCATCGCGGCGATGCTCACGAACCGGTAATTCTCCCGATACCACCGGTCGGAATAGATGTCGATCCATCGGTCGACCGCCTCGCGGTGCTGATCGAAAGCCTCCCGCATTCGAATACCGCGGCGCAACTGCCGATAGGCGGTCGTAACGGGATGATACCCCTGCAAACCGGATATTTCGAGCGTCTTGTCGCCGATGCGGGCCGCTACGTTCTGCGTCAAATACGAAGGCGAAACAGTCGGCTCCCTATCGAGACCGGCCAATTCGCTGCGCAACTCCTCCAAGTCGAGATTTATTAACCGGTCGACTGATTTCGTAGGTGTACACGCATGAATCCGACGGGCAAGGTACCCCTTCAATTGCAGCAACTGCCGCCCGTCGAGCCGCTCTCGCTGCAACAGATCGCTGTAATAATCTTGGTATCCGGCGAACCTGAGCTGCCGGAAAGCCCGCGCCTCTTGGTGCCGGATGGCCCTGTCTTTGGCGAGCTGCCTGGCGTAGACGAAAGCGCCCTCCTTGCGCAAACGTTTCGCCTGTTCGTAACTCTCGGTGGCGAGGCGGCTGTGGACGAACAACCGGTCGAAGTTCCGTTCGCACGCGATCTTGAACGCCTCGCGGTCGAACCCTACGCGAACCGACTGACCGTTCAACACGTGTTTCTTGCTGCCCCGCCCGTTGGCATTGGGACTGAGGTTGAACGTATTGGTGATGTCCCGCCGGCTGACGCTGATATGCACGTGCCAGTTGTCGCCCGATTTGGGCATCATCGGCGCGAGAATCTCGCGGCTACCGCCCGGCCGCACGTCGTATTCCCGAATCAACCGCTTTTCCAAGACCGCGATTTTGTCGGAAACCGCCTTGCCTTGCTCCGACTGCACGCGAAGGGCGGCGATCTGTTTCTGAATCCGGGCATTCGTCCGAACCTCCTTGTCTTGGCTCTTCCAGTAACGATCCTTCTCGACCATCCCGAACCACAACAGATCGCGGTTATCCCGAATCTTCGGATGCCCGAAGTTCCGGGCATAGGTGTCCATACATTGCACGGCGTACTCTTTCAGATAACCGCGCATCAGATCGTCGTCGAACGTCTCGGGAACGAGTTCGCCCGAATCCAGCATCGCCTGTTTCGTATCGGCGATCAGACGCCGAAGGTGGGTAATCTCCTGCGCAGAAGGCGAAATGGCGAATGTATAATACCGCGCTTCGGATTTTTTCAGACCCTTGACGTTCGCATCGATCGCCTTCGTAACATCTTCGCTGTCGAACGTGCTGCCCGATCCGTTGAAAAAATACTCCTGCCCCTCGGCCCGCACGACGTCGTTCTGTTTGTCCAAGTAAGCCGACAACTCTCTGGAAGAGGTGCTGTCCAAATGCTCCTGAACCAACCGCTCTTTCTCCAAATACAGCACGTAGTTCATCACGGAACCCTGACGGTATTTCACATTGTCTATGAATTTCGTAACGTACATACCTGTTCGTACTGGTTTTGTATCCGAGCGAACTCGTCCATCGAAATGCGTATCTGCATCGCCTGCGTGCCGTCGAAATTCTTCGTGCGGGTCGCCCGATCCAACAGCCGGCCTAAAAGAGCCGACAAAGCCGAAATCACGGAATCATCGCAACCCGATGCTGAGACGCTGCTGTCGGCAGAATCGTCCGGAATACCTTGAACAGCCGGCCGATCTTGGCTTAACAACGTCTTGATAAATGTCTCGGTGCGCTCCGCTGAACCTGCGATTTTCGTTGTTCTGATATTGACTAAATACAAATCGGTTCTGATATTTTTCAATTCATCGGCAAGAGGCCCGTAAATATTGATCCCTTCATGATAAGAACAATCGACCAACCATCCTAATAAGGCTGTTATCTTACAGTGTTTTTTTCGAGCTAAAGTTTTCAATTTTTCATGAGCGTCTTTGCTTATGCGAACCATCGACAATTCATTTTTTTCAGCCATCGTCCACTACTTTTTAATAATTGATTTTCTACTACGGAACCGTCTTAAAAAAGCCCCTATCGATGGCGAATATAAACAAAGAAATCAACGTTGCAATACCGCGAATTTTCAATATTATAATAATATAAAATAATATAATAATATTCACATTTTCAACGGTTTGAAACTCGAAAGGTTATACCGGAATTTATAAAAACGGATCGTGCATTTTCGACGCAGAAAAAAAATTTTCGCAGGTTCTCTTTTCAACCCGAAAAATGCCCGAATTCGGAAAAAAACGCTTTGTTACGAATTCTCATCAAATCACTTTGAAAAAGAAAAAATGCGACATAAAATCGACATTCGTATTAGATTGGTATTCAAAAGAATATAAGCAAAATGCGACATTTTAAGTTTACGGTTTTTCATTAAATGCGACAGCAAAATAAAATATAAATTGCTATGGAACAGCGATTTGCACATTCCGATCAAAAACAGAATCACGCGGTCAGCGTGATTCCCGCTTGTTCACAAGAAAAATGTAACAGTGGAATTTTTCTACCGCTCTCTTGCAGCCCCGCTGCAAGGCGGTCGAAAGGCGGAAGTCGCCTTGCGACTTCCGAACTCGACCGACGCTTTACTTCTTTCCGGAAAGAAGGAGCCCCTATCGAGGGGCGAAGGGGGTGCGATTCGTCCGCTGCCGAAGCGAGGCTCCGGCGGAGCGCATGGCAGCGAATAGACGAATCTCCGCTGGATTTGCAGTTCGACGGGCTCACTGCAAATCGAACGCGACCCGAATGCCCCATACGGGGCATTCGGGCCCGCCCCTGTCGGGGCGAGATGTTGACCCGTGAAGGGAAGAAACGAAATCCGTATACCGAAAAGAATCCAAAGCGATCTGTCGCCCAGACCCGAAGCAACAACCGGACGGCTTCGCGACCTGCCCTGTGCAGGTAAGAAGACGAGCAGGGGCCGCCCGAGGCGTCTATAAGGAGGTGCGGCACGAAGTGCGTTGCACCGGATAGACGCCTCGGAGCGGCCCGAAGAGTTTTCTTTGCTGCCGGTTTCTTTGGTAAAGAAAGAGGCACGCAGCCGGACACCAGTCCGGCGACCCGCCCCATGGGCGGGTACCGCTTTCGATGCCGGATGACCGAAACACCAGAAGCGCGGCTCCCGCAAGACACCCGACATCCCCACCGACCGCCGGATGAGCCGCACCACGCACGTACCGACAAAAAAGAGCCCGCGGCCGAATGCCGCGGGCTCCGATATTGACCCGTGCAGGGAAGAGGAACGAACTACTTGAAACGGGACATCAAGGTCGATTCATCAAAATCAGGATAGAACCGCTTATACGCTGCTATAAGGCTCTTTTGCGAATCTTCATGATACGCATCGAACGGTATGCCCGCATCCTCGAACTCTTGGATACTCCGGGCGGCTAACCAATCTTCGAATTCTTGGATACTCCGGTCGGCTGATAACTCCTCCATAATCAGAAGTCGACCCGCATCACGTTCCACACCAGACCGGCCTGCGGCTCGTGGTTCTTGTTCAACCAAGCCTCGGCCTGCGGGTAAGCAGCTACCGCCACGAACCGGCCTTTTGTGAGATGTTCAGCGAGGCCGTTCTGCTTGTCCGGCGCAACATAGATCTGGCACCGGTTCCATTCCGGTTCCGTCTTCGGATACCCGTTCTCCATAACGGTGTTTCCTGCGGAATCCTTTACCGGCCGTTCGTCGACGGCAATGGCGAATTTAATCATTCGCCCGCCGTTCTTGAACGTTACCACTTCGGCGTCGCCACCCAGATTGCCCGAAAAAATCATCGGCTGTTTCATAATGTAAAAGCGATTGACCTGTACTTCGCGAGGTTCTGCGAGGCTCTGCACCTCAAAATTACTGTTTTTTTATTGATTTATTTATCGACCGCCTGGCAAATCCTGTCGGTTCGAGCTGTCCGAATCTTTTCATATCGTTTCGGTTTTTATTCAAAGCGTTCGAGTTCGACTGGTTGCCAGCCCTCGGCATTCGCCTGACGATGATAATCGTCGTACATCGCTTTCAGTTTATCGAAATGCTTCGCTACTTCGCCTTTCAATCCGGCAAGTGCGTAAAAGTAGTTGAACTTCGCACCCATGTAAGCCGCAGAAAAGGGGCTGCCGCCCTGATCGAGAATGCGGCTCATTTGCAGTTTGCAATCCCGCATTACTTCACGTAACATCGTTTGTTTTGTCATAATTGTAAAATTTAGAGGTTGAACAATCGTGCTCCGCCGGGGTGTCGCTCCCCGCCATCCGCCGGTCATCGAACGGAGCTTGTCAGCAAGTCAAAGAACTTTACTATCGAAATCTCGGTTATATCCTCGTCACGCCCTTTATCCTTTCCGTCGAAACAACTTCTTTTTTCGTGGGTGTCGCGGGCTACAATTCCGTCCGCCGACGAGCCGATTGCCAAGATTTCAATGAACACGGGTTACATCCCCTTACACGTTGCCTTCAGTGCCTTTCCGATACGGATATTGATGCTCGCGATTTTCCCACGAAGACCAAGGGTTCCGGCGTCTTTTTTTCAAGAAATTTCTTCAGCGTGCCCCGACCATCGGGAGGGGTGAATTTCTTGACCCCGCAAGGGGCCGAAGGAAAAAAGTCGACGGGTTCATTGGTCGGGAAAATCCGAGTATCTTCCTTTGTATCGGAAAAGGCCGGTGGCAACGTGGGGATGTGTATCCGACTTTGAAATCCGACAATTCTCCTCAATCGCGACAAGACGCACCAAGCCCGCGCCACCGAAGCACGAAAAAAATCCGCTCTCCCGAACGCAGTGAGGGGTGCTCTGCCGCGACGTGGAGAATCGTACGATTTGCGATGCCCCGCAAGTCGTACGATTCAGTCGCGAGTAAGGCTCCGACGAAGGAGGAGCCGAGAGGAAAAGGAGCCCCAGTGGGAGGAACCGGACGGCTTCGCGACCTGCCCTGTGCAGGTAAGAAGACGAGCAAGGGCCGCCCGAGGCGTCTATAAGGAGGTGCGGCACGAAGTGCGTTGCACCGGATAGACGCCTCGGAGTGGCCCGAAGAGTTTTCTTTGCTGCCGGTTTCTTTGGTAAAGAAAGAGGCACGCAGCCGGACACCAGTCCGGTGACCCGCCCCATGGGCGGGTACCGCTTTCGATGCCAGACGACCGAAACACCAGAAGCGCGGCTCCCGCAAGACGCCCGATATCCCCACCGACCGCCGGATGAGCCGCGCCACGCACGTACCGACAAAAAAGAGCCCGCGGCATTCGGCCGCGGGCTCCGATGTCGACCCGTGAAGGGAAGAAGAACTATTTCTTACCGTAATGGTATCTCATCGAAAATACATAAACGATAATCAGTTCCTCGTTTACAGAATAAATAAGCCGATGTTCGGAAGTGATGCGGCGCGACCATTTTCCGGCCAATTCATACTTCAATGCCTCCGGCTTACCGATGCCGGTATATGGATGCTCGATGATGTCTTGCAACAACATCGTGATTTTTTTCATGATGGCTTTGTTGCCCGTCTGTTTCCAATACGCCAAATCCGAACGAGCCTGTTCGAGCAATTTTATTTCCATAACGTTTCCAGATCGATCGTTTCACCGCCTCCGTTGCGGATTTCCTCGTCGCCCTTACGGATCGCCTCCATCATGGCGGGCGATTTCATGATGTACTCGGTCTCTTTGATGGCATTGTATTCCTCCAATGAGATGACGACAACGCTTTCGTTTCCGGCGCGATGCACCAGCAACGGTTCGCTGTCCTGAATGACGCTGTCCAAAAAATGCTTGAGATTTTGGCGCAATTCCGAATAATTCGCAGTTCTCATAATCGTTCGTAGTTTAATCCGTACAAATATACGTACTTATTTCGACTTGCAAAATTTTTGCCG
The DNA here is from genome assembly GCA_947591475.1 of uncultured Alistipes sp. Lineage (GTDB taxonomy): Bacteria > Bacteroidota > Bacteroidia > Bacteroidales > Rikenellaceae > Alistipes. Next base: position 604,823 of record CANQDE010000001.1, read on the forward strand.
CAACTAAATCCGGTAATGTTTCGCCACGAACTTGACGGTAAAGCATTTCACGGCATCGAACCAACCGGCCGGTCGGTCGATCGAACGGTGCATGTACTCTTGACAGCTGTACTTGCCATTCGCGGAAAGATCCATATACTCGGCCAATTCACCGGTCAATCGCGTGCGGAACAGGTAGAAGGCGGGCGACTCCAAGCACAAGGCGAGTTTGTCGGCGTAACACAGACGAGACGGCCGAGCCCCGTCGATGCGGGAGTAGAACCGCGAATGATGGCGGGTGAACGCTTCCCACTGCGAACCGAAGATACGCATGATCCGAGCGCCGAGCAAAACGTGGGTCTCACCCTCCGCACCGTCCATGTCGCCTTTGCCCCAATACCCCCAATCGTGCACGATGAACGCGATCCAAAGACGCGGGTCGAACGGAAACCCGTACAGGCGCCACCAAGCGAAAGCGACCAAAACGGGATGGAGGATGAACTGATGAGCTCCGAACAGGAGACTTTTCGTACCGACTTTCATAATCGTTCTATCGTTGAATCGATCTATTTTACCAGTCTGGCCAACCGCTCGCAATGCGATTTCGGAATGACCCAACCGGAAACCTTCACGCCCTTCCATGTCAGTCGGTCGTTTCGGGTTGCGCCGATGAACTGCAACAGATCGATGTCGTGTTTCTCCGCGGTGAAGACGGCGTAACATTTGTCGGAGTATTCGACGATCTGTGCCATCGGGCTCAAATAAGCTTTCTCGAGCAACTGTTCCGATTCTTCGCGTTCGGTCAAGTCGACCGGATTCAACGCGGCTTCCGCGGCCAAATCCAAAGGTAAGTCCGACGCCCGTGCAATCAAGCGATCGGCCAGGCTCTTCGGCAGAATAACCGGCGCACTGCAATCGGCATAAAATCCGAAATCTTCCGCCTCTGTCGTATCGAAGATAAACTTCGTCGTGCAAACGGTCAAGGAGGTCATACCGATCAATGTATAGAAATACTCGCCCTCGGCGTTGCGGAACACGTCGACCACGATGTATGATTCGCCCGTGGTATTGCTGACCGCCAAACGGTTGACTGCCTGATATAATCGAGCGGTCTGTTTTTCCGTATCGTAAACGATGCCTCGCGTAATGAATGGGTGCAGTGCCATAATCGAAATGTTTTGCAGTTAATTTTTTTTGCGAAACCTGAACTTCATATCCTCGTCACGCCCATCACCCTTTCCGTCAAAACTCTATCTTTTTTCGTGGGTGTCGCGGGCACAAGCGTCGCCGCCGCGAGGTACGAATTTCAAGATTTCAATGAACGAAGGATTCACATCCCCTTACACGTTGCCATTAGAGCCTTTCCGATACGGATTTCGATGCTCGCGATTTTCCCACGAAGACCAAGGGTTCCGGCGTCTTTTTTTCAAGAAATTTCTTCAGTGTGCCCCGACCATCGGGAGGGGTAAATTTCTTGACCCCGCAAGGGGCCGAAGGAAAAAAGTCGACGGGTTCATTGGTCGGGAAAATCCGAGTATCTTCCTTTGTATCGGAAAAGGCCGGTGGCAACGTGGGGATGTGTATCCGACTTTGAAATCCGACAATTCTCCTCAATCGCGACAAGACGCACCAAGCCCGCGCCACCGAAGCACGAAAAAAATCCGCTCTCCCGAACGCAGTGAGGGGTGCTCTGCCGCGACGTGGAGAATCGTACGATTTGCGATGCCCCGCAAGTCGTACGATTCAGTCGCGAGTAAGGCTCCGACGAAGGAGGAGCCGAGAGGAAAAAGAGCCCCAGTGGGAGGAACCGGACGGCTTCGCGACCTGCCCTGTGCAGGTAAGAAGACGAGCAAGGGCCGCCCGAAGAGTTTTCTTTGCCGCCGGTTTCTTTGGTAAAGAAAGAGGCACGCAGTCGGACAAGTGTCCGGTTGCGTGCCCCATGGGCGGGTACCGCTTTCGATACCAGACGACCGAAACACCAGAAGCGCGGCTCCCGCAAGACGCCCGACATCCCCACCGACCGCCGGATGAGCCGCGCCACGCACATACCGACAAAAAAGAGCCCGCGGCCGAATGCCGCGGGCTCCGATGTTGACCCGTGAAGGGAAGAAGAATCAATGTTCACTCATCCATTTTTTGCCTCTCGGTGTTTTGGTATAAACGTACACCCCTCCGGCAAATACACAAATAGATAACATCATAAGGATACCGCCCATAACTATTCCTCCTTTCCTTTTTTCTTTCTCTTATTCAACAGATATACCCCAACTGCCATGCAACAAAATACAGTTACAAAACTAACAATATACATAATCCACCCATTGCCTATCTCTCCCAAAAAAGAGGACAAAATACATGCGGTGGCAACATATTTGGCAATATCTAAAAACCACTTTCCGATTTCTTCGACTGCTTTCATATTGCAAATTTAACGATTTTTCAAAATAAACAAAAACAGGGCCGAAGTTTCGGCCCTGTTTGTCAGTCAGAAGTCGACCCGCATCACGTTCCACACCAAACCTGCCTGCGGCTCGTGGTTCTTGTTCAACCAAGCCTCGGCCTGCGGGTAAGCAGCCACCGCCACGAACCGGCCTTTTGTGAGATGTTCAGCGAGGCCGTTTTCCCTATCCGGCGCGACGTAGATTTGGCACCGGTTCCATTCCGGTTCCGTCTTCGGATACCCGTTCTCCATAACGGTATTTCCTGCGGAATCCTTCACCGGCCGTTCATCGACAGCAATGGCGAATTTAATCATTCGCCCGCCGTTCTTGAACGTTACCACTTCGGCGTCGCCACCCAGATTACCCGAAAAAATCATCGGCTGTTTCATTGTATCGCAACGATTGACCTGTACATCGTGAGGTTCTGCGAGGCTCTGCACCTCAAAATTACTGTTTTTTATCGATTTATTTATCACCGCCCGAACGGCTAAAATCGCATTCGACATAAAATGCCCGGTAACGTCGATAGCACAACGCCGAATTTAGCATGCTTCTAAATACCCGTCGGCCTTTTGCAGATATTCCACGAATCGGCGCAACTCCTCCGAGTTCTTGAAGTAGTAAAAACATTCGTTCGATTTGCTGCAATCCGCAACACCGGAAACCGTTACGACGTCGGCGTAAGCATAAATACCGAGACCGAACATCAATACACCATTCAACTCTTTTTCGGTGCGATCGTCGCTACTGTTGTGCTGCTCGATGTATTCGACAGCTTCGGCAACCGATGAGAAAAAGGTATCGTTGTACTCTTCTTCGTGATAGCCGACGGCGATCTGGCGGGGCGTTAATGCTTCATTTCGGAGATTTGAAATGTTTTTCATAACTATAAATTTTTAAGGTTAAACATGCGATTTTTGTCGAAACCTGAACTTCATATCCTCGTCACGCCCATCACCCTTTCCGTCAAAACTCTATCTTTTTTCGTGGGTGTCGCGGGCACAAGCGTCGCCGCCGCGAGGTACGAATTTCAAGATTTCAATGAACGAAGGATTCACATCCCCTTACACGTTGCCATTAGAGCCTTTCCGATACGGATTTCGATGCTCGCGATTTTCCCACGAAGACCAAGGGTTCCGGCGTCTTTTTTTCAAGAAATTTCTTCAGTGTGCCCCGACCATCGGGAGGGGTAAATTTCTTGACCCCGCAAGGGGCCGAAGGAAAAAAGTCGACGGGTTCATTGGTCGGGAAAATCCGAGTATCTTCCTTTGTATCGGAAAAGGCCGGTGGCAACGTGGGGGATGGGTATCCGACTTTGAAATCCGACAATTCACCTCAATCGCGACAAGACGCACGATGCCCGCGCCACCGAAGCACGAAAAAATTCCGCTCTCCCGAACGTAGTGAGGGGTGCCCTGCCGCGACGTGAAAAATCGTACGATTTGCGATGCCCCGCAAGTCGTACGATTCAGTTGCGAGTAAGGCTCCGACGAAGGAGGAGCCGAGAGAATCAGGGAGCACCGGTGGGAGGAACCGGACGGCTTCGCGACCTGCCCTGTGCTGGTAAGAAGACGAGCAAGGGCCGCCCGAGGCGTCTATAAGGAGGTGCGGCACGAAGTGCGTTGCACCGGATAGACGCCTCGGAGCGGCCCGAACAAAAAAAGGCGGGAACTCCCGCCTTGAATTACTCGATGACGATAACGTCGGGCAGATCGCCCTGCTGCCGTGCCTTCCGAAGATACTGACCGATCGTCTTGGCCATGTCTTCGTCGGGATTCTCGGTCGGCGCATCGAGCCACGCATCAACGCGAGCTGCGTAGTCGGCCACCCGCTCGACCAATTCGTCGATGCGGTCGACGAGTTCGTCGAAATACACGGGCGAGACGGTACGCAGCGGTTGCCGATCCAAGAGCACGACATCGAAAACGTCGGCACCCTCGTCGTACAACACGGCGACGTCGCCTTTGTACTTGAACCCCTGGACAGAGAATCGAAGTCCCTCCTTTTCTTGCATTCGGCAACGGGCCCAACCATGGGCACCCCATGACCAGACAATCGCCGGCTGCGATTGCAGAATCGACATGATGTACTTCGGCATATCCATAACCTGATTTGCAGACTTTATCCTCCTGCGCCGGAGTTCTAAACTGCCTGAAACGCTCAGAACAGCGATGCCGCATCTGCCGATCGCGAAGACTGCACGAAGGCAAGGAGACGAAAGGAAAAATTTGCGGCCGAAAGCCGGCGCAAAGCGCGGACAAATTTTTCTGAATCGAACCTCCGGGCGGTCGGCCGGGCCGACCGATCCTTGCCGCTGTCTTCGCGATTTCGGCTACCTTTGCATCTCTGTTGTGAGGGGTGATCCTTCCGCTCTCCCTCACGTAGTGTGGGGTTCTCCGGCGTATCGCCGGGTCGATACGCCGATAGGAAGTAGATGAGTTTTCTTTGGTTCCGGTTTCTTTGAATCATCAAGTCAAAGAAAGCGGATGCGTTTTTGCTCCTTTTGTCGCATCGGAGAACAAAAGGAGGTTTCCCCTCTGGGGGACGGAAGGGGGTAGCGAGGAGTGCAGTGGATTTTTTGAGCCCTTCCACGGAGCTCGAAAAAGCCCTAACGACGAGCGTTCGAACTTCGAAGCCGATGCAAGGCCACCAGGCTTTGCGATCGGACGCCGCAGGCTACCGCTCTCGATGGATGAACCTCTATCGGCATATCGGTCGAGTAAGGTGCAGAGAGCTGCGAATTTTCTTTGCTGCCGGTTTCTTTGGTAAAGAAAGAGGCACGCAGCCGGACTGGTGTCCGGCGCCCCGTCCCCATGGGCGGGTACCGCTTTCGATGCCGGACGACCGAAACAGTAGAAGCGCGGCTCCCGCAAGACGCCCGACATCCCCACCGACCACCGGATGAGCCGCGCCACGCACGTACCGACAAAAACGAGCCCGCGGCCGAATGCCGCGGGCTCCGATGTTGACCCGTGAAGGGAAGAAGAATCAATCCATCGAAATGAAATTCTCCGGATTGAAACAACGCCAATCTTCACAGTCCAGATCGTAATACACGATCCGATCGGATGATCCGGAACCGCTTCGCTTTCGCTCTTGTCCGGCCAACAGTTTGTCGAGCATACTCGATTTGAGTGTACCGAGAGCCTCTCGAGCCGATCCGTCGGCTTTTCGATAACTGAAGCGAACGACACGGGAATGCAACTGCTCGATGAGTTCTTCCAACTCATCCATTCCGACCATTGCATCATTCACCGCCTCCGTAACTTTTTGCTGAAGCATCCATGACGACAGGTTGAAAGACGGTTCGAGCTTCTTGGTCAACAACCGGATTAAACGACTACGATTCATAACTTATTTGCAGACTTTACCCTCCTGCGCCGGAGTTCTAAACTGCCTGAAACGCTCAGAACAGCGATGCTGCATCTGCCGATCGCGAAGACTGCACGAAGGCAAGGAGACGAAAGGAAAAATTTGCAGCCGAAGGCCGGCGCAAAGCGCGGACTGATTTTTCTGAATCGTACCTTCGGGCGGTCGGCCGGGCCGACCGATCCTTGCCGCTGTCTTCGCGATTTCGGCTACCTTTGCATCTCTGTTGTGAGGGGAAAAGCCATATTATAAGAAAATACGAACTATTCTATTTATTTGGCTGGAAACAAATGGTTTATAGGAACAAATAATATCATATTATTAAATATTACATTATATTATCGCATCTCTTTGAAAAATAAATAGTTGAAAATTTGGAATCATGATTTTTTCTCACGATATTTGCAGGTGAAGGGAAGAAGTGAAATCTTCCAATTTTGCACAGTAAGGAGACCGGAACATCGTAATGATGATTCCGGTTTTTTTGCATGGATCACGATCCGATTCTCTAAAAATCTGCAACGGTGCAATACCAAATATAGGGTATACCCGACATTATCATTTGCCGAAATCGGCCGGTTTTCTTCGATTCTGTCAGATTTCTTTCAGTTCACGAGGAAATTATTGTCGAAGATATTTCAACGGCTAAAATCGCAGTTTCTGCGATTTTTTCATTCCAGGTTCGTCCGGGATTTGAATTTTCTTCCCAAATCACGACTTCTTCCCTTCACGAATCAACACTCAGTATCGGGAATTCCTTTCGGAATGAACTCGCATTCCTTTTTCAGACCTCGCACGCGTTAGTAATTCTACTTACCCACTTACAGTGTTGATACGTCTTGATTGTATAAAACAGTTGTATAAAATATTCATCAATGTTGAATAGTGATACATCAAAGATGTATCTTTGATGAATATAATATAAGGTAAAATTTGCAGAAACATGACCTATTTTACCCATCAAAACGCCAATGTATGACCTATTTTTTTGCACGATTTGTAACTATTTTTTTGCAACAACCGCATCTAACGTTTTAGATTTGCAAGATTATGACCTATTTTTTCCTTTGTATCAAAGTGGGGGAGTTTAGTGCATTTGTTCTACTTATGTTATTCAATCTTTTCGATATTATATTTGCAATCATCTAATATAAAGTAAAATAAATCATATGAGGTTTTGGCTTCCCAAGCTGAGGGTCGCGGGTTCGAATCCCGTTTTCCGCTCTGGAAGCCTGCGAAAAATCAGGCAATCGAGCGCAAAAAGCCTTATGTATCAGTGATATGTAAGGCTTTTTCGTTTTTTGGCACCAGCAGAAAAGTGCAATCGAAAGCAAATTTTCCAAGACCAATTCGTGACCAATTGGACTCGAACTGAAAATAGGTCACGAATTGTCTGTATTGCACTGCTTTTCATTACTTTGCTCCGCAATAGCTCTATGTTGCATACGTTTAATCATTAAACCTTTGCAGCCATGTGCCGACGTACCACTTTCTCCGTGGTTTTCTTCTGCATGGAGAGACCGGAGCATGCTGGGACAGCATGGGAGTCATAAAACAGTGCCAAGATCTGCATTTTAGAGCAGGAAGG
>CANQDE010000002.1 GCA_947591475.1 uncultured Alistipes sp.
GCCCCTCGACTTGCATGTGTTAGGCCTGCCGCTAGCGTTCATCCTGAGCCAGGATCAAACTCTCCATTGTATGAAATAATAATGTATTGTTAGAGTCCTGACTATTCGATTATCCTTATAAAGGAAATTGACAGATAAATACTACATTTCTTTTCTCTCAAATAAAACCAGTAATTCAAAGAACCGTGTTGAAAAAACTCGCACTTTTGCGGTGCGAAAGGATTGCAAAGATAAGTCATCTTTTTCAATCCTGCAAACTTTTTTTCAAGAACTTTGCATTTTTCGAAAACTCCGTATTCCCGAAAGGCCGAAACGCTGTTCACCGCGAGCCGAAAACCCGCTCGAAACATTTCAACAGCTTCATCAAGAACTTCGTTTTCTCAAACGCGGATGCAAAGGTAGCGACATTTTCGGAACTTGCAAACATTTTATCAACTTTTTTCAAAAAATCTTTTTTCGTGCAAATCCTCGTAACGAATAAATAGGCCATACCTATATTATATAGGAGCCCTCGGTTTTGTCCTCTTTTATGCTTCTCCCCGTCGGATACTTATTCATTTTTCGGTGCTTGCCAAAACCATTCGTCATCCGTTGTGATGACCTGTGCATTGGTATAATTGCTGTCAAGCGGCACCAGTGCGACAACGATTCCTTGGGGATGTGTTGTCTCCCCCTCCGGCTCCGCCTGATTCAGGACATTGGCTGACATTATATATAGATTTTTTGCCATATATTCATCGAGGTAATACTCCTTTTTCTGTATGAAGCGATTGTTCCAGTTCGCATCTGCATTGAGAGATAAGGGCAAATCCTTTTGCAACCGATAACGAACCTCTCCGGGATGGAGCAGCAGTCCGTTTTCATCGGTTATGTATGCTGCGAAAGTCGGGTCTACCCATATCCATTTGCCGAGTGATTCACTCCATGCAACGCATATGACATGGCAATCGCCATCCGTATCCCACTTCTTCGATTCACAAGTTATATATCTTGCCGGAATTCCCTCTGCAAGCAATGCTTCGGTAAGACAGATAGCCAATGCACGGCAGTTATACCCGCAACTATCCCGTTTCGAACAATCGTACGTGTTTCTTAAATTTATCGGCCCGGGTGCCAAACCGTTGTTCCCGTTATGTTCTATATTGTTATGAACCCAATACAGCAACTTCTTGATTCTGCTTATATCATCGCCATTGCCGGCAATGCTGTCAAGATTAAATCGGCTGCGGGATAAACACAAAAGAGAATCCGAGGGCTTTGCGTAGACAAATTCAGGCTTTTGAATCGAATCACATTTATATTCCGGTGATTCCTTCAAAATTTCAAGATTTGTTTTGACATCATCGCCTAAGTTCCATGCATATTCCATTGCATTTTTCAGAACGACGTATTTCTCGCTATTCAATTGATCAAGCACCGGAAGCAGTATCTTCGCGTTCTTATACTCCTCTGCTCGCATCCAATCATCCGAATGTTCGGCTGCAAGCAGTTCAGCCTGCCACTCGGCAATCCGCTCCAAATCCGAAATAAGGCCGGGATTACTTTGCAGTTGTTCCAATGCAGCCTTTGGAATGGAGCTATAGCGACTGTCGACCGCTAAAAATGCTCCGCGATTGGTATAATTATCCAATTTGGGGCATAATTGATCCGGGACTATCCCCAATCCGAAATATACTACCGCGCTCTCAAAAATCACACGATCAAGTTGCGGACAATTATAAGCGATCGCGGGACCGCCGGTACTTGATACCGGCCCATGAAATACGATCTTGCGGAGATTGGGGCAATCAAGTACCAATGAACAATCAAAATGCCCTACCAACCCATTGAATTCAATCTCTTCTATTGTGCTATTATTCCGAAACAATGCCGCGGGCAAATAGCCGATATTGCCGAATGATACTTTTTTGAGGTTCGTAAATCCATAATCTTCAAATCGACCGATCGTTTCCATATCTGGGATATGAATCGTCTCTGCATCCCGAGGAAAAACAAGACTGTCCGTGATTATCACGTTGTCAGCAAAAGATACGGCAATTCCTAAAATGCCGAAAATTAAAATCGAGGCAACTTTTTTCATTTCAATAAGGTTTGTATTGTATCGCCACGCTCCGACACATTCATCTGACAAATGGCGATTCGATTGAGCTTTTTAAGTCTTTCCCTTGGGGATAAAATTTTGAAGCGATTTTTTTCGAATCAAAGTTACGAATTTTTTTATATCAGCAACGTTGCCGTGTCTTTTTCACGCTTTGCTTTCTCACCTTGCGGACGAATCCGGCTATTTCCGCTATCTGTTCCGTCAACGCCTTGTATTTGGTAACGCAGCGAAGTACTAACCATGCTTCGGCGTTATTTCCGGTTACGTCCGGATTTTTCAAGCCGCTTTCCCCAATTGCCTGCCTTCCAAAACCTTTACTCCATTCTTTCGTGTTTCATTTTTTATTCGTAATTTTGTTGCCGAAAACTTTCGCACGAGAATGAATTTCAAGAAAATATCGTTGCTTGTCATCGTCCTGCTCATCGCCGATCAAGCCTTGAAAATCTGGGTCAAAACCCACATGGCGCTCGACGAATCGATCGTCGTCTTTCCCGACTGGTTCCAGCTGCGGTTCATCGAGAACAACGGAGCCGCGTTCGGCATGCACCTGTCGACCTCCGGAGGATTCGATTGGGGAAAATTGGCACTCGGGCTGTTCCGCATCGGGTTGGTCGGATTCCTCATCTGGTTGATTCGCAGCATGGTACTCAACAAAGAGAAAAAGACGCCGACCGGCGTTATCATCGGGTTGACGTCCATTCTGGCCGGAGCCTTGGGCAATATCTTGGACAGCGCTTTCTACGGATTGATCTTTTCAGAATCGACCCCTTATGAGGTGGCGCAATTCGGCGGACACTACGCCGGCTTCATGATGGGCAAAGTGGTGGATATGTTTTATTTTCCGCTGTTCCAGTGGAATAGCGTGCCGTCGTTCCTGCGTTTTTTGGTCGACAGTCATAATTATTTCTTCGGTGCGATTTTCAATCTGGCCGACGCTTACATTTCGGTCGCAACCATTTATTTACTGCTGTTTCAGTACAAATTCTTCTGTAAATAAGCGTTTTTTCGAAAAATATCTTCGAAGAAGCGGCGACTTTCGAAAAAAAGTGTTATTTTTGCACACCGCTTTTTCCGAAAAGCCCAGGTGGCGGAATAGGTAGACGCGCACGTTTCAGGTGCGTGTGCCGCAAGGCGTGCAGGTTCGATTCCTGTCCTGGGCACGAAAAAGGAGCTGACAATCAGCTCCTTTTTTTCGTCCATAACGATAATTGTTCACACCACAACCCTTACACGTTGCCTTTAAAGTCTTTCTGGTTGTACCTTATCGCTTCTTCTACATCAAGCCACAACTGGCCTCGATGTCGATGATCGGCTCGATGCGTTGTACCTTATCACTTTTCTACATCAAACCACAACGAAAAGACGGTGACGGTTTCTCGCAGAAGAGTTGTACCTTATCACTTTTCTACATCAAACCACAACGACTGGCGACGCGTTACATGGCGGGGAGGCGTTGTACCTTATCACTTTTCTACATCAAACCACAACTTCAATATCGCGGGATAGAGCAGTTGGCAGTTGTACCTTATCACTTTTCTACATCAAACCACAACTTGGCGTAGCGCAACTCATAGTAGTCTGCGGTTGTACCTTATCACTTTTCTACATCAAACCACAACTCCGCGCAACGGGATTCCTTTTTTTCGGGGTTGTACCTTATCACTTTTCTACATCAAACCACAACCTGCACCGCTTCCGTTCATGGGTCAGAAAGTTGTACCTTATCACTTTTCTACATCAAACCACAACATGAGCAGATAAAGAACACTAAGGAAGATAGTTGTACCTTATCACTTTTCTACATCAAACCACAACCCCCACTCGGGGCGACCGATACCCTCCGTGGTTGTACCTTATCACTTTTCTACATCAAACCACAACGTTGTCGGAAAAGTTCAACTGGCAATCCCGTTGTACCTTATCACTTTTCTACATCAAACCACAACGATAAGACCGCTCCGGTTGGAGAAGGAATTGTTGTACCTTATCACTTTTCTACATCAAACCACAACTCAGACCGCACGACGAGCTCTACCGCAGAAGTTGTACCTTATCACTTTTCTACATCAAACCACAACACACGAGCACTTACCGATTTATAAAAATCGTTGTACCTTATCACTTTTCTACATCAAACCACAACGTCGGACAGCAGGAAAGCAACGTCCTCGCGGTTGTACCTTATCACTTTTCTACATCAAACCACAACGTCGCACGTGTCTTGTACTAATAATCATCCATTTACAAAGGAATATACGTCAACAAATTCCTTTATACGTACTCGACGAAGTCGGTCCGATGCTATTTTCCGCATTTCAAAGAACAAAAATAACGCTAATTCAGAAAAATTCCAATTGCTGGGGAATTTCAGGCTTGGCACGTTCGACTTTACCCATAAAATTCAGAATATCGCCATACTGCTTATCCGTAACACTCAAAATACTCGTATATCCCGAAGGCGGCATCGATCGACGTACCCGATTGACATGCACCTCCATATTCTCCTTTGAAGCACAATGGCGCACATAAACCGAATATTGCATCATCGAAAAGCCATCCTTCTCCAACGCTTTACGAAATTGCGCCGCATGACGTCGCTCCGTCTTGGTGTTGGTCGGCAAATCGAAAAACACGAACAACCACATGATTCGATAAGCATTTAAACGCAATTCCGACATCATTCAAGCAATGGATAAACGACTTTTTTACAATCCCCCGCAAAACATTTCGACAACGAAGCTGAAGTAAAGGTCAAACCCACTTCGAGCGGCCGTAACACCTTGTCAAAACGCGTATCAACAAAAAAGATATGCAACAACTCCCCTTTTACCTCCCGTGTCAATTGCAATTTCCGCTCTGTATAAAGTCGATAAACCAATTCATCGACATAAGGACGATACGGTTCCATCAGATCATCCGCCAACGGAAACGCATTATACCGATTCCGATGAAAAATCCCTAAAGCTGGCAGCAAGCCCGAACCCATCAACGAGCGAGCAACAGCAGCACGAAGCAACGTATAACCGTAATTCAACAGATTGTTAGGTTCTTGACCTTCACGCATGCGAACGAACGCCGGTCCGAATAATTCCGACCAATAAATTTTAGCGGCAATACCTTCCCGATTATCCGAATCACCGCTCTTGACATTCATGTAGTACGGCTTCAACTTATCGCCCGCTTTACCCAATTTACGCAACAGAGCCGCCTGATTGCGAATCTTTGCTTCGACGATTTGTTTCCAGATATTTTTCTTAAGCGGTTCGCTTGCCTCAATTTGTGCGCGGAAACTTTCCCCTTGGGTTTTGTTGGAATCCAAATTCATCAACATGGAATTCGGCATACAATTATCGCCGCAAAAGATGACGGCGACATTATTGTCGGAAAGCGCGTTGAGCAACGGCAAGGTAATCGTGGTCTGCTGATGCTCCAATACGACAACACCGATATCCTCAACCGGTACGCTTTTCTGCATATCGGTACACTCTTTCGTACGGATAATCATTTGTCCGTTGCGAAGACTCAAAGAATAAGGGGTCGAGAAAAAGAGCGTTCGTTTCAGCATAATCGTCCGTATTTATTTGAATTTTAGTTCACCCGTAACCGTCAATTCGAAATCGTAACCTTCGACATAGGCATGAAGTTGTGTATGCAAGATACTGACAATCGGACGGTACTCTTCCCCCATTTTCCACACACCGCTTTTCGCTTTCAGATCTTTGGCGGGACGAGCCTCTTGATGATATTTCAACGAAATGCGGCCATAAGAATTATTCGCAACGGTCAGCGTACTGAATCCCGTTATTTTATACAATCGTTTCGCCAATTCAGCTTGCGTACACTCGAACAACTCATCAGCCGAGTTTTCATAGAACAGTACCATCGTACCCATCTTCAAAATGAATTTCAACGGGAATCCGTTCGTATCGGAAAGCGGTACGAGATCGGGATGGACCGTCTTGTCGACACTCGCTTTGAAATGTTGCGCTGCTTCCAAATTGCTGACGATTCTGAACGACCGTTTCGTTTTGCCATGCCGATCCGTTCCTTCATAAATCGCCATACAATAATTACTGTCATTCATGACATGATAATCCTGTTTGTACTTTTTAACCGAAAGGTCGCGCTGTTTTTTAAGATGAATCGGCTGGGTAACATTCGGAGTAAAAATCCGTACTTTTCGAATCGGGACATGCTTTTCTTCATTCATCCAAATCGTATACGCCTCCGGGTTCATGGCTGTTTTGAAACCAACGGCTGCGATAGCCTCCCTTACTCGCTCTTTCACTGCTTCATCGACGATCTTTTCAATATCGGAAAGTTGTAACTGATCGAGCGATTTACGGACTACGTATTTGATTTCATCCCCACGTCGAATGGCTCCATAAAATGTTTGCATATGCAAAACTCCGCGCGCCGTATCGCCTTGCATATAAATCGCCTTTCCATTGTGTCCGACCCGAACCTTGCCACGAATGCGCAACCGTTTCCGGCTTTGTTTAGCCATGTTATCCGGCGTATGATGAGCCACAAGCAACTCTTCGGCCATCGTTTTGAGATCTTCGGTGAAAGTCGGCCACGGTTTTTCGAATCGAGGTCGTGTACCTTCTCCACGCCGGTATCGTTCTTCGGCTCCGGCATATTCGGCCCAACGATCATACTCGTTCCTACCGATGCAAGCGATCGTAATGGCATCGATGCAGTGATGGACATGATTCACACGCTCTTTTTTCTCATACTCCTCCTGCAAGCCCCACATCTTGCGGAATTCGGCCGTCGTCTCCCCTTTCACCGTATAAATTCGATCGAATACCGTCTTCAGATAAAGCCGAGCATAACGACCGATGATGCCGATGTCGACACCTTGCCGGTTGGAAAAGCCTTCAGGGACCTCGGTCATCGTGAAACGATCGAGTTTTCCGCGCCAATAATCCAGTTGCATTTGCAAATAATGACGTCGCTGAATGGCATCGTCTTTTTCCGATTTGGTTGCTGCACCCTTGCTCTTGCGAACCTGCATTTCGATCATCTTTTGTAAAGACTCGACCTTTTCCCGCCATCCGAACCTTTCGATATGTTCCGATATTTCGGCATATTGCGATAGTTCAGAAGGGAGCTTCGTCTTTTTCACCTCCCGATTGAACCGGTTTTCACAAAGCGTTTTGTTCATTTGCGAATTATCGCCTCCGCGCGAGCGAGGCACGGTATGTTCGATGTCATAACGGGTCGAACCGCCGATAAAATCGGAAATACGAATCTGATTACCGGTATAGGGACAAAGATGTTTCTGTTCCTCCCAAAGACGATATTTCAGAATTTCATCTTCCGTCGGTTCCACTTCCGAACCTGTTTTCGCCAAATATTGCTTTCGGATTTCCTCAGCAAAGTTCCGATGTTCGGCTTCCCGTTCACGTTGATATTGTTCGATCGCTTTCCGTTTGTTGGCATTGTTCAGTCCACGCGCAAATTCAATATGAATTTTCGTCGTCCGATCGATTTTGCCATCCCGCAACAGTTTGTTTACCAAAGCACGCAACCGAAACAAAGCCCGCATCGCCATCGGATTGCGAACCGACGAAGTACGAGGCGAACCCAACTGCAAAATACCCTGTTCATCGGGCTGTGCATCGCGATAGGTTTCGATCATCGAAGGATGATAAAGCCGATGCAAACGAGCCGTATCCAGTCCGTTATCACGGAAGTATTCCGAGATACGCCGTTCTTTCGAATCGTACTGATCGTAAGGATTCCGCACATAAGCGAGCAACAGATCGGCAATACCCCGTTCGATTTCCCGCCGACGTGCTTCATCCGAATAGACCGATTCGGGCAATGCCGCTTTGAGATTGGCCAAAAAGACCGCCTCATCGTATCGATAACCTGCACGCAGATACGGGAGCATTTTGTCGATTGCATTGAGACTCAACGCCGCATACTCCTGCGGCATACGGATCGCCGCAAAGGCCGCAGCCTGTTCCTCAGTAAGCCGAAGTTTTTCACAGGCCCACGTACGGAGCCGGTCTTCATCATCGAATGAAAAAAGAGCATGCCATACATCGTTCGTTATCTGCTTTTCGTTTTTACCCGTTCCAAGCGTATAGCGACTGCAAATTTCCGATAACCAATCCTCTCCGAACACGGAAATCAATGCAGTCGTAACCGGACAGCCCGTCACGGTTGCCGTCCGAGCGAAGTTAAACCGATAAGGCGCTTCATCTCGATCTCCCTTACAACTGTATCGTCCCTTACCTGCAATCTTCTTGGCGATCTCTTCGAAATCGAAATGCGGTTTGCTTTTACGGAAAAACAACGGACGAATCGCTTCGATCTCTGCCGGAATCAAAGGCCGAAAGGTCGGGTCGGCAGGTGTGGCAATCCGAATGTTGTTGATGAAACAATACATACGAAACTCCTCGAAATGCGGATGCGAAACGGGACACCGACTTTTCGTCTTTTCGAAAGTACATCTGCCGACCGATCCCCGTTGCGACTTGAGCGGGCGCTGAAAGAAAATAGCACGATACAACGCTTTCTGCCACTCTTCGGGGAGTCGCTGTTTCTCACAAATGGCACGGAATTCCGCCAAATAGTGTTCATTCCGAGAGGTGTATTTTTTACGAATCTTCTCCTTTCGCTGATAAAGCCGGTAGAAATATTCTCCCAAATAGCGACATCCGGCATGCGTCATATCGGAAGTCAGCGTTTCGATGCCCGACTTGACTTGTCCATCTTCACCCTCTTTACCAGCATCCTTCCGGTTGCTAATAAAACCCCGCCGTTGCGCCAAATGATAAAATGCACGACCGAGCGCATAACGATCGTTCCGATTATCGAGGTCAAGCTCCTCCGTCAGCGAACGATAACGATCCCGATAAGGATTTCGATCCGTATTATCATCCGTCCGTTGCCAGCGAAGGAATTCTTCATCCAGCGGATAGATTTTCCTTTTCCGCCATTCGGCCAGCTGTTCTTCGGATAAATGCGGGCACAAATCGTAACGCACAAGCACTTTGAGCAGTTCTATTTTACGCAATCTGCGCCGAAAATAACGACGGCGCAAGGCTCGCGCATCCGTCCGATCCTGTACCGCCGGCTTTTCATTGTTTTTTTCGCGTGCGACACCTTCTTGGAAAATATCGACACCTTTATCCACCAATTCATACCCCTCGCCGGTCTGTTCTACGATCGCCCAACCGAGCGAATTGGTTCCGAGATCCAACCCCAATACTTTCGACATAAAAACGATGCTTTTATGTAAAAATAAAGAAAAAGTTGCAAAAATCCGAATTTCCGCCTATATTTGTCTCGTAAGAATTCTACATCTTACCACAATAAGGCTACATGCCGAAGGTTTTTAACCTATTGTCTCCGCGTACTCCGTGGAGACTTTTTTATGTCTTTCCATTCGATGCCAATTGAAATAAAGCATCGGGGAGGCGATTTGTATCGCCTCCCCGATGCGCCTCGATTACCCGCTATTCGATGACGCCCAAATCCAAAGGCGTATCGCGAATGCAACGAACCGAGCCCCCGCGTGCCCGATAATAGGGCGTAGTCTGCACGGCGCCGGAAGCGAAATAGACCCGACAACCGTTGTTGTACTTCCCGCTCGATGGCGAACCGGACGTAGCGGCCCAAAGCATTCCGGCCGTACCGGTACTTGCCGCCGCTCCGGTATTATGCGCCGCAAAACCCGCCGAAGGAATATGCAACGCCGATTCAGCCAACAACGTACACGGATCCGCAACCGCAGGAGTCGCAGCAGAACTCGAACCGTGTTTCACCGTCGTATGCAACAACTCTCCCATCATCGCGTACAATTCGCTCGCAGCCGGAAGACGATACCCCTCCGGACAAGGATTGTTCGCCTGCGATTCGTCGTCCAGCGGAGCGTGAGCCCAAGTATCGGGCGAAGAACCGCCGCTGCCGCCCCAAAGGCCGCACTCCTGAGTCGAAGTCTCCGCAGCCCAATCGTAAGGTGCTTTCGTAACCGGAATGAATTTCGTGTGTCCGGCATCCGACCGCTTCGGCACCCGTTCTTCGGCCGTCGCTGTGCCATTCACCAACGACCCTGCCGTAGCCGCCGACCATTGCATCTGTTCGTGTCCGTCGGCTTTGCGCGACCATTGGAACATCGAACCGTATGCCTCGTAATCCTCTTTCGATTCGGCCACCTTCTTCGCGCCCAGATTGCGATCGAGCCAAGTTTGCGTAGCTCTCGTACCATCGGCCAACGAAACCTCGATATTCACGGGATAATAAATCAATTTGTAATAGGCATCCGAACCGTCGTAATTGCGATCCTTCACACCCGAAACCGCAATTTTGCACTCGGCTTTCTGTTTGCTGCCATCATTGGCCTTGGCCGTAACGGTCGCATGGCCATGACTGACCGGCGTAACGACCCCCTCCTGTGAAACCCGAGCCACCGACTCATCCGACGAAATCCATTCCAACGTAGGAATCGACGGATTCGCAGGCGTAACGGTCGCCGTCAAGGTCAACGGGCCGTCGGTTACGAAGAAATCGTGCGAAGCCGCACTCAACACGATCGACGTGATCGGCACATCGGCGATGAACGGCGTAACCGTTACCTCGATCTCGGCCGTACGCCGCATGTCGCTGGTCTGGATGCCGATGGTCGTAACGCCTTCGGACTTGGCCGTTACGAGCCCTTCGGACGTAACCGTCGCCACTTCGGGGTCGGTATTGTACCATGTTACGCTCTTGTTGCCGCAATCTTCGGGCGTGAAGACGATCTGCAAACCATAGGTTTTGGTTTCGGAAAGACTGAGCGCAGGGACATCGAAACACACGCTCTCCACATGCACGAAGTGCGGAGGCGTATCCTCTTTTTCCATGCAGGACGAAAACGCCAGAAGCGCCGTCGAGGCCGTCAGCAGGGGAATGATTCTTTTCATATTCGGTCGATTTAGGTTGATTCCGGTCGGAAGGCACTGAAAAGCAGCCTTACAGAACAAATATACCCGAAACAAACCTTCGGAGACGAACGGCAGCGGCAATAAATCAACGGGAACGGTTTCGGGAACGGTTTAATTTTTCGGAATCGTTCCCAAAAAAGACAACGGAACAGAGCGAACGACCGGCATCATTCGTTTTCGAGCATTTTCGGGTCGCTCGAGCCGCGGATATTGAGCACGCCTTCGAGCACCACCGTACGATTTTCGGCCGCTGGATGTTGGATTTTCTCCAACAGCAACTGCGCCGCCGTCTCGCCCATCCGATCGAGCGGCTGCGCCACCGAACTCAACATCGGTTCGGTAATCAACGCCGACTGCGATTCGGTGAAGCCCATGACGGAGACCTGTTGCGGGATACGGAATCCTTTGCGTTTGAGGACCTTCATGGCACCGATAGCCAGCGGGTCGTTGAATCCGAACAACGCATCGGGAATCAACTCCTGAGCAATGCAACGCTCCATCATCCGGGCACCCTCCTCCCGCGTGATGGATTCGCAACGGACGACCAGCGACGAATCGACCGGCAGGCCGTGCTTGCGCAGCGCATCGGCGTAACCCCGATAGCGCAATCCCGCAAGTTCGATCTCCGAGGGGCCCTGAAAGTGCATGATGCGCGGCATCGGCTGTCCCATCTCACGACGAACAGCTATCAAATGTTCCACGGCGAAAAACGCCCATTTGTAATCGTCGATGACGACGCGGCTGGCCGCGACGTCGGCGCTCGCCCGATTGAAAAAGACCAACGGAATGCCGCTGTCGATCAACGCCCGATAATAATCGGTATTGCGCCCCTTTTCGGTTACGGAAATCAGAATTCCTTCGGCCATGCTCTCCTCCAAAAGTTGCAGATTACGCCGTTCCGCTTCGGCGGATTCGTTGCATTGGGTGATGAGGACATGGAAGCCTTCGCGTTCGAAGACCCGTTGAATCTGGATGATGATCCGCGCGAAAAACGAATTGATGAACTCCGGCACCACGACGCCGATGATCTTCGTCCGCCGCTTAATCAGGTTCTGGGCGAAGAGATTCGGCCGATAGTGCATCTTCTCGGCCATTTCCAGAACCGCCTTTTTGGTTTCGGGTTTGACATCGAACCGATCGGCGAGCGCTCGCGAAACGGTCGATTTGGAGATTCCGAGCGCCCGAGCGATGTCCTTTATCGTCTTGTTTTGCGCCATAATGCGAAAGTATTTGGAGCAAGATACGCAGTTTTGCATCAAAATCAAATTCCATGCCCCGCAATCCCGGCCGAAAAAGGAGGCCGAAGCGCTTATGGGAGCGGTTGCATGAAATGGGAGCGTTCCCGAAAACGTTCCCGACGATTTTACGGGGCCGAACAACGGCGAATCCGATCCGAATAAGATATATTTGTTCGGAAACGAAAGGCAAAACGACCGAAACGAATCTCTTTTCCCATGGGTACATCGGACTACATCACCCTTCTGTTGTTCGCCGCAGGCGTGCTGCTCGCCGGGCTCTCCTTTTCATCGACCGGCAAGAATATGAAAAGTTTCTTCGCCGGAGGCGGCAACGTCCCTTGGTGGATAAGCGGACTTTCGCTCTTCATGGGCTTCTTTTCGGCCGGCACGTTCGTTGTCTGGGGGTCGATCGCCTACACGCACGGAGGCGTATCGATCACCATCCAGCTCACGATGGCCGTCGCCGGATTCGCCGTCGGACTCTTCATCGCCCCGCGCTGGAACCGCACGGGCTGTCTCACGGCCGCCGAATACATCACCCGACGTTTCGGCGCGACGACGCAGAAGATGTACACCTATCTGTTCCTCTTCATCTCGCTCTTCACGACCGGTGCGTTCCTCTATCCGATCGCCAAAATCATCGAGGTTACGACCGACATCCCGCTCGATACGAGCATCCTGTTGCTGGGGGCATTCAGCATCCTCTACGTCGCTATCGGCGGATTGCGGGCCGTCGTCGTAACCGACGTATTGCAATTCCTGATTCTCACGGCCGCCGTGCTCATCGTCATTCCGCTTTCGTTGTTCAAGGCGGGCGGCGTCGAAGCTTTTTTCACAAAAGTGCCCGATACGTTCTTCCGGGCCGTTTCGGGCGAATATACTTGGGTATTCATCGTTGCGTTCCTGTGCTACAATCTCTTCTTCTTGGGCGGCAACTGGGCCTACGTCCAACGTTACACCTGCGTCCGTTCGCCCCGCGACGCCCGCAAAACAGGCTGGCTGTTCGGCCTCCTTTACCTCGTGTGTCCCATTCTCTGGATGCTGCCGCCGATGATCTACCGCGTCTGCAACCCCGGCCTCGAAGGATTGGAGAGTGAAAACGCCTATCTGTTGATGTGTCGGGAGGCGATGCCCTCCGGCCTGCTGGGTCTGATGCTCGGCGGCATGATCTTCGCCACGGCCAGTTCGCTCAACGCCACGCTCAACATCTCGGCGGGCGTCTTTACCAACGACATTTTCAAGCGGCTCGTTCCCGCCGCCTCGGAAAGAAAGCTGATGCAGGTCGCCCGATGGTCGACCATCGGATTCGGTCTGGCCGCCATCGGCGTCGCGCTGGCGATTCCGTCGATGGGCGGCATCGTCAACGTGGTCATCAGCGTCGCGGCTCTCACGGGCGTACCGCTCTACCTGCCACTCATCTGGTCGCTCTTTTCGCGCAACCTCAACGGACGGGCCCTGCTCGCAACGACCGTCATCAGTCTCGCAATCAACGCTTTGTTCAAATTCATCGCACCGATGGCCGGCTTCGCGCTCGACCGTGCCGAAGAGATGCTCGTAGGTGTAAGCGTTCCGGCCCTGCTCCTCGCCGGTTACGAAATTTATCACCGCATTTGCCGACCCGACGAGACCGTTCCACCGATCGAAAAAGTTCCGGTCGCTGCGACCGAATCCGACGAGACCGACGACAACAACCGTTTCAGCATCAAAATCATCGGCATCGGCGCCATGCTCGCCGGTATGTTCATCGCCGTACTGGGCGCTTTAGCCGACGAACACCGAATGATTCCGCTGGGAACGGGCGTGCTGCTATTGGCGATCGGCCTTTCGACCTATTTTCACAACAAAAAGAAATCCTGAACCGAACCATGCTTATCTGCAACTCCGAACCTCAACGAGCTCTCCGTTCCATCACGCTCCGTGCCGACTACGTAATCGCCGGAGGCGGCATGACGGGCGTATGCAGCGCCATCACTGCGGCACGGGCCGGCATCAAGGTCATCCTGATACAGGACAGGCCCGTGCTCGGAGGCAACGCATCGAGCGAAGTGCGCTTGTGGGCACTGGGAGCCACCTCCCACATGGGCAACAACAACCGTTGGTCGCGCGAAGGGGGCGTACTGGATGAAATCCTCGTCGAAAACACCTTCCGCAACAAGGAGGGCAACCCCGTGTTGTTCGACATGGTGCTGATGGACAAGGTGCTTGCCGAACCCAATATCACCCTGCTGCTCAACACCGTATTCTACGAAGTCGAAAAGAGCGACACCCGCACGATCCGATGGTTGAAGGCCGTCAACCCGCAGAACGGCACCGAATACACGCTCGAAGGGCGGCTGTTCGCCGATTGCACGGGCGACGGCACGCTGGGCTATTTAGCGGGAGCATCGTTCCGTATGGGTGCCGAGGAACGGGAGACGTACGGCGAAGGCTTCATTCCCGACAAGCAGGAATACGGCGAACTGTTAGGCCACAGCATTCTCTTTTACATGAAGGATGCCGGTCGGCCGGTGAAATACACGGCGCCGGATTTCGCCCTCAAACACGCGGAACGACACATCCCCAAGCTCCTGAATCCCGCCTATTTCGACATCGGCCAACACGGCTGCAAATACTGGTGGTTGGAATACGGCGGCCGGCTGGATACGGTCGCCGACACCGAAGCGATCAAATTCGAACTCTGGCGCGTGGTTTACGGCGTATGGAATTACATCAAGAATTCCGGCCGGTTTCCGCAGGCCGAATGCCTGACGCTGGAGTGGGCGGGACTCTTCCCGGGCAAACGCGAAAGCCGACGTTTCACCGGTCTTTACACCCTCACCCAGCAAGACATCATCGAGCAGCATACGCACCGCGACGCCGTAGCCTACGGCGGCTGGGCCATCGACCTGCACCCTTCCGACGGGGTATTCAGCCCGAACAACGGCTGCAACCAGTGGCACAGCAAGGGCATTTACCAGATTCCCTACCGTTGCTACATCACGCCCGATCTGGACAACCTCTTCATCGGCGGCCGCATCATGTCGTCGAGCCACGTGGCCAACGGCTCGACCCGCGTCATGTGCACGGCTGCGCTCGGCGGACAGGCGATCGGCATGGCCGCAGCACTTTGCATCGAAACGAACTGCTGCCCGGCCGATTACGCACGTCCCGAAAAGATCGTCCGCCTTCAAACCGAGCTTATCAAACGGGGGCAGTTCATTCCCGGGCTCGACCTTTCCGACGGTAAGAACCTACTGGAAAAGGCCACGCTGCGCGCATCGAGCGAACTGCATTTGGACGAATTGCCGCACGACGGCAGTTGGTTCCGCCTCGAATACCCCGCCGCACAGTTGCTGCCCGTCGACGGTCGCATGCCCCGTATCGAAATCCTCGCAGCGGCCGACGAAGCCACCGAACTCCGCATCGAACTGCGCAGCTCCCTGCGTCGCGAAAACTACACGCCCGACCGCACCGATGCCGTACAGACCGTACGGCTCACCCGAGGAGAAAACCACCTTGCTCTGGACTTCGACGTCGAATACGAAAATGCCCGTTACGTCTTCGTCTGCTTCATGACCAACGACAAGGTACGCCTGCCGTTGAGCGGACGGCTCGTAACGGGCCTCACCTCGGTCTTCAACCATCGCAACCCCGCCGTCTCGAACTTCGGCCGTCAGACGCCGCCCGAAGGCATCGGCATCGAATCGTTCGAGTTCTGGTGTCCGAAGCGCCGGCCCGAAGGGAAAAACCTCGCCATGCGTTTCAAGCCCGCTCTCAACGCCTTCGGTCTCGACCGATTGCGAAACAACTACTTCCGCCCCTACCTCGCGCCCAACGGGTGGGCCGCAGCGATCGAAGATGACGCACCCGAGCTGGAAATCGATTGGGATGAACTGCAAACCATCTCGCAAATACGCCTCTTCTTCGACACCGATGCCGACCACGCGATGGAGAACGTGCAAATGGGACATCACGATGAGGTTATGCCTTGTTGCATACGCGATTACGACCTAACGGATGCTGCCGGAAACGAATTGGCCCGCATCCGCGACAACCACCAGACCGTCAACACGCTGACTTTTCCGAAACCGGTCATCACGCCGCGGCTGCGGCTGCGGCTCAAACGCCCCGCAGGCGATGTCTGCCCCGCCCTGATGGGAATCCTCATCGAATAACAACCGACGAATCAAAAACAACCAACACCAGAACCTATGAAAAGAATCTACTTGACCCTGCTGCCGATGCTCTTCGCGATCGCGGGCTCCACGGCACAACCAAGGGAAATCCGAGGCGTCGTACACGACGAAAACGGCGAACCGTTATCGGGCGTCAGCGTGTACGTTCAGCAAACGGGAGCCGGAACGATCACCTCCAACAAAGGCACCTACGCGATCGAAATTTCGGACCCCGAAAACGAAATCTACTTCTCGTTTCTGGGGTACAAGACGCTCGTTCTGAAAGCGAGCGACCCCCAAGCCCGCTTCGACCTGATCCGGCTCGAACCGGATCAGCAGCTGCTCGACGCCGTTGAGGTCGTTCAAGTGGGTTACGGCACCCAAAAAAAGGTCAATCTGTTAGGGGCGGCCGAAAACGTATCGGTCAAGGACCTCGAAAACCGCCCCATCACGCAAGCTTCGATGGCGCTGCAAGGGATGATTTCGGGTATCGACGTAATCCAGAATTCGGGGCAGCCCGGGCAGGATCAGGGCTCGATCCGCATCCGCGGCGTATCGTCCATCGCCAACAACAACGAGCCGTTAGTGCTGATCGACGGCGTCGAAAACGACATCGACCAGATCAATCCCAAAGACATCGCTTCGATCTCGGTGTTGAAGGACGCCTCGTCGGCCGCTATCTACGGCAATCGTGCAGCGGCCGGCGTCGTGCTCATCACGACCCGTTCGGGCGAGGGTGCGGGCAAGCTCAAAGTGAGTTACAACGGCAGCTTCTCGTTGCAGGAGGCCACCGCACTGCCCGAACCGGTGAAGGTGCTCGAATGGCTCGACCTGAAAGAGGAGATGTACCTCTACAACGGCGAAGTCAAGAATTTCGACAGCGACCGCGCGAAATACATTTCGGGCGAAAAGGTGGCCGTAAACTACTACCTCCGCCACTTCCGCATCGCCCCGATGCACGATCACCATCTCAATTTTTCGATGGGCGGCAAGAACTACAACAGCAACATTTCGCTGGGTTACGGCCAACAGGACGGCGTATTGAAAGGCACCGACAACGAAAAAATCACCTTCCGTTCGAACGTCAGCATGTATTCCGACAATCGCAAGTTCTTCACGACGCTCAACCTCTCGGGTTACCGCAAAGAGACGATCTCGACGGCCTTGGGAGCCAACCAGACCATCCAGGACATCCATCGTGCCGGCCCGACCAGCGTCTTCAAAGCCTACAACGGGCTCTACGGCTTCTACGGGCGGCACATGGCGCAACTCGAAGCGGGCGGCCGCACGAAAAACGTCTCCAACCGACTGACTGCAAAAATCAACGTCGGCGTGGAACCCGTCAAAGGCTTGAAAATCCAAGGGTCGTTCGCGACGGTCTACACCAATTCGCGCAACGACCAGTTCGTTGCGCCCATCTACACCGTCGGCGATCTCTACGGCGACGTGCAGAACAAGGTCGCCAACTTCATCGAAATCAAGAACTCGACGACGCTCTCGACGACCACCGAACTCACGGCCAGTTACCAACGGCGGTTCGCCCGCCACGACTTCTCGGCGCTCGTGGGAGCCTCGCAATACTGGTGGCGCAACGAGTGGGAAATGGCGCGCCGCGACAACCTCTCCTCGTTCACCCCGTCGCTGAACATGGGCGATCCGGCGACGCAGGTCAACGACAACGCCATCAACGAACGCGCAACGCGGTCGCTCTTCGCCCGTGTAAACTACTCCTACGACGATCGCTATCTCTTCGAAGTCAACGCCCGTTACGACGGTTCCTCGCGATTCTACAACAAGAAATGGGGCCTTTTCCCGTCGGTCGCCGCCGGATGGCGCATCTCGCAGGAGCGTTTCTTCAAACACTCCGCCGTAGCCGACTACATCGACAACCTCAAGCTGCGCATATCGTGGGGACGCCTCGGCAACGAATACATCTCCTCGAACTACACGGGCTATTCGGTTCTTTCGACCGACAGCTACTACGACTTCAACGGCACGCAGGTACCCGGTGCGGCCATCACCAGCCTGTCGAACCGCGACACGTCGTGGGAGACCTCCGAACAGACCAACCTCGGCATCGACATCGGCATTTGGAAACGTTTCTCGCTGACGGCCGACATCTTCTACAAAAAGACCACCGACATTCTGATGAAACTGCCCATTCCGCCGTCGCTGATCGGCAATGTGAACGGCGGCCCCTACCAGAATGCCGGCAGCATGGAGAACAAGGGGCTCGAATTGACGCTCAACTATCGTCAGACCTATCGCAATAAAATGTACGTCGACGCTACCTTCACGACGACCTTCCTGCGCAACAAAATTCTCGATCTGAAAGGGGTCAGCCCCGTCATCGACCCCAAATTACCCATCGTGCAGATGGAGGGTTGCTCCGTGGGCTCCTACTACGGCTATCGGATGGCCGGCGTCTACCAGTTCGATGATTTCACATGGCAGAACGACAGCGACCCTTCGATTCCCTTGCAGGATCGCGTCTACCAACTCAAAGAGGGCCTTCCCGTACCGAGCGAAGGCAGTCCGCGCCCGGGCGATCTGAAATTCGCCGACCTTTCGGGGCCGGACGGCAAACCCGACGGCAAGATCGACCTCGACTACGACCGCACCGTCATCGGCGACCCGTTCCCCGACGTCTCGATGTCGCTGAACTTCAACTGGGGTTGGAAAGGCATCGACTTCAACATGTTCTGGCAATCGGTTCTGGGCCGCGACATGTACAACCAAGGCCCGATGGTCGTGCCGTTCTTCAACGACAACGGCAATGTCTGGAAAGAGATGGTCGACAAACGCTGGACAGCCGATCATCCGACCGACAGCCACCCGCGCCTGAACTACGATTCGAAAACGGCGAACACCCGTTCGAGCTACTACATCTACGACGCCTCGTTCCTGCGCCTGAAAAACATCGAATTGGGTTATACGCTGCCCGCACGCTGGACGGCCAAGCTGCACCTGTCGAAAGTGCGCATCTACGCCGGCATCCAGAATGCCTGGACGCTCACCAATTTCCCGGGCTGGGATCCCGAACGTCCGTCGAAAAACATCGCCTCGGAAGTCTATCCTCAGGTACGCATCTACAATTTCGGCCTCAACATCGGTTTCTAACCTCAAAACACGGACAACAATGAAAACTTACTTCAAAATAGTCGTTCTCGTCGGTTCGGTGCTCGCGATGGGTTCCTGTGCCGATTACTTGGTGCGCGAACCGCAGGACGCCCTCGACCCCGCCACCTTCTTCTCTTCGCAGGACAATGCCATCATCGCGGTCAACGGCATCTACAACGCCGCTCTCGAAACGGTCAAGGGGCGTACCTACGCCATCGACTTCGACTGCATGTCGGACAACATGTACAACTACTCGCGCAACCAGAACACGCAGGAGTTCGGACAAGGCACCCACGGTTCGTCGAGCGTCTACGCCCTGAATTTCTGGAGCCGCGGCTATCGCGGCATCTCGCGCGCCAACACGCTGCTGGCTTGGCTCGACCAATGCTACGAACGAACCGCTCCGACCAACAACCTCAAAAACCGGCTGCGCGGCGAAGCGCTCTTTCTGCGGGCTTATTTCTATTCGGAGCTCATCGACTTCTTCGGCGACGTTCCGATGTACCTCGATCCGGTCGATCTGGCCGACAGCAAGCCCCGAACGCCCAAAGCCCAAATCGTCGAACAGATTCTCGGCGATCTGACGGAAGCGGCCGAATCGCTGCCCGTGAAATACGCGGCCGAAGATACCGGTCGGGCCACGCGCGGAGCCGCTCTGGCCCTCAAAGGCAAAATCGAACTCTACAACGGCCTCTATTTCCAAGCGGCGGAATCATTCAAACAAGTAATCGAACTCAAAGACGAAAACGGCGCTCTCCGCTACGACCTCTACCCCTATTATCGGGAGCTGTTCCTGCCGCAGAATGAAAATAACTGCGAAGTGATCTTCGATATCCAGTACATGAAGAACGCCTATTCGCAGGGGCTGACGCACCAAATCTACACCTTCACCTACGAGTGGAATTCCTACTGTCCGACCGCCTCGCTCGCCGAAAGCTATTACACCGAAAACGGGTTCCCCGTAACTTGGGATGCAGAAACGCAACGCTACGAGAGCGATGATCCGGCCTTCGACCCGATCTATCCCTACAAGCACCGCGATCCGCGTCTCGACCAGTCGATCATCATGCCGGGCACAGACAACGGACGGGGCAAAATTTTCCTTCCGGCCTCCTCCAACCATACGAGCATGAAAATCCGCAAATGGAACGACTACACCGAGACCGAAAAGAACAATTCGGAGCACAACATCATTCTGATCCGCTTCGCCGACGTTCTGTTGATGCGGGCCGAAGCGCTCGTCGAATCGGGAACGTTCGACGAAACCGAAGTCTGCGGACTGATCGACCGCGTTCGCCAACGTCCGACGGTGCAGATGCCGAAAGTCGAACAGGCCGAAGGCACCAATCTCGATGCTGCGGCACTGCGCGCTATTATCCGGCACGAACGCCGCGTCGAATTCGCTTTCGAAGGGACGCGCATTTCGGACATCCGCCGCTGGCGGATCGGGCCCGAGACGATGACCGACGCCTACGGATACAAATATCAGGATGCACGCCTCACACCGGCGAAATACACCCTTTACAAGGTCGATACCCGATCGTTCAACCCCGACCGCGACTATCTGTGGCCTATTCCGCAGAACGAAATCAACACCAATCCTTTCATCAATGCAGCGGACCAAAACCCCGGCTATTGAGGAAAGCAAAGCGTGGCCCGCAATCATCTGAAAATCGTCTGTCCATGAAAACGTTCCGCCTTTTTATCGTTCTCTTCCCGTTGTTCGCCCTCCTCGGAACAAGGGCACAGCCGCTTGCCACAGCTCCCTATCTGTGCGACAGCATGGTGCTTCAACGCGGCAGACCGCTTCCGTTGACGGGGACAGCCCGCCCCGGAAGCAGCGTCGAAGTTTCATTCGCCGGACACACCGTCGCCGCCCGTACCGACCCGCAGGGAAAATGGCAGGCCACGCTGCCCGCGCTATCGGCGAGCAACCGGAACCGTACGATGACGATCCGTTGCGGCGATGAATCGCTGGAGATTCACGGTGTGCTGGTAGGCGAAGTCTGGCTGGCCGGCGGACAATCGAACATGGCGTTCAAGGTACGCAGCATGGAATCCGAAGAACGCCTCGCGCTGCTCCGCACAGCCGACTGCCCCGCAATCCGCTACTATTATCGGGCACCTATCGTCAGCGGCGGCAAAAAGCTCGACGCCTCCGACCGCCCGTGGTCGGGTGCTCACGGACGCAACGTCGATGATTGGAGCGCCATCGCCTATGTTTTCGCACGGGAACTGCATCGTGCCTTAGGGGTTCCGATCGGGCTCATCAACTGTTCGCACGGCGGTTCGACGGCCGAGGCATGGATCAGTCCCGAAGCCTTCGAAACCGACCCGTCCCTGAAAAACTCCGTAGGCAAAATCTACGACGGAATCGACAGTCTTTACAAAAATCCGTCGGTGCTTCACGAAAAGATGCTCGCCCGCTTCGACGGGTTGATCGTGCGCGGGGTCATCTGGTATCAGGGCGAGAGCAACGGCCTCTATCCCGACCGATACGTCCCGATTTTTTCGGGTTTGATCGCCGACTGGCGCCGTTTTTTCAACAACGACCGATTGCCTTTCATTTTCGCCCAACTGCCCTTCTATCGGGTTCCGAACGACCGTAGCGGCGAATGCTGGGCCCGGCTCCGTCAGGCGCAGCTCGAAACGGCCCGCGCAATACCCTACACAAGCTTAGTCGTAACGGCCGATTGCGGCGATCCGAACGACATTCATCCCAAAAACAAATACCCGGTAGGGATGCGCTTCGCCGCCGCCGCAAAACGACAGATCTATCACGCCAAAATGCCCGGCATGCTGACCCTCTCCGAGCCGGTCGCAACCGAGCACGGCTCAATCGAAATCGTGGTCGGCGGCATCCGCGACGGGCTCGTCCTGCACGGCAAAAAATCCGGATTCGAATTGCGCGATGCCGAAGGTGTCTGGCATCCGGCTCGGCTGCGCATCCGGAAAAATCGGCTGGAACTGATGGCCGACCGCGTACCGGCTCCTTCGGGCGTACGCTACGCTTGGGGCAATGTCGATACGCTTACGGTCTATCACACGAGCGGGCTTCCGCTGCCGCCCTTTCTTTTCGAAATAAACCCTTAAAAAACAAACCGATGAAACTGCTCGCATACCCGCTTCTGCTCGCCGGCGTTCTGACCCTGCAAGCCGCGCCCCGACAGCCGCAACAAATAACCGCCACGCTGCAAAAAGAGACCGTTACGGTTACCAACGGAAAGGCCCGATTCGTCTTCCGTGCCGACTTCCGACTGTTCCGAACCGATCGGGATCCGAAAATGGAACTCCGCACGCTTCCCGACTGCCGTTATTTCGCCCCCTCGTGGGTGGCCGACCACCTCGCTCCGGAGGAAACCATCGTGAGAATCCGCCCGAACAGAAACTCGGGCGGCGACGGCATCGACCATTCGGTGAACCAATCGGGTGAAAATCGTACGTTCGACCTTTTCGCCGCCGCTCCATTCATCGACCTCATCCCTTCGGAGGCCCGCTTATCGGGCGATACCGTCCGATTCGTCTACCCCGTTTCGGCATGGGGCACGTTCGAGTGCCGCGTATGGAACGTCGACGGCTCCGCACCCTGCATGGAATTCCGATTCACGCCGAACCGCCAAGGTTACTATTCGATCGGGTATCTCGGAGCGCCGGCCTTCGATTTCGACCGCGTCGAAACCTTGTGGCAGCCGATGGTATGGCAACGCCGCATCTTCCCGAAACAATCCTATCTGACATTGGCTTTCACCTGTCCGATTCCCGCGACGCTCGTTCAGGTCGGCAGAACGACCGCAGGCGTGGCCGCCGACAGTCGAGAAATGCCCTTCCAGCCGCTGCCCACCCGCGACAACAATCGTTTCGGCGTCGCCCTGCGCAATCCCGAAGGAAAGGCCCAACCGATGCTTTTCGCCCCTGTATTGGGACACGTCGGTTCGAAAATGGAGGCCGGCGAACCGTTCGACTTCCGCATGCGGCTCTGGGTCGAGAAGCGGGCGTTGAACCTCGTTTTCCAGAGCATGGCGCGCAATCTCTACGATTTCCACGATTACCGCACCAACGCCATTTCGACCCTCAACAACACCATCGACAACATCATCGACTATACGCTGAGCCCGTACAGCAACTTCATCGACAGTCTGAAAGGCTGTTCCTATTCGACCGACGTGCCGGGATCGACGAAAAACGTCAGTTCGCTCAATCCGCTCTCCGTCGCCCTGATCGCCGATGACGAAACACTCTACCGCCGCCGTGCCTACCCGATCCTCGAATACATGCTTTCGCGCAAAAACACGCTCTTCTGTCTCGACACGACGCAAAAGGTGCAATCGCCGTCGCGCGAACTGGCAGGGCCCTGCGCACCGGTGAGCGAACTGGCTGAACTCTACCGTCTTTCGGGCGGCAAAAGTCCGGTATTGCGCCGTTTCGCCGAGGATAAATACAACCGATACAAACCCGTCGACAAACGGAAACCCTATACCGAAGGCAACTGGCAAGATGCCTTGGAGATGTACCGCGCGACCGGCGAAAAAGCCTACTTGGACCATGCGAAGCGAGGGGCCGACGCCTACATCGAAACCCATATCCGCACCCAACCCGAACGATTCCAGAACGCCTTTTTCTGGAACCGCTACGCACCGTTCTACATCAATCTGTTCGAGCTTTACGAGGAGACCGGCGAACGGCGTTACCTCGAAGCCGCCCACGAAGGAGCCCGCGAATACGCCATGTTCGTCTGGATGGTACCCGCCATCCCGCAGGAGTACCTAACAGTCAACCGGAACGGACTGGCTCCGTGGTACTGGTACCTCAAAAGCCGCGGCATCCCGCAACAACGATGCCCCGAAGAGCGTGTTCCGGCCTGGCGGCTTTCGGAAATCGGGCTCGTTCCCGAAAGTTCCACCACCTGCATCGGGCACCGTGCGGTCTTCATGGCGCATCATGCTCCCTACATGCTGCGCATCGCCGGTCTAACGAACGACCGGTTCCTCCACGACATCGCCCGCAGCGCCATCGTGGGCCGTTACGCCAATTTCCCCGGGTACCACATCAACACCGAACGCTCGACCGTTTACGAAAAACCCGACTTCCCGCTGCGTCCTCACGACAGCATCAGCGTCAATTCGTTCCACTACAACCATCCGTTCCCGTTGTTGTCGGTGTTGTACGACTATTTGGTAGCCGATGCGGCGAACAAGTCGCAGGGAGCGATCGCCTTCCGCGGCGATTACATCGAAGGCTACGGCTATCTGCAAGCGAAGTTCTACGGTAACCGCGCCGGACGGTTCTACGACCGCAAAAGGGTCTGGCTCTGGATGCCGCGCCGCTTGCTCAATAGTTCCGATGTAGAACTGAACTACTTGGCAGCCCGCAGCGACGGAGAACTGCTGATCGCTTTCATGAATCAAAGCAAACAGAAGGTCTCTTCCGAAATTTCGTTCCATCCGGATTTGCTACCGATGCTCGTCGGCCGGAAGTTCACGGCCGAAGTATGGAGCGACAACCGCCGAACGGGCGAAACGGACGTCATCGACGGCAAAGTCCGTGTCGATGTATCGCCCGAAGGCATCACAGCGCTCATCGTCCGCGACATCGACGTCCGGCCACGCTTCCAAACGCAACTGACCGACCACGATACCGCAGTCTGGAAATGCGATTATGTCGAATCGGAATTCGGACGGGCCCGGGCGATGCTCCTCAATCCGGGCCGGAATCTGAAAACCTGCTACCTCTATCTGCAAGACGACGACACGCATTTCCGTCGTGTATCCATGACTTACAGCATCGACGGCGAAGCTCCGAAAACCTTGAACGACAGCTCCTATCCGTACGAATTCACCGTACCCGTATCCGACGAAGCCAAACGAATCGTTATCGAACTTTCGGGCATCACGGTCGCCGGCCAACCCGTACGCAGCGAACCGTTCAAACTATCGAAAACCGGTCGCTGACAAGACGGTCAGACTGTTTCCCCTTTGCCACAAAAAAAGAACTTGCGCCGAATGGCGCAAGTTCTTTTTTTTGGTAACTATATACATTTTACACCGAAT
This sequence comes from uncultured Alistipes sp., assembly GCA_947591475.1. Lineage (GTDB taxonomy): Bacteria > Bacteroidota > Bacteroidia > Bacteroidales > Rikenellaceae > Alistipes. The sequence goes on from CANQDE010000002.1 coordinate 25,603, forward strand.
CGAGTTGGCGAATGGATTTACATTGCCGTCGGTCGTGTTGCTCGCGGCAAAGCCGCGTTTATAAATTTGACCCACCCCCAAACCCCCGCCTTGGCGGGGGCTTCGGTCGGAACCCACAAGGTAATACGGTTTTAGATTACCGTCGGTGTAAATTTGTATATAATCGCCTTTTTTAATCGGTCGGGATTGCGAATCAAGCTTTCGAGCCGTCGTAAGCCCACTTGACGTAGATAGCGCCCCAAGTGTAACCACCGCCGAAAGCGGACAGAATCAAGTTGTCGCCCGTACGCAATTCCTTTTCGTAATCGAACAGACAAGTCGGAATCGTAGCTGCCGTCGTATTACCGTTGCGGTCGATATTGATCATGCACTTATCCGACGTGATGCCCATACGGCGGGCCGTTGCGTCGATGATGCGCAGATTGGCCTGATGCGGCACCAAATAACGGATGTCGTCCGACGAAAGTTTATGACGTTCCATCATTTCGCACGACACGTCGGCCATTTTCGACACAGCAGCCTTGAAGACGGCGTGTCCATCCCACATGATGGTATGCCAGTTATTTGCGATCGTCTCGGGCGAAGCCGGATAACGCGAACCGCCGGCCTTCATGTAAAGCTGCAACTCGCCGGAACCGTCCGAATGAAGAATCGAATCGATGACCCCTAAACCGTCGGTATTGGGTTCCAACAGCACGGCACCCGCCCCGTCGCCGAAAATCGGACAGGTCGACCGATCAGTATAATCGACGATGGACGACATCTTGTCGGCACCGACGACGATCACCTTCTTGCTCGTACCCGATTCGATGAACTTCGCACCGGTCGTCAACGCGAAGAGGAACCCGCTGCAAGCGGCCGAAACGTCATAGGCAAACGCATTTTTGCAACCGGCTTGGTCGGCGATGAGGTTTCCCGTCGAAGGAAAGAACATGTCGGGCGTTACGGTGGCGCAAATCACCACGTCGATATCCATCGGGTCGACCCCCGTCTTGTCCAACAGATTGGTAACCGCACGGGCGCCCATGTAAGAGGTTCCGATTCCTTCGCCCTTCAAAATATGGCGGGTTTTGATTCCCACGTGGGACATAATCCACTCGTCGTTGGTATCGACCATCCGACTCAACTCGTCGTTGGTCAGAATGTAATCCGGGAGGTACTGACCCACCCCCGTAATTGCTGCTCGTATTTTCATCTATTCAGTGGTTAACGTTACTCCTTAAAAGCCCGTTGCAGCCGTTCGGTCAATCCGGCCCGAATGCACTGCTCCGTCGATCGAATCATACTCCGGATGGCCTTCGGCGAAGAACATCCGTGTCCGATGACGACCGGCGCATTGACCCCCAGCACGGGTGTTCCGCCGATATTCTCGTAGTTCATCTCCTCCCAGAAAGCATTGTCGCCGCCCATCGCGCGATTGATCCGGTAAAGACCCTCGGCCATCTTCAACACCGTATTACCCACGAATCCGTCGCAAACGATTACGTCGGCCACCTTGCCGGAGAAGATATGCGACCCCTCGACGTTGCCGACGAAATTGATTCGAGAATCCGCCTTCAACAATTCGTGTGTCGCTTTCGACTGGGCGTTGCCCTTGGCCTCCTCCTCGCCGATGTTAAGCACCGCCACCCGCGGACGCTCGATGCCGAGCACCGATTCGGCATAGATGGAACCGATCAGGCCGTACTGTACCAAAACCTCGGGTTTGCAATCGACATTCAACCCCACGTCGAGCAGGAGCGCCGGCCGACCCGTAACGGTCGGAATCGACGACGAAATCGTCGGTCGGATGACCCCTTCGATGGGCTTCACGGCATACATCGAACCGACCATCATGGCGCCGGTCGAACCGGCGCTGGCGAATCCGTCGATAGCTTTTTTGGCCAAATAACCGAATCCGACGACGATGCTGGAATCGGTCTTCGTCTGAAAAGCCTTGGCCGGATGGTCGCCCATCTCGATGACTTCGGTCGTCGGCACGATGTCGAACCGATCGACGGAAACACCTTCGGCCACTAACAGGCTGCGAATCTGCTTCTCGTCGCCGAACAACACGATGCGACTGTCCGATGCGAGGTCGTCGAGCGCCATCACCGCCCCTTTGACCGTAGCTTCGGGCGCGAAATCGCCGCCCATGGCATCTACACCAATTTTAATCATAAATTCCTGCGATTAGGTTGTCGCAGCCGTCCGGACAAGCCGACAGACCCTCGTAAAACGGTTCGCAAAGAGAGACTGATGAAGATTCTCTTTCCGAATCGAAAACGAACGTCCGTCCGCTCACGAAAACGGCCCGCTTTGACTGAAAGACGAACCCGCGGCATTCGGATGCCTGCGGCTCGCCGATACCGGAACCGACCGGAATCGAAAATCGGATAGGAGCCTATTCGGCCGCCTTCTTTTCGATCGCCAGCTTACCGCGATAGAAACCGCACTCGGGGCATACGCGGTGATAGAGCGTCGCCGCGCCGCAATTCGAACAGGTTACGACCGTCGGAACGACCGCCTTGTAATGGGTTCTTCTCTTATCCCGTCGGGTCGACGAGATTTTGTGTTTAGGATGTGCCATTTTCTTTCTATTTTATTTTTTATTTATTTAAGTATTTTCTTAATTCGGCTTTTTTCTAATCAAAGTCGTTATAAAAATTCGTTCGGCTCCTCCCTCTATTCTGCACGCTTTCCGCCTTTCCATCCGCCTTGGGCCTCGCAGTTCGATACTCTCACCTCTATGCCCCCCGATCAGCCGAAAACTTAAGCCTCTTCGGATTCGTCCGCTTCCATCTGCCGTTTCAATCGTTCCAAGGCAGTCCGTTGCGCCTCGCCGAGCCCCTCGGTCGAATGAACAGCCTCCTTCTCAATCGCCTCGAACTCCTCATTCGACACGATCCGGAAACGTTTCAACATCTCGGGATCGCACGCCCCCTCGGGATGCACCCGCTGGTAAGGAAGCGACAAAACGATGCTTTCGTAAAGGTACTGCACCAAGTCGACCTTCTCCTCGACGGGCAGCAACCACATCGTCTCACCGTCGTATTCGCCCGGCACCTCGGAAAAAAGCACCGTCAAACGTCCTGCAAAGTCGATCGGCAGGCGGCAATCCTCCAAACAACGATCGCACGGCACGACAACCTCGCCCGTGATGGTCGTATCGAATACCAACTGCTTTTCAGACCGTTCCATCCGCACCTTCGCACGGCAGGCGGCCTCGCGAACATCAGAATTTTCGAAAGCGCGGAACAACGCCCCGTCGATCGGAAACTCGAAGTCATAAACCCCCGCTTTCAGTCCTTTGAACGCAATCGTATACCCTTCGCCGAACTCCATTCGAACGCATTTAGTGCGCAAAGTTACGCACAAAAAAGATAAAAACCAAATATTTATTTATGCGGTAGAGCGTCTATTTGCTTTTGAGCGTCAGCATCGCTGCCCCCGCTTTTGGAAACGGTTCCCTATGCGCCCCGTTTGAACGGGGTTCCCTATGCGTTGGAGCGTTCCAGTTTAGCAAGGCTTTCTTCGCTGCCGCCCGTTTGGGGAAAGGGTTGGTAGCAACGATAACATTTATAAGCAGATTAACGGTATACCGCATCAGTAACCGCTTTTTTAAGCGACGACGGGACGAATACTGCGGAGAGAACGCCGATAGGCGGGCCTCCGCGGGCGGAGGCTTCGGCCCGCGCGGCTCGGGGAGCCGCTTTATTAGCTGGTACGAATCAGTCTGTTTTTCGGGTAAATGGGAACGGTCGGTAGCAAAGATGACTTTGCCAAGCATTGCAACGCTCTACTGCATAAGGAACGCCTTTCAAAAGGCGCGCATCGGGAACCGCTTTCAAAAGCGGCCGTTCAAACGGTCCGATCCGTACCAATTAATAAAAAAGTCGGGGAAGCGACCCCGACCATCCGAACCTTAATAAGGTTCCATCACGCTAATAAAAAAGCAGGCCCTGTAAGCCGGGTTCTGTATCCGCACGCGAACGTCCGGATCTCTGTCATTTATCTACGACGGCAGTCGCCTGCCGCCTCCAGCAACCTACCCCCCGGTATCGGGCGAGCCACCCTTTTCTTTATCAAGCGGCGGCCTCGATCGACTCAAACCGACCGATTCCTTCCGCCCCCTTAATAAAAAACCGGTATACACGGTCTTGCAACCTACGGGACGTACGGCCGGAGAACATCGCTGTCTCCGCGGTGGGCTCTTACCCCGCCTTTTCACCCTTACTCGTCCGATAGGCGTGCATACGCTCGGACGGGCGGTCGTTTTCTGTTACGCTCCCATACCCTTGCGGGTATCAAGTAGATTAGCTTGCGTAGTGCTCTGTGTTGCCCGGACTTTCCTCTCCCGATTGGCATCGGCAGCGACAGAGCGGGCCTGCGGTGCAAAGATAGCTATAAATTCGTGATTACATACGTTCATGTATCCACGTTTTTCGACCCTGTTTTTCCAATCCGACCGCTGTTCCTCACCGCCGCAGGCGGTGTATGCAGGTTTGACCCACCCCGAAGCCCCCGCCAAGGCGGGGGCTTCGGTCGAGATGCCGGAACGAACCGAGTTTCCGGACCGTTGGTATATATAAGTAAGTATGTAAAACCGCGTTCATTCCTCCCAGCTCGCTTTTTCTTTTTTATTTGTTTTTAATTAAAATTTTAAAAGAAAATAACAATAAATAAAATGGCTGTCGATAATGTCGATAAGTTTTCGGGGGCACCGACTTTTCCACCTTCCCGAATTTTTATGTTTCTTCTTTTTTTAATTAAATTATTTATAATGAAGAAATTAAAAATAAAAATAAACAACTGTCGATAAATGAATTTCGTTTATCGACAGCTGTTTTTATCGACATTTTTTACTGCTTTGCGTCGCGTCTTCCGGTCGATAATTTTTCGAAAATAAATTTGTTTTTTGCTTGCTTTCGGTTATATGTTCGGGCGGGTCGAACTTGCAATTTTTCTCCGAACTTTTTATCATCGTTTTTTCTTCCGGTTTTGAACCGTTTATCAACCGTTATTCACCGTCTTTTCAACAATCCGCTGTGCGATTGTGCGGTACCATTTTTCTACACGCGGGTCGATGCCGACGGCCGGATTCCCTTCGTCCGATCCCTCCATAATCGACTGAACGATCGGTATTTCACCCAATAATTCGATTCCGTTCTCTTCCGCATACCGACGGGCGCCGCCCCGACCGAATAGGTAATAGCGGTTGTCGGGCAGCTCCTCGGGCGTGAACCAAGCCATGTTCTCGATGATACCCGCGACGGGGATATTGACCTGTTCATTCCGGAACAACTCTACCCCGCGTGCGACATCGGCTACGGCGATTTGCTGCGGTGTCGAAACGATTACGGCCGTGTCGATTTTCAGTTCGTTGATGATCGACAAGTGAATATCGCCCGTGCCGGGAGGCAGGTCGGCCAGCAGAAAGTCGAGCGTTCCCCAACGGGTTTGGTGAATCAGTTGTTTCAGCGCGTTGACTGCCATTGCGCCGCGCCATAGCAACGCATCCGTTGGTTTGATGAAGAAGCCGATCGACATCAACTTGATCTCCATCGATTCGGCCGGAACGATGCGGTCTTCGTCCTCTTCCCGCACGGCATCGGGCAGGTACCCTTCGACGCCGAACATCTTCGGTTGCGACGGCCCGTAAATATCGGCGTCGAGAATCCCGACCCGATACCCTAAATTGCGCAAAGCAATGGCCAAATTGGCCGTTACGGTCGATTTTCCTACGCCGCCTTTGCCCGAAGCGATGGCGATGACATGGGCGATTCCGCCGGTCGTAGTCTTCGTTTTCGGTTCCGGACGGGGAGCCGTCGTCCCTTCGCGCACGATGACCGTCGTGGCACGAGTGGGGTAGTGCTCTTTCAGACAGGTTTCGACTTGTTGTTTGATTTTTAGTGCGAACGGGTCGCGTTTTTTGGCGAATTGCAACGTGAGGACGATTTTTTCCGTATCGACGGTCAGCGCTCCGGCGATTCCGCTTTCGACGAGGTTCGCGCCCGTTTCCGGATGTACGATGCCTTTTAATAAGGTTTTTATCTCTTCTTCCATTTTTTATTGAATAATCGAATAAATAATCGTGTTTTTATTAGGGATGATGAAGGGGTGAATAAAAAGAAAAAGGTTTGTTAATAATAACGTGTTAAGAGTCCGATCCGTACCAGTTAACAAAAAATTAACGAAAACAGTCGGAGGCAAGCATCTTTTTGTTCGGGTCGGGCGGATAGATGCCGAAGACGATTTTGTATTCCGTCTCCATCGTGTTGAGATTGATGGCCGAGCCGATCGTTCCCAACAGCCCGTTGCGCGATACGATGCTCCCTTTGGCGACCGACGTCGACGACAGATTCGAGTAGGTCGTAATGTATTCGCCATGCGCGACATAGACTTCGTATTTGCCCGTGATGCGGTTCTGCTTCACATCTACCACCTTGCCTTCGTAAATCGATTGTATCTGCGCACCGCGCGGGCCGACGATCTCCGCCATGTTGCCTTTGTAGCGTTTGACCTTGCCGCCCGCGACCGGCAGCCGCAGACCGGAGGTTTTCGACGAAAACGAAGCTCCTTCCTTGTTGCCTTTCGTCAGCTTGCGCAGCGTCGCGATTGCCGTTTGGAGCTGTTCTTCCTGCGCCATTTTGCGTTGCAGGGCGCTCTTTTCCCGATTCGTCAACCGTTTCAGCGAATTGCGGGCATCCCGTGCATCGCGTTCCAGATCGCTGCGTTGGCGGGTGAGTTTGCGCGTTACCGAATCGAGCGAACGGTTGCGCTTTTCGAGCAGGGTGCGCTCCTGTTGCACCCGTTCGTTGAGCGTGGCGATGGACGCCATCTTGCGTTGACGGGCTTCGGCCATTTCGCGCAAATCGACGATTCGCCGAGCGACGTCCCGAAAGTCGCGCGACGAAAAAAGATAGGTCAGATAGTTGTGGTGCCGGTAATTGCGATAGGCGCTGCGCACCATTTCGATGTATTGTTCGCGATGACGTTGCAGTTGTTTCGCGAGGCTGTCCGCCACGTTGTTCGTGGTGGCTAATTCGTTGCGCAACACTTTGGCCTGTTTTTCCGTCTCGTCGATCAACCGGTTGCGGTTGTCGATCTGCCGGCCCAATCGTCGCACCTCCTCCTCGGTCGTCTTTTTGCCCGAACGGAGTTTTTTCAGTTGACGTTCCTCTTCGGCGATTTTGCGTTCCAGATCGGCCACGACCTTTTTCTGTTCGGCGATTTTGCGGTCGTTCTGGGCGACGGACGCCGAAGCGATCCACAGCAGCAGACCGAAAAGCAGGCAGGGTAGCAGTCGGAACGGTTTCATCGGCGGAGGCGGGTTTATTCGGTGTTTTTATCGGCTTTCATCGAACGGATGCGCCGTTCGATTTCGTTGGCGTCGTATCCCTTTTCGAGCGCCTTGCGCCAATAGCTTTCGGCTAAAAAATCCTGCCCCAACGCATGGAGGATGTCGCCGTAGTGTACGAGCAGTTCGCTGCTCGCATGTCCGTCCAAGGCGATGGCCTGCTGCATGATGCGTTTGGCTTCGTCCGTGCGGCCCAATCGGAAAAGCACCCATGCTTGCGTATCCAAATAAGTGGGGTTGTTGCCGGTCAGCTCGACGGCCCGTTGAGCCATGGCGAGCGCCCGCTCGAGCTGGTCGCCGTCGAGTGCGAGAAAATAGGCGTAATTGTTGAGTACCAACGAATTGTCTGCATCGTAACGCAAACTGCGTTCGTAGGCGTCGTAGCAGGTTTTCATGGCTTTGCGCACGGCGGCCCGCACGCGCGGACTCTCCGTCGTACCGGCCTCTTTGGCCTTCTTCATGAGCGTTTCGGCCTGCTGATGATGGGCGTCGCCGACCAGTCCCCAGATCGCGCTGCGCAATGAATCGGTATCGGCATATCGCAGCGACTGTTTGTAGATGCGGGCCGCTTGGTCGTGTCGGCCGGCATAAGTATGGAAGTTTCCTTCGGCGATATGGAAATCGGCCTCCTCGGGAAAGCGTTGCAAGGCCTCAGCGACGTAACGGTCGACCGAATCGGGTCGCTGGAGGTAACTCTCGATGTCGATGACCCACCGGTAATAGGAGACCTGCGGCGGAGTGTCGGCCAAGTGGAGTTTGTAGAGCGCCAGCGCCTGTTCCAATTCGCCCGAATTGATTAGATGACGGCCGTAGAGCTCGACGACGCGCGGGTCTTTCGGATAACGGATGGCCAAGGTCGAGGCCAAGGTGTTGACTTGCGGATAATACTCGCGGTAGAAACGGTTGTCCGAAGTGAAAATTTCGAACCGTTTGATTTTCTCCGTCAAGGGCATTTCGTCGAGGTTGAAAAGCTGCTGGTTGACAGCGAGCAACGATCGGTAGTCGCGCCGGTCGTTGTAAAAGTCCGAGAGCGACATCAAGGCAGAGATGTTCGTTGAATCCAGTGCGAGCACGGCGGCGTATTCGGCCCGTGCCAGCGAATCCTTTTTGGCCAATCCGTAGAGGTTGGCCAGCACGATGCGGTTTTCCGTATCGTAGGGGCTCTCTTCGACCGTCCGGCGGCTCTCGGCGATGGCCTTGTCGAGCTGGTTGGTGGAGACGAGCAGGCGCCGTTTCATGGCGGTGAGGTAGGGGATGCGCCCGAATCGCAGTTCGGCCGAATCGAGCGTGGCGAGCGCCATATAGGGATTGCGCTGCAATTCGTAGAGGGCGGCCAACAGACGGAAATTGTCGGGGTCTTTCGGGTCTTTTTCGGTCAGTCGGCGGTAACGTTCCAAGGCTTCGGGATAACGGGAAGCCTGCAACAGAATCTGACCGTAATTGCGTTCGTACCAGAGGTTCGCGGTGTCGAGCTCCCACGCCCGACGGGCCATTTCGACCGCCTCGTCGGGCGATGCGGGCAACCGGCCTGTGGAGAGTGCGAAGTAGGCGGGAGCGAAATTCGAATCGAGGCGGATCGCTTCGTGCAGGAACTGCCGGGCCCGGGCCGTATCGCCCGAGATCGTGTTGCTTTTGATTCCCTCGGTGTAGAACCAGACGCTGTGCAGCGAATCGGGCCAATCGGCGCTCGGAGCAGGAAACGGCGCCTGCGGCCCTTTCCCTGCGACGAACGCAGACGAAAAGAGCATGCAAACGATCACCCACACGAGTTTTTTATTGACTGGTACGCTCCTCATCGCTTTCTTTTAATCATAACCTTTCGTAACTCACCGTTCCATACCCATTAATAAAAACCCTTCGTAACTTCCCGATCCGTGCCAGTTAACTAAAAAGCGGTATCGAATTGGTGCAGGAAACGGATGTCGTTTTCGAAATAGAGCCGCAGGTCATTGACGCCGTATTTCAGCATCGCTACGCGTTCAATCCCCATGCCGAACGCGAATCCCGAATACTTCTGCGGGTCGATGCCGTTGGCCGACAGCACATTGGGATCGACCATGCCGCAGCCCATGATTTCGAGCCAGCCCGTGCCCTTGCATACGGCGCACCCCTTGCCGCCGCAGAGGTTGCACGAGACGTCGACTTCGGCCGACGGTTCCGTGAACGGGAAGTAAGAGGGACGCATACGAATGGCCGTCTGCTCGCCGAAAATCTCCTTGGCGAAGTAGAGTAGCGACTGTTTCAAGTCGGCGAACGAGACCCCCTCGTCGATATATAGGCCTTCGATTTGGTGGAAGATGCAATGCGCCCGATACGAAATGGCTTCGTTGCGGAACACACGCCCCGGGCAGATGACACGGATGGGCGGTTTCTGACGCTCCATCATGCGCACTTGAATCGACGACGTGTGCGTGCGCAGTAGGATGTCGGGATTCTTTTCGATGAAAAAGGTGTCCTGCATGTCGCGGGCGGGGTGTTCGGGCGGGAAGTTGAGGGCCGAGAAGACGTGCCAGTCGTCCTCGATTTCCGGACCGTCGGCTACCGTGTAACCTAACCTCGAAAATACCTCGACGATGCGGTTTTTCATGAGGGAAATGGGGTGGCGCGAACCGATCGGCGCGGCCGAACCCGGACGGGTCAGGTCGCCCGCTTCGGATGCCTGATCCGCCGCTGCGTCCTGCAACTCTTCGCGCAGCGTGTTGATCCGTTCCAAAGCTGTGTTTTTAAGCCGGTTAAGCTGCTGGCCCAATTCGCGTTTGAGTTCCGGCGCAACCGTCTTGAACTCCTCCATCAAGGCGTTCAGTTCGCCCTTTTTGCCGAGTATGCGGATGCGGAACTCTTCGACTTCGGCCGCCGCCTTGGGCCGGAATGCTTCGACTCGGCGAAGCAGTTCGTTGATTTTATCGGTCATAGTTTTTTCATTGTGAGTATCCGTTTAATTGGCAAATTTACGAAATTTTACCGAAAACGACGCCTAATCGTTCGAAAAACACCGTCGGAACGTTTTATCGTATTGGGTTGGCTCGCATCGTGTGGGTGTCGGGGTCAGAATCGGATACGCGACTCGTGGTGCGGGGGACAATGGAAAAACGTATTTTGGGAGGCTTGCAAATCGCGGGACGCAGCCTGCGGAGGTGAGCGTAGCGAGCCTCCGCCGCCCCGAGGCTGCGGCTCGCGCGGCTCTGATGAGCCGCATTTTATAAACGACAATCCAGAAGAAAGATAAAATGCGTTCGGTTCATACAGGTATAATTGCGGTTTTATGTGCGGTCGGCTGGCGGTGCGAACGGGTCGGATTCGGCAGCGGGTTGTTTGTTTTTACCTTAAAATTGTGTAATTTTGAGCGGAATTTGTTACCTTCATTCGATTATGACCGAAAAATACAAACGTTATCTCGTTACTTCGGCACTCCCTTATGCCAATGGCCCCGTGCATATCGGCCATCTGGCGGGTGTCTATATTCCTTCCGATATTTATACACGTTATCTGCGATTGAAGGGTTGCGACGTGATCTCCGTATGCGGTTCCGACGAACACGGCGTGCCGATCACTATCAAGGCCCGCAAAGAGGGTATCACCCCCCAACAGGTCGTGGATCGCTACCACCAGTTAATAAAAACATCGTTCGAACGCCTCGGCATCTCGTTCGACATCTATTCGCGTACGTCGTCTCCCGTCCATGCCGAAACCGCTTCGGCTTTTTTCCGGAAATTGTACGACGAGGGCAAATTCATCGAACGGACTTCCGAGCAGTATTACGATACTGAAGCCCAGACCTTTCTGGCCGACCGCTACATCGTCGGCACCTGCCCCAAATGCGGTAACGATCGGGCTTACGGCGACCAGTGCGAGAAGTGCGGTTCGACGCTTTCGCCCGACGAACTCATCGAACCACATAGCGCCGTATCGGGTTCCGTGCCCGAGAAACGGATGACGAAACACTGGTATCTGCCGTTGAACGAATACGAAGATTTTCTTCGTCGGTGGATTCTCGATGGGCACAAGGAGTGGAAAACCAATGTTTACGGGCAGTGCAAAAGTTGGTTGGACGGCGGATTGCAGCCGCGGGCCGTGAGCCGCGACTTGGATTGGGGCATTCCCGTGCCGGTCGAAGGCGCCGAGGGCAAGGTGCTCTACGTGTGGTTCGATGCGCCGATCGGCTATATCTCTGCCACCAAGGAGCTTACGCCCGATTGGGAAAAATACTGGAAGTCGGACGATACAAAGATGGTGCACTTCATCGGCAAGGATAACATCGTTTTCCATTGTATCGTCTTCCCGTCGATGCTGAAAGCACACGGCGGCTTCATTCTGCCCGAGAACGTGCCGGCGAACGAATTTCTTAACTTGGAGGGCGACAAAATTTCGACCTCGCGCAACTGGGCCATTTGGTTGCATGAATACCTCGACGAGTTCCCCGGTAAGGAGGACGTCCTGCGCTATGTGCTCTGTGCCAATGCGCCCGAAACGAAGGACAATGACTTTACGTGGAAGGATTTTCAGTCGCGCAACAACAGCGAATTGGTTGCCGTCTTGGGCAATTTCGTCAATCGGGCGTTGGTGCTGACGACCAAATATTATAATGGGGTTGTCCCCGTTGCTGGCGAACTGACGGATTACGATCGGGCGACGCTCGCGGAGATGGCCGCCGTGAAGGGTTCGTTGGAGAACAACATCGAGACCTACCATTTCCGCGAGGCTCTGAAAGATGCCATGAACATCGCCCGTATTGGAAACAAATATCTGGCCGATACCGAACCTTGGAAGGTGGTCAAGAGCGACCCGAAGCGGGTCGAGACTATCCTGCATATCGCTTTGCAGATTACGGCCAATACGGCGATTGCTATCGAACCGTTCATGCCGTTTGCGGCCGCTAAAATTCTGCGGATGTTGGCCGTCGACCGGTTCGGTTGGGAGCGATTGGGTGCGTCCGATTTGGTACCTGCGGGCCATACGATCGGAAAACCCGAATTGCTCTTCGAAAAAATCGAAGATGACGTCATTCAGCGGCAGCTGGACAAGCTGGCGGTGATCAAGGCGGCCAATCTGGCGGCTGAAGCGTCGCAGAACGTTGAGCAGCAGAAAGATACGATTGCATTTGACGATTTCCAGAAGATGGACATTCGCGTAGCGAAAATCCTCGCTGCGGAGAAGATTGCAAAGACCAAGAAATTGCTGAAATTGACTGTGGATACGGGCATCGACCAGCGCGAAATCGTTTCGGGAATCGCCGATCGCTTCACGCCCGAAGAGCTTATCGGACGTCAGGTGCTGGTACTGGTTAATTTAGAGCCGCGCGAGATGAAGGGCATTTTGTCGAACGGAATGATTCTAATGGCCGAAGATGCTGCGGGGACGTTGCGTCTGTTGCAGCCTGACGGTGAGGTTTCGAATGGAGCGGTTGTCCGGTAGTTAGATGATTGATTCTGCAATTATACATTGGTGTACCGACGGTCGTAAGGTCTGGATTGGTTTCGGCATCCCGACCGAAGCCCCCGCCAAGGCGGGGGGGGGTTGGGGGTAGGTCAAAACTGGATACGTGGCCAAAGGCCGCGAGGACGGCGGTCGGATTTGAAATTTCGGTTCAAAACGTCGGTACATGAATGTATAAAATTACGTTAATCTTTAATGCGAGATGAATAATAATTTGGATTGGAGCGCCTTGGGATTCAATTATCGGAAGACCGACGTCAACGCCCGTTACACCTTCACGGAGGGTAAATGGAGCGAAATGGTCATCACGGATGACGAATACATCAAGATGCATATGTCGGCTTCGTGCCTGCATTACGGCATCGAGCTGTTCGAGGGGCTTAAAGCCTTTCGGGGCGTCGACGGCAAGGTTCGGCTGTTTCGCGTGCGCGACAATGCCGAGCGATTGCGTGCTTCCGCTGAACGGTTGTGCCTTCCTGTCCCGACGGCCGAAATGGTCGTCGACGCCTGCATCGAGGTTGTAAAACGCAACGAACGACATATTCCGCCTTATGGCAGCGGCGCTTCGCTCTATCTGCGGCCGGTGATGTTCGGCACGACGGCTGGATTGGGCGTGCGTCCGGCCAAAGATGCACTGTTGATCGTCTATTGTTCGCCGGTCGGTGCCTATTTCAAAGAGGGAATCAAACCGATTTTAGTCGCAATCGACCGTGAACAGGATCGCGCTGCTCCACGTGGAACAGGCGATGTGAAAGTCGGAGGCAATTATGCGGCCAGCCTGCTTTCGGGCGAGAATGCGCATAAATTAGGTTATTCGAACGTAATGTATTTGGATGCAGCCGAGCATAAATATATCGAAGAGTGTGGTGCAGCCAACTTTTTCGGCATCAAAGAGGGCAAGTATATTACGCCGAAATCGACCTCCGTGTTACCCTCGATTACGAATAAAAGTTTGCGTCAGTTAGCTCGCGATATGGGGCTTGAAGTCGAAGACCGGCAAATTCCGGTGGAAGAATTGGCCACTTTCGAGGAGTGCGGAGCTTGCGGAACGGCCGCGGTCATCTCGCCGATTGGCAAAATTTTCGATATGCAGACGAATGCAGTTTACGATTTCGGCATGAAAGTTGGCGAAAAGAGCTTGGCCCTTTATAATAAATTGCAGGATATTCAGTACGGCCGCGCTGAAGATAAATACGGTTGGTGTACGATTGTATTGTAAATCTCGGCAACAGTTACCAGCTGTTTGTTTTTTTTTGTGAGCGTAACGAATAAGTCGTTACGCTCTCTTTTTGCTCTACGTGGAACCATAAGAGGGGCTTCGCTTCGATGGATTGTCTGTATAGGGAAAGATGATGACTTTGTTCCACGTGGAACAAGGAATTGAATAAGTTGAATTATCTTCCGAACTTAATCAATAATACGTTGACGTCGGCGGGGGAGACACCGGGGATGCGGGAGGCTTGGCCGATGGTCGCCGGCCGAATACGCGAAAGTTTCTGGCGTGCTTCGATAGTCAATGCTTGCATCGCTTGGTAATCGAAATCCGCCGGAATCGAAATGTTTTCTAACCGATGCAATTTTTCGGCGATCAGTTTTTCCCGTTCGATATATCCTCTATACTTGATTTGTATTTCGGCCTCTTCAATGACTTCGCTGTTGATTTCGTGTTCTTCGATGAATCGGTTCAGCGATGGAATGACCGACCAGAGCGATTCGAAGGTTACGTTGTTGCGCATCAACACTTCATAAAGTCTTTTTCCTTGCGTAAGCGGGTTCGAACCGACCGAAATCAAATAGTCGTTTATTTCGCTTGCTTTAATGCTTCGTTCACGGGCGAAGGAAATAAGCGATTCTACGAGCGACTTTTTTTTGCAAAATTCGGCGTATCTATTGGCAGAAATTAGTCCGATTTCATAACCTAACGGAGTAAGTCGGGCATCGGCGTTGTCCTGTCGTAAGAGGATGCGATACTCGGCCCGCGAGGTGAACATCCGATAGGGTTCGTCGACCCCTTTCGTTACGAGGTCGTCGATCAGTACGCCGATATAGGCTTCGTCGCGTTTCAGCACGATCGGATCCTGCCCATCTGTGCATCTGTGCGCATTGATGCCGGCCATCAGACCTTGTGCTGCGGCCTCTTCGTAACCGGTCGTCCCGTTGACTTGGCCGGCGAAAAACAGACCGGCAACTCGTTTTGTTTCAAGCGAATGATGCAGTTGCGTCGGCGGAAAATAGTCGTATTCGATGGCATAGCCCGGGCGGAAAATATGCACGTCTTCCAACCCGCGCATCTGATGCAGGGCTTTCCATTGCACCTCCCACGGAAGCGACGACGAAAATCCGTTTAGGTAGTATTCGTTGGTCGATCGCCCTTCGGGTTCCAGAAAGAGTTGGTGTTGCTCTTTGTCGGCGAAGGTGCGGAGTTTGTCCTCGATGGAGGGGCAGTAGCGCGGGCCGATGCCCTTGATCGTGCCGTTGAAAAGCGGCGAATGGGCGAATCCGCCGCGCAGGATTTCGTGGACTTCCGGCGTCGTATAGACCGAAAAACAGGGCAGTTGCTCTTTGACCGGTTGCGTGTCGGATGAAAATGAAAACTTCGACGGTCGTTCATCGCCGTATTGGGGCTCGAGTGCTTCGAAATTGATGGTGCGGGCGTCCAAACGTGCGGGTGTGCCGGTTTTCATGCGGCCGACCTCGAATCCGACGGCTTGAAGCGATGCGGTCAGTCCGTGCGATGCGGCATCGCCTGCCCGTCCGCCTTCGGCATGCGAGGCGCCGCAGTGCATCAACCCTTCAAGGAAGGTCCCGGCCGTGAGAATCAGTGATTTGCATGAAAATTCGACCCCCATGCGGGTGCGCACGCCGCAGATGCGAAGCCGTTGGGCGGCATTCGGCTCGTTGTCCGGAATCGCCTCCTTGCCTTCGGTTTGTCCGGCTTCGTCGCTGATGGGCTTGAACAATAATTCGACCGCTGCATCCTGCCAAAGATAGAGATTCGTCGTGTTCTCCAACAGCCGGCGCCACTCCTCCGAAAAACGGGTTTTGTCGCATTGGGCTCGCGGGCTCCACATGGCGGCTCCCTTCGATCGGTTGAGCATCCGGAACTGGATGGTCGTGCGGTCGGTGATCCGGCCCATCTGTCCACCGAGTGCATCTATCTCTCTGACGATCTGACCTTTGGCAACTCCTCCGACGGCCGGATTGCATGACATCGCAGCCATCTTCGTCAAGTCCATCGTCAACAGTAACGTACGCGAACCGAGCCGCGCCGCTGCTACTGCCGCTTCACATCCGGCATGACCGGCGCCGATGACGATAATATCGTAGTCGAGTGTCATTCGGAATCCGCCATTTGCCAGAATTTCAGATACTTGTCCTCCTTGCGGTGCATCTGGGCGCTGGTGCGGGGCGTTTTGTCTTTCTGGCCGCAGAGGTGCAGCACGCCGTGAACGATGACGCGCCGCATCTCTTGCAACGTCGTGGCGCCGTATTGGCGGGCGTTGTCGGCGACGGTCTCGACGTCGATAAAGATGTCGCCCGAAATCACCCGCGCGCCCTTGCGGTCGCTGTAATCGAACGTGATGACATCGGTATAATAGTCGTGTCCCAGATATTGGCGGTTCATCACCAGCAGCCGCTGCGCCGAGCAAAAGATGTAACAGATTTCGCCGAGCTGGTAACCCTCAGCTGCGGCAACATCGGTCAGCCAGCCGGACGTGCGGCGTTTGTCGGGGTAGCGGTAGTTCGTGTCGTCGTTGTAATAGCGTATCATCTCATGCAATGCAACCCATCCGTATAATTGCCCGTAAAGGTACGAATTTTATTCATGTGATGATGCGTTTGGCGTTTTTTCGCGGGCTTCGCTGCCCTTTTGTGCAAGGGCGGAAGGTTCTTTTGCCGCTCGGTTGTGTCGGTATAGAGACGAATGCGAAAAAATCGTTTTTTAGTTATAAAAATCGTATATTTGTTATAAAAAGAATCTTTACAACCCATTGATTATGCACAACCTATTGTCCGGATTTCGTTTTGCAGCAGCTTGTTTGGCTTTCGCTGCTGTTCCCGCTGCGGCTGCCCTGTTTTTCGCTGCCTGCTCCCCTTCGGCCGAGGCGGTCTTCACGCTGACGGGCGAGGCTCCCTCGCTGACAGATGGCTCTACAGTCTATCTGTACGAGTTGGGGACGAAATCCTTTACCGATTCGGCCCGCGTCGAGGGGCACCGTTTCACGCTTCGCGGTACGCGTCCGTTCGCCACCAGAGCCTGTCTCTACCTCGACAGCGAGCAGATCACCGATCTTTTCCTGCTGGAGCGGGGGACGCTTCGTCTCGAACCCGACGCCGACTGGTTCTGCTGCGTCGGCACCCCGATGAACGACGCCTGGCACCGCTACACGGCGGCTGTGCAGGCTTCGGACGGGGCGGAAGAAGGATGGGCCGCGCGCCTGCGCCGAGACAGCTTGCGCAGCACCCTCGCGGCAGCCAACCGCAATGAACTGGGCTTGATTTTGCTGCGTTTCGCTTTGGCCGAGCGCCCCGCAAGCGAGGTGCTCGCCGCCCTTGACTGCTTTCCCGAGGCGATGAGGCGCAATCCCGACTGGATCGACCTGCACGATCGGGCTGCCGCGTTGCGGGCCGACATCGGCAAACCTTTTATCGATCTGTGCGGCGAACTTCCGGACGGGACACCGGTATCGCTTGCCCAAACGGTTGCCCGGCCCGGAAACCGCTATGTGCTGCTGCATTTCGGAGCCTCCTGGTGCAGTCCCTGCCGCGCCGAGATGCCTGCGCTGGTACGCTGTTACGAACGTTTCCACGCAAAAGGATTCGACTGTTTCGGCGTCTCGTTCGATGCAAGCCGCAGCCGCTGGCTCGACGACCTTGCCGAGAGCGGCCGCACTTGGCCGAATATCTGTCCCGCCCCGGGGCAGTCGCCCCGCTCGACCGAGGCGTGGCAGGCTTACGACCTCACCGGAATTCCGGCGACCTTCCTCATTGACTGCAGCGACGGCCGCATCCTCGACAAACGACTGAAAGGTCAGGAACTGTACGAACGTCTCGTGCAGCTGCTCGGCGATCCCGAATAACGAACAGGTTCGATACGCCGAGCCGGTCGTTCGGCATTTGCGTTTTTCGCGGGCTTCGCGGCCGCGTAAAGTATGGAAATGACGCGTTACAGCCCGTTCGGAACCGTGCGACAAAAATAGAAAATATATTTCAGAATACCAATTAGGGGGGGCTTGGCCATTGTGTCGGCGCATCACGATTTTCCGAATAGCGACGAAGAAGAATTATCGGATATTCCGCAAAGATGGCGAGGGCTTCGATCCGAAAGTGAACGACCCGAAAACCTCCGTTGTTTACGATAACCGATTACCTCGAATTTTTTTGCAAAACCATTTCGGTTTATTTACAAATAGGGATAAGTAAAAAAATTACAATTTTTATTTGTATCAGTTGCGTTACGTTTAATGGTCTAATAGTGTTGTCGTAAAGGTAACCCAAGCTCGGCTCTAATCATATTTTCAGTAATATCGCCCATATTCGCATTATTAAGCGGATTTATGCCTGCATTTCGATAGATATTATTCATCGTATTTTGCACCGGTAAATTATTGATATTGCCCATAACAGCTACATCGTCAGGAGAGGCACCCTCCAAAATGTCCTGCCTATTATTAATCAACTGCCGAAAACTTTGTCCGGGAGAAAAAATAGTGTTATCCAATACACGGACACCATAAATTGCATGCAGAGCATGAATAAGCTCGTGTGCTAAAACTATTTGGCGAGGATTCCCCCCGAAATCATCCGTGAGCGTATCTATTATTATTTTTGTGTCGGCTCCACCTCCTGCCAGGCCGTTAGCTATATTTGCATTAGGATCTAATCGATCGGTTAACATCCCTGCACCTCCGACCGTATTATCGGGCAAGACTGTAATATTGTGAGGGTTAGGACCGATTTGTTTCGCATGCGCAAATCGTAATAGATTGCGGAATGTTTGGCTTCTTATAGCAAGGTCAGCCAAATCGGAATAAAGGGTTTTTTGAAAATCATTGTAACTTTGCGTGTTTTGTTTTTGTTCGAGACCCTCATAACGTGCGATATTATAATTAAGGGCTGCCGGATCCGTTCGTACGGCTCCGTTCATTATGGTTGAATTATGCAATTCGGCAATGATTTCATTTTTGAGTTGATTATGACGGAACCGTTTATAGATTTGAAAGAACCGCAAATTATTTATAATTTGATTATTTTGTTCTAACAAATCGAGCAAAAGAGTAATTGTAGGTGCCGTATTATAATTTTGAATCGCTGTATTGAGCAATGGAGGGAAAACATTCCGTTGGGTTAATAATTGAACGCATTCCTTTGTCGAAGTAGGTTTAGATAAGACTTGAAATTGTGCGGTTTTGTTATATCCAGAATTTGAAAGAGATTTTGATTCTGGCAATATAGAAGCGGATATATCCGCTTGAGTCGGCTTCGAGGCCCGTGGATGCCTGTCCAATGTGCGCGACTGTCGTTCGGGGCGGTGCATGTATTCTTTCATGGCTATTGAATTTCGGATGAGGATGAATTTAAGGATCGGTTGTGAGTATACGGTGCGATTGGAATAGAACTTCGTCGAAAAATCGGGGCGGGCGGAGGTCATTCCGTTTCGTATCGGATGATTTTTTGCAATGTTGCAGCGTCGAGCTGCTGCTTTCCGGACTGGATCAACGTTATGGCGCATCGGCGCACGGCATTGGCAATCGAGCCGCCGGAAAGTTCCGTTTCGGCGGCCAATGCAATCAAATTTTTGGCGTCCGTGCCCAACCATTGCGCGGGAAGCATATTGCGCCAAAGCGCGGCGCGAAGCGTTTCGTCGGGCATCGGAAAGTAGATGGTGGACTGGAACCGGCGGGCGAAGGCCTCGTCGATGTTGGAACGAAGGTTGGTGGCGAGAATGACCGTACCGGAAAAATCCTCGATACGCTGGAGCAAATAGGCGATTTCTTGGTTGGCATGCCGGTCGTTGGAGGTGTTGGTCGAGGTGCGTTTGCCGAAGAGCGCGTCCGCTTCATCGAAAAACAGCATCCAGTTCCGGTTTTCCGCTAAGTCGAAGACCTTGGCCAGATTTTTCTCCGTCTCCCCGATGTATTTCGAGACGATCATCGAAAGGTCCACCCGATAGACGTCCATGCCGTTCTTTTTGCCGAGCAAGGTCGCAGCAAGCGTTTTACCTGTTCCCGGAGGGCCGTAGAACAACGCCCGATAACCGGGTTTGAGGATGCGTTTCAGCTCCCAGTCCTCCATAATGGTGTGCTGGTACTTAATCCAAGTGTTGATCTCTTCGAGCGCATTGAGCGTATTGTTGTCGAGTATCAATTCCTCCCATTGCAAGGCGGTGGCGATCCGTTTGGCCGGAAATCCGATCGTGTAGTCGGGTTTGTAGGCGCGGTCGAGCAGCACACGGCTCAAAAACTCCTCGGACACCTGTAACTGTCCGCTCAAAAACGGCTCGCCTTCGCCGGCGCCTGCCAACCGCAGGATGTTTTGCGTGTAGAACCAATGCTCCCGTTGGAACAGGCGGATGACGGCCTTTTTTCGCTCCATGTCCTTGCCCGCAAGGAGGAACGAGGCCGTCTCGCCCGTAGGCAGGAAACCGCCGTGCGAGAGCCCTTTCCAACCGCCGAATTCGGTGTACGGACGATCGAAGTGTTTGTTCTGTGCGAAGAAGATGTCCAAGGATTGCGGACGGGTGTGCGGCATCAACGCCAGCAGAATGACGATGCGTTCGTCGAACGTGATGTCGGTGCGTCCGGCGGCTTCCTCCAACCAGCCGTCGTCCGGCGGTGCGATCTCCTCCAATGAAGCGTATTCGCACGCCTGACGGAAATATAACTGGATGGCCGTAGCAAGCACGCGGTCGAACCAGTCGAGATGGGCGGTCATCGTCATACGATCAGATATTGGGTAAAGAAAAGTTCACCGTTTTCGTCGCGGTCTTTTTCCCATTTTTCCAGTATTTCTACGACTTGTTCGATGTCCTTGCAATACTGAATGCCGGATAATTCGGTCTCGGCTACGATGTATTCCGTTTTGCTTTTCTTATAAATCGAACTGTCGTGCGTGGGGGAGGTCAATCGAAGGGTGTCCCCTACGTTCAGTTGTTTGGCCAAACTTTTTATTACATAGATCGGCAGTTCGGTATCTTCATCCGAGTGCCATATTTCGTTCGGCTTTCGCTCTAAATCATAGCCGGCATCGTCGTAATCCTCCTTTAGATCTTCGTCGGGCGTGTTGTTGATGACATGATAAAGCGAGGCTTCTTTG
Source organism: uncultured Alistipes sp. (assembly GCA_947591475.1). Taxonomy (GTDB): domain Bacteria; phylum Bacteroidota; class Bacteroidia; order Bacteroidales; family Rikenellaceae; genus Alistipes. Next base: position 46,691 of record CANQDE010000002.1, read on the forward strand.
GCTAATTGCACGGCGTTGAATCGATCGGTCGAGGTCAATTCGTATTCGCCGTCGATCGCCCTGTCGACTTTTCCCCAAATATCGAGTAATTCCTCCGGATGATAGGCTAACGTCTTTGCCCATCCATCGCACCATCCGCCTTCCTCGAACGCATAGTTTTGCATGTACAGCGCTTTTTTATGGTCTAATTCATTTCCGTACGGCAGTACGCGATCTTTGACCCACAGCGCGACGATATAATCTTGTATCTCCGTTTGCGAATGGTTGTATTGTCCCAAAACGCGTTCTTCTTGCTCTTTTTGTGCCTTGGCTTTACGCGAGGACTTTTTGGCTTGGATCACTCGGCTTATCCTCGGCTTTTGTCGATAATCGTATTCATTCATATCGTGTTCTATTGATAATCGTTTGCTTTCGCACCCATCGCATCGGCTTCGCGTTCGAGCTCCACGCTGTCGTTTACGGGCACGCCGTCGATTTCGGTCGTCGGCTGCACGCGCCCGGCCATCTGCTGGGCCACGTGCCAAGCCTCGTGGGGCAGGTGTCGCTCCTGACCCGGAGCGACGTGGATGTCCGTTCCCTGCGTGTAGGCCAATGCCTGCACGGTGGCCGGCCGGTCGGAATCGTAATGCACCCGCACGTCGTCCAAAGAGTAACCCGACAACGCCTCGATGCCCGCTTTCAGATGATCCGGCAGACCGGTTTCGTTTCGCTTCTGCATCGGCTCTTCGAATTTTCCCTGCAACGGCTCTTCCTCATCGTCTTCGAGCCGCTGCAGCGGGTGTTCGAACCTGCCTTGCAACGTTTCATCGTCGTCTTCGATTCGTTGTAAGGGGCCGATCGTCGTCGGAAGAATGTCAATCGGACGATTGTCTGCAAATTCCGTCGATTGCCCGCCGTCGCTGCTGCGTCTTTGTTGGAGGGTGCGGGACACCTTGATTCGGTCGATTTTTTCCTCTTTCATGGGATTATTGGGGATTAGAAAGTGATTTCGAGTATTCGCATCATGCGACGCTCGTACACGGCCCGAAGCTCGGCCGGCGCCTCTTTTTGCAGACATTCCCGCCACTTGCGGTAGCACTCCTCGAAATACTGCATCTGCGTTGCGCCTAACCAGTAGATTTCCACGTTCAGATGCGCCGGAACGACCGACCTCGTCCATCCGGCGCAGACCGCTCTGAATAACGGCGAATGCGTCCGGGCCGTCCACCCCGTGAATACCAACATCACCGTATCGGAATGTTCCATGCCGAGCAGCAGGTTCTTTTCTACCGCATACATCGTCTCGCACGCCCGATTCAGCTCGCGCAGGTAGCGGCACAGCGTATTTGCCCAACGTTTGAGCCGTTCTTTGTCGTCCGACCGTCCGAGATTCATGCGGCGTTCGTCCTCCTTGCCGCGAAATACCAGTATCCATTCTCGGTGGTCGACCTTCACGAGCCGATAATTGCGCAGGACGATCCCTTCCCGAAACAGCGAACCGCTAAGCCAGTTCGAATGGAAAATCGGCAAATGGCGCCGGAGTTCTTCGTTGCGGTCGAGCCGTTCCTGCTCGGTTCGGGGCGGTTCGTCCTGCTCGATTGCCTCTACGGACGCGGTCGCGAACAGGTCGTCGTCGATCATGCAGGCATTCATCACGTCGCGCAGGCGCTTTCCCTTGGCGCCGTCGCCCATCAAAATGAGGTTGTGGCTCGGAAGGACGTTGCCTGCGGCAATCTCTTCCCTGCCGTTGAAATCCAACAGCAGCGAAAGGTACCGCTTCACGACCGGCACGTTCTCGCCGCCGTAGGGGCCTGTGAGGTCGAACGATACGAACCGGTCGCGTATCAGTCGCGGCAGTTCGCTCAAAAAACGCATCCGGCGACGCAGCCGATTGGCGGCCGTCTGTCCGTAACAGTCGAACGCCCGCAGTCCGGCAGGATTGCTCGCTGCGCCGAACAGCCCGTCGAGGAAATCCATGTAGCGGTTCCTCAACGCTGCAATTGGGCGGTAACGGTCTTTTTCTTTGCGTGCGGCGGGCTCGTCCGGCGGCAAGACGGGCATCCGAAGCAGTTCGGCGTCCGTATGCTCGATGTCGAGCAGCTTTTTCAGCCCGTTCAGCTCTTGCAGCCCCCGCATCAGCACCATGTCGAAGAGCTTCAAGTAGTGGCCGAAATTCCGGATGTCGGCGCGGGTGCGGGCCGGCGTGTCGCGCCGGAAGTCCCGCTCGGAGGTTGCGTAATGCGACGGAAGGTCGTGGGCGATGGGCGTGTGCGCATAAACGTTGCGATAGGTGGCCCGATAGGTTGTGCTGTCGATAGGTTTAGGGCCACGATCGCCGCTATTCCCATTTTCAAACATGCTCTCCTGTTCGTGCAGGAGGCTGCGCAGGCGGAACGTGCCGTGCATGAAGTATCTCGCACGCAGTTTTTCACGAAATTCCTGCATGTCCGGCTCGGCGGCTTTCCCTTTGATTCGGACGGCGATGTGCCGGAAGTCCTCGGGAAGCTGCAAGGAATAGCCGGCGCTGAAATCGGTGATGATTCGGTTTGCGCTGTCCTTGAAATAGCAGGTCTTGAACGAGACGATGCCCGGCAGCTGTCGGAGTTTCCAGTAAAGTTCGCTCTCCGTGTTGCGCTGCGCCGGAATTTCGACCCGTACATCGTCCACCGGGCCGTCGTACCATTCGTCCGCTTCGGCCGGAAATGCCCCGTCGTTTTCGGGACGGACGACCTCCACCGAGCCCGCAAGGTAGTGCATGGCCGTCCAGTAAATTTTTACTAACAGGTCAGTTGGTTCCTGACCGGCTTCGATTTCGAAATCGGCCTCGAAAAACAGCGTTTCGGTCTGCTGCACGGCGACGGTTCCGATTCGCTCGCACAGATTGCGGTGCCGGTTCAAGAATCGGCTCACCCGTTCCGGCAGCGAACGGTCGTTCGTGAAAAAAGGAGAGAGCCGGAGTTCGAAATCATACGTGCGCGATGCAGTGTTCGCCGTTACCTTCGCATCCTCCACCATCGGGAAACGGGCCAGAATCAGCCGGCGGTAGTCGTCCGCCGTTACGGGAGCGGACGGATAGACCTTTTCGGGCGGAAACAGTCCGAACGGCTCGCCCATCCACGTGCCGTCCTCTTTGGCAAGATAGTCTTCGAGGGCGAAATCGAGCTTGTAATCGGTTTCGGTCAGGGCGTAATCGACCGCATCGGCGATGGTTACACCCGGGTCGCTCGGATTGTAGTCCGTCCACACCGCGCCCGACAGCCGTTGAAGTTCGTTCAGCGTCTTGCGTTGCAGTTCGGTGTAGAGGTCGTCCCTTTCGCTGCGGGTGATGTATAGTTGTTCGTCTGCCACGATGTTCCCATCATTCGATTTCCCAAACGGTCTCTATGCGGCAGTGGATGAACTTCGACCCGCTGCTCGTGCGTTTGCTTCGCATCTGGAGGTAGAGCATGCCGCCGTCCAAATGCTGCCAGCGCACTTTGATATGGCCGGACCAACCCCACCAATGTTTGCGTAAGGAGCGTATTTTGCGTTTGCGGCCATCGGAGTGCGAAGCGAGTACTTCGCAGGCGGAGTGGCTTCGGTTCCGGAGGTTATGGTAGCAGGCGGAGAGGCGGTAGACGCGGCAGCCGATCGGGCTCGCGCCTACCGCCGATTCTACGGGCAGGTCGTGCCACATTCCGTCGGCTTGAATTTCCAGCTCGATCGTTTCCGGAAGCTCTTTTTTGCCCTCCTTGTCGGAAAGATACCGGGCCGCTTTCAGCGTGCCGGACAGCGTGATGTTCCGGTTTTTGTCGATTGTCATGACCGGTTCGCCGTCTCCGCCGCATACGTTCAGCGAGCCGTCCGCACCGAGTGTCAGCCGCCATAGGGGCGTCGCTCCGTCGGCTTCGGGAGCTTGTGCGAAGACCGTGGCCAACGTGCCCGCTGCGTCGGTCGGAAAGAGGCGCAGACCGGCGGTCGATGTCGCCGTCGCCTGTCCGTCGTCCGCGAGGTTGTGCATCGAATCGATCAGCTGTGCGAACTGTTCTTCCGTAGGAACCTCCCCCGTTTTGAAGTACGCTTTGAGTTGTGCTCTGTTCTTGTGTCCGTTATTCATGGTTCGCTGTTTTTTAACCGATTATAAAGTCTGTTCCGATGCACGAACTTCCTATGCCGGAACGGTACGCATCCAATTCGACGCGCATCGTCCGCACATAGAAAATCCCGTGCGCTTTCGCGGGCCGGTAGAGAAAGTCTTCCTCGCTGCGCGGTTTCCGAATTTGGCCGCCGCGGGCGATTCGCAGATACATGGTCTTTTCGATGCACGCATCGTTTTCGATACGGGAAAGCAGGGCCTTGTGCGAATAGCTCACGCCCAAATCGGGCAGCATGCCGTTCAGATACCACTCCATGAGGAACATGCGGATGCGCCGTTCCGTCCGCCGTTTCACGACGTCCCGATTGCTGATTCCCTTTTTCAGCATCGCCTTGTAATGCACATCCAATGGCTCGTACGCCGGATTGACCACCTGAATCTGCGCGAACGGCGAGGCGAGGCTGCGGACCGTTTGTTCCATTGCCGTCCGTTTCCAGTCGGGCAGGAACGGGAACCTTTTCGCGACCGGCTTCGGGAAGGCCACGATGCGAATCCCGTGTTCTTCGCCGTCGGCCGGCAGGCAGCACACCTTTTCGACCTCGGGGAAGCGTTCCAACAGGAGTTGTTCGTAGTCGCCGATGCGGACGGTGCGGTTGCGCGTGGCGATGCGGATGCGTTGCCGGATACTGGCGTCGGCTTCCGTCTCGGCAGGTTTGCCGCCGTACCCGGGTTGCGGCTGGCGCACGGAGCCGATTCGGCGATCGGGTCGGATGGGAGCCGAAATCGTTCCGGCAGGCAGGGACGTTCCGTCTCCGCCGACGGCCTGCACCCGAATGCAATTCAGATAAATGCCGTTCAGCACGATTCCTTGCGGTTCCGACCCTGCGTCGAATGCGAATTTCAACCAGCAGCTGTCCGTTTCGTTCGGCGCTTGGATTTGCAACTCGATCGTACCGCTGCGGGTCAGTCCTTCCGTCTCGTCGCACGGAATTTCATCCGGCTGCAACTCGTTCCAAAGCCCGTTGCCGACGTAATGGCTGATGCGCAGCTTGCCGGCGGGTCGTTCGGCCGCGGGTACGCCGTTTGTTACGGCATCTTGCAGGTCGAAGTAAAGCCGCAGGCGGTTCGTCTCCGCCGTGCCGTCTATCCCCACGATGAGGGCCGGAGCCTCCGTATCTGGCACGAAGGCGGGCGGCTGTGTACGGAAATCGCCGCAATCTTCGTATCCGATTGTCGCGTCGAAGCGGTACAGCCGGCCCGTTTCACGGCCAAAATGCTCTTCGGAACGATACCCGAAGGTCGGATCCATCAACACAGGCACTTGCGGCATCGCGGGCAGGGCCTTGCGATGCTTCTTTTTTGCCTGACTGTTGTGGATCGACACCTCGGAAAAGAGCCGGTAATAGGCGTTCATGCCGAATCCGATGGCGGGCGCGGTCAGGGTCATGCGGTAAAATCCCTTGCGGTCGGCACGGTAGGGCAGGCATAGGCTGTTGGACGGTTGGGGCGGGTATTCGAACGCGAAAACGGCCTTGTCGGCGATTCGGCCGTCGGGCGCTCGGTGGAACAACGGGCGCGGCGATTCGGCAAATTCGTGCCAGCCGTTTTCGTCCTGCCACTCGCACCGGACGGCGAAACTGTCGGTGTCGATGGGATGCCCCGTGTCGTAGTTCCGGTAAATCGGTCCGAATCCGTTTTCAGGCAGCTTGTTCCACGAGCCTTTCAGCGTGATGGCTGTAATCTCTTTCGCGGCGGCCTCGTCGTGGCCGAAAAGAAACCGGCTGCCGCGTTCGCCCAACGGGCCGAACGGATAGAACGGCTGCGAGGGGTCGGCCTGGCCCGATTCCCCGATTAGCGTGAAATTCCGGATGTCGTCCACTTCCGTGCCGATGCGGATTCCGATGATGTGCATACCTGAAAGGGCCTCCGTCTCGGTTCGGTCGGCGAACAGCAGGCGCAGGGCCGGATGTTCGGTGTCGATACCGTGCAGGGCTTCCGTACAGGCGATCGGGGCCTCGTCGCTCTCTTCGAGGGTGAAACGGAACCGCAGCGAACAGCTTTCGGCGTCGTAAGACCAATCGTAGGCTCGGTCTGTCCAGCCAACGTTGCCGCTGGTCTGCAAGCGGAATGCGGCCGCTCTTTCGACTGGAACCGATTGCTCGGGCCGATTGTCCGCTGGGTCGAGATCGAAGCGAACCGTTACCGTCCGTCGGCCTTCGGAGAGGAGCAGACTGCGCGAGGAGAGCAGCCAGCCGTATTCCAGCGAGGCAGCGGCCGGATGCTCCGCGGAGAAAAGCGGACGGTCTTTCCCGTCGTTGGGGTTTATTGCCGGGACGACCCGCAACTGTCCGTGTTCGCGGTGCAGAGCGTATGCGGTATGGATGCGGGCCGGAACGATCAAGTTCGTTTCGATGGTGGCATAGATCCGGTCGGAGCCGTCCGCCTGCTCTCCGGCCGAGAATCCCGTACCGGCCGGAAGTAGGAACGGTTCGGCCGCTTGGCTTCGGTTCGGTTCGATGACCAAGAACGTACTGTCCTGCACCGCTCCTTTCGGGGTGTCATGCAGGATGCGTTTGCGATAGAAGGCGGCCCAGCCTTCGAAACGGCGGTTGAACCGCGCCGCAAGGTCGCCGTAGTTCCGGACGAAGGTGAGCAGCAGGGCGAGGGCGGCATCCAAATCACCGCTCGATTCGATGCGGGCAATATACTCGTCGGCCTGTTGCTGGATGTCTTTCACCGTGCCCAACATCCGGAAATAGGGCCGGTTCCGGTCGTCCGCAATGCGGGCGAAGGGGGCGCGATGCGGTTCACGCTCTTGCGGAAGGGCATTTTCTAACTGGTTGAGCAGCTGCTCGGCGACCCCCACGGACGGCGTGTCGCCCGATGTGTTGCGGCTCTGCCGGATGAAAATTTTCAACCGTTCGGCCCACTCCTCGAATCGGTTTTGCAGTTTGTCCGTATATCGTGCTTGGGCGGAGGTGCCGTGCCCCTCCACGAACGAATCGACGTAACCGCCGACGTCTTTTCGGAGCATCTCTACCAATACGGTCAGCACGTGATTCTCCCATAGCGACGACAGACGTCCGCTCGCGTGGTCTTCCCGATCGAAATAGGGCATTGACCCGCTCATGGAGAGCACCCAGCGGAAAAGTTCGCGCCAATCGCTTTCCAAGGCTTGGAAATCTTCCAGCGTGGCGGTATCGCGCATGCAATCTTCACGCTGCGTGCCTTTCAGTCCGTATCTCTTCGTTCCTGCCATTGATTCGAAAGAGGGTATCTTCGTAGTTCTTAATTATTTCGTCGTGCCGTTTCGGTTTCCCGACCGAAGCCCCTCCCAAGGGAGGGGTTTAGGGTGGGGTCAAATCTGAATACGACGCCGGAGGCGGCGAGCACCGAGGGTGTATTTACTTATAATCCGGTCAAGTCAGTTCCTTCATTAAGATAGAAAGGGTAGACCATGTTGGTGCGGCGGTTGGTCTGGCGGACGGTATAGTCGAGAACGATGCGCAGGATGCCCTCCTTTTCGTCCGCCTCGAAATCCACGCGGTTCAACTCCACCCGCGGTTCGAATCGGACGATCGCCCGTTCGATTTCGTCGCGGAGCAGGGTTTGCGTGGAGACGTCCATGATTTCGAACGCATACCGCCGAATCGGGCAGCCGAAGTCGTAGCGGTGCACCCGTTCGCCGGGTGAGGTGTTCAGGAGCGTCCACAGACTTTGGCGGATGAGCTCTTCGTAGGCGACCATCCGCGTCGGCGAGCCGTTGCGGTCGAATGCCGGCGGATCGTTCCAGCCGTTGCCGAGAAATGTCCTGTTTTCGTTCATGTAATTTCCGTTTGTTTTCTGTCGTGCGGGTTCATCCTCCAATCAGTACCGTCGGACAGCCGACGACGATCGTGCCGCCGTGCGCTGTGGTGTCGCCCATGCGGGCGGCGGGTTTGCCTCCGATCAATACGGTGGCCGAACCTTTGACGATGCTGTCGGGCGGGCCGACGCAAATGCACGTGTCGCCGACGACTGCCGCAGGCAGTTTGCCGATCAATACCGTAGGCACGCCGGGTCCTACGGTCGGTCCGCCTACGTGGGGAATCGGCGCCGGAAATGCAGGTGTTTGCATCGGGCAGGTGTGCAGGTCGGTCAGTCTTGCAGCCGGTGGCATGGTCGTTTTTTATATCGTATTAATTAATCATCACCATTGCCCCTTTGACGGTGGTCTGGCCGGATGCCGATAGCTCCGCCGTGGCATTGCCCTTGACGGTCGCGCCCATTTTGGCCTGTACGCCGACGTTCAGCCCTTCGAGGTGGACGTCTTGTTTGGCTGTGCCGTTGAGTTTCATCGCGGCATCCATTGCAATGTCGCCTTTGGCCGTCAACTTGATGTCTTTGGCCGATGACAGGGCGATGCCGTTCTTGTCCAACCGGATTTCGTTGCCGTTTTGGTCGGACAACGTAACGGATTTTTTGTCATCGCTGATTTCCACCCGATTGCCGGCAGGGGTGCATAGCGTAATCGTTTTCTTCTCCTCGTCGAATTCGATCTTCAACTGTTCGCGCGTTACGAAGGCTTTCCGGTCATTCTTCGCTTCGTAGGCGTAGGGCGGTTTGTGCTTGCTGCCGTAGACGCTCCCGAGGATGACCGGACAACGCGGATCGTTGTCAACGAATCCCACGAGCACCTCATCGCCCGTTTCGGGCAGCCAGAAACTGCCCGATGTGTTTGTGGCATAGAGCGTGGACAGACGGGCCCAAAGCAGCTTTTTGTCGCCTTCGAGCCATGGCAATTCGATCTGTATGCGGTACTCGCCGGCCGGATCGCTGTCGAGCTTCCGCACCACCGCCGTATGCAGCCCCTCCATGCCGGGCAGCAGCCCCGCCGCAGGGGGAGCGGTCGCGTCGGGTTCGTCGGCGGCAACGGACGGGTCGATGCCGATACTCGCTTCGGTGATCCATTCGTTCTTTTCGATAAGGTGCGTAACGGAGCCGATGAACGCCTTGCCGTTGAAACGTTTTCCCAAGCCTTTCAGCTCGATGATGCAACCGGGTACCGCCTCTGCGGCGCCGTAGAAGCTGAATTTTCCGCGATAACGCGCCAGACCCGCTTTCAACGCCCGACTGTCCGCCCAGCTCTTCAGCACGGACTTGTCCGTCGGGGCATCGGTCTGCAACAACAGGTTTTCGTCCGACGAGAGTTCGTGGGACGAAAGGTCGCCTTGGGCATTCAGCGAGGGGGCGGAGGCCGATGCCTTGACCGGCTCCTGTTCGGCCGGATTCCATGAAACGGCATCGTATCCCGCGAACTGCTCTCCGGCCGAAAGTCCGCAATCCAACGCGATGAGGTCGCTGCCATAGGTAACGGTCAGCACGGGCGATGCGTTGATTTTCGGTCGGAATGCCGCGATGCGGTCGCCCGTGGTAAGGAGGAACATCCCGCAAGCATCGGCGCGCGACAAGGCGAACGTCCAGTCGGTGCAATAGTATTGGACCATCTCCGGATGCGAGTAGTCCGTGCTGTCCGCCGACACGCTGCCGTAGGCGGACAAGACCTCCCGAATCATCTCCGAATCTTTCTTTTGCTCGAAAATGTGGTTCTTGCGCCCTTGGGTGGCGGGATAGGCGTTGTCCCGGCATTCGACCGTCATCAGGGAGCGGCCGCCGTCGCCGATGCGGAGGCCGGTCTCCAAGATGCGGCCTTCGAAAAGGGTTTTGAGGTCGTTCAACTCGCCGGCGTCTATGCGGATGGATGTCCCCGGCTTGAAACGGTCGGAATCGCTCTCGTCGAAGGTCTGTCTGTCCATGTCGCCGGCGTTGAAGCACAACGTGGCTTCCCCGATTCGGTTCAACCCCGAATGGATGCGAGCCGAGACCAGTTCGAACGAACCATCGAGCGCCTTGCCTTCGGTGTAGACCGTCCACGCAAGAATCCGATCCGCATATTTCGAGGGAGAATCCGCCATAGCCGATTTATTTGTTTCACGCCTTTTTGAGCGGCGGGAACAACAGTTGCGTTCCGGCCGGAATGTTTCGGAATCCGTCGAGGCGGTTGAACCGCGCCACCTGACGCACCAACAGCGAATCGCCGTACAGCTTGTGGCACAGGTAAGCCAGCGTCTCGTCCTCCTTGACGGTAATCAGCCGCGACATATCGGGCGATTGTTTAGCGTAGCGTTTCCGCTCCTCTTCGCTGCACATGTACCCTTTGAAGGCGAGGTCGACCGTGGCTCGCAGCGGAATCCCTTTGGTCGAAAAGAGCGTGTAATCGACCGCCATCGAGGTCAACTGCCCTTTGAACAGAAGCTCCGCATAACAGACCACCACGAAAGCCGGCCGATGCGCGTCGCTGTTGTAGCAGTAGAGCTTGTTTTCGAGCGCCTTGATTCGGTCGTGCACCTTGTCGCCCTTTCGGGTGCCTTCGACGACGCCGGTGCAGTCGATGAGAAACTTCAACCGCAGCGTTTTGGGGTCGTACTGCTCGAAATTCGCGACGCCCCCGATGCTGCCGAGCTGCTTGTCGCGGTTGTAGACGATCTTTCCGCCGAGTTCCAAGTGCTGGATTACGACGGGCAGGGAGAGCGTTTCGCCCTCCCGGCTCTCGTACTTGCCGTCCTTGTAGGCTGTCAGTTTCAATGATTCCATGCGTCTCGACTTTTAACCCTCTCCCGTTTGACTTTTCGGCCGTTCTTCGCTGCGGGTCGGCGGCCTTATTTGCTCCTTATCAGCCGCGTGTACCGCAACGTCAGGGTCTCGATGGCGAGCCTGCTCTCCGACGCATTGAGCGGATGCAGCGTCCATTTGAGCGGAACAGCCTGCATACAGACCCACGCGGCCGTGGCCCCGCCCTCTTTGTCCAACAGGCAGATCACGAGTTTGCACGGTTCGATCCATCCGTTGTCCAAAAAATTGAAACTCCGGTTGAGCCACTGGCTGATTTTTTCGCTCAACGGTTCCAACGAGCGTTTCAGCGTGATGTCCGGCATTTTCACCTCTGTGGGGAACCCGGGCAACGCCTCCGCTCTCGCCACACTGCCCGAAAGCACGATCTCCTGACCCAAGCCCTCGACCTCCGCGAAGGAGGCCGAGGAGCGGCTGTTGTCCGCCCACTGGAACTCCACCGAAAAGTGGAACGATACCGGCGGCGTCCATGTCTTGCTGTCGGGGGTCATGCTTCAACGTTTCGGTCGTCTGCGCGCTATGCCGGCGTTACGCCTTCGTGCGCCAATACGATGGTCTCCATCGACACGTTGTTGCCGTCGGCCTTGAAGCCGTCGACGCTGTACTTTTTGGGCCAAGCGTTGGTCAGTTTCCAACTCTGGGCCGGGTCGCCGTTCTCGTCCAACAGGGCGATGGTTACGCTCGCCCGTTTGATGGTGTTCATCTTGATCGTGTTGATCCAGTCCCACAACTTCTTGTCGTTCTTGAACATCGCTTTCTTCAAGGTGATGTCGCCGCTCTTCTTCAATCCCGGCATCTTGACCTTCGTGAAGCCCGGCATGTCGCCCGAGCGGTATTCGATCACGTCGAACTCGATGTCGAGTCCCGAGACCTCCTTGCAGGAAATTTTTCCTACGTCCGATATTTCCACGCTGAAGTGGAATTCAGGTACCGGCCATGTCGCCGCACTCTGAACTGATCCGTCGTCTGCCATATTTTTGTTAATTGGTTTAGTTGCTAATCAAGGTATTATTGACTTGGTTTAGCTGCTATTAACGGCCTTATTTTAGTTTAGTTGCTATGTATTGCCGTTTTTAGCTCTTTTGCATTTGCTGCTGGAAGGTGATTTCGATGAATTCTGCCGGATGCGTGATAGCCACCAACACCGTGATACGCATGATGCCGTTCAAGATGTCGTCGCCGGTCATCGTATCGCCCAATCCTACGTGAATCTCGTAGGCATCCTCCGGCGTGGCTCCTGCCAGTCCGCCGCGTTTCCATACGCTGCGCAGGAAGCTGTCGATCATGGATTTCACATTCATCCAAGTAGCCGATACGTTCGGTTCGAACACGTAGGCCTTCGCCGCATTTTTTACCGACTCTTCGAGGAACATCATCGTGCGGCGCACATTCACGTAACGCCAATCCTGCGAATTGCCGTCCAGCGTGCGGGCGCCCCAAACCTTGATTCCTTCGCCCGGGAACGTGCGAATGGCGTTGACCGCCTTGCCGTTCATCGGCGTGTTCAAATCCTCTTGGATGCCGTTGTCGATCGTTTCGGTCGGGCTGTTCACGTAGTTGATCGAGACGTTGGCGGGCGCTTTCCATACGCCGCGCGTGTTGTCCACCATGGTGTACAGACCCGCCATCGCCGCCGAGGGCGGAAGCCGGTTCAATTCGTCCTTGACTTTGTTCACGAAATACGGATAGCCGGGCAGATTTTGCAGCAGGGCGTTGTGCAGGTTGTTCTTGGCCGCCGTTACTTCGTCGTCGGTCATATCCGCGTATTCGGCCGGTGCCGTCTCCTTTCCGGTCTCGTCCTTTTGGGCCGGTTTCGACACCCGCTTTTTGTCTTTGATTTCAGCGAAGGCGCTGGTGAAGTAGTTCGGGAATCCGGAACCCGCATCGAAAAAATTCGTCAGGTCGGGGGCATCTTGACCGTAATCCCATGTCAGCACCGTGCCGTCGATCTCCTTGTCGGAGAGCACGGCGGTGTTCAGCCACGGATAGTAGGCCGCACCGTAGGAGAGAAAGTTCGCCCCGATGTTCGTGCGGAACGCTTCGATCTGTTGATCCATCGTTTCGTTCGCGGCGGCTTTCGGCTGCACGTCGAGGAGGGCGAAACGGTTCATCATCTTGCCGCAGTGGGCGAGCATCTGGGTCTGAATCTCTTTGCAGTCCGGAAGCGAAGCGGCTTCGGGTACGGCCACCATCGTGATTTCCTGCTCTTTTTCCAAGGCCGCAAGGGCATTCGTCACCTTCTCTTTGTCCACCGGTGCGCCGTCGGCGTAGGTGCCTACGGATACGATGTAGCAGGTGCCTCCGCCGTTGGCGAAGAACATCACCAAATGGTAGTAGAGCGAAAACAGCGTGTCCGGCCGGTCGACTTTCAGCAACTGTTTGCCGTCGGTGGACGGGATGCCGTAGAGGGTTTTCGAAGCGTCCGTTTCCGGATTGGCCACGACGGACAATTTGAATTCCGGTGTGTACGCTCCGCCGAAATACTGCTGGAAATCGGTCATAGAGGTGATTTTCCAAGGCTTGTTCGCAAGGGAATCCGCTCCGTTGAGGGCTTTTTCGGTGATGCCGATAAAAGCCGGAATCGCTGTCGCGGCCTCGACTACCGAATTGGGAAAGGCGTTCTTCTCTACGATGTAAACGCCCGGGGTCTTCATTTGTGCCATACGCTTTTGGGTTTTAAGGGTTCATTTATTGTTTGTTAGTATGTTCGTTGTTACAAGCCGCAGATTTGTCTGACGAATTCGGGCCCGGCGCTCCGATGCCTCCCGGGAATCGGAGGCTGCACGTCCCGCAGGAGCGTCCGTTTCGGGCGGTTCGCTCCGGTCGACGAACTGAGCCGCAAGCGGAAACCGTAGCTTTCTCGCAGCGGGATGGCTTCTTCGGAGGTCGTCCGATAAGCTGCTCGGTCGAGTGCCTGCACCTGTTCGAAAGCGGTAAATCGGTAGGGGCTCTTTCCGTCGACGGCTTCCAAACACAACGTTTCGCAGTCGAGCACGATGTCGGATTCCGTCAGAAAGAGGTATTCCCATCGGTAGGCCGGCGCATGGAAACGGAGCGTGCAGCAGGAAGGTGTTCCGGTCCGTGCCGCACCGATCGTCTCTTCGGTCGGGGTCAGCGTGGCGACGCAGAATCCGGAACCGATCGTGCGTCCTTCTTCGGACGGGACGATAGTTTCGGTTGCTTCGAGAACGCCCCCTCCGGAGGGCAGATTTAACCGGTAGGCAGCGTCGGGACGGAACGTTGGCCAATGCGTGTAGAGCACGAAATCCGGCTCCGCAAGCTGCAATTCGAACGACAGCCGGTCGGCCCCGATGTCCGGCCCGGAACCGGACGGATCGTAAAGAACCGTCCATTCGTTGTCGGCGGTCCGTTTGAAGATCAACCCTCTGCGGCGCATCAGCTCGGCCCCCGACGCGGTAGGCCGACACTGCACCGCACGGCAGACCGCCCCGTCGAAGTAGTCGTGCAGGATGCGCAGGCTGTACAGTCGTTCGTAGGCTCCCATATCGGTCCGTTGCGTTTACAGGTTTATTTGCGTCTCTTTCGCCGCGCTTCCGCTCGACAGGAGGTCGCGGGTCGTTATGACCAACCCGCGGAGTTTGCAGATGACCGACGGGTAATACTGGCCGCCCATGGTCGTCCAGATATTGTGCAGGTCCATCGTGGACATCGGCACGACCTCGACCGTGTAGCGGTTGCCCTCCACCTCGAACGCAGGGACGGACTGGATGAACGACAGCGTATCCGACAGCATGGAGAGCGAAACGGCGTACCGTTTTTCGTCGTACACGGCGGCCAGCATGATGTGCAGGTTCATCATCAACGGAGTGGCGCGGCCGATGAAACCGTCGCCACAGGCCGCATACTGGCCCGTATCGCCCGAAGCCTCTTTCTCCAAATTGACCAATGAAACGACCATCTTGCAGGGTTTCGCCTCCCCCATGTTCCCGATGAGCCCCACCGTGGCGAGCCCTTCCGGTTGGCGATGCGTGCGGGAGAGGTATTCGTCCAATCGTTCGGCGTAGTATGTCAGGATTTTTTTAATCATGCGGCGGATAAACGTAAAAAATCCCCGTCCGCCAGCGTACTGCAAGCGGAGGAGACAAAAGTGTTATCGAATGATTTTGGAAGCGAAAAGCGGAGAAATCCGAAAAAGAAAAAAATCGCTAACCGGTTGTGAACTAAATTCTTTTTGTTATATTGACGCGCGTCGAGACTGTGTGTGTGTGTGTGTGTGTGTGTGTGTGTGTGTGTGTGTGTGTGTGTGTTTACACAAATTTTGCAGATTTCCAAATATTTAGACGAATATTCGGAAATTTTTTCACGCTTTTCGCACACCCCGAAACGGCCGGAAATCGCACGTCTTTCCCGCAAAGGAGAACGACCGATGTTTTGCTTGCCGATGGAAGAAAAATTTCGTATGTTTTCGGGAGCATTCATCACACTATAACGTATCGCGTCTAATACAAAATTAGGAATTTTTTTCTGTTTCGAAACTTTTTCTTGCATTATTTTAACTGCAAAGCGAATTTTTTCGAATTTTTTCGAATTTTCTCACTTAATAAAATTACGGGACGCAGCCTGCGAGGCGAGCATAGCGAGCCTTCGCCCGCCGAGGCTGCGGCTCGCGCGGCTCTGATGAGCCGCAAATAACAATTTTAATAAGCAACAAAATGAAATTTCGGTCTTTCGGGTCAACCGACGTAACGGGCGATGGCTTCGGCGATGCGTTCGCCGTCGAGTGCGGCCGAAATGATACCGCCGGCATAGCCTGCCCCTTCGCCCGCAGGAAACAACCCCTCGATTTCGGGGTGCATGAGCGTCGCGGGGTCGCGCGGGATGCGCACGGGCGTTGAGGTGCGCGATTCCACGCCGACGACCACCGCCTGATCGGTTACGAATCCCCGCATCCGTTGTCCGAACGTTTTAAGCCCCGAACGCAACCCGTCGGCGATGAATGCGGGCATCCAGCGATCCAGCCGCGAAGGCGTGATGCCCGGAATGTATGAGGTTGAGGGGAGTGTGCCGCTCGACCGACCGGCCACGAAATCCGTAACCCGTTGCGCGGGGGCGATTTGGCAGTCGCCGCCTTGCCGGCGGGCCAGTTCTTCGAATTGTTGCTGGAACCGCAGTCCGGCCAGCTCGCCCCATTCGGGTCGCAGGTGCTCGAAATCGGCGAGCCGCACTTCGGTTACCAGCCCCGAATTGGCGTAGGGCGAGGTGCGGCCGCTCGGCGACATGCCGTTGACGACCGACTGGGCGGCATCGGTCATGGCTGGAACGATGAACCCGCCCGGACACATGCAGAACGAATAGACGCCGCGTCCGTTTTGCTGGCTGACCAGCGAATAGGAGGCCGCCGGCAGGTATTCGCCCCGTTCGGCGCAGTGGTATTGGATGGAGTCGATGAGGGCTTGCGGATGCTCGATGCGCACGCCCATGGCGAACGGCTTGGCCTCTAACCGCACGCCGCGTTTGTGCAACAATTCGTAAATGTCGCGTGCTGAGTGGCCTGTGGCGAGCACGACGGCGGCCCCTTCGATCGTCTCGTCGCCGCACCGTACGCCGCGAATCCGACCGTCGCGCAGGAGCAGGTCGGTAACTTTGCGTTCGAAAAGCACCGAACCGCCGGCATCGGTGATCGTCCGGCAGATGCGGACGATGATATAGGGGAGTTTGTCGGTGCCGATGTGCGGATGGGCTTCGTAGAGGATTTCGGGCGCGGCGCCGTGAAAGACCAATGCTTGCAGCGCCCGATGATAATCGCCGCGTTTCTTGCTGCGGGTGAAGAGCTTGCCGTCGGAGAAGGTGCCCGCACCGCCCTCGCCGAAAGCGTAGTTCGATTCGGGATCGACCGCGCCGTTGCGGTTGATGCGGGCGATGTCGACCTTGCGGGCCGATACTTCGCGGCCGCGTTCGAGCAGGATGGGGCGATAGCCCAACTCGATCGACCGCAACGCTGCGAAAAGTCCGGCCGGACCCGAGCCGACGATGATGATTTCGGTACCGTGCGAGACATCGGGATAATCGAAATGCACGGGGGCGGGCGTCGGTTCGCGGTCGACGTAGACTTCGAGCGACAGGTTGACTTTGGGTGCGCGCTGCCGTGCGTCGATGGAGCGTTTCACGACCCGTACGAGGGCGATTTCATCTTCGCGGATGCCCAGTTTGCGAGCGGCGAGCGCCGTGCGGTAGGCTACGTCGGCGGCCTGTTTGGGCGAGAGTACGAGTGTGATTTGTTGCGGCATCTTTTTTCGTAATTACCTTGGGATAATCATTATCCTACAAAGATACGCTTTTTTTGCGAAACGGTCGCGGAAGTCGACGGAGCCGGCCGCTGCCGGATTGCGAGCCTTGTCGGGACAATGGGCCTCCGGACGGGACGATTCGGATGATTTTCTTATTTTTTTGTACGGGAGGAACGTCGTTCGACGCTCGTTTCGGGTATTTTTGTTCCGAACTGAAACGCCTTGAAATTTAGGATGCTTTTTTGCCTCTCCTTTCGGGGTGGCATTCGGCGGCGGGCGGCAAGGCCGGTGAAGGGGTCGGCATGAATCTCGGACGCAGCATCACGGTCCGTTACTTGCGTGTGGAGAATGTGTAAGCGATGTTGAGGTGCAAGTTCGCTATCCGTGATCTGCGTCTTTTCGATGGCGCGGACGCAACGTGAGGGGCTGTTCTTTTTATTTTTAACTGAAACGATTACCAGCTCAGTTTTTCGAATGCTTTCGATAGGCGCTGGGCGTCATGCCGAACTTCTTGCGGAAGCAGCGGATGAAATAACTCGGCGAAGAAAACCCCGTGTCATAGGCGGTTTCGGCCACGCTCGCATGGACGTCGGATTTGAGACGCGTCATGGCGTGCCGAAGCCGGACGGAGAGAATGAATTCGTTGGGCGTCTGTCCGGTGATGCCCTTCAATTTGGTGAAGAGGAGCGTCCGGCTGAGCCCCAGCTCGCTGGCGAACGTATTGATGTCGAATTCGGTGTCGGACAGATGTCGCTCGACGATATTCAGGGCTTCGGCGAGAATTTTCCGGTCGTGCGGACTGGTCGCTACGACGAGCTCGCGATCGTCGCTCTCTTCGCGGAATTTCGATTGCAGACGCCGCCGCTGGGCGATGATGTTGTTGCAGCGGGCGAGCAGGATGCGGACGTTGAACGGTTTGGCGATGTAATCGTCGGCGCCGGTGAGGAGCCCTTCGATCGCATGCTCGTCGGTGTGGTAGGCCGTGAGCAGCACCACGGGAATGTGGCTCGTTTCGATGCCGGCTTTGAGCTGTTTGCATAGCTCCAATCCCGACATGACGGGCATCATGACGTCGCTCAATACCAAATCGGGCTGGATTTTGCGGGCCGTTTCGAGCCCGTCGCCCCCGTTGGTGGCGGTATATACTTCATAGAGCGGCTCGAAAATCCGGAACAGCATCTCCGCCATTTCGGCGCTGTCCTCGACGATCAGAATTTTCACGCCCTTTTCCGTCTCGATTTTCGACAACTCTTCGGGCTGTTCCTCGCCGATGATGAAACGCTGCCGTTCGCGGACGGAATCGGCGAAAAGGATGTTCGGGTCGTCGCGGCGGAGCGTGAGCGGCAGATGCACGCTGAAAACGGAACCCCGACCGGGTTCGCTCTCGACGGTGATGCGGCCGCCGTGCATCTCGATCAGGCTCTTGGCCTGCGAAAGACCGATGCCCGAACCGTAGTGGTCGATGGTGGCGTTGGCCTGCTCGTCCTGCCAGAACCGCTCGAAGATGCGGTCGAGATGCTCGGGCGCGATACCGATGCCCGTGTCGGCGACGGAGATGACGGCCTCGTCGTTCGCAGCCATGACGCTCAATGTGATGTTGCCGCCGGTGGCGGTGTATTTGAAGGCGTTCGAGAGGAGGTTGTTCAATACCTTTGCCAACTGTCGGCGGTCGAACTCCGCTTCGATCGGCGTGTCGGGGGCCGAAAAACGGAATTCGATGCCGTGCTGCACGGCGTAGTCGTGGAACAGCAGCCAGATGTCTTTCACGATGGGCGTGAGCTCTTCGCGGTCGACGTGCAACCGCAGCTGCGCTTGGTCGAGCCGCCGGATGTCGATGATTTCGTCGACCATGTTCTTCAACCGCTGCGTATTGCGGTAAACGCTCAAAATCCGGTTGTAGACCGACGGGCCGATGTCCTGCCGCATGAGCAGCACCTCGAGCTGTCCTATAATCAGGGTCAGCGGCGTGCGGAATTCGTGGGATACGTTGGTGAAGAATCGCAGCTTTTGCATATTGGTCTGTTCGATGTGCTCTTTTTCCACCTGCTCGATGCGCAGCATCTGCTCCAATTTCTGATGGTGCGACCGGAGTATCCACAACCTTATGAGCACGCCGAGCACGATTGCGCCGAGCAACGATAGGAACCAGCCTCGGGCGTAAAGCGGTGCCCTGTTCTGCAATTCGACGGTCTCTTGGGACAACCGGCCGTCGCTGTCGGGCTGCGTGTCCTGCACATTGTTGCGTATCGACGATGCGGCGTTGTTTTCGCGATACCGGTACCAAAGTCGGTGCCATCGGGGGTCAATGCGACACAAACCCGCATCCCGCGTCGCGAGCCGGACGAATCCGAATCCATCGTGGCGGAAGTCGTTGACCGTTTGATGCGAAAGGCCCTCGGCGATGCCGAGAAACCGCATCGGAATCTCCCGCGTTTCGGCCTGCATCGTGAACGATGTGGCTATCCCTATGAAGATCGTCGTCAGGCGACGAATACGATTTTTTGCATCCATAAAAAACGCTTCTATTAGTTTCGGGAACGGTGCATGCTCGGCCTTTCGCAAAAATCGAACGCAACGAGCCGTCCGGTCGTTTAATTTTGCAGGGCGGCGCCGTAATCGACCCGAGCGACCGTCGGCCCCGCTCCGTGCAATCGGGTCGTGTTTCGACTTTGGAGCATCGTGTGGCTGCCGAACAGCGGGCGGAGCATCACTTCGGCATGCAAAGTAGTACGGATGAGGACGAAAAGCATCGAAAGGACGGGTTTCGGTCGCATGTTGTTATTTTTTTAACAAACATACATCTCTTCGGGATTTCTGCAATGAAAAAAGATTCGAATAAATAGCAGAATCGTACAAAAAAATGAACTTCGATAAAAATGTGCTTGTATTCGCGTTTTTATCACTATCTTTGCTGGAACGATGCGAATCGCATTCGAATCGACGGTTTTCCGACGCATTCGGGTCGGTTCGTACATGCGGCGGCATGCAGGCGTTTAATGTTCATTCCGTTCGGCGGCCGGTGTGCTCCGACGGGAGAAAAGAATGCGGATATGGTGTAATTGGTAGCCACGTCAGACTTAGGATCTGATGCCTTCGGGCGTGGGGGTTCGAGTCCCTTTATCCGCACAAGGCGACTTTCGAGGACGAATTTTCGGATTCGGCCTCTTTTGTTTCGGAATGGATAAGCGAAAAAGAGCGCCCCGATTGCCGATAAAGCAGTCGGGGCGCTTCCTTGGAGAGGGCGGTACAAGAACTTTTACCTTTTTATTCCACGCTGAACGGATGAGCGGTCCCCGAAGCGGAGTCGCTGGCGACCCACAGCTGGAAGTCGCCGGGCTCGACGACGTACTGCATGTTGCGATTCCAGAAAGCCAATTCGGCTACGGGCAACTCGAAGCGCAGATGTTTGGTTTCGCTGGGAGCCAGCGCCACCCGCTCGAAGCGTTTCAACTCCTTGACGGGCCGGACGACCGAACCAACCAAGTCACGCGTGTACAACTGTGCCACCTCGACCCCCTCGCGTGAACCGGTATTGGTGAGGTCGAACTCCACGACGATGGTGTCATCGAGACCGAACGAAGATCGGTTGAGCCTGATATTGCTGTATTCGAACGTGGTGTACGACAGGCCGTAACCGAACGGGAACAGCGGCCCGTAACCGGTGTCGAGATAGTAGGAGGTGCACCCGAGCGAAGTTTGTCCGGCGTGCAACGGAATATCTTCGAGCAGCGTTTCGGTGCCGTTGCAGGGGCGGCCCGTATTGTTGTGGTTGTAATAGAATGGGGCCTGTCCGGCGTCGCGCAGGAAGGTCATGGGCGTTTTGCCCGAAGGCGAGGCCTTGCCCTTGATGAGGTCGGCGATGGCGGCACCGCCCATCGTCCCCGGGTGGAACGAGTAGAGCAGGGCGTCGCAGTTGGCCAAGTCGCGCTCGATGGTGAGCGGCCGACCGGCGATGACCACCACGACCACCGGTTTGCCGCTCTTGTGTACCTCGGCGATCAATTCGCTCTGGGCTCCCTGCAAGTGGAGTTTCGAAAGAGAGTGAGCCTCGCCCGAGAGAATGGCCTCCTCGCCGACGCAGACCACGACGGCCTCGGCGCACGCCGCTGCGGCACGTACCTTGGCGAAGCTGCGCGTATCGGTGTCGCGGCTGTATTTCAGTCCGGGTGCGTAGATGACGTTGTACTCCTCGCACAAGGCCTCGAGCGGTGTTACCGTATGTTCGGGTTCGCCGTCGAACGCCCACGTGCCTAACTGGTCGTAGGGAGCGTCGGCCATGGGGCCTGTAACCAAAATGGTGCGTGTCTTGTCAAGGGGCAGTACGTTGTCGCGGTTTTGCAGGAGAATGACAGATTCGACAGCGCTCTGCTTAGCGGCCGCAAGGTGCTCGGGAGCATAGACCTTGGCCCGTGCGTGTTGGGCGTCGACGTAGGGATTTTCGAAAAGCCCCAACCGGAATTTGAGCCGCAGAATGTTGCGGACGGCCTCGTCGATGCTCTTCTCGGCGATTTTACCCTCCTTGACCAACTCTTCGATGAACGTGATGAAGCCGAACGACATCATGTCCATATCGACACCGGCATTCACGGCCAGTTCGGTGGCATGTTTCAAATCTTTGGCATAACCGTGGGCGACCATCTCGCCCGAGGAGTTCCAGTCAGTTACGACCATGCCGTCGAAGCCCCACTCGCCGCGCAGGATGTCGCGCAACAGGAAGTCGTTGCCCGTCGAGGGGATGCCGTCGATTTCGTTGAACGAGGTCATGAGGGAGAGTGCACCGGCGTCGACGCAGGCTTGGAACGCCGGCAGATAAGTATTGCGCAACGAACGTTCCGAAATCATGGTGGAATTGTAGTCGCGACCGCCCTCGGCTGCGCCGTAGCCTGCGAAGTGTTTGAGGCAGGCAGCCATCGAAGTGGGATCGGCGAAGTCGTCGCCTTGATAGCCCTTGACCATGGCGACGCCCATTCGGGCATCCAAATAGGGGTCTTCGCCCGAACCCTCGGCCACGCGGCCCCAACGCGGATCGCGCGCGATGTCGAGCATGGGCGAGAAGGTCCAGCGCACGCCCGATGCCGTGGCTTCGATGGCGGCGACGCGGGCGCCCTGTTCGACGAGTGCCGGATCGAACGTCGCGGCGAGGCCTAACGGAATGGGAAAGATGGTGCGGAAGCCGTGGATGACGTCGCGGCTCACGAGAATGGGGATGTGCAGGCGGCTCTGTTCCACAGCGGCCCGCTGCACGGCGTTGATCGCCTCGGGATCGACGCAGTTGAGAATCGAACCGATTTCACCTTTGGCGGCGGCTTCGGAGAGGTCGGCGCCGCCGGACACTTGGTGCATCTGTCCGATTTTTTCGCGCAGGGTCATCTGTGCGAGGAGGTCGTCGACTTTGCGGTCGAGGTCGCTTTTGGGTGCGCAACCGACCGCAGCGAGGGCCAGCAGAGTGCCGGCAACCGTTTGATTGAGGAGGTTCATGCGGGTAGTGTTTTTAAGGGGTTTGCTATTCGTTTTTCTGGAAGACACGCACGTAGTCGATTTCGTAGACCGCCGGCAGGCACGTCGGGTCGAGGCCCTGCGCTCCGCCCCAGTTACCGCCCCAAGCGAGGTTCAGTTTGAGGTAGAAGGGGTTGAAGAAAGGCCATGTGTCGCGGTCGCCTTTCCGGTCGTTGACGAAGCGGAAGTGCTCTTTGCCGTCGAAACTGAAAATCAACGCATCTTCGGTCCACTCTACGGCGTAGGTGTGGAATTCGGTTTGGGCCGAAGCCAAGAAAATTTCGTGGGTCTTCTGGGTGCCGATGGCGTGGTTGTAGGCGTTGCAGTGGATGCTCGACGAAACGTAGTTGGGGTGGTAGCCCACCTCCTCCATGATGTCGATTTCGCCGTCGCCGGGCCACTCCCTGAAATTTTTGGGCATCATCCAGAAAGCGGGCCATGTGCCTTTGCCCGAGCAGAGTTTCAGGCGGGCTTCGAAGTAACCGTAAGTCCACGATTCGGAGGTGTTCATGCGGACGGAACGCACCTTGCCGTCGATCTCTTTGGCGATGATTTTCAGCGTGCCGTCCGATACAAGGGCCAATTTCTCGCCGCGGTACTGGCCGCCGGCTACATAATCCTGCAATTCGTTGTTGCCCCAGCCGCCGTCGCCGGTTTCGTACCACCATCGGCCGGTGTCGGGGAGCGATTCGCCGGAAGCGTTGAACTCCTCGGCCCACACGAGCCGATAGCCCGCCGGTGTGGGAATTTCGGGCTCGACGTACGCGGCATTTTCGGGCTTGGCGAAGCCTGCGCCGGGTGTGAAGCCGCTCCAAACGAGAATTTGTGTGAGGTCGGGGTTGCCGGTCGCGTCGAAAGTCTCCAACGAAATCTGGTCGCGGATGTCCAACTGGGTCAGCCGGTTGCCGGAGCAGTTCAGGTAAGTCAGGCCGGTGAGCGCGGCGATGTCGAGCTCGGTCAGCGCGTTGTTCGAACAGTCGAGATAGACGACATTTTTGAAATAGGTGGTTAATTCGCCCAACGAGCGGATTCCTTTGCCGGAAACGTCGATGCGCGTTACGGCAGCCGCCTCCTTGGTGCTCAAAATGCCGTCGCCGTCTGTGTCGCAAGTGGCGAGCAACCACGATTTGAAGGCCGGGTCGGCGATTTCGACCGCTTCGATTCGGTAGTTTTGCGTTACAGGCAGCCGTTTTTTCTCGCTGCCGATGCGGAACACGAGGCCGGTCGTGCGAGGGTCGTCCGTCTTATTTTCGTCGATCGTTACTTTGACGGACGACGTGCCTGCCGTGCCGCCGCTCGGAGCGACCCGGCACCACGAGGCATCCTCCGAAGAGACGCCCCAGTCGGCCGAGGCTTCGACCGAGACGAACAGCGTCGCGCCGTCGCTGGAGAGCGTCAACGCTTCGGGGCTGAATGCGAGTTCGCCGCTCGGGGCGGGAGCGGGGGCGTCCGATCCGGAACAGGCCCCGATGAGAAGCGTCGTCGCGGCAAGGATTGTCGATAACATACGTTTCATGGGTTGAAGATAATAAAAAAGCAAGAGGAAACGGAACCTTTTGGCGATTCCGTTCCCGCTTGTTTGCGAATCAGTTCATCTCGGCGATCTGGTGCTCTTGGAAGATAATGTCTTTGATGGTAGCGACCGTTCCGGCTTGGCAACCGCCGAAGTCGAGGACGAGTTGCAGTTTGTCGATGTCTTTGCCCGGGAAATTGGCGAATTTGTAGACGAACTCCTCGTCGGCCGTTACGGGATGTCGGCCGTCGAAGTAGAAGATGCCGTCATTGGAGGCATCGACTAATTTGACGGTTACGCCCGGGTGGCCTTTCGTGCAGGTA
This sequence comes from uncultured Alistipes sp., assembly GCA_947591475.1. Classification (GTDB taxonomy): domain Bacteria; phylum Bacteroidota; class Bacteroidia; order Bacteroidales; family Rikenellaceae; genus Alistipes. Next base: position 70,994 of record CANQDE010000002.1, read on the forward strand.
ATCGAGATAGCGAAGTCGTAGTTCTTGCTTGCGCTCGACGCGATGTCGGTCGTGAATTTCACCTGTCCCTGCCATTGCAGGTTGGTTTCGTCGTTCATGGTGAGGGTATAGACGCCGCCGTCTTGCTCGAAGTCAGGGTTGGGAAGCGGCGTCCAGCCGTCCCCTTGTGCGAAGAAGTACTCCATCTCGCAGGTCGCTGGCCATAGGTTGGCGGGCGATGCCGGATCGAAGAGCGTGGGCCCTACCGGTTCGGCCGCTTCGACCGTCAGATCGAGGATGCCGCCGTTGTCGGTGAACGTGAAGGTGTAGAGACCTGCCGTCGCTTTGTCGGTGTGGATGTTGCCGTCGTCTTCGGGAATGTTGAACAACCCGTTGCCCGTTACCGTGCCGTATTTGCTCTTGTCCCATTCGGTACCCCAGCCGGCCTGACCGAATACCTTGATCGAGCCGCCTTCGGCCGGCATGTAGAGCGTGATGCGGTAGGTCTTGTCGTCGATGCGGGCGCACGGCAGCGCGTTTTCGGTCGTCCAGCCGATCAGGTTCGACAGCGAGGGCTTGCCTCCGCCGTCGCCGATGATCCACAGATCGCCGTTGTTCTCGTAGGTGGCCGGTTCGCCGTTCTTCAACGGAAGGACTTTGAGCCACTTGCCGTCCCACAAGACGCGGTATTCGCCGTCGACAGCGTTGAATTTGAGCTTGTCGCCGTTGAGCGTGAAGAAGTCGGGGTCGATCCAGATGGCGGTCAGGTCGATGCCCTTGACTTCGATTTCGTCGCCCTGTTTCAGCTCGGTTTCGACCATGCCGTTCGAGAAGCCTACGCCGTTGAATGACTCGGACGCCTCCTCGCCGCTGCTCTCGGGCACGAAGTTATAAAACCATGCGATGGCCGAGTTGGCGATATACATCCGGATCTCTTTGCGCAGCGCCGATGCCGAACTCTCCATGAGTTTGTAGCGCGGTGTGGCGAGCGCATCCGGATTGGGAATGTACGATACGTTGGTTCCCTCGTCGAAGCAGAGGTAAATCTCTTCGATGCCGGCGTCGTTCCACTCCTGCTCGAACCAATACTGTGCGTCGTATTTCTCGATGGGAGCCACGTAGCCTTGGTCGTCGCCGAGGTAATACTCGGGTTTGTAGCCCGATTCCTTGTTGACGTAGACTTGGCCGTCGGTCGGGTCGTAGGTGTAGGTGCCGTCGACGTTGAACGTCAGAACATCGTCGTAAAGGCTCCATCCGGCCTTTTCGTTGGCGCCGGCCGACCACCAGTCGAGCCCCGTAACCGTCTCGGCATTCGGATCGCCGCAGCCGAAGTGGCCGCTGACGGACGAGTTCCAGACCCACGTCCGTTCGGAGGTGTTGGAGATGGCGTTCCGGTAGGGCGTGTCGTCGAACGGATCGTGATAATCGTTCTCCAACGCGAAGGTCGCGATTTTCGAACCGACGGAGATGCCGTTAGCGTTGTAAGCCTTCACCTCGACGGAGTGTTCGCCGGCTTCGCGGAATCGCAGGGCGATGCCGTTCTGGGTATAGGCGTAACTTTTGTTGGCCTTGCCGTCGACCTTCTCTTCGCCGAAAATCCACAGGGGAACCATCCCCTTGTTGTTGAGCGTGAAGGTAACGTAGTTGGTCTCCTGATCGACGGCGATCGTTACGTCGAGTTCCGAAGCCTGCGGCAACCGGTTGACATCGGCTTCGGGATAATCGGTCGTACAGGCGGCCGCGATGAGCGGCAAGGCCAGTGCGGTCGCTATGTTTTTCCAAAATGTTTTCATGTTCGTAAGAATTTAACGGTTAGTAGGCGTTCTGCTGCATGGAGGGATCCTTGTCGAGCTCCGACTGCGGAATGGGCCAATACTTCTTCGATTCGTTCCAGTCGGTCTGGCGGTAGAGGTGGTTGGCGGCGGTCAGCACCGTCGGCGCGAGACCGCTGCGTACCAAGTCCCAGTAGCGTTTGCCCTCGCCGACGAACTCCTTGTGGCGCTCTTCGATGATGGCCTCGCGCGAGGTGCCCGTGTCGGTGCAATGGGCGCGGTCGCGCACCTCTTGCAGGTAAGTCGAGCCGTCCTGCCCCAGCAGAACCGACAATTCGGCTGCGTTGAGCAGCGTCTCGGCATACCGATAGACGCGCTGGTTGTTGCCCTGATTCATGTTGGGATCGCCCAAATAACCGTGGTTGTAGTTGAGGCGCACGATGTATTTCAGCAGCCAGTAACCTGTGTTCTGCCAGCGGGGACTGTAGTCTTTGAGGTCGATGTTGTTCTCCTCGGCGTATTTTTCCAAGTTGAGAATACCCCCGTCGCGGCGGATGTCGCTGTCGTCGTACATCTCGTAAGCCGAAGCGGCTACGGGCCCGAAGCCCCACCCTTCGCCGAACTCGCCCATGGCTTTGGGAATGCCGATCAGCACCGGATAGACCGTGCCGCCCGTAGCGATGGGAGCGTCCCAACTGCGGGCGCCGCCCTCCGATACGAAGTTGACCTCCCAGATCGACTCGGAGCACCATTCGCCGCTCTCTTTCCAGATGGCGGCGTAGTCGCTCATCAATGCGTATTGCTTCGATGCGATGATCTCTTTCATGTAGTTCAATGCTTGTGCGTAACGGCTCGTGTCGTTCTGATACATCACCGCTTCGGCGTAGAGCATGTAGACCATCGCCAGCGTTACGCGGCCCTCTTCGCCGGCCGCCGCCTTCATGGGCAGGCTCTTCATCTCGATGGCCTCTTCCAATCGAGTAACGATGTTTTGATAGACCTCGTCGTGGCCGAGCTGGTCGGCTAAATAGGGCGGCTTGAGGTTTTGGTCGTAATAGGGAACGTTGCCCCAGAACTTCCAGAGAATCGTATAGTAGTAGGCTTTCAGCACGGTGGCTTCGGCGCGATAGCGGGCCTTGTGCTCGTCGCTCATGCCGGCTACGCGGTCGAGGTTCTCCAACACGTGGCAGGCGCGGTTGATTCCCGAGTAGGCGATGACCCAGATCTGGTTGCAACAGTCGATCGAGGTGGCTGTGTAGTAGTGGGCCTTGACCAATATGGGCTGGTCGCCCTCGTTGCTGCCGCCGCAATAGATGTCGTCGGCCATGATGTCCGACACCATGTTGAGGTTGTTGTACTGGTAGAAGTAGTCGAACCATTCCAGCGGATCGTAGGCGGCCGTGAGCGCCTGGTACATGCGGCCTTCGTCGATGAAATACTCGTCGAGCGGCTCGGAGCTGTTGTGCTTTACGGTAACGAAGTCGTCGGTGCAGGCCGAAAGAGCCGCTGCCGCAAGTGCGCCGAGCGCGATGATCGTTGTTTTTATGATTGCTTTTTTCATGATTGTCAGTTTTTCAGGTTAGAACGAGAGGTTTACACCGACCGAGAAGGTGCGCGACTGCGGATAGACGCCGCGGTCGATGCCGATTTCGGTCCCGAAGCCATTGCCGCCCGTTACTTCGGGATCGCAGCCCGAGTAGTCGGTCAACGTGAAGATATTTTCGGCCTGGAAGTAGATTCGCAGCCGCGAAATGCCGGCCTTGCGGGTGATGCGCTGCGGCAGCGTGTACCCCAACTGCAGGTTGCGGGCACGCAGGAACGAACCGTCTTCGAGCCAGAGATCCGATACGCGGTAGTTCTGGTTGGCCGATTCGTAGCTGAAACGCGGATATTTGTTGGTCGAACCTTCGCCCGTCCAACGGTTGAGAATGGTCTTCGGAAGGTTGATGTAGTAGAGGTCCGTACGGCGCGTTACGTTGAAAATTTCGCAGCCCGCCTGTCCTTGCAGCAACAGGTTGAAGTCGAAGCCTTTCCATTCGAAGCCGAGGTTCAGACCGAAGGTCCAGTCGGGCATCCCCTTGCCGATCATCGTGCGGTCGTCGTCGTCGATTGCGCCGTTGCGGTCGATGTCTACGAAGCGGACGTCGCCGGGCTGGGCGTTGGGCTGCAGCAACTTGCCGTCGGCGTTGACGTAGGAGTTGACCTCATCCATGTTCTGGAAGATGCCGGCGGTTTTCCATCCGTAGAAGTAGGGGAACGGCAGCCCGACGATGCCGCGCGTCAACTGGCCGATTTTGTGGCTCGAACCGTAGAGCGCCGCCGAATCGTCGCCCAAGTAGGTGAGCTTGTTCCTGTTGTAGGTGGCGTTGGCCGATACGTGCCATCCGAAATGGCCGCGGCGGTAGCGGTACCCGATTTCCATTTCGATACCGTAGTTCTTCATGTCGCCGAGGTTGCCGACGGGGGCCGAGTCGCCCGAATACTGCGGTACGGGCATGTCGAGCAGCATGCCTTTGGTCTTTTTGTCGTAGTAGTCGATGGTAAAGGTCAGTTTGTTGTTGAGGAACGCCAAGTCCAAACCTACGTCGACCTGACGCGATTCCTCCCATTTCACATCGGGATTGGCCAGCCCCGAAGGCTTGGCGCCCGTAGCGATCGTTTCGGTGCCGTTGGCGCCCGAACCGAAGACGTAGTTGTTGCCCGAGTTCATGTAGACCGCATAGCGGAAGTCGCCGATGTTGTCGTTGCCGTTGATACCCCACGATCCGCGCAGTTTCATCGCCGAAAGCCACTTCACGTCGCTCAGGAACGATTCGTTCTTGGCATTCCAACCGATGCTCACCGACGGGAAGTTGCCCCACTTGTTGTCGGAGCCGAAGCGGCTCGAACCGTCGCGGCGCACGGTCGCCTCGATTTCGACCTGCCACAACAGCGAACGATTCATGCTCTGCCAGGCCGAGGTCGCGTAGTTGGTCTTGGAGACGGTGGTTTCGTTGCCGTCCTTATCGTAGGTCGTGGTTTCGGTTACGGTGTCGTAGGCGTAGTTCTTCGAACTGAGGAAATACTGCTGTGCGTAGCCGTAGCTGCCCCAGAAGGCGAGGTCGATACCCACCGACGTGCGGAATTTCAATCCGTCGTAGAGGTCGAGGTCGGCGACGAAGTTGCTCACGAATTTGTCGGTGTGATACTTCTCGCCGGGCTGCTCGAGTGCGGCCAGCGGGTTGGTCTGCTCGTTGTAGATAGTTCCGTCGGCGATGGTGTAGGGCCGGCCGTGCTTGTCGCGGATGATGTAGGGGAAACCTTCGGGATAAAGCGTCTTGTAGCTCTCTTCGGTGGCTTCGTCGGCGAAGATCGGTTCCAGCGGCGACATGCCGATGGCCGAGCCGAGCGGCGAACCGTACTCCGAGTTGGTCGAGATGCCTTTCGAAAGGATGCGCGCGTAGGAGGTGGAAGTTTGCAGCGTCAGTTTGTTGAGCCAGTCGCGCTGCTTGGAGCGGTCGAAGAGGGTTATGCCCAAGTTGGCGCGCAACGTGATACGTTCGTATTTCGAGCGGTCGTAGTTGCCGCCGATGATGCCCTCGCGCGAAAGGTAACCGGCCGACAGCGCGTAGTTGGTTTGGTCGGAGGCCCCGCTGATCGTGAGGTCGTGCTTCATCACAGGTGCATTGTCGTTGAAGATGGCGCTCACCCAATCGGTTCCCTTGCCGAATTCGTAGGGATTTTCATAACGGGGTTTGTTGCCGCTGTTGATGGCCCCCTCGTTCATCATGATGGCGTATTCGGTGGCATTGAGCACTTTGGGTTTGCGCCAAGGGTTCTGCCAGCCGTAGGAGAAGTCGTAGTTGACTTTGGCGCCGCCCTTTTCGCCCCGTTTGGTCGTTACGAGGATGACGCCGTTCGTGGCACGGGCACCGTAGACGGCCCCCGAAGCGGCGTCTTTCAACACTTCGATACGCTCGATGTCATTGGGGTTGAGGTAGTCGATGCCGCCCGAGATGGCCAGACCGTCCACGATATACAACGGTTCTGAGTTGTTGATCGAACCGACGCCGCGGATGCGCACCTGTGCGCCGGCATCGGGGGCGCCCGACGTCGTGGTTACGGTAACACCCGAGGTCATGCCCTGCAACACGTTGTCGATACGTGTTTGCGACTGGTTTTTCAATTTGTCGGCCGTGATGCTCGAAATGGAGGCCGTTACGACGCTTTTCTTCTGCATGCCGTAACCCACCACGACGATTTCGTCGATAGCGGCCGTATCTTCTTCGAGTACAATGTTATAGACCGATTTCCCCCCCCCGTGAAAATTTGTTGGGATTCGTATCCGATGAACGACACGGTCAGTACGGCCTTTTCCGCGTCCGGAACATCCAACTGGAAATGTCCGTCCACGTCCGTAGTCGTACCGAGAGCGGTACCTTCGACCACGATCTGCGCGCCGGGAATCGGCACGCCCGATGCGTCCCTGACGGTACCTGAAACGGGTTGGGTCTGTGCGAACGCACGCCCCGCCGACGCCATAATCAAAAAGATTAAAGCGAGTTTGAAAGTCAAGGTTTTCATAGGCATTTTTTAATTAGTTTAGGTGAAAATGAATTTTTTATCGTCGCGTTTATTAAAACGCTTATTAAATAAATCGTCGTTTAATAAAAAGCGGATGAAACTTTCGTCTGTTTTTCATTTTCAAAACTAATCATTTTGGGATTGCGTCGTAACGGTACTTCGGGTGCCCGTTGCAAGAATATAGCCTCGCAATAGCCTAATTTATTGATTTTTAATTATTAAATGGCTGTTTCGGACCTGAAAAAAGTGGACGGAAACAAAACCGCTCGTTTTGCGGGTGCTTCCGTCTCGGGTCGAAGTGGAATTAAAAATTTTTATTAACAGTCAACCGATTGATTGTCAGCAGGCGTTTACGCTGCGCTTTTTTGCGAAAAAGTGGATTGGTGATGGAATCGAACGACTTTTTCGCTCTTTTTCGGGGTGGAAAGCCGAAACGAATCGGGTTTTACGGCCGTCATCGCCCCTTATTCCGAAGGGCGCAGCACGCCGATGGTGCGGAGCGATTTCTCGAAGTCGTCGCGGCTGCCGACCGCGTTGTTCTTGATGCGTGCGCGGTAGTTGTAGATGGTGTTGACCGAGTAGCGCAGCAGCGAGGCGATGTGCGACGAATCGGTGATGCCCAAGCGGATGAGTGCGAAGATGCGTAATTCGGTGTTGAGCCGTTCGCCTTTTTTCAGCTCGATGCGCGCCGAAGGTTTCAATAGGCTGTTGAACTCTTCGACGAAATCGGGGTAGAGCTGCAGGAACGCATTGTCGAACATTTCGTAGAAGTTGTTCAGTTCGGCATCCATCAACGTCGACGGCGAGCATTCGGCTTGCAGTTCGGCGATCTTGCCCTTGGCGAGTTTGTTGCGCACGTTACGCTGGAAGGCCGCCAACTTCTCGATGTAGTTGGAGCACATCGAGAGGAAAAGGGCGATGTACTCCTCCTTCACGGCGTTCGATTCGACGAGTGCCGTGTTTATTTCGCGCGTGCGTTCGTTGATGGCCGAGAGCGAAGCGTTGTACTCCTGAATCTGCCGGTTCATCGTCTCGATTTTGCGTTGCGACGCCTGCGAACGTTGGTAGAGCCGCATTACGTAGAGGCAGATGCCGAACAGCACGGTAGCCAGCACCGATATGACGATCAAGTGGTTGCGGCCGCTCCGCTCTTGTTGGGCGCGGGCCTCCAAATAGGACTTCTCCACCATCGGGAGGATGTTGGCGATTTGCCACGGGCGCAGTTTGGCGTTGTAGAAAAGGGCGTCGTTGAGCGAAATGGTGATGTAGCGGAACGCGCGGTCGATTTGCTGCTCGCGCAGCATGATTTGGGCCAGACAGCAGAGCGAGGCGTTGTCCTTGGTCGCGCATTTGACGTCGGCGATGGCCGAACGGGCATACCAAAGCGTCGTTTCCTGTTGCTGGCCGAGCGCTTCGGCGATCAAGGCCTGGTTGTAGGCATAGACGGCATAGGGGTGGCTGTCGGGGCTGAACTGCGCCAACAGTTGGCGGTTGAGCCGGTCGGCCTGTGCATACTCCTTGCGGTCGATGCAGTCGCGGATGACCATGTACTGGCGGATCTCCGACGAGGCGGGCGCCTCCTCCAAAAGCCGGTTGCGGTAGTAGCGGATTTTGGCTGCCGCTATGTGGTTCATCTCCGGCGTATGGGTATATTCGCCGAAGTCGAAGTAAAAACGGTGCTGGGTGTTGTAGTAGGCGATGCGCTGCGCCGGAGTGAGCGAAAGGGTGTCGATCGTCGAGTTGAGCAGGGCGTTGGCTTCGAGGAAGGTGCCCGAGGTGGTGTAGAGCATCGCCCGTTCAAGCAGTACGTCGTTCTGCCGGTGGCGGTCGCCGAGCCGGTAGGCGATTTCCATCTGCTTGTCGAGCATCTCCATCGCCTTGTTGAACTGGAACGACGCATATTCGTCGTAGAGCTGCCGGTACGTGTCGTATTGCTGTTCGAGCGAGACGCCCCGCGACTGGAGCAGATTCTCGATGGTTACGACGCGCACATCGTGTTTGGCGGTGTACTGATTGTCCCGATCGAGCAGCCGATCGAGTTCGCGGATCGTCTCTTCGACCTCCTGCAAGGTCGCAGCCGAAGACGCAACGGTCGTCAGAAGTACGCTCGACAGGATGAGAAAGATTCGTATCATGTAACAAATATAACGATTTTTCCGATCCTAAACGACTTTTCAGCTTTTCTCCATGCGGATGGTTTTTATTTGCGGCCTCGGGCGAATGTTTCGGTTTGCGTTCGGTCTCCGTGTTTGTCGGGGCGGTCCGAAATGTTCGGCGGTCGGGGTGTCGGGGTGTGGGTGCTTCCACTTTTATCTGCGGCCAATCGGTTGATTCATAAATATTTGATAGTCCTGCTATCTATATTCTGCACGGGCGGTCGGAGCGGGCCTTTCCCTTTTTCCTACTTTTTGTATAAACGAATGAATGAAAAATCCTAAAATGATGATCGAACAGGCTTTTTTGATGGCGGCGGCCCTTTTGTGCCTATCCGCAGGCTGCGGCGAAAACGGCGGTTCCGAAGCGCCGCAAGCGGAAAAAACCGCACTCGTACTTTCGCTGAAACAGGCGACCGAAACGTCGGTAACGGTCGATGCCGAACTCCGCAACGCTGATGTCGCCTATTGCCGGATTGATGCGGCGGACGCAGCCGTTCCGTCGTTGTCCGAATTACGCAAGGGGCGAGAGCTGACCGCTTCGGGTACGGTGATTTTCGACGGTTTGGAAGCCGGCACCCCTTATAAGGTCTATGGCATCGCCGGTTTGCGGGGTGTCTTTGCGAATGTCGAGCAGCTTGCGGTAAAGACGGCCGGTGAACTCGACGAACACTATCCGGCGTCGATTGCGGCCTGGTGTACGACGGCTGACAAGCGTTCGCTTTTCGCCGAAGTGTCGCCGGCGCCGGTTTCGTCCGCCACTGCGCAGGCCAAGGAGATAGCAATCGACCGTGCGACCCGTTACCAGACGATGGAGGGCTTCGGCCCGGCCATCACGGGCTCGTCGGCCTATAACCTTTTGAAGATGTCGACGGCCGACCGCAATCGCATCCTGCGCGACGCATTCGACCCTGACGAAGGGCTGGGCTACAACTATGTGCGCATTTCGATCGGATGTTCCGATTTCTCGCTCGACGAATACACCTGCTGCGATCGCGAGGGCATCGAATTTTTCGAATTGCACGAGTACGACAAGCGCGACCTGCTCCCCGTCCTGCGCGAAATCCGGTCTATCAACCCCGAAGTGAAAATCATCGCGGCGCCGTGGACTTGCCCCTTGTGGATGAAAATGCCGGTCAACGGCACGGGCCCCTACGACAAGTGGGCCGGCGGTCGCGTCAATCCCGAACATTATGCCGATTATGCCGAGTATTTCGTGCAGTGGATTTTGGAGATGGAGGCGAACGGCTTCGCCATCGAGGCCATCACGCCGCAAAACGAACCCCTCAACGAGGGCAATTCGGCCTCGACCTACATGTCGTCCGACCAGCAGCGCGAGTTCGTCAAGCGGTATCTCGGCCCGGCGTTCGAGAAGAACGGCATCAAGACCAAAATCTGGGCCTACGACCACAATTTCGACCGGTCCGATTATGTCATCGACCTGTTCGCCGACAAGGAGGCCGCCCGCTATTTCGACGGTTCGGCGTGGCACGCCTACGGCGGTTCCTATACGGCTTTGGCACAAGTGCATGCCGCGGCACCCGACAAACACATCTATTTCACCGAACAATCCATCGGCACGTGGTGTCCCAATTTCGGCGACAACCTCATGTGGCACCTGTCGGATGTCTGCCTCGGCACGATCAATAATTATTGTCGTGCCGTGGTGCTTTGGAACTTCATGCTCGATGCCAACCGCGGCCCCAACCGTCCGGGCGGCTGCACCACTTGTTACGGATTCGTCGATTGCGACAACAGTTACGCCTATTCGTCGCTCACCTATCGCAGCCATTGGTATGCCATCGGCCACTTGTCGAAGGTCGTGAAGCGCGGCGCTTATCGCGTGAAGGCGACGGGCGCGGTCTGCTCGGCTTTCGAAAATCCCGACGGTTCGTTTGCGTTGGTCTTGCTCAACAGCGGCGCTTCGGCGCAACAATTCGTCGTGCGCAGCGAGCGGGGCGATTTCGTGCTCGATGCACCGGCCCGCTCGGTCATCTCGGTGAAGTGGTAAAAACGTCGGACGAAAGATCGCAGAAACCGCCTGCCTCCGCATAGCGAGCGGAGGCAGGCGGTTCGCTTTCGTTTATCGCATCATCGCAGCGAATTCATGCGGATGCTGGCCTTGACCAAGGCCAATGCCCGAATCCGAGCCATCTCGACGTCCTTGTCGGCGTGGTGCGGATTCTGGCTCACCAACTTGACGTATCCTTCCCGCTCGGATTTTTGAAGGTATTTCACAGTAACGTACTCCTCGCCGTCGAGGTCGATCGACAACAGGTACATGTCGCCCCAAAAGATGTCGTTGAGGTCGTGCAACTGCTTGTACAGCACGATGTCGCCGCTTTTCAACAGGGGATACATCGAATCCCCGACGATGTAGATCGCCCCGTCGCATTTCGGCAGATTCGGAATGTGGATGTAATTCAACGGCTTCATCTTCTGCTGGTCGGTGAAGAGCGGCACTAATCCCGCTGTACCCTCGATCGAATAAAGCGGCACGCTCTGCAACGGCAGCGAATTGTCCGTGCGGTGCATGTAGGCCGTCAGGTCGGGTTCGGCGTTGAACATCGTCCCCTCGCCGTCGTCCAACCATTCGGGATTGACGTTCAATTCTTGTACGAGAATGTTGCGGTTGCGGTTCGACAACCGAGCTTTGCCCGTTTCGATCATCGACAGGGCCGCTTTCCCTATGCCAAGATGCTGAGCTAATTGCTCTTGCGTCATGCCGAGCTGCTTCCGTATAAGTTTAATCCGTTCGTTCATGGCCGTACGATTGAAAATTCCGATAAAAAAAGTTCAAGATTCGAGCACAAAATACAATTATTGAATATATCTTTGCGGTTGCAAAGTTAAGAAATTTATTCGGGCTGCCCAATTTTTTACCCCGATATTTTTTGATTTTTATTTTTTTACACCATGTTTTTCGAAGTACCGCCTGAACTTTATGATGAAATCCGAACCCGTCTGACCGAAGCCATCGGCGACGAAAACTACTTTTCGGGAACCTTGACATTCCCATTCGAGGGCATTCTCTGCCGGTTGCGGACGTCGGTCATCGTCTACCGTCGCACCGAACGACTGCCCGAAGGAACCTTTTCGGTCATAACGGACCTCGTGCCCGTCTGGTGGGAGTTCCACACCGAATCGGACGATGCGGGCGAAATGCTCAATGACTTCTCGTTCGATGAACTGCGCCGCTTCTGAATGCGGCCTCCTGCGTAGGTTCGTTCCGCTTCCTCTCCGCTGGCCCGGCGCGGCCCGTCGAACGAATTCCCTTCCCTGCAAAAATCATCCCGACCCGCCCGTCGCAGCGCCGTGCAAAGGGTCGAAACCCCTGTAAATCGTACTGACATCTATGGAAAACCGGACGATGCAGCCCCCGACGGACGTTCTGCCCGCCGGGGTTCGCTGTTCCTTCGAACGCTTCGCTTCGGAGGTTTACCCCTTTCTCGAATTGCAGCCCTTCCATCGGGCTTATTACCGCGTGTTGGAGGCCTTCGCGCTCGGACACGTGCGGCGGTTGATTATCACCATGCCGCCCCAACACGGCAAAAGCGTAGGCGCCACGACGCTGCTGCCCGCTTATCTGCTCGGCCTCGACCCCGATTGCCGCATCGCCATTGCCTCCTATTCGGGGCAGTTGGCCTCGAAGTTCAACCGGCGGGTGCAGCGGATTCTCGAATCGCGCGAGTACGGCGCGATCTTCCCCGACACGACCATCAAACAGGGCTCCAAGCCGCCGAGTTATATCCGCACGGCCGACGAGGTGGAGATCATCGACCATCGGGGCAGCCTGCTGTCGGTCGGCCGCGAAGGGTCGCTCACGGGCAACCGCGTCGACTGCTTCATTCTCGACGACCTCTACAAGGATGCCCTCGAAGCCAATTCGCCGCTCGTGCGGGCGAATTGTTGGGAGTGGTACACGTCGGTCGTGCGGACGCGCATGCACAACCGTTCTCGCGAATTGATCGTTTTCACGCGCTGGCACGAGGAGGACCTCATCGGTACGTTGATGAACCGCGAGCCGGTCGAGGAGCTGCGTTCGTGGAGCCAGCTCGACGGCCTGCCCTCCGACCGGTGGCTGCACCTCAATTTCGAAGCGCTCAAAAGTTCGCCGCCGACCGAAATCGACCCGCGGCAGGCGGGCGAGGCGTTGTGGAAGGAGCAGCAAGGCACGGCGCTGTTGGAGGCCAAACGGCGGCTCGACCCCATTCAGTTCGAAGCGATGTATCAGGGGCATCCCTCTTCGCGCGAGGGGCTGCTGTACGGGACGAACTTCGCCGAATACGACGCTTTGCCCCGCGAAATCGTGCGGCGGGCCAATTACACCGATACGGCCGATACGGGCGACGACTATCTTTGTTCGATGTCGTATGCGGTCGATGCCGACGGCATCATCTACGTTACCGATGCGGTCTATTCGCGCGAGCCGATGGAGATGACCGAACCGATGGTAGCCGAAATGCTGGCGCGTTCCGATACGCGGCAGGCGGTCATCGAGAGCAACAATGGCGGTCGGGGATTCGCTCGGGCCGTGCAGGTGCTCGTGCCTGCCGTGCGAATTGAGTGGTTCCATCAACATGCCAACAAGGAGGCACGCATCTTGTCCAATTCGGCGACAGCGCTGCATCTGATTCGCTTTCCGCACGGCTGGAATCAGCGGTGGCCCGAGCTGTATGCCCATCTGACCACTTACCGGCGCCGGTTTCGCACCAACCGGTGGCACGATGCGGCCGATGTCGTAACGGGCATCGTCGAACGCGAAGCGGCGAGTGCCGGCAGTCGGCGGGTGCGCGGCGTGCGGTTCTTATAAGATGTGAGGTTCATAACGTGTACGAGTTCCGTTATGCTCGAAACGGGCATATCGGACGCGGCGGCCGACGCGGGGAACGAATTTTGATTCGGTGCGGAGCATTACAACTTCTTTAATGAAAGGACACGTTATGAACGGAAAAACGCTACTCTTTTATTCGCTCGTCGCGTTGTGGGCGGTGTCGGGCAGCTCCTGCCAGCACGAACCTTCGATGTCGGATTTCTACGGAGACTACATGGTCTATACGGATCACGATCAGGAGGTCGATTTCGCCGCATTCACGACCTATTTTCTGCCCGACGAGATTCTGTTGATCGGCAACGCCCACAAGGCGGAGTATTGGAAAGACGACCGTTCGGCCCGCATCATCGGTGCCGTGGTCAACAGCCTCGATGCTGCCGGATACCAGCGCACGACCGACAAGGCGGCGGCCAGTTTCGGCTTGCAGTTGAGCTACGTCGAACGGGTTACCTATTACGTCGGCTACGATTACCCCTACTGGTGGTGGTATTATCCCTACTATTGGACGCCGGGCTACTGGGGCAACTGGGACGGATGGCACTATCCGTATTATGTGCAGTACGGTTATACGGCCGGTTCGCTGCTGATGGAGATGGTCGACCTCGGAGCCGATTCGGCCCAAGATGCGCCGCTGCCCATTGTCTGGGACAGCTACATCGGCGGGCTGTTGAGCTCGTCCGAGCGGATTAACCTCGATCGCGCCGTTACGGCCGTCGAACAGGCATTCATCCAATCGCCTTATCTGAACCGGACGGCTACGGGCCGGAGCACGGCACAACGCGCCGAGGGTTCCGAATTTTAATTATTCTTTAACCTCCCGATTTTTTCCAACCGAATTAATAATAATATGAATTTGAAAAAATACCTCCGTTGGGCGACGTTGTGCATCGCGTCGCTCGGCATCGGCCGGAGCGCCTCGGCGCAACTGCTGCCGAACAGCTATTTCAACGTCGATTGGCAGATGAACGTGCCGTTGGGTTCGTCGTCGTTCGCCGACAAGGCTTCGGGGTGGGGCATGAACTTCGAAGGCGGCTATTTCGTTACGCCGGACATCGCCGTGGGCGCCTTCATCTCCTACCAGACCAATTTGGAGGACATTCCGCGCCAGACGCTCCAACTGAACAACGGTTCGGCCCTGACCACCAACCAGAAACATGCCGTATTCCAGTTGCCGTTCGGCGTTACGGGGCGTTACTGCTGGATGCAGGACAGGGTGTTCCAACCCTATGCCGGTTTGAAACTGGGCGCTCAGTATGCCGAACTGTCGAGCTATTACTACATCGTCAAGCATTATGACGAAACGTGGGGATTTTTCCTTTCGCCGGAGGTGGGCGTAAGCATCTTTCCGCGGCCCGATTACCGGCTCGGCTTCCACGTCGCCCTCTATTACAGTTATGCCACCAACAACGGTCGGGTATTGAGCTATTCGGTCGATGGGCTTAACAATTTCGGTATCCGCGTGGGGGTGTCGTTTTAATTAACGGGGTTGACTATCTCCCGCTTTAGAGGCCCTTTTTATAAGGGCCGCGGGCCGAAGCCTCCGCCCGCGGAGGCCCGCTCTTGGCGTCCTCCGCAGTCTTCGCCCCGCGCCTTTTGAAAGGCGTTCCCTATGCGATAGACCATCATATAGCTTTCGACGGTCGCAGTCGCTACCGACCGCTTTCGAGAAAAACGGTCGGCAGCGAAGATGACGTTCGAAAGCAAGACGAAGTATCTCCCGCGCTAATAAAATACCGAGTTGTAGGGATTGCACGAATGACGATTTACATCGACCTTTGCAAAGTAAAAGAATAAGCCATTTTGTTTGACAGCAGGGTATTGTGATGTTTGTGTGCGCGAAAGGCCGGATGACGAATCATCCGGCCTTTCGTGTTTTTTATTGGCCCTGCTTTTTCGTCCCTGCCGCATTTCAGCGCGAGGCGGCAAGGGTCGATGGCGTTACGCCCATCGAGTCGCGGGCCCAGTCGCCGCGTGCCCGCAGCACCTGCTCGATGATGTCGCGCACGGCACCGGCCCCGCCGTTGAACTCCGAGACGTAACGCGCCGTTTCGAGCACCTCCGAAGCCGCATCGGCCGGACAAACCGGAATCCCCACCTCGTGCATGCACTCCAAATCGGGGATGTCGTCGCCCATATAGATGACGTTCTTCGGATCGAGCCCCTCTTCCTTAAAATAGTTGCGCAGGGTCGTGATTTTATCCATGCAGTCGGTATAGTAACGGCGGATGCCGAGCATCTGTAACCGGTGTTCGAGCATCCGGCCGCGTCCGCCTGTGATGATGCAAATTTTGTATCCCAATTTCACGGCATAGGCCAATGCATAACCGTCTTTGGCATTGTAACGGCGGATGAAATCGCCGTCGGCCGTCGGAATGATTCCGCCGTCGGTCATCACGCCGTCGACGTCGAACACGAAGGCTTCGGCGTGCGCTATCGCTTCTTTGAAGTTTTCCATATCTGGCTGCTTATCAATCGGTAAAGAGCTTGCAGCTGCGGATCGTCGGCAAGCAAGGCTTCGTGGCGGGCTTGCGTCGCGAGGTCGTTGCGCACGGCAGGCCCTGTTTGCACCGATGCAGGCGTCGCGGCGGCGCAGGCTTTGGCGGCGGTTTCGGCGATGAGCGGTTTTATTAACCGGTAGTCAAGATTAGCACGGTTTAGGATTTGCGCCGCGATGGCATACAATCCATTCGGAAAATTGCAGGCGAAAACTCCGGCCAGATGGATATAGGCCCGTTCGTCCGAACCCGCATAACGCACTGTGCGGCTCAACCGGCGGGCGAAAGCCTCCAACTCGGAACGGAGTTCGGGCGTCGAGGTTTCGAGAAAAATCGGAATGTCGGCGAAATCGACGGACCGTCCCGCCGTGAATGTCTGCAACGGATAGAAGACTGCCCGTCGTGCGAAGCGGGCCGGAATCGCATCCAACGGCACGCAACCGGCCGTATGGGCGACGACGGCTGTTTCGGGAATCGGGAGCGATGCGGCGACCTCCGCTACGGCCCGGTCGCTGACGGCAATCAGATAGAGGTCAGCGCAGGCGAGTTGCTGCGGATCGTTCGTCCATGCGGTTCCGGCCCGACGGGCCACCTCCGGCCCGCGACGAGGATTCCGTGCGAAAATCTGCACCAAACCGGCGTCGTTCTTCGCTAAGGCGCATGCGAGTGATTCCGCTAAATTGCCGCTGCCGATGAGTACGATCCGTTGCAATGACATATTAACGCATCGCGATTTGCGCCTCGCCGATGTGGCGGCCGTCGCAATAGAGTTCCACGCGATAGGTGCCGGCCGTAAGACCCGACGAATTGTAGTAGATGCCCACGGCCAAATCTTGATTCTGGTAATCCACCTCGCGCATGGCCGAATAACTCATCCGTTCGCCCTCGAATTCGAAGGTGGGCATTGCTTCGGTCGTCAGCGGGTAACCGTCCGGCGAGATGATGCGGACGTAGATGGCGCGGTTGCCCGGCTCGGCCAGTTCGTTGGCCGAAAGGACGAAATCGACCAGCAATCGTTCTGCATTGCGGATGCGCGAAACCGGTTTGCTGCGAGCGTTGAGCGCTGTGAGCCGGATGTCGCGGGCCTTGATGACCGAGCCGACCTGCACCTTGCTGGTCAGTTCGGCGGCCCGTTCTTCGGCCATGTCCGCACGCAGTTGGGCCGAGGTGATTTCTTTGCGATAGGAGACGTTTTCGTCGATCAACTTTTTGTTCAACGTATTGAGCGAGTCGATCTGCCGGATGTAGCCTTTCATCAGCGAACGCAGCGTGCCGACCTCCTTTTCGTACTGTTTGATTTTGGCGAGGTTCCACGAACGCTCCTTTTTCAGCCGGGTCATCAGCGAATCGGCGCGGCTGCGTTCGATGTCGAGATTGGCCGAAATGGTGTCGTTGGTGATTTTTAGGTTGTCGAAATCGACCATGAGCCGGCCCAGATCGTTCTGGATCGAATCGCGGTCGGCTTGCAACAGTTCGTTGTCGCGCATCTGTTGGCGGTGGATGCTGTAGTAGAGGGCTGACAGCGCCACCAAAATCACCGACAAAATGACGATGACGATGCGATAGCCGCGAATGGATTTGTCGGGTGCGGGTTGTTGTCCGTAATCCTCGTCGTCGTAGAGTTGATCCAGATCGTTGCGATTTTCTGCCATAGGTTTCGTTTTTTATCGGACGGTGCGCGATAGTGGGGCATCGTCCGGGGTTCGTTGCGTCCGACCTTTTATGAAAGGGTCGGCTTTATTTTACAAAGATATAAAAAAGTCGAGAGCAAAAATGCAAACTCGTTTGCAATTTTTGCCGAGATGCAGTATCTTTTTTAGATGCGATTTGAAAGTGCCGAAAAATCGAGTCTTATGGCCGTTGGCGTACGACGATAGATGGCGGCCGAAGAAAAAATCCGTAATTAAGGTTAGAATCGGGAAAAGAATCTGGAATACATCTACGAATGATTTGTTTTATTTTTGCGAATTTTGCAACATGAAAATCATCCTGTCGAAAATAGGAAATAGGACGAAAAAAGTTTTGATTTTATCTTCCAGCCCCCGTCGCGGAGGAAACTCCGACACGCTTTGCGAGGAATTCATGCGGGGCGCGGCCGAGGCTGGAAACGAAGTGAAAATAAGCGAGTGATTCGAGGATGCAATCCCGTACAGATAAGACAGAAGCCCTGCTCCTCTTGATCCGCGAGGGCAAACCGATGACGTTCCGGCAGCAACTGGCACTCACCGCACGGTTGAGCTTTCCGGCTGTCGTGGCACAGGTCTCCACCATCGTCATGCAGTACATCGATGCGGCGATGGTCGGCCGTCTGGGCGCAGACGCATCGGCCTCGATCGGTCTGGTCTCCACCACCACGTGGCTGTTTTGGGGCGTCTGCGTCGCCGCTGCGACGGGCTTTTCCGTGCAGGTGGCCCATCATGTCGGTGCGGGAGAGTTCGCCCGGGCCCGAGCCGTCTTGCGGCAGGCTTTCGTGGCGACGATGTTTTTCAGCATCTTGCTGGCGATGGTCGGCATAGCCATCAGCGACCGTTTGCCGGAATGGCTCGGAGGCGATGCGTCCATCCGCCGGAATGCCTCGCTCTATTTTTGCATCTTCTCCCTCTTCCTGCCTGCGCTCCAACTCAATTTTCTGGCCGGAGGAATGTTGCGGTGCAGCGGCAATATGCGCATCCCCAGTCTGTTGGGCGTGTCGATGTGCATACTGGATGTGGTGTTCAATTTTTTCCTGATTTTCCCCTCGCGCGAATGGCAGGTCGGAGGCATGACCTTATGCGTCCCGGGCATGGGGTTGGGGGTAGAAGGCGCTGCGCTCGGCACCGTATTGGCCGAAACGGTAACGGCCGGAGCGATGGTCTGGTATCTGTGTACCCGTTCGAAAGAGCTCGCCCTGAATCATGAACGGGGCTTGTTCCGTCCTACTTGGCGGACTTTGCGGAAAGCCTTCCGCATTGGGTTGCCCATGGGGTTGGAACACATCGTTATCTGCGGTGCGCAAATTCTGACGACGGTGATCGTCGCTCCGCTCGGTATCTTCGCCATTGCGGCCAATTCGTTCGCCATTACGGCCGAGAGCCTCTGCTACATGCCCGGGTACGGGATTGCCGATGCCGCCACCACGTTGGTCGGTCAAAGTATCGGGGCCGGCCGGTACGAGCTGACCCGACGTTTCGCCCGCATCACCGTGGCATCGGGCATGGCGATTATGGGCATCATGGGGATTGTGATGTATGTGGCCGCCCCGCTGATTATCGGTGCGATGACGCCGGATGTCGAAATTCGTTCGCTCGGCGTCATGGCGTTGCGGGTGGAGGCCTTCGCCGAGCCGATGTTCGCCGCTGCTATCGTCGCTTACGGCGTATTCGTCGGGGCGGGCGATACGTTGATTCCGAGCTTGATGAACTTCGGAAGCATTTGGGCCGTCCGGCTCACGCTGGCCGCCCTGCTGGCCCCTTCGATGGGGCTGAAAGGCGTGTGGGTGGCCATGTGTATCGAACTCTGTTTCCGCGGAATGCTGTTCCTGTGGAGGTTGGAGAAAGGACGATGGATAAAAAAGATGGAATAATTCAATAAATGATACAATTATGCAACGGATAAAAGACAAGCAATTCGGCGGTGAACGGCCGCTGTTCGCCTCGCATGACCTGCACCTCGACCACGTAACGATTCTTGCCGGTGAATCCGCCATCAAGGAGTGCAGCAACATCGTCGCCACCAACTGCCGCTTCGAAGGCAACTACCCTTTCTGGCACGTACACGGTTTTACCATCGACCGCTGTTTCTTCGACGTGGGCGGTCGTTCGGCCCTGTGGTACTCCGATCATCTGAAAATGACCGACACGCGCATCGACGCTCCCAAGATGTTCCGCGAGATGACCGATATCGAAATCGAGAACGTAGAGATGAACGATGCCGACGAGGTGTTCTGGCGATGCAAAAACTTGAACATTAAAAATTTGAAGCTGCACGACGGCACCTATCCCTTCATGTTCAGCGAAAACATCCGCATCGACGGGTTGGAGAGCGACAGCAAGTATGTCTTCCAGTATGTGAAGAATGTGGAGTTGCACCACGCGAAAATCACCACCAAAGATGCCTTCTGGGAGGTGGAGAACGTAACGGTCTACGATTCCGAACTCAACGGCGAATACCTCGGCTGGCACTCGCGCAACCTGCGGTTGGTGAATTGCCACATTACCGGCGAACAGCCGCTCTGTTATGCGCACGATCTCGTGCTGGAAAACTGCACGTTCGGGCCCGATTGCGACCGTGCTTTCGAGTACAGTACGCTGCGGGCCGACATTCGCGGGGCGATTACGAACATCAAGAACCCGACGTCGGGACGGATCGTGGCCGACGCGATCGGTTCGGTAACCCTCGACGAAAACCGCAAAGCTCCGGCCGATTGCATCATCCGGCTCAGAGGGGAACGGACGGATTTTACGGATTGAAACGACAAAGATCATGAAGTACGATTTCGACGAACTCATCCCCCGTCGGGGGACGAACTCCTACAAATGGGACAGCGCGGCCGATGCCGACGTGCTCCCGCTTTGGGTGGCCGACATGGATTTCCGAACGGCGCCCTGCATCATGGAGGCGTTGCGCCGACGGGTGGAACACGGCGTTTTCGGATACACGCGGGTTCCCGACGCCTATTACCAAGCCGTCATCGACTGGTTCGGACGGCGGCACGGCTGGCGGATAAACCGCGAGTGGATCATCTATACGAGCGGGGTCGTTCCGGCCCTCTCGGCCATCATCAAGGCGTTGACCGAACCCGGCGACCGCGTGCTGGTGCAAACGCCGGTCTACAACTGTTTCTTCTCCTCGATCCGGAACAACGGTTGCGAGGTCGTTTCCAGTCCGCTCGTTCGCGACGGCAACACCTATCGCATGGACTTCGACGATTTGGAGCGCAAGGCTGCCGACCCGCGGACGAAGTTGCTGCTGCTCTGCAACCCGCACAATCCGGCCGGTCGGGTCTGGACGCGCGAGGAGTTGCTGCGTGTGGGCGACATTTGTCTGCGCAACGGCGTGCGGGTCATAAGCGACGAAATCCACTGCGAACTGACGCTGCCCGGATACGAATATATCCCTTTCGCCTCGCTGTCGGAAGCCTTTCAGGCGAACACCATCACCTGCCTGTCGCCCTCGAAGGCGTTCAACATCGCCGGCTTGCAAATCGCCAACATCGTGTCGAGCGACGAGGAGGTGCGCCGGCACATCGACCGAGCTATCAATATCAACGAGGTGTGCGACGTCAATCCGTTCGGGGTCGAGGCCCTTGTCGCGGCCTACAATCGCGGGGAGGATTGGCTCGATGCCCTGAATGCCTATCTTTACGAGAACTACCGCTGTTTGTGCGACTATTTCGACGAGCATCTGCCGCAGCTGCCTGTAACGAAGCTCGAAGGCACTTATCTCGTGTGGGTGGACTGCCGTGCGCTACGCCTCTCCTCTGCCGAATTGGCCGAACGGCTGCTCGAACGGCAGAAACTTTGGCTCAATGAAGGGTCGATGTACGGCGCAGAGGGCGAAGGGTTTTTGCGCATCAACATCGCCTGCCCGCGAAGCCGGCTCTTGGAGGCGTTGGAACGACTGGAAGCGGGTGTAGCGGAGTGTCTGCGATAGCCGACTTGGGAAGGAAACGGAGGCAGGTTCAGTCGTAGAGATGGCTCCTGCGGTATTTCTCGTCTAAATTTATCGAGGATGTCGCGCGCATGAGCCGGATGAACAAGGCGGGGCGATTCAACAGCAGTCGGGCCCGAAGATATTTTTTCAGTCCGAGCGTACCGATCGACGGAGCGGGAAATTCTTGGCATGCGGCGGTGATCGGTTCGATGAATTTCATCCGCGATTCCGAATGCGGCTCCTTGCGGGCGATGGTTTTGGCCGAGTTGATAGCGGCTTTCCACAGAAACCGCGAACGCTCCTTTTCCGAAAGCGCTTCCGGTTCGAGCGAACGGATCGCCCGCTCCCTTTCGCGGCAGGCATCGAAATAGTCGAGCCGACGGAAAAAATCGGTATGGAGGATGCTGCTTTTGCGCATGCGGTAATGATAGAGCATGTCGGGGGCGAGCACGGCCGACCCGATGTCGCGCACCCAACGGTTGAGCACGGCGATGTCCTCGAACACTTTGCCTTCGGGAAACTCCGAGTTGATGGCTCTCCGTCGGAACAGTTTGTTCCACATGTAGCTCGGTATGCGGTTGTTGTGGATGATTCCCCGTACGATCTGCTTGCGATCGAGCACCGCGACGCGCTTGATCGCCCTTTTCGGGTTGGAGTATCCGAGATACTCTTTCCGGTATCCGATTTGGGCCATATCCGTGCCGTGTTGCGTAATCAGCCGATAAAGCCGTTCGAACATCTGCGGAGCAATCCAGTCGTCCGAATCGACGAATCCGATGTATTCGCCCCGCGCCTCGCGCAGACCCGAATTGCGGGCTGCCGACAGACCGCCGTTCGCTCGGTGAATCACGTGGAAACGCGGGTCGCGGGCGGCATATTCGTCGCAGATTCGGGGGCATTCGTCGGGCGAACCGTCGTCGACAAGGATACATTCCCAGTCGCCGAACGTTTGGCCGAAAATCGAGTCGAGGCATTCGCGCAGATAACGTTCCACTTTGTAGATCGGCACGATGATGGATATTTTCGGCTCGTTTGCAGTGATTTGCGGGGTCATGGACAGGTTGTTTGAATGAATGTGCAGCAGCGTCGCTTTCACGAAAACAGAAAAAATCGTACCTTTATCGCATGATTTTGCGAAAATTTCTCGTTTGCGGATGGTTGACCGTTTCGGCTGTCGGGGCGTGGGCGCAGCTCGTTTTCGAACCCGACCGCCACGATTTCGGTACGATCCGCGAAGTCGATGGACGAGTTGCCTGTACGTTTACGGGCGTCAATCGCGGCACACGGCCGATCGTCGTGCTCGATGTCGTTACCTCGTGCGGATGCACCGTGCCGGAGTTTTCGCGCAAGCCCGTACGGGCGGGCGATTCGATTCGCATTGCGGTAACCTACGACCCCCAAAACCGTCCGGGTGCATTCTCCAAAGAGTTGTCAGTCTATTCGTCCGACCGGAAAAAGGTCGCTACGCTGACCATCGGCGGGACGGTAGTGCCGCGTCCCAAAAGCATCGAGGAGCTCTATCCGGTCGATGCGGGCGGTGGCGTGCGTTTGAGTACGTCGCACAATTCGTTCTCCTATCTGCGGGTCGGTCGCGAGGTGCATGCCGCAGTGGAGTTCGTCAACACGTCCGACAGGGCTGTTTCATTCCGGCTGCGGCCGAAGGAGACGAGCAGCTTTCTTCGCGTTACGGCGCCCGAACGGATTGCGGCAGGCGAACGCGGGGTTATCGATTTGGCTTATTCGATTCCGGCGACGGCCCCCCGTTACGGGACGATAAAAGATACGTTCGAAGTGGAGGTCGCGGGCCGGAGCAACGGCACCGTGTTGACGGCGCATGGCATCGCGGTGGATGACCCTGCGGCCTATCGCGGCAAGCCTGCGCCGAAGATGCGCCTGTCGGGCAATATCTTGAAATTCGGCGAAGTGAATCACGATACGCCGATCGAACGACGGACTTTCGTGCTGGCCAACGACGGCGATGGCGAACTTGTCGTGCGGGCGGTGGAGCACAGAGGGCATATCGAAACGTCGTTGCGGGCCGGTCAGCGGATCGCTCCGCACGACAGTCTGACGGTGGAGGTGTCGATTCGTCCGTCGCAGGCAGACTATGGCCCGCTGCTCGACCGGCTGTCGATCATCGCCAACGATCCGGCCCGTCCGATGCGCCAACTGCGCATTACGGCGCTATTGTTAGCGCCGTAGACAGGCTTTCGACGAACGAGACGCTACCACCTTGCGGGTTCCGACCGAAGCCCCCGCCAAGGCGGGGGTTTAGGGGTGGGTCAAATCTGCAAACGCGGCTCTGCCGCGAGCGAACACGACCAGCGGCAATGTAAATACATTCGCCAACTTGATTAATGGTATATATGTAATACAGTCTATCTGTATCAATGAATATCGAACATGAACTATCCCATTCTTGAAAAACGGCGTTTGGCCGAAAACATCTGGTCGATGACGGTTTCGGCACCGCGGGTCGCGCGTGCGGCTCATCCCGGCCAATTCGTCATCGTGCGGGCCGGAGAGATGGGCGAACGCATCCCGCTCACCATCGCCGATTATGATGCCGATCGCGGTTGCGTAACCATCGTCATCCAGACCATCGGCGTCTCGACCCGTAAAATCTGTTCGTTGGAGGCCGGTCAGGCATTGACCGATTTCGCGGGGCCGTTGGGCCGTCCGTCGGAGTTCGTCGCCCATCCCGAGGAGCTGGCGGGCCGGCGTTATCTCTTCATCGGGGGCGGCGTGGGTACCGCTCCGGTCTATCCGCAGGTCAAGTGGCTGCATGCGCACGGCGTTCGGGCCGATGTCATCATCGGGGCCAAGACGCGCGATATGTTGATCTATACCGACGAAATGCGCGCCGTGGCCGATCACCTTTATCTCGCTACGGACGACGGTTCGGCGGGATTTCACGGGTTGGTTACGCAGCTGCTCGAACAACTCGTAAACGGAGGCGAACAGTACGACGAAGTGGTCGCTATCGGGCCGATGATTATGATGAAGTTCGTGGCGGCGACCACCGCGAAATACGGTCTGAAAACGACTGTGTCGCTCAATGCGTTGATGGTCGATGGTACGGGCATGTGCGGCGCCTGCCGCGTTACGGTGGGCGGTCGGACGCGCTTCACCTGCGTCGACGGGCCGGAGTTCGATGCGCATGAGGTCGATTTCGACGAAGCGATGCGCCGTCAGGGCATGTATCGTTCCGAGGAACAACGCCGCGCCGCCATCGAAGCCGAACGGACCGGCGGCCATGTATGCAAAATAGGGTTGAATAAATAGGAATTGTCGACGAATATGGCAAATAAGATACCGCGCGTTCCCGTGCGCGAACAGGATCCGCAACGGCGGGCAACCAATTTCGAAGAGGTGTGCTACGGCTACGATGCCGAGGAGGCGCAGACCGAAGCGTCGCGCTGCTTGCATTGCAAGCATCCGCGGTGCGTCGAGGCTTGCCCCGTGAACATCCGCATTCCCGATTTCATCGCCGCGCTTCATGAAGGCGATCCGGCCCGGGCCGCCGCCATCATCGGCGAGGACAGTTCGCTGCCGTCGGTCTGCGGTCGGGTGTGTCCGCAGGAGACCCAATGCGAAGGTTCCTGCATTCTCGGCATCAAGGGTGAACCGGTCGCTATCGGCAAGCTCGAACGCTATGTCGGCGACTGGCAGCTGGAACATATTGCGGAACAGGTTCGCACCGTCCCGCGCAACGGTCATCGGGTGGCTATCGTGGGCAGTGGACCGGCCGGATTGGCCTGCGCGAGCGACTTGGCGA
Source organism: uncultured Alistipes sp. (assembly GCA_947591475.1). Lineage (GTDB taxonomy): Bacteria > Bacteroidota > Bacteroidia > Bacteroidales > Rikenellaceae > Alistipes. The sequence continues at coordinate 96,199 of CANQDE010000002.1, forward strand.
AGATGGGCTACGAGGTGAAGATATTCGAGGCGCTGCACAAGGTGGGCGGTGTGCTGGTATATGGCATTCCCGAGTTCCGGTTGCCGAAAGAACGCATCGTGGCGCGCGAAATCGAAGCGGTGCGGGCGCTCGGCGTGGAGTTCGAAACCGATGTCATTGTGGGTCGCACGGTAACGGTCGATTCGCTGCTGGACGACGAGGGATTCGAGGCGGTTTTCATCGGATCGGGCGCCGGTCTGCCACGCTTTATGGGCATCGCGGGCGAAAATCTCAACGGCGTAGTTTCGGCGAACGAATTTCTGACCCGCACAAATCTGATGCACGCCTATGATCCGGCTTACGATACGCCGATTCAGGTCGGCCGCCGTGTGGTGGTGGTCGGCGGCGGCAACGTGGCGATGGATGCCGTGCGCACGGCGAAGCGTTTGGGAGCCGAGGCGACCATCGTTTATCGCCGTAGCGAAAAGGAGCTTCCGGCACGAGCCGAAGAGGTGCATCATGCCCGCATGGAGGGCATCGAATTCCGGATGCTGACCAATCCCGTCGAGGTATTGGGCGATGAAAAGGGCTGGGTGCGCGGCATTCGTTGCGTCGAAATGGAGCTGGGCGAGCCCGATGCTTCGGGGCGTCGGGCGCCGGTGCCGAAGACGGGTTCGGAGTTCGAATTGGAGTGCGATGTTGTGGTAATGGCGTTGGGCACGTCGCCCAATCCGCTGCTGGCCGCCACGACTGCCGGTTTAGCGACCGATCGTCGCGGATGTATTTCGGCCGATGCCGCAGGTGCCACGACCCGTGCGGGCGTCTTTGCGGGCGGCGATGCCGTAACGGGCGCCGCGACGGTCATCCTTGCGATGGGCGCGGGCCGTGCGGCGGCGAAAGCCATCGACGGCTATATTCGCTCGTTAGCCCAATGACATGCCTTTTGAAGTGGCCGTCGGTGCCGGTTAATAAAAAAGCGGCTCTTTGAGCCGCGCGGGCCGAAGCCTCTGCCCGCGGAGGCCCGCCTATCGGCGTTCACTCCGCAGTCTTCGTCCCGCTTTGTTGCTTGCCTGCCCCCCCTCTAATAAAACGGCGGGGAGCGACAATATTTTTGTTCAGCAAGATGATGGTGCTACCGCCCTAATAAAAAGGAGCGGAAGCAACCACGACGTTGATAGCATACTAACGTGCTATTGCATTAATAAAAGAATTTCTTCGGGCCAGCGGCTTTCGTCGGGAGTTTCCAAAATCAACGGAATGCCGTCGAATCGCGGGTCGCGGGCGATGTAACGGAAACATTCCAATCCGATTTGTCCGTCGCCTAACGGGGCGTGGCGGTCGATGCGGCTTCCCAGCGGTTTCATCGCATCGTTGAGGTGCATGCCCCGCAGGTATTCTAATCCGACGACCTCGTCCAATTCCGCGAAGGTGGCGTCGCACGCCGCCGACGTGCGCAGGTCGTATCCGGCTGCAAAAGCGTGGCAGGTGTCGATGCAGAAACCGACGCGCGAACGATCCTCCACGCGGTCGATGATATAGCGCAAGTGTTCGAACCGGTAACCGAGATTCGAACCTTGTCCGGCCGTGTTCTCGATGACGGCCGTTACGCCGTGCGTCTTTTCGAGCGCGAGGTTGATGGATGCGGCGATTCGATCCAATGATTCCTCTTCGCTGATTTTCTGCAAATGGCTGCCCGGGTGGAAGTTGAGCCGGTCGAGCCCCAACAGCTCGCATCGGCGCATTTCGTCGGTGAAGGCTGCACGCGATTTGGCGAGTCCGTCGGCTTCGGGATGTCCCAAGTTGATGAGGTAGGAATCGTGGGGCAGGATGCTTTCCGGCCGATAACCCGCTGCAGCGCAAGCGGCTTTGAACCGGTTGATTTCGTCGTCGGTCAATGCCTTGGAAAACCATTGGCGCTGATTCTTGGTGAAGAGCGCGAATCCGGTGGCGCCTATCTCCTGTGCGCGCAACGGAGCCTGCTCCAAGCCGCCTGCGGCGCTGACGTGGGCGCCGATGTATTTTTTATTAACTGGTATGGGTCGATAAGTCATCACATTATTATTAATGGGTTTGTAATAAATTAGCTTAATTGCCTATTTTTTAAGCGGACGCAGCCTGCGGAGGGGAGCCTGTGGCGAGCCTCCGCCGCCCGAAGGCTGCGGCTCGCGCGGCTCGAAGAGCCGCAATTTCTTCGCACCTGTTTCTTTGTACTTCTTTCCGAACCGCACCATCGCGCTCGGTCTCTTAGCACTCCGCCGGTCGTTTTTTCGTACAGCCTTGCGGCCCGTACCAGTTAATAAAAAACAAAGGTAAGGAAATTTGTGAATTATTTCCTAAATTTGTGCCGATTTCCCGCTTCAGTTAGCATGATTATGATGAAAAAAACAATCCGAACTTTACTCGTGTTCGTCGCGTCGGGCATGATGATACCCGCTACGGCTCAAATCACGGTCGATAAAATGGAGGTGCATGCGGATGACGTATCGTTCCGCGATACCTTGAAAACCAATTCGTCGATGGATGCCGATTATTTCAGTCTGGCCCGTTACAAGGCCGAGCGCGCCGCCATTCGCAAGGAACGTAATTTTTTGGAAATCAGCGCCGGCGTGCAGGGTGCGCTGACCTCCTACAATGACCCGTGGATCGAAACTTCGGGCGGTGATAACTCCATCGCCTTGACCGCCGTATTCGATCTGAAACACACCTTCAAGAAGAACAAATTTTCGATCGAGACCCGTGCGATTGCTAAATTGGGTTATAACCGCATGAAGGTCGAGACGACCAACGAAGCAGGCGACGAATACAGCGAAGGAATCTGGTTCAAGAATCAAGATGAATTCGAAATTTCGACCGCGCCGAGTTTCAAAATGTCGAAAAACTGGTCGTACGGTTCGATCATCAAGTTCCGCAGCCAGTTCGTGAACGGCTACAAATCGCGTACGGAACAGAAATTGGAACATCGGAAGAGCGGCTTTATGACCCCGGGTTATTTGGATGTTTCGCTCGGTTTCACCTATACGTGTCCGAAACCCAAGTTCCCGATCGTGGTCAACCTGTCGCCTGTGGCGTTGAATGCGACGTTCGCCGAAAACGATTTGATTCGTCGCGACAATGGCTACTCCTACGGTATCGAAGACCCCGACAAGACCTCGAAATACGAGGGCGGTTCGTCTATCCAGATCGATTTCGACCGCAAGTTCGGCAAGACGGAATATCTGCGGTATCGCACGATGCTCTACGGATTCTACGGTTGGATTTCGGACATCGGTCAGGCGAACAAATACAGCAATTACACCCGTTATCGGGAAGCCTACAAAAAGTGGGAGCAGGGCGACAAGAACATCAAGGACAAACCGCGGCTTCCGGTGCACCCGATTGTGCGCTGGACGAACACCATCGACATCAAGGCGACGAAATATCTGTCGACGCAGTTCAATTTCGAGCTGTATTACAACCGTTCGCAGAATGTCAAAACGATGACCAAAACGCTCCTGAGTGTCGGACTGACCTATACGTTCAAAAACAAGTAGGGACGACGGCAGCAAAGGCTTCGGCCTATGCGGCGCGAGAGTTGCTGTTGGGAGGCAGCAAGGCGTTCGAAAGCAAGGCGAAGCCGCTAATCACGGGCCGGAAGCGAAGATAACCGCCGAAAGCAAGTCGAACGGGCATCGCATAAGGAAGCCCGTTCAAACGGGCGGAGGGCAAGAAAGCGCTCGAAAGCAAGACGAAGCCGCAAAGCCGCTAATAAAACGGGTCGGAAGCGACCATGACCGTCGAAAGCACTTCGAAAGGGTTATCGCATAAGAAAACCCGTTCAAATGGGTCGGAAGGCAAGAAGTCTTTCGACAGCAAAATATAGCCGCAAGGCCGCTAATAAAAATGTATAAGAATTCGAAACGAACCATTCTGTTTCCGTTGATTCTGGCAACGGGTGTGGTGTTCGGAATCCTCTTCGGGCTCTACATGGGCCGCCATTCCGCCGCTTCGCAGTTGCAGGGGATGTTGCAGCGGATCCATGTGCCCGACAACAAGCTGACGCAGACCCTCTCGTTCATCGAGAATCTGTACGTCGACTCCGTTTCGATGGACTCGTTGTCGGAACACGTCATCCCGTTGTTGGTCAAGGAGCTCGACCCCCATTCGGTCTATATCCCAGCCGACGAAATGGCCGAACTCAACGAACCGTTGGAGGGCGAGTTCGACGGAATCGGCGTCGTATTCAACATGGCGACCGATACGGTCATCGTGTTGAACGTCATTCCGCACGGACCCAGCGACAAGGCCGGCGTCAAAGCGGGCGACCGCATCATCGAAATCGACGATTCGCTGGTCGCCGGTCGGAAGATTCCACAGAACCGCATCGTCAAACGGTTGCGCGGGCCGCGCGGCACGCACGTAAAACTGGGCCTTCAGCGGCACGCTATCAGCGGATTGGTCGACGTCGATGTCGTGCGCGACGTGATTCCCATCAAGAGCATCGAAGCCTCGTTCCGTATCGCCGACGGCATCGGTTACGTGAAATTGGGCCAATTCGCTCGCACGTCGACTGTGGAGTTGCAACGGGCGCTTGCTGAATTGCGGGCCGAAGGGGTTACGAAGTTGATTTTCGACCTGCGCGGCAACGCTGGCGGATACCTCGATCAGGCCATTGCCATTGCGAACGAGTTTCTGCACGAAGGACAGCTAATCGTTTATACCGAAGATCGGAATCACCAGCAACTGCGCGAATATGCCGACGGTTCGGGTACGGCACAGGAGATGGAGGTGGCCGTGTTGATCGACGAGGGGAGTGCTTCGTCGAGCGAAATCCTTGCGGGTGCGTTGCAGGACAACGACCGCGGCACGATCATCGGACGACGGTCGTTCGGCAAGGGCCTCGTGCAGCGGCAAATCCCTTATGCCGACGGCTCGGCACTGCGCTTGACCATCGCCCGCTACTATACGCCTACGGGACGTTCGATTCAGAAGCCCTACACCATCGGCGACGAGGCGGGTTATGCCGAAGACATCGTCCACCGCTACGAAAACAACGAATTTTTCTCGGCCGACAGCATCCATTTCGCCGATTCGCTCAAACGGACGACCCCGGGCGGCAAGGTGGTCTATGGCGGCGGAGGCATCATGCCCGATCTGTTCGTGCCGGCCGATACGACCGATGTAACCCGTTATTTCATGGAGGTTGTGGGGCGCAATATCCTCTATCGCTATACGATCGAATACGCCGACCGGCATCGCGAAGCGTTGAATAAGGTGCAGACGCTGCCGGAACTGAAACGGCTGCTGGACAGCGACCGGACATTGGTCGACGATTTCGTGCGTTATGCGGCCCGGCAGGGCGTGGCGCCGCGACCGGCCGACATCGCACGTTCCCGCCGGTTGATCGAAGCCCAGCTGCGGGCCTATATCGGACGGAACACGACCTTGGAAGACAACGGATTTTATGCCAATATCTACCCGGTGGACGATGTGATTCTGCGGGCGATCGAGGCGCTCAAAGCGAAGAAAAAACCATGATAAAGAGATTGATCGGATGGCTGGCTGCGGCGGGCATTCTTGCCGTGCTGGTTTTCACGGTGTTGCATCGAAACGATTATCGGTCGATGTGCTTCGAGGAGGGAACCTCGCTGCTCGATATTTTCAGTAAGTCCGATCCGGTCGCCGCCCCTCTGCCGGCGCCTTCGTTTGTTGCCGTTCCCCACGAGATGCCGGTACCCGATGCTCCGACTGCGGATTCTACGGCGTTCGACCGTTCGGTCGATTCGGTTGTGTTGGTAGGGGCGGCCGATTCCGTCGATTCGAGCGGGATGACCGATCGGCCCGAGACGGTGCAATCCGCAGATTCCGTGCGATAATTCGCGGCAGCGGGCAGTTCGGAAGTCCGGTTCGACCGGATGTTTGCAACGGCGGCGCGTTTTAGCGGGCTTGTCCGTCGGTATGCGGCTTGCGTACCAGATAGATGCGGTCGTCGGGCAACGCATACCGCTTGCGGGCCGCATCGCCGAGTTGCGCCGCATAGTCGATCGTTTCCACCTCGAATCCAGCTTCACGCAAGCGGTCGGCGTAATCCGTCCCGTAGATGCGCCGATGGTCGTACTGACCGAAAATCCGCGTGCGTTCCTCGGGATCGGTGATCGTGTCGTCTTCGAAGGTCTGTGGGCGGTCGAGTTCGACGGGCGAGAGCACTACGCCCCAACCGTCGGGCCGCAGAATCCGGAAAAATTCGCGCATCGCCTGTCGATCGTCGGCGACATGCTCCAACAAGTGGTTGCAAATCAATACATCGAACGAATGATCCTCCAACGGAATGGCCTGCACGTCGAAATGCAGGTCGGCCAACGGACTTTCCAAGTCGGCCGTAACGTATCGCTCCGGCCGGTCGGCGAAATGGCGTTTCAGCCGGCGCATCAGGCAGACTTCCGGTGCGATATGCAGTGTACGCGGATATTTTATGAATAAGTCGGTTTCGCGGTTCAGATACAGCCATAAAAGGCGGTGCCGCTCCAACGAAAGGCAGTGCGGGCAAAGCGCATTGCTGCGTGAGCGGACGTATCCGTAGGGCATGAATCGGCGGTAATGCGAGCCGCAGACGGGGCATTCGACGCCGTGGCCTTTGCGGGTACCTTTGTAGAAAAGTCCGACGATCGGTACGACCCAGCCCGCGATGCGTTGTAACCAAGGACGCGGAATGCGATTGATGCAGAATCGGATGAACCGTTTCATTTCTCCAATATCTTGTTGACTTCGGCTTCGGTTTTGAGCAGTTTTTTCTTGCACTGCGCAATCAATTCCGTAGCGCGGGCGACTTGGGCGGCCAAGTCATCCACGTCCATCGCTTCGTTGCGCAGACGGTCGAGAATTTGTTCGATTTCCGCTGTCGCTTCGGTGTAGCTGAATTCTTTCTTTCCCATTTTTACACGATTATAAATTCTATGTACCCGCGTTTTCGACACCGGATTTTCAAATTCGACCGTAGTTTCTCACGGCCTTTGGCCGTGCATTTAGTTTTGGACCCACCCCCAAACCCCCGCCTTGGCGGGGACTTCGGTTGGGGAGCCGAACCTAATCAAGTTTTACGACCTTTGGTACACGAATGTATATAATTGCCTTTTTAATTTGTGCGTTGGAGGGCCTTTCGGCTTCCCTTTCGTTATCGTCGCTGCCGTCCGCTTGAAAGCCGGACAAAAGGTCTGCCGCATCGGGAAACTCGTTCGAACGGGTCGGCAGCGATGAAGGCTTTGCTAAACGGATAGTCGGTCTATCGATTATATATAAATTTACACCAACGGTAATCTAAAACCATATCACCTCACGAGTTCCGACCGAAGCCCCCGCCAAGGCGGGGGTTTGGGGGTGGGTCAAATTTGCAAACGCGGCTCTGCCGCGAGCGACACGACCGGTGGCAATGTAAATACATTCACCAACTCGATTCGGTGTAAAATGGTATATAGTTACCAATTATAATTTTTCGCCGTAGGCCAAGTCGCCGGCATCGCCGATTCCCGGCACGATATACGAACGCGAGGTCAACTCTTCGTCGACGGCGGCCGCCCAAACCGTCGTCGTCTGATGGGGCATGTGCTGCTGCACGTAGTCGATGCCCTGCTCGCTGGCGATGACCGCCGCGACATGGGTATGGTTCGGCTGTCCGCCCCGTTCGCATAAAGCGTTGTAGGCCAATACCAACGACGATCCGGTCGCTAACATCGGGTCGACCAGCAACAGGGTCTTGCCCTCCAACGAACCGCACGAAATGTACTCCACCTTCACGGTGAATTTGCCGTCTTTCGTGCTTTTGCGGTAGGCCGAGACGAAGGCGTTTTCGGTGTCGTCGAAGTAGTTCAGAAAGCCCTGATGATAGGGAAGTCCTGCCCGCAGGATGGTTGCGACGACCAACCGATCGTCGATCGTTTCGACGGTCGCCTCGCCCAGCGGCGTTTCGACGACGCGCGGCTGGTAATTCAAGGTTTTCGAGATTTCGTAGGCCGTGATTTCGCCGATGCGCTCCATGTTGCGGCGGAACCGCATCGAATCCTGCTGAATCCGTTTGTCGCGGATTTGGGCGATGAACTTGTTGAGAACCGTGTTCTCGTGGTTGAGGATATGGATCGTCATATTGGGATAATGAATGATGGTTTTCTGTAATTCGCTTACGCGCTATTGCATGTATCCGTTCGTTTTCGTTCGGATTTTCCGATCCTTCTGTCAATAAAGGAAATTGTTGAACGGATAGCGGCCGGCATGGATTTCGCGCACCATGCCGTACAAGTCCGCACGGAATTTGTCGAGATGGATGCGTTCGCGGGCCGAAAGGAAGATGCAGGGGGTGTCGCCATGAGCGAACCACGTGCGCTGCAGCTCCTCGAGCGACCGGTTTTCCCGCGCAGGCGGGGTCAGGTCGTTGGGGTCTTTCCGAACGCAGGAGTAGGAGTCGATTTTGTTGAAGACCAGATAGACCGGTTTTTCGCCGACTCCGATCTCCTGCAAGGTCTGTTTCACCACGTCGATCTGCTCCTCGAACTGCGGATGCGAAACATCGACCACATGGATCAACAGATCGGCTTCGCGCACCTCGTCGAGGGTCGATTTGAACGATTCGATCAACTGCGTGGGCAGCTTGCGGATGAATCCCACCGTGTCCGACAGCAAAAACGGCAGGTTGTCGAACACCACCTTGCGCACCGTCGTGTCGAGTGTGGCAAAGAGCTTGTTCTCGGCGAAAACGTCGCTCTTGGCGATCAGATTCATCAAGGTCGATTTGCCGACGTTGGTATATCCCACCAACGCCACACGCACCAACTGTCCGCGATTCGAACGCTGGACGGCCATTTGGCGGTCGATCTTTTGCAAATCCTCCTTCAGTTTGGCGATCCGGTTGCGGATGATGCGTCGGTCGGTCTCGATTTCGCGTTCACCGGCGCCGCCGCGCGTACCCGTGCCGCCGCGCTGCCGTTCGAGGTGCGTCCACAAGCCCGACAATCGGGGCAGCAGGTATTCGTAATGGGCCAGCTGCACCTGGGTCTTGGCGTAGGCTGTGCGGGCGCGGGAGAGGAAGATGTCGAGAATCAGACGCGTGCGGTCGAGAATCCGGCAAGGCATGGCCGCTTCGATGTTGCGGGTCTGGGCAGGCGAAAGTTCGTCGTCGAAGATGGCGACGTCGATTTCGTGCTCCTTGCACCATGCGGCGATCTCCTCCAGCTTGCCCGGGCCGACGTAGATGCGGGCCGAAGGCTGCGGCAGACGCTGCGTGAAGCGTCGAACGGTGCAAATGCCGGCGGTCTCGGCCAGAAATTCCAATTCGTCGAGGTATTCCGCCGTGCGCCGGTTGTCGGCAGCGTCGGGCGTAACGGCGATCAGTACGGCCTGTTCCGATCCGGCCTTTGCGGCAGTCGTATCGTTCTTTTGCTGTTCAATCATCTTATACGTTCTTTTGCTGTTCAATCATCTTATACAGCGTTTCACCGAGTCAAGTTAGCGCATGGCTTTACATCGCTGCAAGTCGTGTCGCTCGCGGCTTCGCCGCGTTTGCAGTTTTGACCCCACCCTAAACCCCTCCCTTGGGAGGGGCTTAGGTCGGAACCCGCAAGGTGATACGGTTTTGGAATCTCGTCGGTGTAAATTTGTATATATTTATTAGCGCGATAGACGGTTTTAATGCTTTCGGCGGTCATCGGCGCTTCCATTATTTATGCGATAGGTCGTCGCCAATGCTTTTGGCCGTTATCAACGCTTCCTAAATTGTGCGGGGCGATCGTTCATGCTTTCGGACATTTGTTTTCCGAAAAACTTGCACTCCGTGCCAGTTAATAAATAGGGTATTTGCTTTCGGGCAAATACCCTACCTTTCCGTCCATCTTTTCAAGGAGCTTTTTTTATTCGTCAGGCTTTTTCGACCCGCTCGGCCCCTCGTCCGACCGGCATCAGTTGGCCACGCGGAAGTCGACGGGCAACGTATATTTTACACGTACGGTCTGATTGCGCTGTTTGCCCGGAGACCATTTCGGCGATTTGCTCAATACGCGGATGGCCTCTTCGGAAAGCGAACGGTCGGGCGTCTGGAGCACCTGAATGTTCGTCAGACGACCGTCCTTTTCGATGACGAACGTCAACGTTACACGACCCTGAATACCGTTTTCCAAAGCAATCTGCGGGAAACGAACGTTGTCCTGCACCCATTTGCGGAACGTGTTCAGGTCGCCGCCTTGGAACGAAGGCATCGTCTCGGCGCGCAGGAACGGCTGGTCGTCCTCGACCTCCTCCTCTTCGACCGCTACGATCTGTTCGATCTCGGTGTCCTCGTCGAATTCGGCGAAGCTCATGTCGGTCTCGATTTTGGTGTCGTTGGTTACCACCTCCAGCAGGTCGGCGATCACCTTCACCTCGACCTTCTTGGGAGGTTCGGGCGGTTTCTGATCCTGACGGGTGATTTCCGTGATCTGTTCTTCGACCGGACCGTAGTTCATGTCGATTTTTTCGATGCGGTGCTCTTTCGGCGTGTAGGCGAATGCCAGAATGACCAAACCGAGTGCAACGCACAGACCGATTTCAAGCAGAAGACCCCGCTTGTTTTGCAGGTCGGCTTTAGGCGATTTCTTGATTTCCATCTATCCTTATAAAGTTTTAATTGTTCAGGTCTTTTCCTTATAACAGGCGGCACGAATCATCCGGTCGATGATTCCTCGTTCACCCTCCCCCGCTCGTTCCGACACGCATACGGGGATGCGTTCGGAATGCGTATGCACCACAAATATAGAGATAAAAATCTAAAATCGAACCGCTCGGCACAAAAAAATCTTAAAAAATCGTTAATTTTGTCTGCGAAAAGCCCTTTTTCCCAGAATCAGCATGCAGCGCGAAACCTTGTTCGGGTCGGATATCGACCGGCTCGCCGCTCTTTGTTCCTCGGAAGGATGGCCCCGCTTCGTGACGGGGCAATTGGCGCGTTGGCTCTACAAACGGCAGGTCGAAGATCCCGCGCAGATGACCGACTTGGCCGTATCTCGTCGGGAACGCCTTGCCGAGCTGTTCGCTCCGGCGCTGACCCCACCGATACGCGAAAGTCGGTCGGCCGACGGAACGAAAAAATACCTGTTTCGCACATCGGAGGGCCATTTTATCGAATCGGCCTATATCCCCGACGGCGAGCGGGCGACGCTGTGCGTTTCGTCGCAGGCGGGTTGTCGCATGGGCTGCCGATTTTGTGCCACGGGGCGTCAAGGCTTGCAACAATCGCTGTCGCCGGCCGAAATCCTCAATCAGATTGTTTCGCTGCCCGAACGGGAGCGGCTTACGAATCTGGTATTCATGGGGATGGGCGAACCGCTCGACAATACGGGCAATGTGCTGCGGGCGCTCGACATTCTGACGGCCGACTGGGGCTTCGGCTGGTCGCCGACCCGCATCACCGTTTCGACGGCGGGCGTCGTGCCGCAGCTGCGCCGGTTCCTCGATGCGACCCGCGTACATCTGGCTGTCAGTCTGCACAATCTGTTTGCGGCCGAACGAGCGGAAATTATGCCCGTCGAACGCGCTTGGCCCATCGAGCAAGTGGTGGAAATTCTGCGCGAGTACGATTTCTCGCATCAACGTCGCGTGTCGTTCGAATACATCGTGATGAGCGGCCTGAACGATTCGCCGCGTCATATTAAGGAGCTGTGCCGGTTGCTGAACGGCATCAAGTGTCGCATCAATCTGATTCGTTTCCACAAAATTCCGGATTCGCCCTATTTTTCGCCCGATGAGGCGGCGATGATTCGTTTCCGCGATGCGCTGACGGCGAAGGGCATTCAGACGACGATTCGGGCCTCGCGCGGCGAAGATATTCAAGCTGCCTGCGGGTTGCTCTCGACACAATCTTCTTTACTCGAAAAGGTTGGTAGCGACTACAACCGTCATAAGCATAACGACCGTTAATCGCGCTAATAAAAGGCCCTTTTATAAGGGCTGCGGGCCGAAGCCTCCGCCCGCGCCGCTTTTGAAAGCGGTTCCCGATGCGATAGAGCGATGCGATGCTTATCAAGACTTTCTTCGCTGCCGACCGTTTCTTTTGCCCAAAAACGGAGCGATCCGAAAGCGGCGTGCCAGTTAATGAAAAATTAATAAAAAATTGTTTATTTTTGCGGACGTGAAAAAGAGCCTTACAGTTCGTCGTCTGATTGCCGTTCTTCTGTCGGCTCTCCTGCTTTCGCCCGGATGGTTGTCTTTGAGCGGTTTTACGCTGCTCGCGGCTTTCGTCCCCTTGTTGTGGGTGAGCAATTCCTATGACGGGTCGCGACGCGCTTGGTGGGGTATGTTCGGTTGGGCCGCGTTGGCGTTCGTGCTGTGGAACGTCGCCACCATCTGGTGGATTTGGTTCGCCACGCCCGTCGGCCCCATCGCTGCCACATTGGCCTCTACGACGCTCAATCTCTTCGCTTTCATGTTGTTCCATACGGTCTCGAAGTCGACCGGTCGGGGCGTCGGTTATGCCACGCTCATAGCCGCGTGGATTGCGACCGAATACGCCTATACGGTGAGCGATTTTTCGTGGCCGTGGCTCGTGCTCGGCAACGGATTCTCGCACGACGTGTGGGCTGTGCAGTGGTACGAATTTACGGGCGTTTTCGGTGGTTCGTTGTGGGTGCTGCTCTGCAACATCGCGTTTTTCGAGGTATGGCGCGAGTGGCGCCGTATGGCACGATGGATCGTCGCCGGTTGCGTCGTGGCCCTGCCGATGATCGGTTCGTCGGTCATCTGGCTCCGTGAGGGACGGCGGACGGCGGAACGATCCGTTGCGGTGAGCATCATTCAGCCGAATGTCGATTGCTATGAAAAGTTCAGCGGCGACGAGGAGGCGCAGGAGGAGAACATCCACGATTTGTTGGCCGAAGTCCCTGCCGAGGCGGAGTTCATCCTGCTTCCCGAAACCGCCGTGCCCGGGTATTACCGTGAGCCGGAGCTTACCGACGTCTATTTTCCCGACGGGGGGACGTCCGAAGTGTGGTTGCGGTTGGCCGATAGCCTGCGGAGCGCACATCCCGATGCGCTGCTCGTTACGGGGGCCAATACGATGCGTTTTTACGGTGCGGCGAAGATGACCCCGACCGCCCGCATGCGGGCCGGAACCTATTACGATTATTTCAATACGGCCGTCGGTCTCGACAGCACGGGCCGCGTGCAGATTCATCACAAGGGCCGGTTGGTCATCGGCGTCGAGAACACGCCCACGTGGGTGTTCGATGCGTTGCGGTTCTTGGTCATCGACCTCGGCGGCACGCTCGGACAAATCGGCAAGGGCGAGCACGGCACCGCTTTCGAACACAACGGCGTGCGGATGGGGCCGGCTATCTGTTACGAAGGCCTTTACGGCGATTTCTTCGGCGATTTCGTGCGGCGCGGCGCGCAGTTCATGGCCATCGTCTCGAACGACGGTTGGTGGGGCGATACGCCCGGGTATCGTCATCTGTTCACGATTTCGCGGCTGCGGGCCATCGAACACCGGCGGGCTATCGCTCGCTCGGCCAATACGGGCCGTTCGGGATTCATTTCGCCCCGCGGCGATGTGGGCGAGACCCTCGGTTGGGAAGAACGCGGTGTCCTGACGGCCCGTGTTCCGCTCGAAACCCGCACGACCGTCTACACCCGCTACGGCGACTACATAGCCCGCATCGCCGTCTTCCTGATGGTGCTGTGCGTACTCTACGCCGTCGTCTACCGAGTCAAACGCAAAAATCACCTCGTACCCTAAAATATCCGTTCGTTATGAACTACTCCCAAACGCTCGATTTCCTCTTTACGTCGCTGCCCGCATTCGAAACGAAGGGCGCTTCGGCCTACAAACCCGGTCTGGAACGAATCGCCGCGTTCTGTAAGGCGATGGGCAATCCGCAACGCAACTTCTTCACGATCCATGTGGCGGGCACCAACGGCAAGGGTTCCGTGTCGCATCTGCTCGCATCGGTCTTGCAGCAGGCGGGCTATCGCACGGGCCTCTATACGTCGCCCCATTTGCTGGATTTCCGCGAACGGATTCGCGTCGACGGCGAGATGATTCCGAAGCAAAAGGTCGTGAACTTCGTCGACAAGTACCACGACAAGATGGTCGAAGCGGGGCTGTCGTTTTTCGAAATGACCACGGCCATGGCATTCGATTACTTCGCCCAGAGCGATGTCGAGGTGGCAGTAATCGAAACGGGTTTGGGCGGACGGTTGGATGCGACGAACATCATCGTGCCGGTGTTGAGCATCGTTACCAATGTCGGGCTGGAGCACACCGATTTGTTGGGCGATACGTTGCAGAAAATCGCCGCCGAAAAGGGCGGCATCATCAAAAAGAGCATTCCGGTGGTCGTTGGCGAGGAGGATGTGCGTTACAATGCGGTCTTCGAACAGCTGGCCGCTGCGAACAAATCGAAAGTGATCTATGCCCAACGGGAGGTGCTGTGCGAGGAACAGACCCACGATGCGGAGAGCGGCCGGCAGCATTTCCGGTTGCGCCGCGTGCGCGACGGGCGGGTTTTCGATTTGGAGCTCGACCTTGCGGGCGATTACCAGCGGCAGAACATCATCACGGCGACGGCGGCCATCGATTTTCTGCATGAGGAGACCCCGTTGACCATTTCGCGCCGTGCGTTCATCGCCGGCGTACACGATGCTGCGGCCAATACGTCGTTGCTCGGACGGTGGCAAAAACTCGCCGATTCACCGCTGACGGTGTGCGATACGGGCCACAATGCCCACGGCCTTGCCCGTGTGGCCGAGCAACTCAAAAAGACACCGTATAATAAATTATATTGCGTCATCGGATTCGTGCGCGACAAGGATTTGGCGCATATTCTGCCCTTGTTGCCGCACGATGCGCATTATTTCTTCACGCAGGCTCAGACTTCGCGGGCTCTTCCGGCCGACGAACTGGCCGCCAAGGCGGCTATCTACGGATTGCAGGGCGAAGCGGTCGCATCGGTCGCCGAGGCAATCCGGCGGGCTCGGGAACTGGCTGGCCCCGATGACATGATTTTCATCGGCGGCAGTACCTACGTCGTCGCCGAAGCTCCTTTGTCGGAATAGTTTCTGCCTGCGAGTTATTTCAGATGCCGCTGAATCCAGTCTAAATGACCGCGCTCGGTGGCTTCGGAGGTCCAATGCTCGTTGATGGGAGTAATCAAAGCCTCTTTGGGACAAGTCAATGTATTGTAGACGGCGTAACTGGTCGTAGGCGGGCAGGTGTCGTCGTTGAATCCCCAAGTCAGATAGGTGTCGGCCTTGACGAACCGAGCGAAATTCACGACGTCGTAATAGGCCATTGTGCGCAATTTTTCGGGCGTATCCATCCCCGCAACGCGGAAAAAGTGCGGGTAACCGCCGGCCCGACCGGCCTTGTAACCGGCCATGTCGGCCAATGCCGGATGATTCGCGACGCAAGCCGTAACCCGATCGTCCAATCCGGCCGTGATGATCGACAACGCGCCACCCTGACTGCCGCCCTGCACGATGACGTTGCGGCCGTCCCATTCGGGCAGCGAGGTCAACAGGTCGATGGCCCGCACGCAAGCCAAATAGACCCGCTTCATGTAGTAATTATCGCGATTGTCCAAGCCGTTCATCAAATAACCGTTTTCTCGGCCGCTGAAAGCATTGCTAATTTCTTTGAAGGTTTCGGCGGAAAGCGTCGGATTCAATCCGTGAATCTCGATTTCGAACCGGATCATCCCCGCTTCGGCATAGTATTGGTGGCGCAGCGGTTCTTTGATGGTCTTGATGCCGGCCCCGGGAGGACACAACACCACCGGACAACTTTCGGGTTGGGCGTTCTTCGGATAGAACAGATAACCGTAGATGGCCTGTCCGCGATTATTCAGCAAAAGTTTGACTAAATAACAGTCGATTGCATCGGTGCAGTATTCGGGGGCGAGCGTCTTCGTATAGGTCAACGGAAAGCGGGCCGCTTCGGCCTTGTTGGCCTCCCAGAACGCTTCGAAATCATCGGGCAGGCTCGTGTACGGCTCGATTTTTTCGGGCGAAAATCCCACTTTGATGTGGTGGCGATAGCTCTTTCCGTCCACCTCGGCGGTCAGACGGCAATCGCGGAACCCGGGCTGCTTCATCGTACCGAGCGGGATGACGGCACGACCGTTTTTCAGCACTACGGAACCCGACGTTTCGGCCGGCATCATGTCGCCGCCGATTGCATAATTGACGGTTACGCCGTCTTGCGGGATGCCGTATTTGTAGAATTGCACCTCGACGGAGGCTTTTTCACCGGTCGCATAGAGCCAATCGGCATGGTCGGGGACGGTTACCCACAATACGTCGCTTCGGTAGGGGTAATTTTCGGCTCGAACAGATAGAAGCCCCGCGGTCAACAACCCGAGAGCAAGCAGGAATCGTTTCATCTTTTTGGAAAATTCGGTTTCTCTTTTGACAAGATACGAAAAAACAGGGGAAATAAAAAATTCCGTCCGGCAAGGACGGAATTTTTTGATAAGGGTCATGCGAATAAAAATCAACCGAGGTAGGATTTCAGCAGCTTCGACCGCGACGAATGGCGCAATCGACGGATTGCTTTCTCCTTGATTTGACGAACGCGCTCGCGGGTCAGGTCGAACTTTTCGCCGATCTCCTCCAACGTCATCTCCGAACATCCGATGCCGAAGAAATACTTGATGATGTCGCGTTCGCGTTCCGTCAAGGTTTCCAAAGCGCGGTCGACCTCCGTTGAGAGCGATTCGTTGATTAACCCGCGGTCGGCATTCGGCGAGTCGGGATTTACCAGCACGTCGAGCAGCGAGTTGTCCTCGCCGTCGGCGAACGGCGCATCCACCGAAACATGCCGACCGGCCACGCGCAACGTATCGGTTACCTTGTCGCGCGGAAGCGACAGTTCCGAAGCCAGTTCGTCCGGCGACGGCGTGCGCTCGTGCTCCTGTTCGAAACGGGCGAACGCCTTGTTGATTTTGTTCAGCGATCCGACCTGATTGAGCGGCAGGCGCACGATGCGCGACTGCTCGGCCAAAGCCTGCAAAATCGACTGACGAATCCACCACACGGCGTAGGAGATGAATTTGAAACCGCGCGTTTCATCGAACTTTTCCGCCGCCTTGATGAGGCCGAGGTTGCCTTCGTTGATGAGGTCGGGCAGGCTCAGTCCTTGGTTCTGGTACTGCTTGGCCACCGAGACCACGAAACGCAGATTGGCCTTCGTGAGCTTTTCGAGCGCTTCTTGGTCGCCTTTTTTGATTCGTTGGGCGAGTTCCACCTCCTCCTCGACCGTGATGAGCTCCTCCTTGCCGATCTCCTGCAAGTATTTGTCCAACGAAGCGCTCTCGCGGTTGGTGATGGATTTCGTAATTTTTAACTGTCGCATTATTTTATTAAGTTTTTATTAGCGCGGTAGAACGTTATTACGGTTCATGCCCATTTCTTCGCTTCCGGTGCGGTAAAACCTCGCTGCGGTTCGTTCCCTCTTCTTCGCTTCCGGCGACTGTCGCAAACGGTTCTTTGAACCGTGCGGGCCGCAGCCTCCGGCGGCGGAGGCCCGCCACTTGCGTGTCGTGCCATCCGCAGGCTGCGCCCGCACGAAATTACGCGTCCGATTCGGCAATCGCCATTACTCCACGAACGTATAGCTGGCGGCACGTCCCGTTCCGTTGCGGGTCGGATAGACCCCGTCGATCGTGCGGACTTTGTCCGTCATGCGCCGCATGTCGTCGAGCGAGCGGATCGGTTTGTCGTTGATGTACGTGATGACGAATCCCTCTTTGATTCGGGCACGGGCCATCAGTCCGTCGGCCTTCACGCCGACCACTTGCACACCACCGCGAATATCGAGCTGGCGGCACAACTTCTCGCCGGCGTCGGCGAATTTTCCGCCGAGCGTTTCGACTACATCGACATCCTCGCGCGTAAGCAACTCGGTCTTACCGGCTTTATTACGCAAAGTAACCTCGAATTGTTTCATTTTGCCCGCTCTTTTTACCGACAAAACGATTTTATCGTTGGGACGGTGCTTGGCGATCTGTTCTTGCAGCGTCGAAGCCTCCGTGATTTTCACGCCGTCGATCGCCATGATGACGTCGCCCTTGCGGATGCCCGCTTCCGAAGCGGCACCGCCCTCCACGACGCTGGCCACATAAGCGCCGCCGATCTCCTTGACACCGGCATCCTTGCCCTCGTCGCTATCGAGAAAATCCTGATCGACCGGACGGAACTGGATGCCCAGCAGGGCCCGCTGCACGACGCCGAACTCCTTCAAATCGACCACCACTTTGCGGACGATCGATTCGGGAATGGCGAACGAATAGCCGACATAACTACCCGTCTGCGATTTGATAAGGGTGTTGATACCCACCAATTCACCGCGGGTGTTGACTAACGCGCCGCCCGAATTGCCCGGATTGACGGCCGCATCGGTCTGGATGAACGATTCGATGCTGAAATCGTTCGGAATAGCCCCTAATTGACGGGCTTTGGCGCTCACGATGCCGGCCGTGATGGTCGATTGCAGGTCGAACGGCGAACCGATGGCCAGCACCCATTCGCCCAATCGCAGGGCATCCGACGACCCGAACGGCAGGGTCGGCAGGTCGGTCGCGTCGATTTTCAGCAGGGCGAGGTCGGTCGCTGCGTCCTTGCCGATCAGTTTCGCATCGAATTTTCGGCCGTCGTAGAGTTTCACGCGCAGGGTGGTCGCGCCATCGGCTACGTGGTTGTTCGTTACGATGTAGCCGTCGGACGACAGAATCACGCCCGAACCGCCTCCGCGACGCTCTTGATAACGGGGTTCATCGCCATCCGAACGGCCGCGCTGTTGCGGAAGACCGAAAAATTCGCGGAACGGGTCGAGAAACGGATCGTAGCCGTAGCCCGATTGAGGCAGTTCGACTTTCTGCACGACCTCGATGTTGACCACAGCTTGCACCGCATTTTCGGCGGCGTAGGTCAGGTCGGGATACTGTTCGGCTTGATAGGACGTAAAGTGCGTGCCGGCCGTCGGTTCGTAGGCGGATCGGCTGTCGACATAGGTTGCTTGTTGCTCCGATTTGTCGGAAAGGGCCCATGCCGTCGTACCGCCGGCTGCGGCGGCCACGGCAATCACTCCCAAAAATAAAAATGCCTGTTTCATAGCTATTGACATGTTGTTGTTTGTTCCGTACGTTTCGGAACCGTCGACGGTTCAAGTTCGTTTTCGGTTCCGGATTGATTCGTTCAGAGGCAAATTTCAAGCATAGGCATGTGTTCGTTTTTTTGTTCGTATTCGATGGACTAACGCATCCGGTCAGCCGGTTAGTATGCGACAGGGTCGATTTTTTCGTCGGTATGGAGGTACGAAAGTCGTGCCGTTGTGCACTCGCCTACGAACATCTGTACCATTGGCAAAGATACAACAATAGTTATTACTCGTAGGAAAACGTCGAAAATTATCGGAAGAGATTTGTGATGATAACACGAGCCGAAATTCGAAAGAATCCCTATCTTTGTATTATTGATAAAAAATCATTCGATATGAAACGTTCATTGCTTTTCTTGTTCTGCGCTGTATTGCTGTACAGCGTACCGGTCGAAGCCCAGCGCAAGGCGCCCAAACCCGAGAAAGTCCGCAACGTGATCTTGATGATCGGTGACGGCATGGGCCTCGGACAAACGGCCGCTCTGATGATCGAAAACAACTACGAGCCTTTGGCCTTCGACCGAGCGCAATACACCGCCATATGCAAAACCTATTCGGCCAACAATCGCGTTACCGATTCGGGCGCTTCGGCGACCGCCATGGCAACGGGCTGCAAAACCGCCAATAGGCACGTAGGCGTGCTTCCCGACGGCACGGCGGTGGCGAACCTCACGGAACTCGCCCAAGCCAAGGGCCTGTCGACGGGAATCGTCGTTACGTCGCACCTTGCCGATGCAACCCCTTCGGGTTTCGTGGCGCACGTATCCAATCGTCATGAAAGCGACCGAATTGCCGAAATGTTCGCCGCATCGAATGTCGACGTGCTGGCAGGCGGCGGCCGTCAGTTTTTCACCGACCGTGAGGATGGCCGCGATTTGTTGCGCGACATGCAGAACAAGGGTTACCTTTATGCACCGACGCCCGAAGATTTCTATGCCGCCGACCGTCTGCCGGTAATCGGTCTCTTCGCGCCGAAGTACATGGAACCTGCCTCGCGACGCGGAGATTACCTCGTCAAAGCCACCGAGCACACGCTCGACCTGCTCGCCCGCAATAAAAAGGGATTCTTCGCGATGATTGAGGGCTCGCAAATCGACGGGGCTTGCCACGGCAACGATAGCCAAGAGATGATTGCCGAGATGCGCGACTTCGAGCAGGCTGTGGACCGTGCATTCGACTTCGCCGACACGCATCGCGGGACGCTCGTGCTCGTCGTCGCCGACCACGAAACTGGCGGTCTGACGATTCTTTCGAATAACCGCGACTTCACCGCCTCGGAAAGCGGCATCGAATACCATTACAGCACCACCAGCCATTCGGGTACGCCCGTCGTGCTCTATGCCTACGGCGCTGGGGCTTACAATTTCAGCGGCGTCATGGAGAACACCGACATCTTCAAACGAATCAAGGCGTTGCTGCTCGGTAAGTAATCCGATCCGACAGTAAACAAAAACGGAACATACTCTGCGGAGTATGTTCCGTTTTTTTGTCTGTGGGAGCTGAGGGATTCGAACCCCCGACCCTCTGCTTGTAAGGCATAATTCGACCATTTTTGCGGATTTCACTCGATTTTTACAATTATTTGTAAACGTCTGTTTTTCAGGTGTAAATATAGCTATTTTATTTCATTCTGTTTTTGTCGATTTCTATTTATTTTGTAGTTTTGTGTCGAAATTGTGTACCGGATTCCAAAATTTAGACACAAAATGCACTACTCAAAAGATGGCATAACAGTAGCTCCGGTTATCGATACCAGTCACCCGAAGAAAAACGGACTTTATCCGGTTCGTATCCGTGTTTCCTATGTGCGGGCCCGTCGATATTATCCGACAGGTAAAGATATGACCCTCGAAGATTGGGGAAAGCTGGAGACAGCGAAGTCCCGAACATTGGGGAGTCTCCGTAAAGACATTGAAAATAGCTATCAAATCGTGCGGGCGACCGTTGAGGAGTTGGCTTCGGCGGGCGGATTCTCGTTTGATGCCCTCAACAGTCGACTAAAAGGCGCTGCTTTGGACACGGTGAATACGATGTTTCGGGCGAAAATCGAGACCTTGCGAAAAGCCGACCGTATTGGTAATATGCTCGTTTACGATAATGTGTTGAAAGGATTGGAGCGTTTCGCCGGTGAGCGCATCCGGTTCGATGCCATAACGAAAGGTTGGTTGGAGCGGTATGCGGATTTTCTGCGGGACGAGGATAAAACACAAACGACGATTTCCATTCACCTGCGCCACCTGCGGGCCATCCTCAACGAGGCCCGACGTTTGGGTGTGGTAAAGGATGCACAATATCCGTTCGGTCGAGGACGCTACGAAATACAGGCGGGCGAGGGTCGCAAAATGGCTCTTACGTTGGAGCAAATCGGCCAAATTGCCGGTTACGACGACGGGAGCGATGCCACCGCCAAATATCGCGATTATTGGCTCTTTCTCTACTTGTGCAACGGTATCAACGTTGCCGACTTCGTGAAGTTGAGGTTCCGGGACATCGTAAACGGCGAAATTTGTTTTGTTCGCCAGAAAACTGAACGTACCACAAAAACCCGGAAAGAAATCCATGTTATCATCACCGCAAGGATGCAGAATATTATCAACCGACGTGGTAACGTTCCGGCTCCGGATCGATTCATTTTTCCGATTCTCGACGGTTCAGAGGACGCATTGACTTTGAAGCATAAAACGCAGTACCTGACCCGTGCTATCAACAAGCGGATGGCCGAAATCGGCAAACGACTTGGATTCGGGAATATCTCGACCTATACGGCTCGGCACTCGTTCGCCACGGTCTTGAAGCGAGCAGGCGCAAATATCGCCTATATCTCCGAATCGCTCGGACACCAAGACCTCAAAACGACGGAAAACTACCTTGCCAGCTTCGAGCGCGAGGAACGACAAAAAAATGCGGAATTATTAACGAATTTTTAGAGGATGGGACGGTATAAATACGATCAGTTCAAAAAGAATTTCTCACGTGAAACCATCAACGCGATTATCGAAGATTTGAAAAAATCGGACGATATATGCGTGGATGATTATGATTGGAACATACTCGATATTCGAGTAAAAAAAGCGAATCACGCTCAACGGCATAGGTTCAAAGATACGGTTGAAAAACTGAAAAACTACATGAACAAAACGCCATTCAACTATGTTGTGTTTTCAAATGATAATGATGATGAATTATACCCTTTTGCTGGACTTATGAGAAGTTTGGAATCGTGGTCGGATTGGCCATATTATGATGAAAATGTTGTCAGAGGATTTATCCAAAATGGATCTGTTGAGCGTTTTTCTCGATTATCATGGTTGGGCTACGGGCTTAATTACAAGCACTATAAAACTGTAAAGGGCATTCATCTTTTGAAAGTCAGTCAATTTTCAGAATTAACCGGCCGTAATCGAAAAACGGTTGAAGATTGGGCGCGCAAGGGGTTAATTTCAAGTACAAATATCGGCAGAGTTCGGCATATCGAAATTGAGAAAACAATAGAAAATTTAGAAAAAATGTAATTTTTCCGAAGAGCAAAAAGTTTTTACTGGTCAAGTTTTCCGAATTTTTTACGTCAACGATACAGAAACCATAACGCCTTGACCAGTATTATTAAACACTTGCTGGTCGTCTTTTTTACAAAATTACCGCCAACGGTAAAGAAACTATAACGTCTTGACCGGTATTTACGTTCCACTTTTTCATTTCTCATCTTTGCACTATCAACGTTGAGCAACCCGCACGGCCAGCGGGAAAAGTTTAACCGATAATAATGCAAAGTTATGGAAAACAATTCCGTAATCGTAACCACTCCGGCGCAGTTGCAAACCATCATCGGCGAAGCAGTTGGCGCCATTATTCCGAAACTCGCCGATTTCCGGCGTAAGAACGAAGCCGTCGAAACGGACGGTATGACCGTTGAGGATGCCGCCCGTTTCCTAACCGAACAAGGTATCCCCACTACACGGGCTTCGCTCTACAATCTCATCTACAAAAATTCGATTCCCTATCGCAAGTTCGGCCGTCGTACGGTCTTCTCGAAAAAGGAGTTGCTTGCGTGGATCGACGAGCGTCTGACACGTCCCACGTCGAAACGTTCGGAAGCCGCATTGCGGATCGCTCGAAGTGCCGAAACCAAATGACCGCCGGAGGTGAGGTATGAAGCAAAAACAACACGCCCCCGATGCTCAAGGCAAGCACGCAGGGGCATACACTCGGATTTTTCACAAAGGTAAGGAATTTTTCCTCAATAACACCGAAAACTCGGTATTCAATCTGCTGACAGCCGGAGGACGATTGGCAACATTCGACATCGCCGATCGGTTGAATATCCCTGATCCGCGCAGCACGATTCGTTATTTGCGCAAAATGGGAATCGATGTAGGCGACGTATGGGTTCGCGAAAACAGAATGCGTTTCAAACGTTATTTCATTCGAAAGGAGGCGGGCGATGGTCGGCAGTAATGGCAAAGGCAGTTTCGTGTTTTACGATTCTTTTTTCGAGACATTGCAAACCCTCGACCAAGAGGATCGGGAATCGGCAAACGTGTTGTATCGGGCCATCGCTTTGTATGGTTTGTATCGCATAGAACCAGAAGACCTTACGAACATACAAAGGGCGTTGTTTGCGGGAATGCGGGCACAACTCGAAGCAAACTGGATAAAGTACGAAAACGGAAAGAAAGGGGCCGACTTCGGTAAACTCGGAGGGGCTCCGAATGGGAACTCGAACGCAAGGAAAACAACCCCAAAACAACCGCAAGACAACCCCGAAACAACCCGCAATGTAAATGTAAATGAAAATGAAAATGGAGAATGTAAAGGGGATTGTAAGGGGAACCCCCACAATCCTATCGGGAGAGCCAAACGCACAGCGTTTGTCCCTCCGTCGCTCGACGAGCTCCGCGCGTTTGTATCCGAACACGGATTGACAAATGTAGATTCCGAAGAGTTCATCGACTATTATGCGTCCAATGGATGGCGGGTCGGTAAACAACCGATGAAAGATTGGTGCGCTGCCGCACGGAACTGGAATCGGCGACAAGGAGAATTCGGTAACAAAACGACGAACACGAACGCTGAAACGAAGTCAAGATACAAGGCGCTGTAATGAATGCCTGAAAAACGAACAGAAACGCGGCAAATTTCAAACAAAACCATTCGGATGTAGAAATCATGCACGGAAAGGAATAATCGAAATTTTCCGCATTTCTGCTTAAAATTGGAAACGCGAGACAATGAAACGAAACAGACAGGAAAAACCGCTTAAAGAAGCGATACCGGATAACGGCTATCTGCCGAACGATGCGAGTTTGGAGGCGGCCGTATTGGGTGCGTTGTTGCTCGAATCGCAATACGTACCGGATGTTCGGGGGATTATCACCTCAACGGCATTCCATGACCCGACGAATGCGGCGTTATACGATATTATTTGCCGACTGGACGACAAAGGCGAAACACCGGATCTGCTGTCGGTCGTGCAAAAGGCAAAAGCGGAAAATATCGCACCAGCGTACGTTGCCGGCCTTACCCAAGCAGTCGGTTCGGGCGTTGAGGTGCAGAACCACGCCCGACGGTTGGCTGATTTGGAACTTCGACGTCGGTTGATTCTCTTTTCTTCGGAGTTGAAAACCCAAGCAGAAACGAATGATGAGGTCATCGAATGGGCGATGGCCCGGCTCGATGGGATTGCAGGTACCGCATCCGGCATCGATACGGCCCGGCATATCGGCGACGTACTTGCGGAAACATTGCGAGACCTCGAACGTCGTCAGCAAGCGTACAATAGCGGCGAGTGCGTCGGAATACCGACGGGATTGCCGCACCTCGATCGAATTACGGGCGGTTGGCGCGGTGGACAGCTGGTAATTCTCGGTGCTCGTCCGGCTATGGGTAAAACGGCGATGTCGCTATTATTCGCACGTGCAGCAGCCTCAACGGGTGTTCCCGTATGTTTATTTTCGTTAGAAATGCCCGATACGCAACTGGCCGGCCGTATGCTGGTCGGAAAATCGGATGTCGATGCGGGGGCATTCCGTTCGGGAAACGTTACTACCGGCGATTGGCGGCGAATCGAAAACGGAGCGGAAGAGTTGAAAACCTTACCCGTTTATTTGTTCGATACGGCGGCTACTACAATGGCTCGCATACGATCGCAAAGCCGGACGATGCAACGACGGGGCAAGTGCGGAATGGTCATTATCGACTATCTGCAACTGGTCGCACCGACGTCGGGCAAACGGGACAACCGCGAGCGGGAAGTGGCCGATATGAGCCGTGCAGCTAAACTGTTGGCGAAAGAACTGAATATCCCCGTTATCCTCCTTGCACAGCTTTCCCGTAAGGTCGAAGAACGTTCCGACAAAATCCCGATGCTATCCGATTTGCGAGAATCAGGGGCCATCGAACAAGATGCCGATATGGTAATTTTCATCGATCGGCCAGCTGTTTACGGCATCGAAAGTTTCGATGCAGGGTATTACGGCACGATAAGCAGCGAAGGAATCGGACGTCTCACTATCGCCAAGAATCGTGAGGGATGTACAGGGTTTATTCCATTCCGACACAACGAAAGTCTGACGAAGATTACCGATTACGAGGTGATACCCCAACCAACCGAAGCGCAACCTTTCTGACGATAAGGTTACGTCAAGGAAAAACAAGCGTAAAACAACGATAGATATTAAAATCGAAAAAATATGCAAAAAGATTTATTGAATAGTTCGTCGATTCGTTTGCAAATTGCAAAAGGCGGCACAAACGACTTGCAGTTTCATTTGAACCGGTATCGGGTATCGGTGCATTACACGACAAACAAACCTTATCGATTGATTGCCGTGGTGTTTCGGGTTGCTCATTCCAGTATGGTACCATTGGCGCGCTTTGCTTTTCCGGCGGATGAATCCGTTCTCGCAACCGATTACAAGACATTTGTGCGGCTTATTTATGACACCGATAAAAAAGGCCGTAACGAGGTTGCCATATTGCACGATGACGGAGTGGTTTTCGTTTCCGGTGTTTGGGAAATCGAAAATCGGTTATGCCCTCCTCATATGGAAGAATTTGAATGGGGTATTGATCGTAATACGGAACGTTGGAATGTAAAACTTTAATATACACAAAGTAATGGCACAGGACACAATCCATAAAATTATTACTATTACATTCAATTACTCTGATTTAGTAAAGAAATGGGAGGAATTGACCGCCGAGATCGAGAAAACCAAAGCAGCAACAAAGAGCCTTAACAAGGAGGATGCCGATTATTATAAGCAGGTTGCCAAGAGCAAGGCTCAGCTTCGCGAGCTGACCCGTCAGCAGAAGCAGGTGCAAAAAGAACTCGACGCAAACATAAAGCTGGAAAAAGCCGAGAAAGGCTCTCTTACGCAGATGCGGGCGACGGTTAAGTCTTTGACGGCCGAATATGAGAATCTTTCGGCAGCCGAACGCAAGGGTTCACGCGGTACCGAGATATTAAAGAACATCCGGTCTACCACTACTGAGATTAATAAACAGGAGACCGCATTGAAGAATTACAAGTCGAACATCGGCAACTATGCCGGGGGCATACAAAAGGCATTCGCCAAAATCGGCACCGCGTGGTTGGCGGTCAAAGGTATTTTTCGCTTATTCAGCTCATCAATCAATACAATTAAGGAGTTCGAGCAAGCCAACGCCAACCTCAGCACTATCTTGGGGGCATCCAAAAAGGAAATGGATGCACTTCGGGAATCGGCTTTGGAATTGGGGCGCGCCACCGAATACACTGCATCGCAGGCAACGATGTTGCAGACTGAGTTGGCAAAGCTCGGTTTCGGGCCACAGTCCATACAAGCGATGCAGGAACCGATCTTACACTTTGCCACGGCTGTGGGTGCCCGATTGCCGGAGGCTGCCAAGTTGGCCGGTGCAACTTTGCGGATTTTCGGATTGAATGCCAATCAGACCGAGGATACTTTGGATGTGCTGGCTACGGCGACCAACAAATCGGCCCTTTCATTTGAATACCTGAATAATGCGATGTCGACCGTCGGTCCCGTCGCTAAGACGTTCGGCTTCTCTGTGCGCGATACCACGGCCCTGTTGGCCTCACTGGCAAACAGCGGCTTCGAGGCCTCAACAGCCGCTACGGCAACCCGTAATATCCTGCTCAATCTTGCCGATACAAACGGTAAGCTGGCAAAGTCGCTCGGCGGCTCCGTCAAGTCGTTGCCTGAACTGATCGACGGCTTGAAGATGCTCCGCGCACAAGGTATCGACTTGGCTAGCACGCTCGAACTGACCGACAAGCGCAGCGTCGCTGCGTTCAACACGTTTCTGAATGGTGCTGACAGCGTCAAGGAGTTGCGCTATGCTTTTGAGGATGTCGGAGGTACGGCCAAGAAGATCGCCGAGGAACGATTGAATACCGTCGAGGGCTCTATCAAGTTGATGCAAAGCGCCTGGGAGGGATTCGTATTGTCGTTTTACAATAGCAAAGGCGCGTTAAAGACTGTTATAGATTGGTTTACAGCCGCAATAAACGGAATATCCGATATCATGCTTGGAAAGGAAGGCCGCAGACAACGGGATGAACGGACAGCTGTTACCTCCATTACAAAAACGGTCAATAAACGATTTACCCGCGCTTTTAGCGAAACATCGGGGAACGATATTGAAAATCGTATAGAGGAGGCGACCGGTAAAATTCGGGAAAAACTCAAAAAAGAGATGGATGAAATATGGGGCGGCCTAATTGATCCGAACATCATCAACAAGACGATCGAGAACGCATTGACGACTTCTGCCGATGCAGTCCGAGAATCGGAAATTGAATTGGCAAATTCAATCAAACAAGTATCTGACAAAGAATTAAAGGAACAGCAAAAGATCGCTAAGCAAAACGCAAAAATCATCGCCGAGGCTGAGGCCAATGCGCTCAAGATTACGCAGCAGATGCGCGAGAAAACCCGCGATAATGAGTTGCTGACCCTCAAAGAGAATTATGATAGGGAAACCGGACTTTTGCAGAACAAGATCGATAATGATGCGACCATTTCCGAAGAGGCGAAAGCGGCATTATCGCGCCAACTGCTTGTCATGGAGGAGCAATACCAGTCGCAACGGCAGGACATCATTGACAAGTGGAGTAAAAAAGAGCTGGATGAGCAAGTAAAGGCGAATGCCGAAAAATATAAAAACAAGTTTTTTGCCGCTAAATTACAAGCAGCTAAAGCAGGAAATTCGCCCGAAGACCAACTTGTCGCTGCAAAACAAGTCGCAATGGCCGAAGTCGAAATAACGGCGGAAAAACTGCGGGATATTTCCAGTATGGAGAACGCCACGCAAGCGCAAAAACTTCAAGCGGAAATAGAATTGCAAAACGCTATTACAAAAACCGGTGAAATCGACCAACAGATTGCCGACCAACGAATGCAGATGACACAACGAATGTTAAGTTCTGTGGACTCCACCGTCGGTGCATTTTCGCAGATGTTCGATGCCCTTGCCGGTGAGGGCGAAGAGTTCGCAGCATTCTCTAAACTGTTAGCCATATTCGAGGTCGGACTTCAGCAAGCGATCGCTATCGCTGGAGCCATTGCAAATGCAGCAAAATTCTCGATGCCGTGGTTGTTGCCAATTCAGATTGCCGCAAGTATTGCCAGCGTAACAGCCGCAATAGTGCAAGCCGTAAAAGCGTCCGATTCTGCAGAAGTTCCGAAATATGCGACCGGTGGTTTGGTAACAGGTTCGGGCACCGGAACATCCGACAGCATCACGGCGAAGCTCTCGAACGGCGAGGCAGTGATGACGGCGCGCGCAGTTGCGAACTGGGGCGACGTTCTTTCGGCCATCAACGTGTCGAGCGGCGGAAACGCTATTCCGACGAACAATCTGCCGCAAAAGGGGGACGGTTGGAGCGGGATGGAACGGGCCTTTGAAAAAGCGATAATGAAAATGCCGGTACCGGTCGTATCGGTCGTTGACATCAATCGAGAACAAAACCGCGTAAAAGTCTCCGAGAATCTCGGACAACTGGGAGGAAGAAGAAACAGAAAATAGTATGACAATGAAAGAACAACGACCTATTCCTGCTCGTCGGGTTGGACGTCCGATGAAGTATGTGCCCGAAACCCTTGAATCCAAATTCGAGGAGTACAAGGTTTGGACAAAACGGAATCCCGCTTACCACAACAAAGTATCGGCCGGTGTAGTGATTCCAGTGCCGACAGAACGGCCGCTTACGATTGTTGGCTTTTGCAATTACGCAGGAATCGACAAAGATACGTTCCGTAATTACGAGCATCAAGAGGAATTTTTCGGCGTCTGTGCGCGCGTGCGCGCGAGAATCGAGACCGACCAATTGGAGGGTGCCCTTGTCGGTATCTATGATGCCGGTATTGTCGCCCGTGTGCTGCACCTCGCCGACCGGACAGACGTAACCACCAACGGAAAGCCGATCCAAGCAACGACGACACCCATCAACGTATCGCTCGATGCGGATGCAGCGAAAATCATTCAGTCAATCGGTAAAATGACCTCACAAGAATGACACCTGATCTTGTTGCATAAAAAGGAGCGACTCCGAAGAATCACCCCTAACGCCTACACCGTAAAGGTAGTGTATTTTTCGGGAGTTGCAAAATGAGTAAACGGAAAAGATGCCGGACGTATAATCCTCCACCGTCGACCGACGAACGGGATATTCTGACATTAGAGCTAACGCGGGAAATGTTGATGCTATTATTCGACGGAATACGGAAACATCGAAACAAGCAGACGCATCGAGAACTTGCGCGGCTTTTGAATAGTGCCACATCAAAGAATCGAGATTGAGACTGAATGCTCTCAAAAAGCAAAGATGCAGACAAAGAACAGCCACCTCAACGGGTGGCTGTTCTTTGCTATAATTGATAGGGTGTTTACTCAAATTTGCGAATGTATTCCTGTAATCGCTCTGCCTGACCTTTGGTAATTTGGGCAAAAGATACTTTTTGTTTAAGCAATTCTACTCCCTTTTCCTCGATGAATTTACCTATGGATGTATTTAGAAAAATAGATGGGAGGGATGGAACACCATCCAAATCAAGGATGATATTCTCTCCGGCATTAAGTTTGGACATCATAATACCTAATAATCTGCTACCAGCATCAGGAAGAGATTGATTAAGCATGATGTCCTTTAAATTAATCGTGCACATAATTATCCTCCTTTTTAATTGAGTTCAAAATTAGCTATTATTTCTTCATCTTCAAAGTGAGAAAGAGTTAAATCGTAAAATATTAACGTCCCGGGGAAATTAAAATTGTTTTCTCGTTTATTAATTTCATCTCTTTTTGTTGTTAAAAATCCCCGGTTGCTGATAATTCTTAATGCATCCTCTTCGGTACAAGCTGTGCGAATATTTCCTAAACCAAGTCCTCTGTTATGTGTTTTAGATTGGATGGTAAATCGATCTCTCATCGCCTCTTCAATCGCAGTACTATCATCCTTTATATTGGGATATTTTTCTTTAACGGAAGTCGCAATTCCTTTGCCGAAATCACATATTGCGACTGAAAGTTTTTGTTTGTCCTCTATATATCGAATGAATGAAAATGCAATACCATTAGCTTCGGCGTGGTCAAACACATTGTAATAAGCCTCCAATAAACTATTAGGCACGGCACTTAAGTCTTTTTGTTTGAACGGACCTTGCTTTAAAAAATCATAGACTTGTTGGCTGTGAAATTCCTTTCCCTCATCGGTTATCCTCCAGAGGTTTAGAATGGAGGTGTCTTTTGCTGCAACATAATCTTGATGTCCAGACCAATATGCCTTCCAATTCAATTTATCAAAGATGAAATTCCGGACATTATTCATTACAGCCATTACACAACCTTTTTTATGAAAATATTCAATAAAACAGGCTATACTTGCTAAATGAACTGCTTCAAACTTTTCAGTTTCAGATGGTAATTCTATAACGATCCGATCTCCTGTAACAATTCGAGATGTTAGTTGTTTGATTTGATCGGCAATGGTTTTAATCCACTCAATTCTACCGATAGAATCGAAAATAACGTTATACTCTGCCATATTGTTTTTATTTCACTTTTCACTTACCTCTAATACGCCGATTACTCGACCTTTATTGTTATCGCCTTTCCGTAATGTGGTCTGGTTCATATCATTTTTCGTAGCCCTCGTAGTAGTAGGATTGTTCGATACCCTTGAATATCACTTCCCTATTATCCGTGCGGTTGGTCAATGCGGGTAGCAATAGTGCCCGCAGTTCAAGGTCGTTTATCGGACTGCGTTCCATCGCTTGCAAATATCGGTCTTTGTCCACCTGTTGCCAATCGACCACCTGCCCCAGCCTTTTTTTGAGAATCATATCGAGCCAAATGCGGGTCGCACGGCCATTGCCCTCCATGAACGGGTGGGCGATATTCATCTCGACGTATTTGGCAATTATCTGCTCGTAGGTCGCTTCGGGCATCTTCTCGATAGCGGCCAAGGCTTCGTTGAGGTAGAGGGCATTGGCGAAGCGAAAATTACCTTTTGCAATGTTGAGGGTGCGCACCTTTCCGGCAAAGTCATATAAGCCGCCGAATAGCGCACGGTGAATCGCACACAATCCCGCCACCGTTCCGACCTCTATGCGGTCGATGTCCCCCGATTCGAAAAGGGCGTGCGCTTGTTCGAGGCTCTGGGCGTCTATTTGATAGGTCTTGGGATTCATATAGGACGTTTTTTTATTTCAACTTCCAATTCTTTCAGTTGCTCCATATCCTCGCGATCTGCCTCAATCGCGTCTTTGCGTTTGCGGCGTGCATTGAATTTTTCGTAAACTTGATAGGCGAACTCGTCTTTTTGTTCTTTACGGACCATTCCAGCGTTAGGCAGCAGGCGTTGGTCGTTGGAAAGTAGAATTTTATCAACGTTTTCACGCCAAAAATTCATAGTAAGGTCTTTTCGGCTTTTGGCTCTGAATTCAGCCGTTTCCAAGAAGATAACGACCAGTCGATTCAAAGAATCTAATTCGTCGTGTGTCAAGTAATTTTTGGCAATAATGACATCTTGTTTGCGAACAACCGAGCCTTTCCATGAAGTAAGTCCCATATTCGGGGCGTCCGCGTCGGCTCGCGTCATTACAATCTCCGCAGATGTCTGACCTGTTACAGCATACAACAGCTTGTTTTGGGTTTCTGCGTAAAACATTTGCGTCGCTTTGTCTGTTTTGTCGTAATCACTACTCAAGGCAAACAGATCGCGCACTTTCTGATAGAATCGCTTTTCCGAGGCGCGAATCCCACGAATGCGTTCGAGCAATTCATCGAAATAGTCAGGTCGACCATCGGGATTTTTCAAACGTTCATCGTCGATTACGAACCCTTTGCGCAGGTATTCGGCAAGGTTACGGTTTGCCCATTGTCGGAACTGCACACCGCGGATAGATCGAACGCGAAACCCTACCGCCAAAATCATTTCCAATGAATAAAATTTGACTTGATAGGGTTTGCCGTCTACGGCAGTTGTTAAGTATTTCTTAATAACTGAATCGGCAATTAATTCATTGTCTTTTAATATGTTATTTATATGCTGGCTTATGTTTGGCACCGAGGTGGCAAAAAGTTCGGCTAATTGCATTTGATTGAGCCAGACCGATCCGTCCCGAGCCAGTAACGAAACACTACTTTTCCCGTCGGCCGAATTGTATAGTATCAATTCTTGTTCCATGATGGCAGATATTTGAGGTTATTGCCCTTTCTCCACTTTGATAGGCTTGCCACAATGCGGACAGGTTATCGTATTCGTCGGCTGCGGGGCAAACAAATCTACTACTTCGACACCCAATGCAGCGGCGATTTTTTCGAGGGTGCCGATTGTGGGATTTCCATTAATAGAGTTTGACAAACTAACTCTATTAACCCCCATTGCCTCGGCAACTTGTTGAAGTGTTAAACCTTTCTGTTTGCAAATCTCTTTAATTTTCAAATCCATAATGTAGTATTATGTATTTCGATGCAAATATACGCAAAATAAATATATATCCATACGCAGAAATAAAAAAAGTAACATATAACATTAAAATAATTGTTCTGAAATTTGTACATTGTATATATTTATATTACATTTGTGATGTTGAAAGAAATATAAAACGCTATATAAACTATGACAACAACGATACACACCGAGATGTTAAAGTTGGCCGACAAGGCTGCTACTTACATTACCAACCTGAACGGTGAAAGTGAATCGTTCGAGGTCGAAAGTAACGGCATTATAGCTGTCGTAACTTACAAAGCCGAAATCGGCGAAGATGCCGGCGACTATTGGACGGCTCCGAGCTGTTGGATTAAAAGCGAAACGGCGACCGTCGAGGGTGTCTATAATAAGAATGGCGAAAACGATACAGAGGCCGCCGAGTGGCTAAAAAAAATGTTGAACTAATCCAATAAACATAATCAACTATGAAACGAATCGATTTACAAATCATCATGCGCCGGGCGTGGCAGATCGCCCGTGCTACTGGTAAGGTTTTCGCCGTGGCGCTTTCCAGCGCGTGGCAGCTTTACCGACTGACCAAACAGATGCGGGTCGGTATCGTCCGGTTCGCCTATGAAAAGGTTGACGGCACCCTGCGTAAAGCAATCGGTACCCTCCAAGCCACGGCGGTGCTGGCCAAAGGAACCGGCAGGCCCGACAACGGCCGTACAGTCAAGTATTACGACGTCGAGGCCGACGGCTGGCGGTCGTTCAAGGTCGAGAATCTCGTAACGATATATTGACAATAAAGACAACCGTCGGACGGGGCGTCGGCCCTGACCTCAACAAAAACAATACAAACGATGAAAACAAACAGAATCAACACTTCCAACATCAAAGTGTGGCGGGAGGAAATCCACGAGCAGGCTGGACAGAAGCCCCAAGTCATCTACTATCTCGGCTGGGGTGAAGAAGACGACATTATCGGCGACCCGATGCCATTTGAGGAGTTACAAGCTCTCCACGCCCTTATCGGCCGAGTAATCGAACAGAACATAGCGAACAATTAAAACCAACACAACCATGACTGAAATTGTATTGATGAAAACGACGGACTACCGTTTGACCGGCGACACTGAAACGTGGAACCTTGCACTGGGAAATTCCGACTACGTCCGCATGACGGATGATGACCTTGTCCGCCTGCGGAATATGATCAACGAAATATTGAACACTCCCAAAACTTCTACCTCAATAAACTAAAACTATTTACGACTATGAAGGAATTTATGATTACACAAGACGCACTCGAAAATTAAGTGAGCCCATCGCTATGTATGGTGCGGTAGGCCTTATAAACGAGCTTATTAAAGCGTATGAGGAGCGGACGCAGATTATCGCAGCGATACAGTACGGCGTTGGGAATAGACAACGGGAGGAGGACGAAGACTCAAGCTCTGTCCTTGAGGAGTTGCGCGAATGTTATTCGGCCGATACGGAACAAGAAGCCAATGAACGTGCTTTTCTATTGCGCAACTTGTGCGAATTGATAGAATGGGCGAACGATGTTGTTCAACAATATAAGAGATATCTTCGAGAGTGAACTGCAATTCGCTTGTATTTGTAAAAAATTGTCTATTTCAAACGTCGTATTCAGGAAGGGAATAAACAATGAAAGTAATCTATGTCAACAAAAGATGCGAGGCGTCGATGCTCAAGCACGCATTCGAAGCCGCAGGGTTCTGCGTGTTCCGTGTCCGCACCGAATGCCAATGCCAGAATCAAGGAAACCAACGAGACGGTTTAATTGTCCTCAACGGCGACAAAGGACTGCTTGAAATCCGACGTTGTAAGGAATGTTTCAGGCGACAAAATCCGCAACTCCTCGCCGGAGGAATGGGGAAATAACCCGAAATATGGAATATATCTATGAATTTTCACGAGACGGGCAACTAATCGGCCGGTTCACCACGGCCGCCGATGCTCGGCAGTATGCGGCTACTTGTCCGGCCGGTACGTATCGAATTATGGAATTTGAAATCGAATACGAAGCGAACGGCGTCTATCAAGCGCATTATCACGGTGTGAATTTGTGTGTCGAGTTTTACAACTGGGTTGCGATTTAGTTCGCATTTGTGTCTAAATTGTGTACCTGTCCTAAAATGAATCAACCACCTACATCGCTGTAAGTGGTTGATTTTTAGTGTGGGAGCTGAGGGATTCGAACCCCCGACCCTCTGCTTGTAAGGCAGACGCTCTGAACCAGCTGAGCTAAGCTCCCTAATCTACTTAAAAAATGGCTCGGGACTGCAAAGGTAACGCTTTTTCGATAAACGCCAAATCTTTTTACCGATTTTTTGTTTTCTCTGACGCTGCGATTCCTCGTTCGTCGGCGCGTTACTCAATCGAATTTTTTCGAACGATTCGGCCTCCTGTTCGTTCACTCACTCGTTTCCTTGTTTGTGTCCTCACTCGGAACCCTTCTCTTTTCGATGCAACCCTCGCGCATTGGCGCCTGAACAAGGACTTGAACCTAGGACCCCATGATTAACAGTCATGTGCTCTAACCAACTGAGCTATTCAGGCTTCGAAAGCCGGCGCTATCGCCGTTTCGGAGTGCAAATATAAGGCAAAATTCTTTTCCTGCAAAATTTTTCGCGATTTTTTTCTGAATCAAGGCCGGGATTTACCGAATACGGACATTCGGAAAAACAAGACGGCATTAGGAAAACCTTCGGAAACGAAAACAATACCCCATAACCGAATAGATGCGCGGTAAGCATACGCGATGCCGTTTGCGTTGTTCTATCTTGAAGAACATTCGCCGATTGTCCGTTTGCTTGTGAAAATTGTCAGATTCTCTTTCGCGGACGCCCTTGAAATTGTTCCGGAATGGGGTATTGCATGTGCGATTGGCAGGTCGTTATCTCTTTCGGTCGGTCTTTTGTCTGTTTGTTTTTGTCGTTCGCTGCAAATTTCGGGCCGAACCGATCATTCGGCCGGTTCGATTGCACTATTTTTTCGGTTATTCGCTGTCGATGCCGCTTCCGACGCTCCGGAGAGCACGAAATGCAACAAGGCAGCCGCCGTCTTTTCGGGTTCTTCGAGAAAGCCCATGTGTCCCGAGTGCTCCAACCAGACGACCTCGGCCTCCGGATGTTCGGCGACCATCCGTTCCGCCGTTTCTACCGGAATATATCCGTCCTTGCGGCCTAAAATGAAGCAGACGGGAACCTTCGTCGTCCGCAACATTTCGTTGCGGTCTTTGCGGGCGATCATCCCGTTCAGCAAGGCGATGATGCCCGCATCTTCGGTTACGAAAATCTGTTCGGTCAGGTCTTCGATTGCATCCTGCATTCGGTCGCGGTTCTCCTCGGCAAATCCGGCGCTGGGGGCGCTTCGCGTCAGCAGCTCTTTGCGGCCGGAACGGACTACTTCGATTTCACGCCGACGGTTCTCCTGTTTTTCGGGCGTGTCGGCGTTAGGGGTCGAACTGAGCAGCACCAAGCCGTCGAGCAGCTCGGGATGACGTTCGCACAACGCCAAAGCGACGTATCCGCCCATCGAATGGCCCACGACTGTGCATCGCCGGATGCCGAGCGCCCGAAGGCCGTCGGCAACCGTGTCGGCCAGAAATTCCATCGAGTGCATTTCGCCGTTCACGACCGAGATGCCGTGGCCGGGGAGGTCCATGCTCACGACCCTCAATTCTTTGTAAAGCAACTTAATAAATTCGTCCCATACGAGCATCGATTCGAGATAACCGTGCAGCAGGACGACACAACGGTCGCCGGATTGCGAATCGCAGACGTGCAATGCTGTCTCTCCGGCCATGATGAATTTTTCGGTCATACGCGCGAGGGTCTTTGGGGGGCGTCATTCATTCGGTGGTGCCGCTGAAAACCCGTCGGGCGGGGCCGGTCAGCCGGATGTCGTTGTATTGTTGGGCGCCGTCGCGATGGAAGCGGACTTGCAGTCGGCCGCCGTGCACTTTGATGTCGAATTTGTGCACATCGGGTTGCAGGGCGAAATTGACGACCAGCGCGGCGGCCGTGGCGCCTGTTCCGCAGGCGAGGGTCTCGTTCTCGACCCCGCGTTCGTAGGTGCGGATTCGCAACTTGCCGTTGTCGAGCACTTCGACGAAATCGACGTTCGTCCCCTGCGGGAAGTGCTCCGCATCGTAACGGATTTTGCGGCCGCGACCGCAGACGTCGACGGCATTGGCGTATTCGACGAATTCCACATAGTGGGGCACGCCCGTGTTGAGCGCCCAGCCTGTTCCGACCGGACGTATCTCGGATACGGGCATCATGCCTAATTCGATCTCGCCGGTCGACCCTTTGACCGTCCGCAACAGGGCTTCGTGGGGGCCGTCGGTCGCTTCGAACCTGCAGGTCTCGTCGCAAAGTCCCAGATGCCGGACGAACAGAGCGAAACAGCGGGCTCCGTTGCCGCACATCTCGCCCTCCGACCCGTCGGCGTTGAAGTAGTGCATGATGTTGGTTCCGGCCTCGTTGCGGGTGAGGGTCATCAGACCGTCGGCCCCGATACCGAAGTGCCGGTCGCACAATCGGGCGACTGCCTGCGGATCGGGTCGGAATACTTGTTTGCGATTGTCGATGAGGATGAAGTCGTTGCCGGCTCCTTCGTATTTGGCGAATGCAATGGGCATGGGTTCGTATGTATGGTGGCGACGGCAGGCACAAATCACCGAGTGATCGCCTTCGCCACCTCTTTATTTAATAAAAAATTCAGTTTCACAAAAATAGCAAAATTATCTGTTGTTCGGTCGATTCGGAGCATGAAACTGCACGGATTGCATCAGAATTCCAGTTCCAACTGGCCGATCGTGTGGTTGAAAGTCAGCCGATGGTAGGGTGTCAGACCGTGTTCGCGAATGGCCAAACGGTGCTCGCGGGTGGGGTAACCCTTGTTCCGCTGCCAGCCGTACTGCGGGTACTCCTCTGCAAGGCGGCACATGTATTCGTCGCGGTGCGTTTTGGCCAGAACGGATGCTGCGGCGATGTCGGCATATTTCCCGTCGCCCTTGACGATGCACTGATAGGGGATGCCGAGCTGCGTCCGGAACCGGTTGCCGTCGATGGCCAAGAAGGCCGGTCGTACGTGCAACCGTCCCACAGCCAACGACATCCCTTCGAACGAAGCGTTCAGGATGTTGATTTCGTCGATGCGGGCCGCTGCAACGGCCTCGACCGACCAAGCGATGGCCTCGCGTTCGATTACCTCGCGCAGCAAATCGCGGTTGCGGGCGGTCATCTGTTTCGAATCGTTCAGCCGGTCGTCGTGGAAATCGGGCGGCAGAATGACGGCGGCGGCGAACACGGGCCCCGCTAAACAACCCCGTCCGGCCTCGTCGCAACCGGCTTCGTCGACGGCATATTGATACTGAAGTTCCAACACGATGAACAAAGTTAGCGCTTTTTTGGTTCCGTTTCGACTTTTTTCTCTATTTTTGGGGTATCCTCTGGTGGTTCCGACCGATTCGAAACCTTTTTGGAAAGGGCGGATCGCACAGGAGGCTCATTCAGACCGATCGATGAAACTGCAATTCGCCCGACAGCCTTTCGTGCCGGCTTTTCTGACGCTGCTCGTCGTTTGCGCCATCGCCTTGTGGGGCGTTGCGCCTGCCGAGTCCGTGGGAGGGGGCGCGGCTGTGCACGCTTCGGGCCGAATCGGCGCAGGAATGGCTTTCGCAATGCCGCGCGAAATGCTGCTCCGGTTTCAGACGGCTTGGCCCGGCTTGGCCCGCTGGTTGGCGCTGTTCGCCGCTCTTTATGCGGGTATCGCCGTCGGACGCATTTCCGTAAGGCCCAACCTTTACGGGCTTAATACATGTCTTTCGATTCCGTTGTTCGGTATGTTGGCCTGCTGTTTGGCGGGACGCGGCATCTCGTTGGCCGTTTTTTGTGCGACGATGCTGTTGGCAGTCGCCGTGAAACACTTTTGTGCGGCTTTCCGCAACGGGTACAGTTTCGATTTGTTGTTCCGGGCGTCGTTCTGTTTGGAGCTGTTGGTTTTGATTCAGCCGGCGGCATTGCCGTTGCTGTTGCTGTTGCCGTTCGGCGTGCTGCTCTTCCGACGAACCCAGCGCGAAACCGTGGTCGCATTGGCCGGCCTATTGCTTGCCCCTTTGCTGTTGTGCTATGGGAATTGGTTGTTCGGCGGGGCGTTCCTTGCACCGCTCATCGCCGTATGGAACGATTTTTTCGGCGGCGAATTTTGTGCACTGTTCCGTTCGGGCATGACGCCTTGGCTCGGAGTGGCCGGCGGCTTTCTGTGGCTGAATATCTGCGGCATCGGCTCGATCTGGGCCAATTTTTATTCGGTAGGCGCACGGGCGCGTTATCTGCTTATATATAATATAGGTGTGCTGGTGCTTTGCATCGGCTCGCTTTGCGGCCCGGCCGTCTCGACGGCCGATGCGGCTTGGATGGCCGTTCCGTCGGCTGTTTTGTTGCCTTTCTTCTTCGTGCGGATTTACGCGACCTTCTCGACGTTGCTCTATCTGACGATTCTGGCGGTCGCTATGGCCGTTCTGTTCCTGCCGCTCGTTTGAGCATCCTTCCCGACGGTTATAGCCGTTATTAGTATTCCAGCCGGTTAATAAGACCGTTATTAGCATTCCAACCAGTTAATAAAAAGGCGATTAGATACCGTTTTACACAAGCGGTAATCCAAAACCGTATCACCTCGCGAGTTCCGACCGAAGCCCCCGCCGAGGCGGGGGTGCGGGGGTGGGTCAAAACTGAATACGCGGTTTCGCCGCGAGCGACCCGACCATCGGCCATGTAAAACCATTCGCTAACTCGATT
This sequence comes from uncultured Alistipes sp., assembly GCA_947591475.1. GTDB lineage: Bacteria > Bacteroidota > Bacteroidia > Bacteroidales > Rikenellaceae > Alistipes. The sequence goes on from CANQDE010000002.1 coordinate 136,094, forward strand.
CGGTGGAAAGTCATATATAGTTGCCAAAAAATAAGCCGGAAGAATGTTCCGTATGGGCTTTTCGCCCCTTTTTTGTCCCGAAAATACAATAATATATTGTAAGATTAAATAATATATTGTATTTTTGAAGTCGAAAAAGGAAAGGCACGTAGCTTTCCGGACTTCCGGATTCGATCCAATTCAATGAATAAGCATATGAAAAGTTCAATCATCTCTTCCGTTCCTGCCCAGCAGCCGATGATCGTGAAGTACACCGAATCGGCTCACAACGGCATCCAGTCCCAAACCCTCGCCCGTTATGCGATCGGGTACGTGCTGCGCGGCACGAAACACATCTACGACGGCGACAAGCGTCAAGTGCTCAACCGCGGCGACGTGTTCTACATGGGCGTCGGGCGCCATTACGTCGAGGACGTCCCCGACGGTGGTCAGCCCTTCGAACAGATTCTGTTCTATTACACGCCGGCCGATTTGCAGCGCATCCTGCTCCATCTGAATATCACCTACGGACTGAACATCTCGAACGAACACCTGTGCGAGCGGTGCAGCGGCCAGTCGCACGTCGCGATGCCGGGATGGAATGCCTTGCGCAATTTCTTTGCCAATACGAACAATTATCTGCGCGACGAGGATTTTCGCCACGACGAGACGGCCGAAAACATCAAGATGACCGAATTGATCTATCTGATCGTGTCGCACGAGGATTGCTGCCTCAAGAGCAAGGTGCTGAACAATGCCGATGCCGCGAAGGAGAATTTCGAACAGATCGTTTACGATCACATCTTCAACGACGTCTGCATCGAGGAGCTGGCCCGTCAGACCAACCGTTCGTTGACCTCGTTCAAGAAGGAGTTCAACCGGCATTTCCAGATGCCGCCGCATCGTTGGTATATCCGGCAGCGGTTGATGCACTCGCGGCTGCTGTTGATTTCGACGTCGAAGTCGATCTCCGAAATCGGCAACGAATGCACGTTCCCGAATACGTCGCATTTTATCAAACTTTTCAAAAAGGAGTTCCACATGACGCCGGCGACCTATCGGAACAGCCACCTCGGAACCCGCGTGCAGCAGCCGCAGGACGAGGCGCCCGAGGCTAATCTGTTGCGTGCGGCCTTGTAAGCGGTCGGCTTGCGAATCGGATGTAATTAAAAAATTTTAATTATGAATCGGTTCGATTCGACGAAAAAATTGAAAAAATGTTGCAAAATATTTGTTTTTTCGTGAAAAAGTATTACTTTTGTTGACGAAAAAAGTGGGAAAACCCACACTCTCTCATTAAACCTAACTAACCTAACCAAGAGTTCCGACGCTGGGAAGCATCGGAACTCGATTTTTTTGGTGGTGGGGGGGGGATTTCGGAAAGGTTATTATTTGGCAACCGTCCACTCCGATTCTTTTCGCTTGGAAAAACCGATTTTGAAAAGTGTGCCGATAATTCGATACATCGCTCCTCCGTGTCGGCGGGCTCCGGTAGAGCATACATGGATACATCGGCCGCAGGAGATACACACCTCGGGGTTTGTTGCATAGGGACTGTCTGCCGAGATCGCTCCCGTGGGACAACTGGCGACGCACTGGCCGCATTTCACGCAATCGGCCGCTTTTGCCGACGGATGCAGGGGTATTCCGACGATTTTTTTGTACGGACGCTTTCCCTTGATCTGCAAGGATGGGTATGTATCGACGTTGCGGTCCACAGCCAGCCGGCACTCTTTGCCGAATGAGAGCAGTTGTTTTTCATCCTCGGCATCGGGGCGTGCAACTCCGACTTTGGGAAAGATGGAGTGTTGTCCGATGAACGCACCGGCTCCTACGATGCGGAAGTTTCGGTCGATGAGCAGGTCGGTCAGTTCAAGAAGCGCATCGTCATAGTCCCGGTTCCCGAAAACAACCGTGGCAATGGCTGTGGCTCCGTTTCCTTTCAGCCGTTTGAGAGAATCGGCCACTTGCGCGGGAAGCCGTCCGCCGTAAACAGGGGCCGCGACCACAACGACATCGTTTTCTTTGAAGTCGCGGAAAGGGATATCGAGGTCGTTTGCCAGGTTGATCTCCGATTCTGGGGTCGAGGCATATCCCCGGCATATTGCGCGGACACAACGGGCGGTGGTATCGGTGGCGCTGAAATAAACGGCATGCAGATTATTCATGACAGATAGGTTTATTTTACAAATATAGAAAAATGTTCAGCAATACGCAACACTTCGGTGAGGTATTGTCGGGCTTGGGTCGTACGTCGCAAAGTTTAGAAAAACAATGATGCTATGCAACAATTATTTTGCGTATCTTTGCGGACATCCGAATAAAACGACATGACGATATGGCAAAGGAACTGAAAGATTTGACCAAGTCCGACGAGAACTACTCGCAATGGTACAACGATTTGGTCGTGAAAGCAGGTTTGGCCGAAAATTCGGCCGTGCGCGGCTGCATGGTCATCAAACCCTACGGCTACGCCATCTGGGAGAAGATGCACGACGCTTTGGACAAAATGTTCAAGGAGACGGGCCATCAGAATGCTTATTTCCCGCTTTTCATCCCGAAATCTTTCTTCTCGAAGGAGGCCGACCACGTGGAGGGTTTCGCTAAGGAGTGCGCGGTCGTAACCCACTACCGCCTGAAAAACGATCCTGCCGGAAACGGCGTCGTCGTCGATCCCGATGCGAAACTCGAAGAGGAACTGATCGTGCGCCCGACGTCGGAAACCATCATCTGGAGCACCTACAAGAACTGGATCCATTCGTATCGCGACCTGCCCATCCTGTGCAACCAGTGGGCCAACGTCGTGCGATGGGAGATGCGTACGCGCTTGTTCTTGCGCACGGCCGAATTCCTGTGGCAGGAGGGTCATACGGCCCATGCGACCCGTGAGGAGGCCATCGCCGAGGCTACGAAGATGGTGCATGTCTATCAGCGGTTCGCCGAAGAGTGGATGTCGCTGCCGGTCGTCGTAGGGCACAAGTCGCCCAACGAACGCTTCGCCGGTGCGGAGGATACGCTTACGATTGAGTCGCTGATGCAGGACGGCAAGGCGTTGCAAAGCGGTACGTCGCACTTCTTAGGGCAGAATTTCGCCAAGGCGTTCGACGTGCAGTATGCCAACAAGGAGGGCAAATTGGAATACGTTTGGGCTACGTCGTGGGGCGTGTCGACCCGCTTGATGGGCGCGCTTATCATGGCCCATTCGGACAACAACGGATTGGTCTTGCCGCCGAAGCTGGCGCCGATTCAGGTGGTCATGGTGCCGATTTACAAAGGTCTGGAACAACTCGACGAAATTCGTACACGTTTCGAGGCGATTGCCGCCGCATTGCGCGAAAAGGGCATCAGCGTGAAGATCGACGACCGCGACAATGTCCGTTCGGGCTTCAAGTTCTCGGAATACGAACTCAAGGGCGTGCCGGTGCGACTGGCGATGGGTCCGCGCGATCTGGAAAACGGCACCATCGAACTCGTGCGTCGCGATACGCTCGAAAAGGAGACCCGTCCGCAGGAGGGGCTCGTCGATTACGTCGAACAGCTAATGACCGACATCCAGCAAAATATCTATCGCAAGGCGCTCGCTTTCCGCGATTCGATGATTACGAAGGTCGATACGTGGGAGGAGTTCCAGCGCGTGTTGGATGAAAAGGGCGGATTCATTTCGGCCCATTGGGACGGCACGGTCGAGACCGAGATCGCCATCAAGGATGCGACGAAAGCGACGATCCGTTGCATTCCGTTCGATGCGCCGGACGAGGAGGGCACATGCATCTTCTCGGGCAAGCCGTCGCATCGGCGTGTGCTCTTTGCACGTAGCTATTGATTTTTCATCCAGCTTGACAGTGTTGCGCTCTTTGGGGGCGTGCTCGCCCCCAGCCGCGCGGCAAACCCGAGCAATAAGCAGCGGCGAGGGACGACGGATTGCATCCGTCTACGAGGCCAAACAAACCGGATTCGTTGAATACAAGTATTCCGAATCCGGTTTATTCGTCCTTGTGTCCCCTCCCTCATCGCCGGTTTTAAGCGCGACCGAATGTTTTTGCGTTTCTGGCGGTTGTTGTCGCTACCAGCTCAATTTGCAGGACGCAGCCTGCGGAGTGCGCGCTCGTGAGAGCGGGCCGCCGCCGGAGGCTGCGGCCCGCGCGGCTCACAGAGCCGCATCATTTTTAGGCAAAACGGTCGGGAGCGAAGAAGTCGTTCGAAAACATTCCAACGCATCGGGAACGCCTTTCAAAAGGCGCGAGGCGCACGTTTGATTAAGAGCGTGCGCCTCGGTTCCTTTTCTTTGATTCGTTTTTGCCGTTTATTCGATTCGTTTGAGGGTCGTGGTGGTTTCTCCCGAATAGTCCTCGTATGTATCTTTTTCGAATAAAACGAGTTGCGATCCGGTCAGCTTCTTGATTTCAAAGGTGTGAGCTTCTTCATACTTAATTTTGATCGTAAGCTTATTGCCCGAGATCGAATAGGTACCGTTGCCCGTATAGTCAACCTTGTCGTTATCGTATTCGTTTTGGGTAAAAGAACTGTTTTTGTCGAATGAACATATAGCATACCATCCCTCCTCATCGGGATAGTTATCCGACCATGTGTCCTTTTCACCGTCGTAGATTTTCCATCCATCTTCATGGGTAAGTTGCCAGGTACCGGCGATATTTTCCGGCGTAGCAGGCAGATTGGGTTCGCCATCGCCGGAGCAAGCCGAGAATGAGATTGCCGCAAGCAAAGCGGCTGCACAGAAAAATAACTTTTTCATAATGAAATAAGTTTTGTTTTGTCGTTCCGGCACCTCCACAACGGTTATTCGCATTTTGTGTGGTTTATAAAAATACGGAAAGCGTGGTGCCGCAAACTCATTTCAGTTAAGCAGGTTCTGGAATACCTTGAAGATAAAATAAGCAACAACCCCACGCCCATACATCCGACAGAGTTGTCGGATATACGCGACGCGGCAAGATGTACGCCAATTCTCTCTTCAATGAATTTTCCAGATTCGCTTAACGAGAACAAGCTACACTTTCCGTGTAATCGATATGTCAGTACAAAAGTAGCCTTTTTTGCGGAAAATGCAAAAAAGGGGTCGACCGCTTTTGGAAGCAGCGGGGCGAAGACTGCGGAGAGAACGCCGATAGGCGGGCCTCCGCGGGCGGAGGCTTCGGCCCGCGCGGCTCACAGAGCCGCATCATTTTTAGGCAAAATGGTTGGGAGCGAAGAAAACCTTGCTAAGCACAGTAACGCTCTACTGCATAAGGAACCCCGTTCAAACGGGGCTTCTAAAAGCGGCGCGTTAATAAAAAGGAGGCGAGTTTGCGGATCGCGCGGCCACGGTGCGATACGGCATTTTTTTCGTCGGCCGTCATCTCCGCAAAGGTTTTGGACGATCCGTCGGGGATGAAGAGCGGGTCGTATCCGAACCCTTCGTGGCCGATTGCATGGTCGATGATGCGGCCTTCGACTACGCCTTCGAACCGATACTCTTTTCCGCCGAGCAGCAGCGCGACGACCGTGCGGAAACGAGCCCGACGGTCGGCTACTCCCGCGAGGTTCCTTAGCAGCAATTCGTTGTTTGCTGAAAAATCGTGGCCATCGGTGGCATAGCGGGCCGAATGTACGCCGGGCGCTCCGCCCAGAGCCGCGACCTCCAGCCCCGTGTCGTCGGCAAAACAATCCATCCCCATGCGGTCGTACAGATAGTGCGCCTTTTGCGAAGCGTTGCCTTCAAGCGTGTCGCAGGTCTCGGGAATCTCTTCCGTAACGCCGCATGCACGCGGGGTCGTCAGCTCGAATCCGGACCCCAGAACGGCCTGCACTTCGGCGAGTTTATGGGCGTTGTTCGTTGCGAACAGCAATCTTTTTATTAAGGGGGTTGTCATGCTTTTGTCGGTTTTTTTGAGAAGAAACGAAGTTCCGCTCGGGCCTATTTGATTACTTTCATCTTTTCTAACCGGTCGTCTACATCCATCTTGTCGATGATGGTCTTCACGAGCCGATCCATTTCCGAGCCGGCGGTGTAATCGGCCGGACAGACATGGTTCACGCGGTTGTCGTGGATCAGCGAGGCGAGTTCTTTCTGTCCGTTTTTCTGGTCGGGGTTGTAGACCGCGATGGAGTGGCCGCCGTAGTTCTTGACCAACCGCATGCACGGAATATCGGTCGTCCCGTCGCCCACGTAAATCATGTGGCGGAACGGCACGGGGCGTTCGTCCTCGGGGATGTAGCGGTTCACCAATTTGGCGTCGAAGACCGATTCGACCCCTTTGTTGATTTTGAAGATGAATTGCGTTTTGTTGGTGTAGTTGACCGCCACGGCGGGCCAGTAGGCGATGCCGTCGATGTCGTAGAGGAACGAGCAGGCGTAGATTTTGCGGAATTCGTGGGCGATGCAGGTGCCTTCGATGATCTCTTTCAGCCCCGACGAGTTGATGTAGTGCAGAATCCGGATGTTGCGTGCGGCGGCGTAAGCGTTGATGCGAGAAAACCATTCGCGGACGCCGGCGAAGAGCGTTACGCGACGTCCCGAATCTTGAAACGCTTCGCGGCGCAGCGAGAGTCCTTTCGATCGAGCGGCTTGAATCATGCGGGCCATGTAGGTCAGCACCATGTCGGCATCCTGTTGTTCGGCGAGCGAGTTGGCCTCGCTCCAGAATTCTTTGTTGCTCTTGCCCACGGCCGGGATGAAGTCGTATTCCTGCATGTTGCCGGGTGCCAGCGTCCCGTCGAAGTCGTAGATCAGAGCGATCGTGAATCGGCAATCGGTGTTGTCCATAGTAGGAGAGGAAAATTTTTACGAAGATAAGAAATTTTTTACGAAGGTCGACAAAAACGGGGTCGTGGTGTGGATATTGCTGCGAATCGTCGTAACTTTGTATCGGTTCGGTCGGTAGCGCAGATCGTTGATTCGTTTCGGTTACGAGACTGAAGTCCCCACCAAGGCGGGTTTGCGGAACAGGTTCCGCTTCTGCTGTGGCGGCTCGGCAATCCGTGCAAGCTCGATTGCGCTCGCCTTCGGTCGCAGTTGGGGGTGGGTCAAATCTGTAAACGCGGCGAAGCCGCGAGCGGCACAACCGACAGCAATGTAAATATATTCGCCAACTTGATTCGGTATAAAATTGTATATAGTTATCTTAATAAAATTATGGAATGGAAAGAATTGGTGGCTCGGCGCCGCAGCATTCGTAAATTCAACGATCGGCACGTCCCGCAGGCATCCGTCGAGCGGTTGCTCAACGTCGCTTTGGCGGCTCCGTCGTCGCACAACAGCCGTTCGACCCGTTTACTGGTGGTCGACGACCCTGCGGTCGTGGCGCGTATGGCCAAGATGCGCGACAGCGGTTCCGAATTTATGGCGCACGCACCGTTGGCCATCGTCGTCTTAGGCGACAAGTCGAAGACGGATTTGTGGGAGGTCAATGCCGCCATCGCCGCGACGATGATTCAGTTGACGGCCGTCGACGAAGGTCTGGCTTCGTGTTGGGTGCAGATTGCCGGACGGCCGCGTGTCAAGGCCCAGCCCGACGGCGAACGCGCTGTAGATTATCTGCGCACGTTCCTGCCCATTCCCGATGGGTGCGAACCCTTGTGCGCCATTGCGTTGGGTTATTCGGATTACCAGCCTGCGCCGCTACCCGGCTCCGACGACCGGGCCCGCATCATCTGGATGAAGTAGCGGTTAATCCATTAAACGACAGATCGCGTCCCTGTTAATGGGCTTCGAGCCAGTTGTTGCCGATGCCGTAATCCACCAAGAGTCGAACGCGCAGCTTCGCAGCATGTTCCATCGCTTCGGTTACGATGCGGACGACCTGTTCCTGCTCGCTGCGGAGCATGTCGACGACCAATTCATCGTGCACTTGGAGGATGACCCGCGAATGGATGCCCGCTTCTGCGAAACGCCGGTGCACGGCAATCATTGCAATTTTCATGATGTCGGCCGCCGAGCCTTGTATCGGGGCGTTCACGGCATTGCGTTCGGCCAGTCCGCGCGCTACGGCATTCTGCGACTTGATGTCGTTCAGATAACGGCGTCGGCCGAAAATCGTCGCCACATATCCGTCCGTGCGGGCCTGTTCGGCCACCCGCTCCATGTAGTCGCGCACCTTCGGATACGAGATGAAATAGCCGTCGATGATCTCGCGGGCCTCTTTGCGCGGAATATCCAGCCGTTGGCTCAAGCCGAAGGGCGAAATGCCGTAGATGATGCCGAAATTGGCCGTTTTCGCACGGCGGCGTTCTTCGTGCGTTACCTCGTCGAGCTGTTTCCCGAAAAGCCGCGCGGCTGTCGCGGCATGGATGTCCTCGCCGTGTTCGAAGGCGGCGATAAGCGATTCATCCTCCGACAGATGAGCCATCAGCCGCAATTCCACTTGGCTGTAATCGGCCGAAAGCAACAGATGGTCGTCGTCCGACGGGATGAAGGCCTCGCGGATGCGGCGGCCTAATTCGTCGCGCACGGGGATGTTTTGCAGATTGGGATTGGTCGACGACAGCCGTCCGGTCGCCGTAACCGCCTGATTGAACGAGGTGTGGATGCGCCCCGTCGTGCGGTTGACCAACTGCGGCAACGCCTCGACGTAGGTCGATAACAGCTTTTTCACGCCGCGATACTCCAAAATCTTATCGACGATGCGATACTTGCGGGCGAAACTTTGGAGGTACTCTTCGTCCGTGCAGAATTGTTTCGTGCGGGTCATCTTGGGCTTCTCGGCGATGCGCATCTTGCTGAACAGCACCTCGCCTAATTGCCGCGTGGAGTTGATGTTGAGGGTCGGTTCACCTGCCTCCTCGCGCACTTCGGCCTCCAATTCGGCCAACTTGCGATTGAGTTCTACGGCGTATTCGTTCAGCGCGGCCGTGTCGATTCGGACGCCCGCCATCTCGATGTCGGCCAGTACCTCGATCATCGGCTCTTCGATTTCGCAATAGAGTTTTTGCAATCCGATTTCTTCCACCTGCGGCCACAGCACCTGTTTCAGTTGCAGCGTGATGTCGGCATCCTCGGCGGCGTACTCCGTAACCCGCTCGACGTTGACCATGTCCATCGTCAGCTGGCGGGGGCCCTTGCCGATGAGCGTTTCGATTTCGATGGGCCGATAGTCGAGGTAGCGTTCGGCCAGCGCGTTCATGTTGTGGCGCGATTCGGGGTCGAGCAGATAGTGGAGAATCATCGTGTCGTACTTCAGCCCGCGCACGGCAACGCCGATGCGGCGCAATACCATCAAATCGAACTTCACGTTTTGGCCGATTTTGGCGATCACCTCGTTTTCGAACAGCGGGCGGATCAGGTCGGCATACGTAGCCGTATTCGCTTCATTAAAAGGGATGTACCACGCCCGATGCGGTTCGACGGCGAGCGAAAGCCCGACGATGCGGTCGTTGAAAACATCCAATCCCGTAGTCTCCGTATCGAAACAGAACTCCGGATAGGTCGCGACTTCGGCCAAGACCTTGCGCAACCGGTCGGCATTATCGACCAGCGTATAGGTGTGCGGTGTGGTGAGGGCCGTGGCCGGCTCGTGGATTTCGGCCGAATCGTCCGGCTCGGCAGCCGATGCCGCAGGAGCGGGGGCGGCGACCGGTTGTTGCTGGGCTTGTTGGGTCGGCTGGGGTGCCGCGAATGCTTCGAACAGGTTGCCCTGCCCCGCAAGGGCCGCGCGCTTCGAAGCGGCGGATTTCGCACGGGCCATCTCGGCGAGCTGGGTCTGCGCCTCTTGGTGCGGAACGTCGGAATCGGGCTCGAGTGGGGCCAGATTGGCGATGTCGTTCAAGAAGGCCTTGAAGTCCAATTCAGCGAACAGGGCCCGCAGGGCGTCGATATGCGGTTCGCAGAGGACGAGTTCTTCGGCGCGGAACTCGATCGGAACATCCAACCGGATGGTGGTCAACGTCTTGGCCAATCGCAGTTTGTTGCCCCAAGCGGCGATTTTTTCACCTTGCTTGCCGGCGATTTTGTCGGCATTGGCGAGGATGTTCTCCACCGTTCCCCACTCCTGTACCAACTTGCAGGCGGTTTTTTCGCCGATGCCCGGCACGCCCGGGATGTTGTCCGACGTATCGCCCCACAAGGCGAGGATGTCGCGCACCAGCACCGGATCGTCGATACCGTACTTCTCGCGAATGGCCGCGCGGTCGATGATTTCGATGCGGCCGTCGTGTCCTTTCTGCTTATAGATTTTGCAGTGATCGCGCACCAACTGCCCGTAATCTTTGTCGGGCGTTACCATGAATACCTCGTAACCGGCTGCGGCGCCCTTTTGCGAGAGCGTGCCGATAACGTCGTCCGCTTCGTAACCCTCGACTTCGAGAATCGGGATGCACATTGCTTCCAACACCCGTTTGACGTAGGGAACCGAAATCAAAATATCTTCGGGCGTCTCGGTGCGGTTGGCCTTGTATTCGGGAAAGAGTTCGCGGCGAAAGCTGCCGCCTTTGGGGTCGAACGCCACGCCCAACAGATCGGGCCGTTCGCGTTTCAGCATATCGCGCAGGAACTTGACGAATCCGAAAACGACCGAGGTGTTCATGCCCGTGCGGTTGCGCATGGGCCGCCCCATGAAGGCGTAATAGTATTTGAAAATCAATGCATAAGCATCGACCAAAAAAAGCTTTTTCATGATTGAATAATTTTTTCCTATTTTGTTATCCCTTGTCGGATTCCGGGTTTGTAATATATATTAATACGTTTAGCGATTTTTTTGAGTGAAACGGAATCAATTCGGAAACACTTGATTTTCGTGTAATAATCATTGATTTCGGCTATTTCTGCCGGACTGTTTGCCGGCGACCCTTCCCAAACCGAGCCATCGCGCCATGCCAATTCTTTTTCGAAATCGGAATCCGCCGGATGGGGGATTCCCAATCCGAAAACCCACTCTTCGACAGGCTTATAAAAGATAAATCCATCATATACCTCTTTATATTTATATTTCCCATTGAGACATCGCGGATGCAAATCGAAATCATCTTCACCGAACGGAGTCCCGGCCAGATCGAATCCGATGCTTTTATTTCCGCAAGCTGCGAATGCGGCATCCCATTTTCCATTTTGCGTCAATTCATCACTCCCTTTTTTTGTCCGGTTAAACATGATATTGGCGACCCGTTCGGGGAAACGTTCCATGATAATTTGTCCGGCATAGCGATTATTTCGTTTGCCATGATCGATCGCATACGAATGCGGAGCATTGAAAACGATCAGCGCCTTTTTTCGGGTATCGGTGCCTTCGAATAATTTATATAGTTCCGTTAACGTATTATTGGCCATAATCAGGTCCTTTTGCTCCCACATTTGCAAGAATGTACGAAATTGTTCGTGCGTCATTCCCGCTGTCTGACGCCATGAAAAGGGCATGTCCAATAACGAAATATGAATTTTTCGGCACGTGGGGAGGTCTCTATTGATTCGATAAATCGAACACAGATATTGATAAAAATTGGTATTCTCCCATAAGGGTGTATAGTCGAGGTTCTTATAGGCATCCCATAATGCTGCGTCGAACTCCCCGAACGACGCATAGGAGGCATTGACGATCCGATCGAGCTCTTCGGTCATGTTATATACTCCGATTTCGGTCATGACATGTCCGACGTTCTCGATAAATCGCGGATCGGATACAATTTGTTCGATCAAATCGTATTGCGTGGTATCCCGGTGATCCCGTTCGCCGAGAATCACGATGTCATATCGTTCGAATAGATGCAGGACATAATCTGCCGCAGAAGTATGACAATTGTCGATAAAGTCTATATATATCTTTATCTTGGGTGAGACATGACTTTCTTGGCCTTGTGCAGGATAGATTAGAAATAAAAACAAGACGAGAATAAAATGCCTCACGGTCATAGTGCTGTTATTTTATGGTAACTATATACCATTTTACATCGAATCGGGTTGGCGAACGTTTTCGATAAGCCGAGGGCAGAGCCGAACTTGTTCGAGCTATGCCGAGGCGAGAAAAAGGTGCATGAATATGAATGTATTCACATTACCGCCGGTCGTGCCGCTCGCGGCGAAGCCGCGTTTGCAGACTTGACCCACCCCTAAACCCCCGCCTTGGCGGGGGCTTTTGTCGGAACCCGCAAGGTCTTACGGCTTTATATTGCCGTCGGTGTAAATTTGTATATAATCGCCTTTATTGATAGGGCCTGCCGCAGCGGGAAGCCCGTTCAAAAGGCGCGGTAGCGAAGAAAGCCTTGTTAAGCATCCCAACGATCTATCGCATCACGAACCGTTTTCAAAAACGGTTGTCCTCCGCGACCCATTCGGCGAAGGAGGTGGCGGTTTCGTGCAGCCGGAGCGCGTGCAACTCGACCCCTTGCGGCAGTCGCGCGCGGATGCGGACGGCGAAATCCGCAAGCATGTTTTCGCAAGTCGGCCGATAGTCGACCTCGACGATGTTGCGGAACTGTTGCGCGAGCATCTTCCGCAGCGCTTCGGTCTCGGCCGAACGCTGGAGAATCAACGCATGATCGTGTCGCGCGATGATTTCGTCGTTGACGATGCGTTTCAATACGCCGAAGTCCATCACCATCCCCTCTTTCGGGTCGCCGGCGGTCGCGAGCGGAGTGCCCTTCACCGTTACGAAGAGCCGGTAGGAGTGTCCGTGCAGCTCGCGGCAGGGGCCGTCGTATCCGTCGAGCGCATGGGCTGCCTCGAACGAGAACTCTTTGGTCAGTCGGATGATTGCCATGTCGTGCAGCGCGTTATTGGATGGCGATCATGTTGCGGATCGAACGTTCGGCCTGACGCCGCACCGTCTCGTCGAGTTCGATGGCGGGGCTTTCGCGCTCCAACGTGGAGCAGATATTTTCCAGCGTTACCATCTTCATGTAGCGGCAGTTGTTGCATCCGCACGTCTCGTCGTCCGGCGGTGCCGGAATGAACGTCTTGTGCGGATAGCGCTTGCGCATCTCGGCCAAGATGCCCGATTCCGTTACGACGATGAATTCTGATGCGTCGCTCTCGCCGCAGTAGGTCAGCATCGCGCCCGTCGAACCGACGTAATCGGCCACTTCGACGATATAGGCCCGGCATTCGGGGTGGGCGATGATTTTCGCCTGCGGATGTTCGCGTTTCAGCGCGAGCAGCTTTTCGAGCGAAAATTCTTCGTGTACGTGGCAGGCGCCGTTCCAAATGACCATGTTTTGCCGGCCGGTGAGCTTCTGGATATAGCTGCCGAGGTTGTGGTCGGGGGCGAAGATCAGCGGCTGCTTTTCGGGAATCGACTGCACGACTTTGAGCGCGTTGGACGAGGTGCAGCAAATGTCGGTCAACGCCTTGACGCCGACCGTCGTGTTGACGTACGACACGACCTTGTGATCGGGATATTGCGCCTTGAAGGCGGCGAACTCCGCAGCATCGCACGAATCGGCGAGCGAGCAACCCGCCTCGGGGCAGGGAATCAACACCTTTTTGTCGGGACAGAGCACCTTGGCCGTCTCGGCCATGAAGTGCACGCCGGCGAAGAGGATGATGTCGGCCTCCACCGACTGCGCCTTGACCGCGAGTGCCAGCGAATCGCCCAAAAAGTCGGCGACCGCCTGCACCTCCGGCCGCGTGTAGTAGTGGGCCAGAATGACGGCGTTTTTCTCGCGTTTGAGCGTTTCGATCCGCTCGCGCAACGTAATGTTCGGTTCGGTTGATTGCATAGTCGACTGGTTCGGTGTATACCCTCGTCGGTTCGTTCGCCGTTCGGGCGCAGCGTCAGACGGTCATGATGTCCTTTTCTTTCTTGGCGACGGCTTCGTCCAGCAGTTTGGAAAATTTGTCTAACAGCTTTTGGACTTTGTTTTCGCCCTCTTTCGATTCGTCTTCGGGCATGCCCTCCTTCTGCGCCTTTTTGAATGCTTCGACCGCATCGCGGCGGGCGTTCCGCAGGCTGATGCGGGCCGTTTCGGCTTCGGTGCGCACCTGTTTGACCAATCCCTTGCGGCGCTCCTCGGTCAGCGGCGGAATGGTCAGCCGGATGTTTTCGCCGTTGTTCGAGGGGGTGAGGCCGATGTTCGAATCGAGGATGGCCTTTTCGATGACGCGCAGCATCTTCGTGTCCCACGGTTGGATCAGAATCGTGCGGGCGTCGGGTACCGTTACGCTCGCGGCGCCCGACACGGGTACCTGCGAACCGAAATAGTCGACCATCACGCCGTTGAGCACGTTGGGCGATGCCTTGCCGGCGCGTACGTTCAGGAGTTCCTCTTCGAGGTGGTCGATGGCCTTCTGCATGCGAGCGGAAGCATCGTTGAGAATCGTCGTGGTGTCCATAGTGCGGTATGATTTGAGATTACATTTTCACGAGCGTGCCGATCGGCTCTCCGGCAAGCACCTTGCCCAAATTGCCGCGGGTGTCCATGTCGAAGACGATGATCGGGAGCCGGTTCTCGCGGCACAGCGTGAAGGCCGTCAAGTCCATCACCTTCAATCGGCGGTCGATTACCTCCTCGCAGGTGATTTCGTCGAACTTCACCGCCAAGGGGTCTTTTTCGGGGTCGGCCGTGTAGATGCCGTCGACGCGCGTGCCCTTCAACAGGACGTCGGCCTCGATTTCGATGCCCCGCAACGCCGATGCCGAGTCGGTCGTGAAGTAGGGATTCGACGTGCCGCCGCCGATGATGACCACGTAACCCTGCTCCAAATATTCTAAGGCGCGGGCTTTCGAATAGTATTCGCCGATAGGCTCCATCCGGATGGAGGTCAGCACTTTGGCCTTGATGCCGTTGTCTTCCAACGCCGATTGCAACGCCAACGAATTGATGATGGTGGCGAGCATGCCCATCTGGTCGCCTTTCACGCGGTCGAAGCCCCGTTTGGCGCCCGTCAGTCCGCGGAAGATGTTTCCGCCGCCGATGACGATGCCGATTTGCACGCCGTCGGCCGCCGCGTCGCGGATTTGTTCGGCATAGGATTGGAGCACTTCGGGCGAGAGCCCGTATTTCTGTTGGCCTTGGAGCGACTCGCCGCTCAACTTCAACAGGATACGTCGGTATTTCATGCTTCGATGGTTTGGTACGATGCTACGAAGATAGGAATTTTTCGGCAGAAATCCGCTATCCGCAATCATAAATCGTTCTCCTCGACCTTATCGAAGTGTGCGGGGTTCCATCGTCGTTGTTTCGGTTCCCGACGGCCTCCCTTTTTCGAAGGGCTTTCGAATGGTTGCAGGGGCGCCGTGTCAGGCGGTTCGATTCAACGTGATCGTAAATTCGAGGCCGCCTGAAGGCCGATTATCGACGGCGATCGTGCCGCCGTGAAGCAGCACGGCATTTTTGACGATGGCGAGCCCCAAACCCGTGCCGCCCGCCGCACGGGACCGACCCTTGTCGATGCGATAGAAGCGTTCGAACAGGTGCGGGAGGTGCTCCGGCGGCACGCCGCAACCGTCATCTGCCACGCAGAGCACGATTTTATCGTCGGCGGAAGAGAGGACCTGAAAACGGATTTCGCGGCCGCCGCTATAAGCAAGGGCATTGTCGATCAAGTTGCGGAAAACGGAGGCCAATAACGACGGATTGCCCGTCATGGGCAGGGGCCCTGTTACGAGGTTTACGATTTTCATCCCCTTGTCGGCAGCGATGGCGTCGCATTCCTCCGCCACTTCGGTCAAGAGGGCGGCGAGGTCGATCGGCTCCCGAGCGATTGATGCCGGCGCATCGTCCATGCGCGTGATGAGCGACACGTCGGCAAGCAGCCGCTTCAACCGCTCGGTGTTCGAATAGCACCGATGGAGAAACTCTTCGCGCTTCGCTTCGTCGAGGTCTTTGTGCGTCAACAAGGTTTCGAGACAGACCTGTATGGCGGCCACGGGGGTTTTCAGCTCGTGATTGATGTTGTTGGTAAGCCGTTTTTTGATGCGTTCTTTCTCCTGCTGTTCGTGCAGCGCCGCCCGATGTTCGCGGTCGCGGTCGGCATTCGCGTGTTGCAGGTCGGCATAAAGGCGCACGATGTGGTTGGAGATGGCCCCTAACTCATCCTGCGGAAAGGGTTCGGTGTCGTAAATCCGTTCGCCGCGCTCGGCGCTTTCCGCAAACCGACTGAGCCGCAGGATGTGCAGCCCGACCCGTCGGGTGGCGAAGTAGCCCAGAATCGACATGAGGACGGTGATGCCGCCCATGATCCACAGAAAGCCGAAGTCGGCGCGGAGCAATTCGGTGAGCGTTACGCTGTAAGGTACGGCGCTGCGCACGATGGAACCGTTCTCGCCCAGCATGGCCGCGTAGAAATAGGTCTTGCCGGTGCTTTCGCTGTGGCGGCGCACGGCATAGCCCGTTCCGTTGCGCAGCGCTTGGTCGATCTCTTTGCGGGAGCGATGATTGGCGTAAGGAAGCGTGTCGAGGGTGTTGTCGTAGACGACGTGTCCGGCCGTGTCGATTATGCTGATGCGGAGTTCGTCGAATGGATGCGGTTGCGATGCGGACAGTCGTGCGAGGTCGTGTCCATCGGCCAACGCTTCGAGCAGGTACGAATTGATAAGCTGAAGCTGTGCGTTCAGCTCGTCGGCCTTGAATCTCTTTTCGCGGTGGTACTGGAAGCAGACGAAACACCCGACGAGCAGCACCGAGTAGCTCAAAAGCCACAGAAAAAGGCGTTGCGAATAGCGGATTTTATTCCATGAACCCATAGCCGTAACCCGAACGTGTAACGATATGTTTGCCGTATGGGCCGATCTTCTGCCGGATGCGGGTGATATTGACGTCCACCACGCGGTCGAGCACCACCACGTCGTCCATCCAGATTCCTTTGAGCAGTTCCGCGCGACTGAAGATGCGGCCTTTGTTGGAGAGCAGTTTCGACAGGATTTCGAACTCCTTGCGCGGCAGATTCACCTCCTGACCGTCGACCGTGCACATCTTTTTGGCGGGAATGATTTTCAGACCGAGGTAGACGATTTCAGCGGATGAATCGGCAGCGGCGGATGTCGCCGGAGCCGCCGCCCGACGCAGGACAGCCCGTATTCGTGCCGATACGGTTTTCAGCGAATAGGGCTTCATGATGTAATCGTCCGCGCCCAAATCGAGCCCCTCGACCAGATCGTCCTCCGTGTCTTTGGCCGTGCAGAAGATGACGGGGCGCGAGGCCGTGGCCGGATTGGATTTGAGAATGCGGGCGAGTTGCATGCCCGAAATCTCGCCCATCATGATGTCGAGCAGAAAGAGATCGTAGCGCGTCAAGTCGAGCGTCAACGCTTGTTCGGCGCTGTTGGCCGTATCCACGCCGTACCCCTCCGCCTCCAAATTGAACCGGAGCGCCTCGCACAAGGTCTCCTCGTCATCGACCACCAAGATGCGTTTGTTCATTTCCATCATGCAAGAACGATGTTTTACGCCGTAAAAATAGATAAGAAAGCGATGACGACCGCCCTTCGACCGAAAGTTTAATAAAAATTTAACACGATTGAATGTGTCGGCGGTTTTCGATTCGGATTTTCGAATCCGACCGCCTTCCCTGCCGTCCCGATGCTCTCCCCGAAAATTTAGTTTGCCTTTCCAAAGCGTTTCCCCGAAATTCAATCCACCCTCCGAAATGTTCCCCCAAATTTAGTGAGCCGTCCCGAAGCACTCCCCAGAAAATTAATAAAAAAACAATTTTTTTGAAATGAGGGTGAAATATCGGTTGGCCACCTTTGCGACCGAAAACAAGAACGATTTCAAATCGAAATGTATGAATGACATGAAAAAAGTTTGGCTTTCCGTCCTTCTGTCCGTGATGTGCATCGCTTCATGGGCGACGGATTCGTTCGTCGAGGGGTCGATCAAAGGCAGGGTGTTCGACAACGAGCGCAACCCGCTTCCCGGTGCGGTCGTTTTGATGGACGACAATCGTTATGCGGCCGTAACGGACATCGACGGCTGTTATGCGTTCTCGAATTTGTCGGAGGGCGCGCATCGGTTGTCCGTCAGTTACATCGGGTTCGAGCCGGTGGACATGGACCTGACCGTCCGAAACGGTATGCGCGTTTTCGATGACATCACGATGGCCGTTTCGGTGCAGGAATTGGATAAGGTCGTGGTCAACGGCGTCTTTTCCGGACAGCAGCGGGCTATCAACCGGCAAAAGGGGAATGCGAACATCACCAACGTGGTGTCGGCCGACCAGATCGGCAAGTTCCCCGATTCGAACATCGGCGACGCCCTCAAACGCATCAGCGGCATCAACGTGCAGTACGACCAAGGCGAGGCCCGTTTCGGACAGGTGCGCGGCACGCCGGCGGAGTTCAGCTCCGTAACCATCAACGGCAGCCGCATCCCGTCGGCCGAGGGCGATATACGCAATGTGCAGCTCGACTTGATTCCGGCCGATATGATCCAGATGATCGAGGTGAACAAAACGCTGCTGCCCGACCAAGACGGCGACGCCATCGGCGGTTCGATCAATCTCGTTACGAAAAATTCGCCCCGCCGGTTCACCTTCAATGCCGTCGCCGGAAGCGGATACAATCCGGTCAGCCGTAAACCGCAGCTCAATTTCGGGGCGACCATCGGCAACCGTTTCTTCAAGGATCGGTTGGGCGTCATGGCGGCCGTGTCTTATCAGAATGCACCGTCGGGCTCCTACAACACGGAGTTCGTCTGGGAAAAGGCCGACGACGGAACGTTGTATGTCAGCGATTACCAGATTCGCCGCTATTACGTTACGCGCGAACGACAGAGCTATTCGCTGGCGCTCGACTACCGGTTCGATACGGACAATCGCATCTGGTTGAAGGGGCTGTTCAACAATCGCAACGACTGGGAAAATCGTTATCGCCTGACGTTGAAAGACATCACTCCGGAGGGGGTCGCCGACGTGCGCATACAGACCAAAGCGGGTTCGCCCGACAATCGGAACGCTCGTTTGGAGCGTCAGCAGACGCTCGACTTGACGTTGAGCGGAGAGAATCGAATCGGCCGCTTCGAAATAGACTGGAAGCTGGGTTACGACCGCGCATCGGAGGAACGCCCCAACGAACGCTACCTCGATTTGCGATTGAAGAAACAGCAATTCGGCTTCGACCTCACCGACCCCCGCGAGTCGTGGGCTTATCCGTTGGAGGGCTCCACGATGACGCTGAACGACGATTTTTCGTTGAAGGAGTTGACGCAACAGCAGCAGGACATTGTGGAGCAAGATTACAAAGCGGCGATCGACTTGCAGACCGACATCGCGAGCCGCTCGAAACTCAAATTCGGAGCCAAGTACGTCATCAAGACCAAACGCCGCGACATTGATTTCTACGAATATACGCCGCTCGACAAAAAGGGCTTCCTGGCCGATGCGCTCGCGCATACGACCGACCAGAATACCGACCGTTTCATGCCGTCGGATAAGTATCGGCCCGGCCGGTTCGTGGACAAAAGTTTCGTCGGCTCGCTCGACCTCGACGACGCGGGCACCTTCGAGAAAGAGCAGGTCGCGGCGGAACTGGCCGGCAACTACGATGCCCGCGAGGCGGTGGCTTCGGTCTACGCACGAATCGATTCGCGGCTGTCGGACAACCTCGACTTCATGGGCGGTCTGCGTGTGGAGCACACGGCGCTGCGCTACACCGGAAGAATCTACGACGACGAAGCCGATACCGTTACGCCTACCGAGCGTCAAGAGTCGGACTATACGAACTTCCTGCCGTCGCTTCTGCTGAAATGGGAGCCGCGGAAAGATTTCCTCGTGCGATTAGGCTACAACTGCTCGCTGTCGCGTCCCAAGTATTCGGCCCTCGTACCGGGCATGAACATCAAACGCGGAGACAACGAGATCAAGGTGGGCAACTCGGAACTGAAAGCCACGACGTCGCACAATATCGACCTCAACGCGGAGTATTACTGGAAGTCGATCGGTTTGGTGAGCGCCGGCGTGTTTTACAAACAGATCGACGGATTCATCGTCGACGAAGTGGTCTTCAACAAGGAGTACGAAGGCAACGTGTGGACCCGATTCACGCAGCCCAAGAATGCCGGCAACGCGAACATCGTGGGTGTGGAATTGGCTTGGCAGCGCGATTTCGGTTTCCTGTCGCCCGCGTTGAAGTGCATCGGCTTCTACGGGACGTACACCTACACCCATTCGCGCGTAACGGACTTCAACTTCGAAGGCCGCGAAAACGAAAAGGGGTTGAGCCTCCCGGGCTCTCCGGCGCACACCGCCAATGCTTCGCTCTTTTTCGAAAAGTGGGGGCTGAACGTCCGTCTCTCCTACAACTACGCCTCGGCGTTCATCGACGAAATGGGAACGAGCGCCTTTTACGACCGCTACTACGATGCCGTAAGCTACCTCGATCTGAATCTCGGCTACACGTTCGGTCGTAAGACGAAGTTCACGATTTATGCCGACTGTACCAACCTGCTTAACCAGCCCCTCCGCTACTATCAGGGAAGCAAGGAGCGCACCATGCAGGCCGAATACTACGGGGTGAAGTTCAACGGCGGACTTAAAATCAGTTTTTAATCGAAATTTCGAATGACAGCTATGAAAAAAATAGGTTTGATTGTCGTCGCGACCCTGTTCGGGCTCTTTGCCGGAGCGCAGAATCGGGCCGACTGGAACGGACTGAAAGAGGACATCAATCTGATCGTCGCCAACGACCTCGGTCGTAACGGGTACTACGACCAGCGGCCCATCGCCGCCACGATGGGAGCGATGGCCGAAGCCATCGGGCCGGAAGCGGTGCTCGCGTTGGGCGACGTGTTCCACTACGAGGGAGTGCAAAGCACGACCGACCCGTTATGGATGAGCAACTACGAAAATATCTACCAGCATCCGGAACTGATGGTCGAATGGCTGCCGGTATGCGGCAACCACGAATACAGGGGCAACACGCAGGCGCTCATCGACTACTCCCATGTGAGCCGTCGCTGGACGATGCCCGCGAAATACTATGCGCGCACCTTCGAAGACGACGGAACATCGCTTAAAGTGATCTTCATCGACACGACCCCGCTCATCGACAAATACCGAAACGATTCGGCCAAATATCCCGATGCAGCGGGCGAAGACACGAAGGCCCAGTTGGCTTGGTTGGAACGGGAACTTGCCGGTGCCACCGAAGATTGGGTCGTCGTAGTCGGGCATCATCCTGTATTCGCCGAAACGCCCAAAAGCGAGGGGGAGCGCAAGGACATGCAGGAGCGTGTGGACAAGCTGCTGCGCCGTCATCGGGTGGACATGTACGTTTGCGGACACATCCATAATTTCCAGCATATCAAACCCGAAGGTTCCGACATCGACTACATCGTGAACAGTTCGGCGTCGCAATCCCGTCCGGAGGTCGGGCCGATCGACGGAACGGTGTTCGTCAGCGGCAAGAGCGGCTTCTCCGTTCTCGGCGCCTCGGCGGAAGCACTTACCTTGTCCATGATAGATGCGGAAGGTAATATCTTGCATACGGTTACGCGAAAGAGATAACCCTTTATCCTTACATGGGCAGTCTGTCCGAAAGACGGTTCCGCTCTTTCGGACAGATTCCCTTTTCCACATGTTTCATAAATACTTAATCCTTCTGAAACAATTATGAAACAACCTTCGGCGTTCTTTGCGTCCGGATAATAAACAAACTCAGACAGATTATGGACCTCCTGTTTTTAAGCGTAGTCGTTTTTCTCTTTCTGTTGGCGATTTTCGATTTGTCGGTGGGCGTGAGCAACGATGCGGTCAATTTTCTCAACTCCGCTATCGGTTCGAAAGCCGCACCGTTCAAGCGAATCATCGTCGTGGCGTCGATCGGCGTCTTTATCGGGGCCGCCATGAGCAACGGCATGATGGATATCGCCCGACACGGTATCTTCCGTCCGGAGAATTTCGCATTCTACGACCTGATTTGCATCTTCATGGCGGTGATGGTTACGGACATTATTCTGCTCGATATTTTCAATTCGTTGGGCATGCCGACCTCGACGACCGTCTCGATGGTCTTCGAGCTGCTCGGAGCGACGTTCGTGGTCGCGCTCATCAAAATGGCGGACGGCTCCGATTTGGGGTTCAACGACCTGCTCAACACCGAGAAAGCCTTGTCCGTCATCTTGGGCATCTTCTTGTCCGTGGCGATCGCGTTCGTCTTCGGTACGGTCGTGCAGTTTCTCGCACGAACGATCTTTTCGTTCAACTATCGCAGTAAACTGAAATGGAAAATCGGTCTCTTCGGCGGCATCTGCGCCACGGCCATCGTCTACTTTCTGCTGATTAAAGGGGCCAAAGACCTTACGTTCATGACGCCGGAGGTCAAGGGATGGATCAAGGCCAACACCGGCTTTATCATTGCGGGCTGTTTCGTCGTGTTCACCGTCGTGATGCAGTTGCTGCACCTGTTGAAAGTGAACGTCTTGAGGGTCATCGTGCTGATGGGAACCTTCGCCTTGGCAATGGCATTCGCTGGCAACGACCTCGTGAACTTCATCGGCGTGCCGTTGAGCGGATTGGCTTCGTATCAGGATTACATCGCCAACGGTGCCGGCGATGCGCACGGATTCATGATGAACTCGCTCAACGGACCGGCCGATACGCCCGTCTACTTCCTTATCGGAGCGGGATTGATTATGGTAGTGTCGCTCGCTACCTCGCGAAAGGCACAGAACGTGGCGAAAACCGAAATCGGGCTCGGCAGCCAGCAGGGAGGCGAAGAGATGTTCGGTTCGTCGCGCATCGCCCGACGCCTCGTGCGGTGGACGATTTCGTTCTTGTATTGGGTGCGGTGCCATACTCCGCGCCGCATTCGCCTATGGTTCAATCGCCGTTTCAATGTCGACGACACAATCATGGAGCAAGGGGCCGCCTTCGACCTCATACGCGGATCGGTGAATCTGGTGCTGGCCGGTGCACTCATCGCGCTCGGTACGTCGTTGAAACTGCCGCTCTCCACCACCTTCGTTACCTTCATGGTGGCCATGGGTACCTCGCTCGCCGACCGCGCTTGGGGCCGCGAAAGCGCCGTGTTCCGCATCACGGGCGTCATATCCGTCATCGGCGGTTGGTTCCTCACGGCCGGCGCCGCCTTCATCGGGGCGGGAGTGATCGCGTTCGTCATGCACTGGGGCGGCCATTGGGTCATGATGGCCCTTGCGGCACTCACCGTTTATCTGATTGTTCGCAGCAATCGCCGCTTCCGCGAAAAAGAGACGGAAGAGAGTGGCGATGCCCTTTACATGGCGATTCAGACCCTCGAAGACCGGACGAAAAGCTGGAATCTGTTCCAGATTTATCTGACGCAACGACAGTTGAAATTCATGATCTATGCGGAGACGTGCTACCGGAATATCGTTACGGCCTTCCTGACCGAAAATGCACGGATGCTCGGCAAAACCGAATCGGGCTTGCAGCGGGAAAAAAGCCTCTTGAAAAACACGCGGCGCAAAGAGACGCTTTGTCTTCGTTTGGTGCCCCGCGAAACGGCCATCGAAAAGAGCACTTGGTTCCATTTGAGCAACAGTTGCTGCATGGGGATTCTCTACAACCTCCGGCGCATCAATGAGACCTGTCGGGAGCATGTCGATAATAACTTCCGTCCGTTACCGAACCGGTATGTTTCCGAACTCGAATCGATTCGTGCGTGCATCGGTTCGTTGTTCAGCGAGGTGATCCTCCTGTTGAATGATAATACGCCGGAATCCGTACCCGCTCTGCGACGCCGTTGCGACGAAATAAAAGATACGGTTTCCGAGACCTATCACCGGCTGTTCCGTCAACTGCGCGAGGGCGACCCGTCGTCGATGACGGTGGTGTACGTCTATTTGAACCTGTTGCAAGAGTCGCAGGAGATGGTTTCGGGGCTGCGCAAGTATCTTCGTGCTTACGCCAAATTGCAGGATTCGGATTTCAACAGCCGCCGAAAACCGGCAGTCGCAGGTCTATGAAAGTACGGTAAGCGTCTACCGTGCTAATAAATCCTTTCCCGAAGCAGTCGATCCGTACTAATTAATAAAAAAGCGGGACGAAGTCTGCGGGGGAGAAATTGGAAGGCATAAACGCCTACAAAAGCAAAATGAGTTTTGGTGCCGCTAACCAAAAACCTCCGCGGGCAGAGGCTTCGGCCCGCAGCCCTTATAAAAGAGCCTTTAAATGCGATGCACGGTCAATTCGCTGCTAACGGTTTTGGTCGCTTCCGACCGCTTTCGAGAAAAATGGAGGGCAGCGAAGAAAGCCTTGAAAAGCATAGCAACAATCTAACGCATCGGGAACCGCTTTTAAAAGCGGCGCGTTAATAAAAAATTTCGTATCTTTGACTGCGTCGAAGATACTTCGTCTCGGCAAAAATGCAAATAAATGAAGCGGATTCCGCAGCGGAAGCGAAGATAACATGCGAAAGCACTATAACCGTCTACCGCGTTAATAAAAATTTTCGTATCTTTGACTTCGTCGAAGATACTTCGTCTCGGCAAAAATTGCAAACAAGTTTGCATTTTTGCACTCGACTTTTGTATCTTTGGCTTCTGCAATGGAAGCATTCGCTTACAAATATCTCGAACGCGTAGACTCGCCCCGCGACCTGAAACAACTGTCGATGGATGAATTGTCCAGCTATTGCGAGGAGCTGCGTCATTACATCATCGAGGAGTGTTCGGTGCATCCGGGCCATCTGGCGTCGAGCCTCGGCACGGTGGAACTGGCTGCCGCACTGCACTATGTGTTCGATACGCCCGATGATAAAATCGTCTGGGACGTCGGCCACCAGACCTATGCCCACAAAATCATCACGGGACGTCGCGAAGCGTTCCGGACGAAGCGGCAGCTGGGCGGAATTAGTGGCTTCCCGCGCATGGACGAAAGCGAATACGATGCGTTCGGCGGCGGACATGCTTCGGTGTCGATTTCGGCCGCTTTCGGGATGGCCAAAGCCGCTGAGCTGCGCGGCGAGAAGCGGCAGGTCGTGGCAGTCATCGGCGACGGCTCGATGACGGGCGGTTTGGCTTTCGAGGGGCTGAACAATGCCGGCGCCTCGAAACATACCGATCTGCTGGTGATTCTCAACGACAACAACATGGCGATCGACCAAGCGACCGGCGCGCTGAAAAATTATCTGTTGAAAATTTCGACCTCGGTTCGCTACAACCGTTTCAAACGGCGGATTTGGGGCCTTTTGTCGCATACGCCTCGGCTGTTGCATCTGTGCCGGAAAACTTGGAACGGCATCAAGCAGGGGCTGCTCAATAATTCCAATCTCTTCGAAAGTCTCAATTTCCGCTATTTCGGTCCGGTCGACGGGCACAATCTGCCCGATTTGGTGCGGACGCTGCGGGCTTTGCGCGACATCGAGGGGCCCAAGCTGTTGCATGTGATGACCGTGAAGGGCAAGGGCTTCCGACCAGCCGAAGCCGACCAGTCGGTGTGGCATGCCCCGGGCCGCTTCAATCCCGATACGGGTGAGCGCATCGGCTCGAAAGGATGCGCCGATCGCTATCAGGATGTTTTCGGCCAAACGCTGCTCGATTTGGCTCGCCTCGATGAACGGGTCGTCGGCGTTACGCCCGCCATGCCGTCGGGTTGTTCGATGAACATTCTGATGCGCGAGATGCCGGCCCGCTGTTTCGATGTCGGAATCGCCGAAGAACATGCCGTAACCTTCTCCGCCGGACTGGCGGCTGCCGGCATGCGTCCGTTCTGCAATATCTATTCGTCGTTCATGCAACGTGCCTATGATAATGTGATTCACGACGTTGCAATCCAGCATCTGCCGGTCGTGCTGTGTCTCGACCGCAGCGGATTGGTGGGCGAGGACGGCGTAACGCATCACGGCGTTTTCGATATGGCCGCTTTCGGGGCGGTTCCCGGGCTGACCATCGCCGCGCCGATGGATGAACTCGAATTGCGCAATCTAATGTACACGGCTTTGCAATCGGACCGGCCGTTCGTGTTGCGTTATCCGCGCGGGAGCGGGGCCGGCGTCGAGTGGCGCGATCGACCGTTCGAGCAGTTGCCGGTCGGTCGCGGACGGTGTTTGCGCGAGGGCACCGGAGTGGCATTGCTGACGGTCGGAACGACCGGCCATGCGGGAGCGCGGGCCGTCGAACGGGCTGTTGCGGCCGGAGTCGATGCGGCGCACTACGATTTGCGGTATGTGAAGCCGCTGGACGAGGCGTTGTTAGAGGAGGTGGGCCGCAGATTCCGACGGGTGGTAACGGTCGAGGATGGTTGTCTGCGCGGCGGGGTCGGCGAGGCCGTGGCAGCGTGGTTCAACCGGCAAGGATATATCGTAGCGGTCGATTCATTAGGAATCGGCGACGAATGGGTTTCGCACGGTACGCCGGCGCAGTTGCAGGCGCTTTGCGGTTACGATGAGGAGGCGATTTTCGGGGCATTGACGAAGGCGGCCGGCACGACGGCCGGTTAATAAATAGACGGTCATTAGCAGGACGACCGGTTAATAAAAAAGCAGTTCGGGTGGACTGCGAACATACGAGCTTAAAGCGCATCGACTGGACTTTCTTACCGGAGAAACTTGGCGGTTTTTTGAAGAAGTGAAGAAAAGTGGCAAGGTTGATGCCCATGTTGTTTCGGCGTGGGCATTTCGCACAATCTTTCTTCACGGGTACGCCAAGACCTTCTCGGTAGATTAGGTGATTTGTCTGCGCCTTTTATGTCTCGATACGGAAGGGAGGAACAACGTGGCAGCATGAAAAACATCGGTTCGTTAATTAAGGAGGAGTTCGAACGGCAGGGGCATAGCATCGGATGGCTTTCGCGACGCTTGGCGTGCGATCGGTCGAACGTCTATCGGTTGTTTCAGCGCGATAGCATCGATATTCTGACGTTGAAACGTCTTTGCCGGATTCTCGACCACGATTTTTTCAACGATTTGTCGCTCGAATTGCAGCAGGAGAAAGCGCGTTCGGTCGTTCCCGTCGAACGGGATTAGGGGCGTTGCGTTCGGATTGCTACGAAACGAATCGTTCGGGTGCGTGCAGCCGGGTTGCGGGAAAACGTAGAGGCCGCTCCTTGCAAGGAGCGGCCTCTACGGCAAAAATCATCGAAGTTATTTTTTCTTTGTTACTTTGAATTTTAGCTCGTTGACCAGCGGGACCGGTGTTGCGGCGCCGCTCATTTGGAGTTGCGTCGTTTTGAGCGTGAAAGTCAGCGCGCCGCTCTTTTCGTAGCGAAGCGCATTGGGCGATTCGATCTGAATCTTTGCGAGTTCCTCTCCGCTGCGGAGGATGATGGACAGTACGGGAGTCGTCAGCGGAGCCGTGAACGCGGTGTTATCGGCGGTCGGCGTTCCGATGGTCGCTTCGTAGGCGATGGTACCGAGCATCGCTTCGACACTTCCTGCCATCTCTTCGCCGAGCAATGCTCGAATAAGGGTCGTCGCCGGAAAATTGGGAATGACTACCTTGCCATTTTCGACTTTCAGCTCGATGGCGACGTTCGTTTCCGGCTTCGGAGCGGGATTGAGGTTGCTCGGCGACGGGGTGAAGTCGAAGGTGCCCGAGTAGGAACCTGTCAGGTCGGCGAGCGTCAAGGCCCGATCGTCGTCATCGTCGCTACATGCGGCGAACAACAGGGTCGAAAGCAGCGTCGCTGCCAAGACCGTCTTTCTGAACATTTTTTTCATGGCTTTCTTCGATTGAAGGTTTGATTCGAAAACAAACGTAAAATCCCACTCCCGAATTTCCAAATCAATTCAACGAAGCGCCGGATTTCGCCGACCGACAGGCGATTTTCCCGTATGGGCCTTATGCGACGTTCGGACCGATGGAATAAAAAGCGGGCCCGACCGCAAAGACCGGGCCCGCACATCGCGAAACGTCGCAATTTACAGGACGCCCTGTTCGACCATCGATTTGGCCACCTTCATGAAGCCTGCGATGTTGGCACCCTTCATGTAGTTGATGTAGCCGTTCGGCTCGGTGCCGTATTCGAGGCACGCCGTGTGGATCGACGACATGATCTGATGCAGCTTCGCATCGACCTCTTCGGCCGTCCAGTTGAGTTTTTGGGCATTCTGCGTCATTTCGAGGCCCGACGTAGCCACGCCGCCGGCATTCACCGCCTTGCCCGGGCCGTAAGGAATTTTGGCCGCGATGAAAGCGTCGATCGCTTCCGGACGGCAACCCATGTTCGATACTTCGGCCACGATTTTGACCCCGTTGGCCAACAGATGTTTGGCATCTTCACCGTCCAGCTCGTTCTGCGTGGCGCATGGCATGGCGATGTCCACCTTGACCTCCCACGGTTTGCGGCCGGCGACGAACTTCGACCCCGGGAATTTGTCGGCATAGGGAGCCACGACGTCGTTGTTCGAAGCGCGGAGCTCCAACATGTAGGCGATTTTTTCGGCGTTGAGACCATCGGCATCATAGATATATCCGTCAGGGCCCGAAATCGTTACGACTTTGGCGCCCAATTCGGTCGCTTTGGTTGCCGCGCCCCAAGCCACGTTGCCGAAGCCCGAGATGGCGATGGTCTTGCCTTTGATTTCCATGCCGGCCGTTTCGAGCATCTGGCGCAGGAAGTAGACGGCGCCGAAGCCCGTAGCCTCGGGACGAATCAACGAGCCGCCGTAGGTCATGCCCTTGCCGGTCAGCACGCCCGTATTCTCGCGGGCCAGTTTGCGATACATGCCGTAGAGGTAGCCGATTTCGCGACCGCCGACGCCGATGTCGCCCGCCGGAACGTCGGTCTCAGGGCCGATGTGGCGCCACAGTTCGGTCATGAAGGCTTGGCAGAAACGCATCACCTCACGATCGGATTTGCCTTTGGGATTGAAGTCCGAACCGCCCTTCGCCCCACCCATCGGCAGCGTCGTGAGCGCATTCTTGAAAATCTGCTCGAACCCGAGGAATTTCAGAATCGAGGGGTTCACCGAGGGGTGGAAACGCAGCCCGCCTTTGTAGGGGCCGATGGCGTTGTTGAACTGGAACCGGTAGCCGGTGTTGACCTGTACGTCGCCGCGGTCGTCCACCCAGACCACCTTGAAGGTGAAGCTGCGATCGGGCTCGACGATCCGTTCGGCGATGCGGTTGGCTTCGAATTCGGGGTGGCGGTTGTACGCCTCCTCGACGGTCATCAATACCTCACGAACGGCTTGGAGGTATTCGCTCTCACCCGGATGCCGGCGTTCTAGGTCGGCCATCAATTTTTCGACATTCATAACAGCAGTTTTATTAGTTGGTTTTTATGCTTTTAGAAAGTATACGCTTTCGGTTCGTTGCTTATTCAGGCTCTTGTTTGCGGTTCATCGGAGCCGCGCGAGCCGCGACCTCGGCGGACGAAGGCCTGCCCTGCTCCTCTCGCAGGCCGCGTCCCACATTTTTTATTAACAGGTCGGTTCGTATCGCACGGTCATCGTCAGTCGGTTCATCTCGCGCAGTTATCGTCGGCCGGTCGTCGTCTGCGGACGGTTCCGATCAACAAATTGCGAATCGTTTCCGTCAGCGACATCCGACTATACAAATATAAACAAACGATTCCGATTTACAAACGATTTTTTCGAAAGTCGCCTAATTTAATAGCTTTTCATAGGATATGCCGATTCGTCAGCTGGCGAACTGCCAGCCGGAACGAATGCCAGTCGTCGGTAGCTGCTAATCGCGGCGATAAATATGCACCCAGCTTTCTCCGTCGCCGTAGTCCTCGAAAAACACGAAAAGCGTATCGTTCAATTCGATAAAGGCGCCGTTCTCAAATTCCGAATCACCGTCTGTCAAGATGAGGCGATTTCCCTCCAACGACCAATCGTACCGATGTCGTTTCCCGACCTGTTCGTCTTTATAAGGGGTATCGACACACGTTCCATCCGCTGTAAAAGTCCACGTCCAGTAGTAATTCCCCGATTTAGCGACCGGAAATTCGTAACGCCAGGTTTGCATCTTGTCGGAAAGGTATGCGTGGCCTCGCTGTTCAGCGATGCACCAAGTGCCGATCAGTCGGGCGGGATCAGGTTTCCAATTGCGTAGGGAATCTTCGAGACGGTCATAGCGATTGAATCGTTCGAATCGGCCGTGGAACAAAAAGTAGAGGAGGCTGGCCACCAGCACCGCTGCAACTACAGACGGAAGATGCCTGAATTTCATAATCGGATGGGCTTTCGCTTGTCGCTCGGCCCCTGCACGACGAATGTTTACAAAAAGAAAGCGTGGTGCCGAAAACTTATTCAATAAGCGCAGGTCGTAGGATACCCCAATCGATCAAATAAGTTGCAGCTCCCACGCCCATGCCCTATGAGTAGAGCATTGACGCGGTAAGGCAGCTTATTTTCTCGATTGTCGAATTTCCTACGTTCGCACTTAGAAAATAAACTTACACTTTCCGTGTAATCAATATGTCAGTACAAAAGTAGCCTTTTTTGCGGAAAATACAAAAAACGGTCGGCAGCGAAGAAAACCTTAATAAACATATGCAGGCTCCATCGCATAAGGAACGCCTTCTAAAAGGCGCGGGACGAAGACTGCGGAGGACGCCAAGAGCGAGCCTCCGCCTGCGGAGGCTTCGGCCCGCGCGGCTCGAAGAGCCGCACTAATAAAGCCCAAATATCCGTCTGAACACCGAATTTATACGGAAGCAGGCAGCGTCAGAGGTGTCCCTCTTCGGCGAATTCGCGCACCGAACGGATGTAGTGTTCGATGGTCTCCTCCATCGACACGAACGACTTGCCGCCGGCCGCGTTCTTATGACCGCCTCCGTTGAAGTATTTGCGGGCGAAAAGGTTGACGTCGACGTCGGCTCGCGACCGCAACGACACGCGGATGAACTTGTGATGGGCGAGGAACATCGCCGACATCTTGACTTTCTTAATCGTCAATGGATAATTAACAAATCCTTCGCTATCGCCCTGCTGGAAACGGTATCGGCGCATTTCGTCCTCCAACAGCGACATGTAGGCCGCTTTGCCCTTTTCGAGGGTCTTCATCTTGCGGTGGATGACGTAGCCGAACAAGCGGGCGCGTCCCTCGGTGTAGGAGTTGTAGACGCTGTTGTGGATTTCGGGGATGCGAATGCCCCGTTCGATCAACGTAGCCACGGCGCGGAATAATTCGGGCGTGAGGAACGAATAGGCGAAGTTGCCCGTATCGGTCATGATGCCCACGTAGAGCAGTTCGGCCATCTCCTTGGTGATGGCTTGCGTGTCCCACAGCGCCTCGATCAACGAATAGACGATGAAACAGGTGCTCGAACTGTCGGGGAACGACAATTCGAGGTCGAACTCCGGCCCGGGCGACAAATGATGGTCGATGAGTACCCGTTCGGCCGTGGTGTTGGAGGCGAGCGTTTCGCTCAGATTCTCCAATCGGGACAGGGTATTGAAATCGAGGCAATGGATTTGGTCGGCTTCGGCAATGGCGCGGGCGGCGCGTCCTTCCTCGTCGGTGCGGTAGATGATGACCTCGTCGATGCCCGTCATCCAGTCGAGAAAGTAGGGGTATTTGTTCGGTACGATGCAGGTTACGACGTGTCCCTGCCTGCGCAGAATCGTGGCCCAAGTAAGCGAAGAGCCGATGGCATCGCCATCGGGATTGGTGTGCGAGACGATGACGATATGTTGCCGGGGCCGGTCGATCAGAGCACGCAGGGCCTCCGTTTGCTCTTGCTGAAGATTCATACGGGCGGAATTGTCAATGGGACAAAGATACGAATTTTTTTATTAGCGCGGTAGACGGTCGTCTTGCTTTCGACCGTTATCTTCGCTTCCGCTGCGAAATCTGCTTAAATTATTTGCAATTTTTGCCGAGACGGAATATCTCCGGCGCGACCATAGATACGAAAAAGCTGAGCGTAAAAAATTTTTTAGGGAAATAGGTGTTTTAGTCTTGCAGATTGCGGGACGCGGCCTGCGAGGGGAGCATTAGCGAGCCGCGCCCGCCGAGGCTGCGGCTCGCGCGGCTCTTGAGAGCCGCAAGTAATTGCCTGAATAAGTAACAATCCGAAAATGGATATTTCGTTGAAAAATAGTAAAAAACGAAAATAATTGCATATTCCTGCTTTTTTGATTACCTTTGATGCCGTAAAACAGGCGGAAGTGGGGTGCGATCCGACGGAAGGGCCGGAAAGCGGGCAGCCTGAAGCATTGGCAAAAGGTATGTCCGTATCGGAAAAGTCCGTAAGAGATGGCATTGAGAACCGCCGTAGGTAATTTTTTATTAAAACATCATTCCAAATTATGAAGACTGTTTCTGTAAAGGCCGTAAAACGCGAAGATTTCGGCAAGAAAGCAGCTAAAAACGTACGTCGCGAAGGGCTCGTACCCTGCGTATTGTGCGGCAATGGCGAATCGGTCAACTTCTCGATCGATCCCCGCGAGGTGAAACCGCTGATCTACACCCCGAACTCCTACATCGTGGAGATCGATTTCGACGGCAAAAAAGAACTCGCCGTATTGCGTGAGGTTCAGTTCCACCCTGTGCGCGAACAGATTCTGCACATCGACTTTTTCCGCATCGCTGCCGGCAAACCCGTGGCTATCGCCATTCCCGTTCGCTTGAGCGGTAATGCCGAAGGCGTGAAGGTCGGCGGTAAATTGGTGCTGTCGGCCCGTAAGCTGATTGTCAGCGCATTGGTCGAGAACTTGCCCGACGAAATCGTCGTGGATGTAACGTCGCTCGGTGTCGGCAAGACCATTTTCGTCGGCGACTTGAAATTCGACAATTTGAAGTTCGTAACTCCGGCAACGACTGCCGTGTGCGCCGTGCGCGTAACCCGTGCTTCGCGCGGTAACGACGCCGCTCCCGCCGAGGCTGCCAAATAAGGCTGATTACGAATGAAATATCTCATTGTTGGACTGGGGAACATCGGTGCCGAATACGCCGAAACCCGGCACAACATCGGGTTCAAGGTGTTGGATGCTCTTGCCGGAGCGTCCGACACTTTTTTTACGACGGCCCGTTACGGCGATTGCGCTACGCTCCGCCATAAAGGGCATTCCCTCATCTTAATAAAACCGTCGACGTATATGAATCTTTCTGGTAAGGCCGTGCGTTATTGGATGGATGCCGAGCATATCGCGCCCGAAAATCTGCTCGTCGTTTCGGACGACATCGCATTGCCGTTCGGGACGTTGCGGCTGCGCCCCAAGGGGAGTGCGGGCGGGCACAATGGATTGAAGAATATCGCCGAGTTGCTCGGTACGGAGGAGTTCGTTCGCATGCGGTTCGGCGTGGGGGGCGATTTCCCACGTGGCCATCAGGTCGATTACGTGTTGGGCGAGTGGACCGAAGAAGAGCGTGCGGCCCTGCCCGAGCGGTTGAAACTCTTCGGCGATGCTATCCTTTCGTTCGCAACCGTCGGCCTCGAACGGACGATGAATCTGTTTAATAAGAAGTGAATCTGAACGGTTGCGAACGATCAGATAATCTTCAACTCGGGATGTTTTTCAAGATAGGTATCGCGTAAGGGAATAGATAGGACAAATAAAACATCGTCGAGCGATACATCTTTTTGCATGGTACTTCCGTCTGCTTTTTTTATTGTCTGGATAGGTGCCGTATACACCCAATCTTTTAGTGGATTGAAAATATCTTTATCGGAATTGCCTCGCAGTACAGCTAATGAAAAATTCTCGACATCCAAAGCCGTTTTAGGATTAAGTTTGGCGATTTCCTCTAAAAGAAATGTTTCGTTTTCGCTCAAAAAACTTTTCCCTTTGACCTTCATGTATAGGTCTATTCCGTTTTCATTCAATTTGCGTGGACTATGTTTTTCGCTATAATCGGATGTCGCATATATCAGCGGCTTGGTCGGAGAGGCCGTTGATAATTTGACCAATAGTTCGACTTGTCCTTGAATTTTTCCCAAAGAAGTGGCTATATCATCCAGCTTTCCAGCATGTTTCCCGATTGATTCCTTATGATCCGAACACGGGAGATTGGTTATTTTTTTATCCAACTCTTTATTTTTGGATATGACTTTGATACACCATATTGTAAGCCAAACGATCCCACTCAACACAGCTGCAACAAATAGGACCGCTATCAAAAAGGAAAGGCCGAAATTATTTTCGATGAATCTTGTGATGGCTTCCATAGTTATATCGAATGTTGAAATCTACACAAAATTAACATTAATTTCAGAACATGCAAAATTTGTGCTACGTTTATTGTATGTGTAAATAGAAAACAGTTGAAAATCAAGTTTGTGCAATAAGAACCGCCATCGATCGTATGAACCTGCTTTTGGGTGTGTGGTATCTGTGATTGAATCTTATGGTATTATATACCGAATTGGTTCGGTTTTTCTTGAGTTTTGTTAACTTTGCAAATAAATAATTCGCTTATGTTTGCTGCTAAAACCTATGTTGCGCGTCGCCAGGCGTTGCGTACGAAAATCGATTCGGGAATCATCCTGCTACCCGGCAATCTGCCGGCCCCCAACAATTATCCCAATAATACCTACTATTTCCGGCAGGATTCGACGTTCCTCTACTATTTCGGACTGAACGTGCCGGCATTGGTCGGCGTTATCGACGTCGATTCGAACGAGGAGGCGCTTTACGGCGATGATTTCACCGTCGAGGACATCATCTGGACGGGTCCGCAGCCGACGTTGCACGACCTCGGGGAGCAGGTGGGCGTCGCCGCGACGTTCCCGATGGCAGCACTCGAAGCCCGTCTGCGCAAGGCCATTACGCAGGGCCGTCGCATCCATTATCTGCCGCCTTATCGCGGGGAGACGAAGCTGCAACTTTCCGACCTGTTGGGCATCCGTCCTGCGGCGTTGCACGAATACAAATCCGTCGATTTGATGTTCGCTGTGGCTGAGATGCGCGAGAAAAAGAGCGCTGAGGAGATCGAAGAACTCGAGCGGGCTTTCCGAATCGGCTACGAGATGCACACTACGGCCATGCGGATGTGTCGCCCGGGGGTCGTGGAACGGGAAATTGCAGGTGCTATCGAAGGAATCGCCAAATCGTACGGTTCGGGCGTGTCGTTCCCGTCGATTGTGTCGCAGCACGGCGAAACGCTCCACAATCTGAATGCCGACGGTGTATTGGAATCCGGCCGGTTGTTGCTGTGCGATGCAGGGGCCGAGGCCATCAGCAATTACGTCTCCGACCACACGCGAACCTATCCCGTGAGCGGCAAATTCTCGGACAAACAGAAAGCGATTTACAACATCGTATTGGCGGCCCATGACCAAGTGGCCCGCATCGTCAAGCCCCACATGATGTACACCGAGGTGCACAATACGGCCTATTTGATTTTGGCCGAGGGCCTTGCTGACTTGGGCTTAATCAAAGGGTCGGCTCGGGATGCCGTCGCTGCGGGTGCCATGACGCTCTTTATGCCTCACGGATTGGGCCACGGAATCGGTCTGGATGTGCACGATTGCGAGGCGATGGGCGAGCGGTCGTTCGATTTTGCGTCGATTGCCGAGCGGGCTGCCGAATCCGCGACCTGCATCTATCGTGCGGCTTGGCGCATCGAACCCGGTACGGTGATGTCGGATGAACCGGGCATCTATTTCATACCGGCGCTGATCGACAAGTGCCGCGCCGAGGGCCTCTACAAAGGAATCGTCGATTACGATGCGTTGGAGGCTTACCGCGACTTCGGCGGCATCCGCATCGAGGATGATTTGTTGGTTACGGAGAACGGTTGCCGCATCATCGGCGACAAGAAGATTCCTATCACGGTCGACGAACTCGAAGCCATCGTCGGCAGCGGAAAATAACCGATTGCGCGACGACCGCTTCGCACCTGTCCGGTTAAAAACGGAAGCGGCAATATCGGCCGGTCGTTCGGATAGTTCGAAAAAAGAGAGCGCCACGCTACACGAGTGGGCTCTCTTTTCGATTCAGCGTTCGACTTCCAATCGTTTTTCGATTTCGGGGTACCGTTCGAGTATCGCTTTTAGTGCGGCTGCGTTCCGGTCGGTCTGCCCCTTGAAATTGGTCTTTTTCAGCGACAGTTCACTGGGTTTGTCCAATCCGCGCGGCTTATTGTGTCCGAACGGGACGGGCACGACGGGAATGCCGTTGGCGACGGCCGCCGCCCAAAACCAAATGTCGTCGGTCGTCGGCGCGATGGCGGTAAACAGATCGACGTCGAGCATGTCGGGCCGCAACGCATGCGGAGGATACAAGACCCCGCCGACACCGGTCTGCAAGGTCGCGAAACTCCGATGAATCCTGCGGAATAAAAAACTGTACCAACGGTATTTGCTCCAACGGCGATACGGCTTGCCGAGCCGGATGCGTTTGGCTCGATGCGCGAGCACGGCATTCGGCAGCTGCGCATGCAAGGTCAGCAAATCGCGCAACATGTGCCGGTGATAAGCTACATCGTCATCGACCGTTACGATTACGGCATCGGGGAAGTTGGCCAAAGCCGGGATGAGTTTTCGATACGAACGAATATCGCGGTCGTAATTCCGTATCTCGAAAATCGGATTCCGTTCGGCCAGCGCCCGCAGTTCCTGCGGAATACCCGCTTCTCCGAATTGCGAGAAGGTGAGGTAAAGCACCAACTTGTCTGGAAGAACGGAGCCTTTCAAGAGGGAGTCGATCGCCTGAGCGGCGTAGGAAATCGCAGCCGGAAACGAAGTCATCGAAACGATGACACGTTCACCTCCCCCCGATTTGTAGTTCGTGTCCATTTTTCTAAAAATTTGCGATACTCCGGCAGGCGGTCATCGTTCGTCTTTCATTCGTTTCCCGATTTCGGGATAGCGTTCGAGAATCGCTTTCAGCGCGGCCGTGTTCCGGTCGGTCGCTCCCTCGTAGTTCGTCATTTTCAACGCCAGTTCGCAGGGCTTTTCCAAGTCATGCGTTTTATTGTACCCGAAGGGGACGGGTACGACCGGTACGCCGTTGGCGACGGCCGCCGCCCAAAACCAAATGTCGTCGGTCGTCGGCGCGATGGCGGTAAACAGATCGGCGTCGAGCATATCGGGCCGCAACGCATGCGGAGGATACAACACCCCGCCGACACCGGTCTGCAAGGTCGCGAAACTCCGATGAATCCGTCGGAACAAAAAATCGTACCAGTGGTATTTGGGCCAACGGCGATACGGTTCGTCGAGCCGGATGCGTCTGGCCCGATGCGCCAGCACGGCATTCGGCAGCTGCGCATGCAAAATGAGCAAATCGCGCAACATGTGCCGGTGATAAGCTACATCGTCATCGACCGTTACGATCACGGCATCGGGAAAATCGGCCAAAGCAGGGATGAGTTTCAGATACGAACGAAGATCCCGATCGTAGTTTCTTATTTCGAAAATCGGATTTTGCTCGGCCAGCGCCTGTAATTCCTGCGGAATACCGGCTTCCCCGAATTGCGCAAAGACAAGATAAAGCACTACCTTGTCCGGCAAAACGGAGCCTTGCAAAATAGAGCGAATCGCCCCAATGGCATAGGGAATCGCAGCCGGAAACGAAGTCATCGATACGACGACCTGTTCTCCCTCCTTCAATTTGTAATTCGTGTTCATCTTTATTAAATTTCGTGGTGATAACAACGACCCGTATTACGCATTACTGTTCTTCGATGTCGTTCAGGTCGTACTGGTTGAAATACGCCAAGGTACGAATTCCGTTCCCGCGAGCCCTTCCGCGCGCTTGTTTTCCCAAAAACTCCTCGTAAGATTTTACCGCATAGTGGTTGATGCGGATAACGTCTTGCTGGGGCTCGCGGTCGCGGAAATTCTTCCGAATCCGTTCACCATGCGAATCGGCGGCATGCCCCGAAATCCGTGCGGCTTCGTGGCACCCGATCATCCCATAGACACGGCGCGGATCCACGATGCTTTTCACATGGCGGTTCAGGTAGTGGTTCGGCATGGAGTGGCGTTTGAACCGTTCCATCATCGTGCCGGCCGTTTTGGTCTTCGCACCGCCGCTTCCGTATATCAGCCAGTTGATTTCGACGACCGGAACGTCCTCGAAACGTCGCAGAAATTCCGGTATCGACCCGTCCTTGACGGGCACGATGAACTCATCCAAATCGATAAAGGCGATCCAGCGCGCGGACAGCCGATGCCGTTCCATGCAATCATCGTAAGCAGGCAGCTGTTGCCGGCGTCCGGGCCAATACCGATACTCCACGAGGCCCGAACGGACGAACGGTTCGAGGATCTCCTTCGTGCCGTCGGTGCTTTCGTTATCGTAGATATAAAATTTCTCGACCCCTTGCCGTCGGTGCCATTCGATCCACTCGACGAAATAGGGGCCTTCGTTTTTGGCGATGGCGCACACCGCCAAATAGTGTTCGGGCTGTGTATGGTC
The DNA here is from genome assembly GCA_947591475.1 of uncultured Alistipes sp. GTDB lineage: Bacteria > Bacteroidota > Bacteroidia > Bacteroidales > Rikenellaceae > Alistipes. The sequence goes on from CANQDE010000002.1 coordinate 174,172, forward strand.
GTGTTTCAGCCGATGCTTCAATCCGATGGCCCGGAACACACCGTACCGCAGGATGCCGCGCCACCGGTTGCGGGTCATCTTGTGCGGAATCACCCCTGCCACGATTTCAGCAAGTTTTTTGTTCATGCGATTCGTCTGTTTTTGCGTTATGGAAGCTCGAAACTCGATTTTTCGGGCAGAATATGCTCGAAAGCCGCTTTCAGGTTCTCCATGACCTGTTCGTAGTTGCGTATGTGCGCATTGTCGTTCAGGCAGATCAGGTTGTAGGACTGTTCGTAAATTGCTCGAACGGCCTGCTTCGGGCGCACCATCAACGGAAACATCTTCGTGTCGCGATAGGTGTTGTAAGGCTCGAAATTCCCCTTGCAGATCTGCCACGTACGGAACAACTCCGGCGTGTAGTCGGTCAGCGCACGGAACCGGTTGGCGGAGGTCTCGGTCAACTCTTTCTCGGCGACGGCCCACACCTCCTCGAACGTGGATTTCAAGTAAGGCTGGGCGTTATGCGGCGTGCGGAGCGTGATGAACCGCCCGTAAGGTTTCAGTAAGTAGTTCCAAAATGCTTTCGAGCCGTAGCTTTTGTCGAACCACTTATCGTGGAAACGCGCCATCACCTCCCGCTTGTCGAAGTGGCGGTTGATGATTCCGATGTTGTTTTTGATTCGCCGGTACCACTGCGACCACGACGGATTGTACTGGAACACGGCGATGTCGCAAGGCAGTCCGTTCCTAAAAAAACGGTCGATTCCGACAGGATTTATTAAATAAAAATCGTCGTTGAAATAGACGAAATGGTCGGCCAGTCCCGGAATTTTATGCACATAGCGTTCGATGACCACCGAGTTGTAGGTCGGCAGGAACTGTTTGGGGATGTAATCCTCGTGGCGGACAAGATGAAGCTTGGGGTTCTCCGCATCGAGCCATTCGGGTTTCTGGCCGCTCGTAACGAAGTGGATTTTCCGCACCCACGGGGCGAATTTCTCCACGCCGCGAAACCAGTATTTCAGAAATCCGTAATCGCGGAATCGGGCCTCGGAAACACCGTTTTTCGTGTTCCCCTTATCGCCGGAATATCTGGAAAATTCGGCTTGCCACGCGGGATCGTTCATGTCGACCCAAGTGATTACGAAGTCTATCTCCATGCTATTTGAGTGGGGTTGATTCATTGCATATTCATTTTTCGGAGGTATGCTTCTCCGCATATTTGAAACGGTTGTGCGACCACAGGTAGAGTTCCGGCTGTCGCAGAATTTCCTGCTCTAACCGTCGGTAATAGAGCGCCGTCAACTCGAAATCGGGCAAAGTCTTCGGATCGTCGTGCAGGGATGAAAATTCGCATTCGTAGTATCCTCGCTTGACTCTTTTCACCCCGATGAACATGGCCTCATAGCCGTAATGCTTGGTGATTTTCTCGGTTCCGGTCAGCACCGGCACGCGATGGTTCAGAAAATCGAGAAAGTGTTTCACTTCACGCTTTTTGGGCGACTGGTCGGCGATGAATCCGATGATGAGCGGTTTCGGGCCTTTCGATTCGTCCGCGATGAACCGCACGGTATGATACATATCCACGCATTTGTTTCCGAGCCGTTCCCGCAAATGAATCATCAGCTTGTCCATCGTCTTGTTGCGCAATTTATGGTAGATTTGCGCACACAGGGCCTCTTTGGTCAGCCACAAACCGGTCGACGAGATCCACTCCCAGTTGCCGTAATGGCCCAAAAAGACCGAAATCGACCGTCCTTCGTGGAGCATGGCGTTCACCTTGTCGACGTTCGCGAACTTCACCCGCCGTCTGATCTCTTCGGGCGAAATGGAAAACAGTTTGCAACTTTCGAGCGCCGTATCGATGAAAAAGTGATAAAATTTCTTTTCGATGCGCTTTATCTCGGCCAAACTCTTATCTGGAAGCGATTCGGTCAGGTTTTTCCGCACGATTTTCCGGCGATAGCGCACGACGAAATAGAGGGGGAAGAACAATAGGTCGGAAATGACATAAAGCACCCGAAAAGGGAGGTAGGATACTAACTTGAAAAAGAAAAGCAGTAAATAATACATAGTATGCGCTTCGTAATGCCATCCGATTCTTGTTAGGAAACGGACCTATAATACAAAATTATAAAAAATTTTCAGAAACGAAACGCATCGCGACAAAAAACGACCGAAGTGCAGCGCGTCAAAAAAATCGCCCGCCGAAAAGCGGGCGATTTCTCGTTTTCATTTTTCGTTCGGGACGATTCCTACGTCCGCGCTGTTGATTTTCCGGTTTTTTACCAGAGTTTTTCGGGATATTCGCCGGCGGCGATCAATGCCTTGATTTTGTCGACTACCCCCTGCCGGTCGGCGGCATAAGTTACGCCGAACCATTTGGCCGTCGTGTCGAGCACTTCGACCGTAGCCTTTCCGCTGACGATCAAGTCGTTCACGACCAACGGAATGAAAAATTCGGCTTTCGGCTTGTCGATGTTCTCTTTCAGAAACCGTTTGAAATGCTCCTCCGAGTAAGCGAAATAGTCGGGCGTGAAACCCCACATGTTCATCGATACGGGTGTCGTATCGGCCGTGTGGGCCGGTTTGCCGTCGTCGCCCGTGAAGGTGATTTTGCCGTCGACGCGGGCGATGTCCGTCCGTTCCACGACGCCGGTCAGATAACCATTCGCATCGGTCTGGCAGATGCCGCGGGCGACCGTGCCGCTCTCCGACAACGTGTTGCCCACCCGATAACCGACCATGCAGTATTTGTTGGCGCCGTCGGCTTTCGACAGCCATTCGCCCAATACGCGGAACCCGTCGCGGCCGTAGAAATCGTCGGCGTTGATGACGGCGAACGGTTCACGGATGACCTCTTTGCCCATCAGCACGGCGTGGTTCGTGCCCCACGGTTTGGTGCGTTCGGCCGGGCAGGTGAAGCCCTCCGGCAGGTCGTGAATCGACTGGAATACGACCTCGACCGGAATGTGATTTTCGTACTTCGAGAGCACCTTCTCGCGGAAATCCTGCTCGAAATCCTTGCGGATGACGAAGACGACTTTGCCGAATCCGGCGCGGATGGCGTCGAAAATCGAGTAATCCATGATGGTCTCGCCGTTGGGGCCGAGTCCATCCAACTGTTTCAGACCGCCGTAGCGCGAACCCATGCCGGCAGCCAATACGAATAAAGTAGGTTTCATGGTGTTATTAGTTTTGTTTTACTGTTATTTTCGGTCGGTTAAGGAGGCGCGTTCGGCCTTTCCTTTCGTTTGCACTTGTTTCGGTCCTTCGCTGTTTTTCATTGCCGCGCGGAGGGCCGGTTATTCCGTTTCGTCGTCGTCGTAATAAATGCCGTCCATCAACGTATCCAAATCGCGGCGCTCTTTCTTGGTCGGACGCCCCGTGCCGCGCTCGCGAAACACGAAGATCGTTTCGCGCGGTACGTTCAACTTGTCCAACTCCTCCTGCGGCGTAGTGTTGAGGCAATAGGCCGGCACGTTCTTCGCGGGCTGACGGCTCGATACGAGGTCGACCACCTTGTACGAATAGGTGATCTGTTGTTTGCGAACCGCTATTTCGTCGCCGATTTTCACCTCGCGCGACGGTTTCGTCCAAGCGCCGTTGACCGAAACCTTGTTGGTTCGGATGGCCTCGGCCGCATCGCTGCGCGTCTTGAAAATCCGCACGGCCCACAGATATTTGTCCAACCGTATTTCGTCCATTTTCGCGATTACTCCTTGCATGTACCGACGACGATTCAACCCTCATCTGGCATCTGCCCGTAGGTGCTCGCCGCCGCAGGCGGCGTATGCTGATTTGACCCACCCCCAAACCCCCGCCGAGGCGGGGGCTTCGGTCGGAACGCCGTAAAGAATCGAATTCCCCGCCTTTCTCGCCGTGTCAGTTAATCAAACCCGCTAACCTTGCGATCCGTACCAGTTAATAAAAAGCTGCCTAATCTGTGTTAGACAGCTTTTTATTGATTGGGGCGGGGTTATTTTACCGTAACCTTATTGCGTCGGCCCGATTTCGTATCGGTCTTTTCGTCTTTCGATGGAACCTGCTTCCCTTTGGCGGCCAACGCGGCATCCAGTTCGATGATGAAGTCCGAAAGCACGTTCATGTAGTTGACGAACGCATCATAGGCCGAATCGTACGGATTGAAATAGGAGTGCACATCGCCGTCCGAAAGCCACTTCGTCGCCATGTAGTAGAAATGGTCGGACGTTTGCAGGAAACTCCACACATAGAAGAAATCCGGATCGTTCAGCGCCATCACCTTGTCTTTCTGCGCATAGAGCTTCGAGAAAGCTTCGTTTTGCAGCTCGTTGCCCAACCAAGCCGTGATGTCGCGCTCCTCGTCAGCCCACGACATCATGTGCGGACAATGCAGAACGGCGACCGGTTGATGTTTGTTCGCCGTCTCGGTTACCGTCGCGAACTCCAAATCGTTCTTTTTGGCCAAAACCGCTTTCGGGAGCGCCTTCATGAAGTCGAAGATGCCCGTATCGGCGTGCTGGTGCTCACCGAAAGTCTCGTAGTCCATGAACAGGTTGATGACATCGCCTGTCGTCTCGTCCGATGCGAGCCACGAAGCGTATTTGTCAGCCGTCAGCGGCCATTGATCCCAGCTCTTGTTCGAGAACCGGAATGCGATGTCGTCCGACAGCTTGTAGTTGCGCAACAACAGCCGCATTTTCTGGTTGATGGCGTTGGCATAGACGAAGTTGGGCGATTTCCAACCCAGCACGTGGCGGGCGCCTTCGGCCAGCATCGTCTTGAAGCCCATGTCGGCTACGGCCTTGCCGATTTCGTCCGAATAGATCAACTCCGTGTTGCGGAAAGCGGTCGGTTTTACGCCGAATTCGCGTTTCAACATGGCCGTGTGCAGTTTCACCTGCTCGGTGAAATCTTCCGGCGAAGCCAATGCCGCCAACGAGTGGGAATAGGTCTCGGCCAAAAACTCCACGCAACCCGTAGCAGCCAGTTCGCGGAACGAATCCAACACTTCGGGCGTGTAGGCCTTGAACTGCTCGACGGCGATGCCCGTGATCGAGAACGTGCAACGGAACTTGCCCTTGTTCTCTTTGATGAGCTTCAGCAGCAGGGCGTTCATCGGCAGGTAGCATTGCCGCGCGACCTTCTGCATGACGGAACGGTTCAGCAAATCGTCCAGATAGTAGTGGTCTTTGCCCATGTTGAAGAAACGATATTTCTTCAGTCGCCAAGGCTGATGTACTTGGAAATAGAGGCAGACGGTTTTCATATCGATGGTATTTTATTGTTTTTTATTCTCTTCGATGACCGTTTCGTAAACGGCCTTGATTTTGGCCGCCGCATCGTTCCATTTGAGATTCGTAACCTCTTCGAGCCCCTTCGAGGCGAACATGTTCGACAGGGCCGGATACTCGATCAGACCGTAGATGGCATCGGCCAGCGCGTCGACGTCCCAATAATCGACCTTCACGGCGTAATCGAGCACCTCGGCGACGCCGCTCTGTTTCGAGATGATGACCGGCACGTTCGAGCGCATGGCCTCGAGCGGCGAAATGCCGAACGGTTCCGAAACCGAAGGCATCACGTAGACATCCGACAACTGGAACATCTTGTGCACGTCTTCGCCGCGCAGGAATCCCGTGAAGTGGAAGCGGTCGGCGATGCCCAACCGAGCCACACGGCGGATGACGTGGTTCATCATGTCGCCCGAACCGGCCATCACGAACCGCACGTTGGGCAGCCGTTTGAGCACCTTGGCGGCAGCTTCGACGAAGTAGTCGGGGCCTTTCTGATAGGTGATGCGGCCCAAGAAGGTTACGATCTTGTCCTTGACGCCGCGCTCGGGAGCCTCCGTGCTGTTTTCGGCGAACCGGACGGCGTTGTGGACCGTAACGACCTTGTCGGCCGGAATGCCGTAACGGTTGATGACGATGTTGCGCGTCAGATTCGATACGGCCATCACCCGATCGGCGGCCATCATGCCCGCCCGTTCGATTGCGTAGGTCTGTGTGTTGATATTCTCGCCGCTGCGGTCGTACTCCGTGGCGTGCATGTGAACGACCAGCGGTTTTCCGGAAACGCGCTTGGCAGCTATTCCGGCATAATAGGTCAGCCAGTCGTGGGCGTGGATCACGTCGAACTGTCCTTCCAACTCCTTGGCGACCTGTGCGGCGACCACGGCGTAACGAGCCACTTCCTCCATGAGGTTGGCGCCGTACTTGCCCGAGAATGTATAGCGTTGTTTCCATACGTCGGTCGTCGACCAGACGCGCTGGCCCGATTCGACGTATTTTTTGTGGTATTCGTCGTATTCCTCCGGCGAGATGTAGGGTACCATGTTCGAGTCGATATGGATGAACGACATCTTCGCCAGAATATCGTCGGCATCGCTGCCCGTCGCTCCGTAGAGCGCATCGACGTCGCTGGCATTCACGATATGGATGAAACGCTGATCCTCGTCGCCGTAGGCGTGAGGCACGACGAACGTAACCTCTACACCGTTACGGGCCAGACCGCGCGTCATGCCGTAGCAGGCCGTTCCCAAGCCGCCCGCGATGTGGGGCGGAAACTCCCAACCGAACATTAAAACTCTCATAATCCTTAACTTTTTTCTTTCTTCTTTCGCTGTTTCAGCGGTCATCGTGTCCCTCTCTCCGGCTTGTCCGGTCGTCTTTCGGCTCGGCAGGCGCTCTTTTCCTCTCGCACGGTTCCCCTGTGCACTTTTTCGTCCCCTCTTCTCTTGGCAATAATCACTTACACGGCTGAATCCTTTTTCTTCTTATCTCTTTTTCGTCGATTTGCAATCGCATTGCGTCTTTTTCGCATCGGCATATTCGGCGATCATCGCTTCGATGTCGAGGATGGCCGCCACGCTCCATGCCTGCGAAATGGCTCCGCGCGGTGCGAACGGCGGATCGGCATCGAACAACTCGCAGATCGACCCGATGCCGTAGGTCTGGATGTCTTCGTTGAAGTCTTCGATCATCTGCTCGGCGGTGGGCAGGAACCGTTTGCCGTCGATGTCGAAGCAGGCCCGCACGTAGAACGACAGCGGCCACGGCCATACCGATCCGTTCTTTCCGGCGAAATCGCGTTCCGTGGGCGTGCCCTCCTGCGAACCGCGGTAAAGCGGATGGCGGGGCGACAGGGTGCGCAGACCGCGCGGCGTCAGCAGGTGCTGGCGCACGGTGCGGAGGACGTTGACCTGAATGACCTCGTCGGGCATCTTGTAGGGCAGACCGCAGGCGATGACCATATTCGGCCGGATGTCGCAGTTCGCACCCTCCGGCCCCACGTAATCGGCCAAGTAGCCGTCGGACAGCGTGAACAGCTCGTTGAATGCCTTGGCGGTCTTTGCGGGCAGGGCCTTCCAAGCGTTGACGAAGGCTTTGTCGCCGTTCTGTTCGGCCAATGCGAGCGTATAGCATACGGCATTGTACCACAAGGCGTTGACCTCGACCTGGTAGCCGTTGCGCGGCGTAACCGGTTTGCCGTCGATGACCGAATCCATCCACGTCATCGGATGCTGTTCGCAGTAGGCCCAGATCAATCCGTTGTCGTGCAGGGTGATGCGTCCGGCGATGCCGTTTTTGTAGGCTTCGAGCAATCCTTTCATCACTTGGCCGTAGCGTTTCCAGATTTCGGCGCCGCCCAACTGCTTTTCGAGCTGCTGGAGCGTCCAGAAGAACCACAGCGGAGCATCGGCCGCATCGGCTGCCGAGAAGGTGCCGGTGAACATGCCGTTCTGCATGGAGCGGATTTGCGTATCGAGCACGTCGATGCAATCCTCCTTATGGTTCTGGTGCAGGGTGATGCCCGGTAGCGCGACGAACGTTTCGCGGCCTTTCACCCCGTGCCACGGATAACCGGCGACGACCTCCGTGCGGTTGCCCGGGCGCCGGATGACGAACTGCCGCGCGGCGTGTTCCATGCAACTGTGGAAGTCCACCTTGTGCGTACGGCGTTTGATGGACTGGTCGAACTGCTCGCGGATCGCTTTGGGCGATTCCATCTCGTCGAGCGAGGCCGAAAAGATGATGCTTTCGCCCTTTTTGAGGTCGGTTTCGAAGTAACCCGTCGTCAACAGGTCTTCGTAACCGTCGTAGCCGCGCGCCAAGTCCTGCAAATACTCGAAATTGTAGTACCAGTCGGGTGCGGGCACGAATTCCGTGCCGGGCTTGTCGGTCTGAAAGTGGAGCCACGGGAAGTTGCCGTACAACCGGCACTTCACGCCGTTGACGATGGGATAGGAACGTCCGTCGGCCTCCAAATTGGCATGGGTCAGCGCATGTTTGTCGCGGAACGCGAGGAAGGGCCGCAACCGCAGCTTCGTGGCGGAATGAGCGTCCACCAGCGTGTAGCGGATCATCAACTGCGTACGCTTGTGGATCCACAGCATCTCCTTGCGGAGGATGACGCCGCCCACCCGATAGGTGATGGTGGGGGTCGGCGTGTACTCGAAGTCGGTGATGTACTTGTGCCCGCGCGGCTCGTAAGTCCCCTTGAATCGGTGCAGGGCCAGATTGAATGACTGGTCGTGCTGTACGATGGTCTCGTCGAGCGACGAGAGCAGGACGTACGTGCGGTCGCTGTCGTCGATCGGGGCGACCATCAGACCGTGGTACTTGCGCGTGTTGCAGCAGACGATGGTCGTACTCATGTACCCGCCCATACGGTCGGTGGAGAGCATTTCGCGCTGGAGCGAGTATTCCAGATTGCCCAACTCGTTTTTGTCGAATGTAAGCGCTGACATATACCTTCTATTTCTGTTCGTCCTATAAAGTTAATAATAATTTTGCAAACCGGCGTGCTTTTTTATAAAAAAACGACGTTCGGGACTGAAATTTCGACCGATTTCACTATGCCCACTTCACCAGCGCATAGTCCATGCGGTGCGGCAGGTTCGGATTCGACGGGTAGATGCGCAGCGCGATGTCGAACGTACCGGCCGATTCGGGCGTGTAGTCGAGCGCATAGGTAACTTGCGAACCCTCTTTGCCGATGCGATCCAACTGAACCGTCTTGGCCACGTTGACGCTCTCGCCGCCGACGATCTGGCGGGCGATGACCATCTCCACGCCGATGTCCTCGGGCCGCAGCGTCGCGATGTCGACCGTTACCTCGAAATGGTAACTTTCGCCCACGCAGACGGCCTCCTTGCCCATCATGACGCGCTGTACGTCGACCACGCGCACGTTGTCCCACGCGGCCGAAACCTTGCGCTTCCATGCGGCGATCTCGCGGGCCATGCGGTAACCGTTTTCCAACATGTGGCGTTTGCGTTCAGCCAACTTGTTGTAGAAACGCTCCTCGTAGTCGTTGAGCATCCGGTTGGTCGTGAAGTTCGATGCGATGTCGGCGATGCATTCCTTGACCGCCTTGACCCATTCGTGCGGAATGTTGTCGCTGCTGCGGTTGTAGTATTTCGGGGCGATCTCCTCTTCGATGGTGTTGTAGATCATCTCGGCATCCAGTTCGTCCTGATAGTGCTGATCGGCGAAGGTGCGTTCCATCGGGAGAGCCCAGCCGGCACCCTGCTTGTACCCTTCGACCCACCAGCCGTCGAGCACGGAGAACTGCAATACGCCGTTCATGACGCACTTTTCGCCCGACGTACCCGAAGCCTCCAATGGACGGGTCGGCGTGTTCAACCAAACGTCGACGCCCTGCACCATGCGGCGGGCCAGTTCCATGTCGTAGTTTTGCAGGAAGATGATTTTGCCCACGAACTGCGGCATGGCTGCCACCTCGACGATGCGTTTGATGAGGTCTTGGCCGGGTTTGTCGTTCGGGTGAGCCTTGCCCGCGAAGATGAACTGCACGGGACGTTCCTTGTTGTTGACGATGGCGGCCAGCCGGTCGAGGTTCGTGAACAACAGATAGGCCCGTTTATAGATTGCGAAACGGCGTGCGAATCCGATGGTCAGCACCTCGGGCTTGATGCCCTCGATGATTTGCAACATCTGGCGCGGCGAATCCAACCGCACCTGTTTCGGGTCGCTGTAACGGCGTCGGATATGTTTTATTAACTTGGTCTTCAATTTCATACGCTCGGCCCAGAGGTCAGCGTCTGGAATGTCGTGCACCTTTTGCCAAGCCGGAATGTCGTAGCAGTGTCCTTCGAATCCGTCGGCGAAGTAGCGGGCGTAGAGCCGGCGCAGTCCCGTGGAAACCCACGTCGGGAAGTGCACGCCGTTCGTAACGTAACCGATGTGCAACTCGTTCTTGAAGTACCCGGGCCACATGTTTCCCAAGATGTCTTTCGAAACTTCGCCGTGCAGCCACGAAACGCCGTTGACCTCCTGCGAGAGGTTGCAGGCCAGTACCGACATCGAGAACTTCTCGTTCGGGTCGTTGGGGTTGGTCTTGCCGAGGTTGATGTACTGTTCCCACGTGATGCCCAACACGTCGGGATAGTGCGACATGTATTGGCGGATCATCGATTCGGGGAAAGCGTCATGGCCGGCCGGCACGGGCGTGTGGGTCGTGAAGAGCGACGACGAACGGATCACCTCCAACGCTTCGGAGAAGGTCAGTTTCTTGTGGTTCACCAAGTCGCGGATGCGCTCGATGCCGATGAAAGCGGCGTGGCCCTCGTTGCAGTGGAACACATCGTTCTTGATGCCCAATTTGCGCAGGGCGCGGATACCGCCGATACCCAACAGAATCTCCTGTTTCAGACGGTTCTCCCAGTCGCCGCCGTAGAGGTAGTGGGTAATCTGACGATCCTCTTCGAGGTTGTCCTCGAAGTCGGAATCCAGCAGATAGAGGTCGGTGCGGCCTACCTGACACTTCCAGATGCGGGCCGAAAGCGTACGGCCCGGGAAAGCGATCGAAATGGTCGCCCAGTTGCCCGCTTCATCACGCACCGGAGTGATCGGCAATTTATAGAAATTCTGAGCTTCGTAGGTCGCTTCCTGTGCTCCCTGTGCCGAAAGGCGCTGCGTGAAATAACCGTAACGGTACAGCAGACCCACGGCCGTCATCGGGATGTTCTTGTCCGACGCCTCTTTCAGATAGTCGCCGGCGAGGATGCCCAAACCGCCCGAATAGATTTTCAGCGACGAGTGCAGACCATACTCCATCGAGAAGTAGGAAATCGACGTCGATTGCGGATCGGGCTTTTCGTTCATGTAGTTGCGGAACTGCGTGTGAACGGCTTCCAATTGGTTGAGGAAGTTCGTGTCGTGTTCCAGCTCCTTGAGCCGCTGCACGCTCAGTTTGTCGAGGAACGCGATGGGATTGCGTTCGCAGACGGCCCACAGTTCGGGGTCGATGTTCTCGAACAAATCGCGGGCGTTGGCATTCCAGCACCACCAGAGGTTGCGCGACAACTCTTCGAGCGCATGGAGACACGACGGCAGGGTCTTGTCGACCATCATCCGTGTCCAGTTCGGACGTTCGACGAACAGCTGCTGGCGTACGAAGTTGATCTGTTCGTTCTTGGCGCCGCCGTCGTCCAATACGGCGCGATTGGTGCGCAGAATCGAACTCTCGATCGCTTCGGAATAGGCGTTTTCGTAGGCCGAGTAGAGATGCTCCCAGAGCAGGGTCTTCGAAATTTCATAGGCCGAACGACGGACGGCGGCCACGTGCTCGGCATCGAGCTGGCTGAATCTGAGCAAGGCTTCAGCGATGCTGTCTACGACCTCCTTGTCGTTGTAGTCGTCGCGGCGAATTACTTCGATGCCCGTGTGCTCGCGCATCTTTTCGATCCACAGGCCGAATCCGGAGAGCGACGTGGTGATGGTCGGTACCGAGAAGGCGATCGATTCCAGCGGCGTGTAGCCCCACGGTTCGTAGTAGGAGGGGAACACGGTTATATCCATCCCCACCAATAATTCGTAGTAATGTTTATTAAAAATGCCGTCGGTTTTGTTGAGGTAGGTCGGCACGAAGATGACGCGCACCTTCGAATCGGCGGCCGTCAGGGCGCTGCCGTTCATCGAATTGACGATCGGGTCCCAAGTCGGATTCTCCAAATAGTGGGTCGAGAACTTGTATTGGCTCTCGTCGATGGGGTTCTTCGGATCGGCCAGATGGTTTTGCAGGTCGACGCGCGGCCCGCGATTGCCCGTAGGTACGGTAACGTAGGCCAGCACCTCGCGCTGGAGCTTGTCGGTCGCGGCCAGCTGCTTCAACGATTCGAGGAAGACATCGAGCCCCTTGTTGCGGAACTCGTAGCGGCCGCTCGTGCCGATGATGAGCGGGTCGGTGGTGAATTTGTGTCCCAAGCAGGCTTCGGCCACTTGGATCATCGCGCGACGGGCCTCGCTGCGCTTCGTTTCGTACTCCTCGCCCGTCCAGACGAAGTCGTTTTCGAAGCCGTTGGGCGTTACGCTGTCCGGTTCGCGGTTCAACAGATATTTACATTCATTAGCCGTCAAATCGCTGACGGTTAAAAATCCGTCGTGATAGGCTGCGGCGCTCTTTTCGATGGAGTGCTTGGCCGTAACGTTGAACTGACGGGCGAGTTCGTCGGCGTTGAATTTGGTCAGATCGTTGTAGAGCGGGAGCCGGTTGCCGGCGATGCAACGGCCCATGACCGTGGCGTGGGTCGTGAAGAGCGTAGCCACGTAGGGCGAAGCCTTGCGCAGGTACAATCCGCCTGCTGCGGTCATCCATTCGTGGAAGTGGGCGGCGACCTTCTCGGTCGAGATGCAGAAGTTCTCGACGTAGGAGGCGATGACCATGCCGGCAGCGTAGCCGAAGAGCACGGGCTCGACGTAGTCCCACTGGCCCGAAATCGAGTCGACGTGGTAATCCTCCCAGAGGTTTTTCAGAATCTCGTCCTTCTGCGAAAAGAGAGAGGTGAAATCGACGAGAATGGCGATCGGCTCGCTTTTGATTTTCCACCGGCCGACGCGGATGCGGATGCCCTTATCATAGACTGCTAACCGCCAATTTCTCAATAGGTTGGTATCCTCTTCGAATTCGGGGTTGACCCCTTCGTGTTGGAGATCGGGGCCGATCAGCAGGTAGTGGTCTCCGAATTTTCGGGTTGCAGTTTCCGCTTTGGTGGCGATGACGGTATGGATCCCGCCCACCTTGTTGCAAACTTCCCAACTGACTTCGAAAAGTACGTCGGGGGTTAATTTGGCATTGCTCATATTTTCGATTGCTGAATTTGTATCCTTAGTGCAAAGAACCGGATTTTTCCGCCCGCAAAGGTAATACTTATATTTCTATAAAACAACCCGAATGAGGGTTAATAAAATTATTTAATAATTTGTTAATATAGCTTCGGCGGCTCGGGACGGTCGGAGGATGACCGGTGAACTCCGACGAACGGCGGAAGCGGGATTATCCGTCGTCGTCCGTTTCGAAAAACGACCGGATCACCGCGTCGGAGAGCAGGAACCGTTCGGGCGGCAGGGCCATTCGGGTGCCGGAAAGCCGCAGCGTGCCCGTCTGCAACCACGATTCCGCCCCTCGGCGCAGCCGTTGGGCCCGTGCGTGTCCGAAGCACCGTTCCGCTTCTGTGAGGTCGATTCCTTCAATCGTTCGCAAGCGTGTCAACAAGTATTCATTAAACCGGTCGGTGTCGGTCAGCCGTTCGCTTTCGGCCGGAACGCCCTTGATGTAACGCGCCACGGAGGCGACGCCCCAATGCCGTTCGCGTCCGTCGTAGGAGTGGGCGGCGGGACCGATGCCCAAGTATTTTATCCCGTGCCAGTAAGCGGCGTTGTGCCGGGCCCGGAACCCGGGGCGGGCGAAATTCGAAACTTCGTAATGCTCGAATCCGGCGCTGCAAAGCGTATCGTGCACGAGGCGGAATTCGGCTTCGCTCGTTTCGTCGCTCACGGGCTCGAAGGCGCCGCGTTCGGCACGGCGCCCGAAAGCCGTGCCGGGCTCTATGGTCAAATGGTATGCCGAAACGTGTTGCACGTCGGCTTCGAGCGTGCGGTCGAGCGTGCGTCGCAACGAATCGCCGCCGAATCCCGGAACCCCGAAAATCAAGTCCACCGTTAGATTGGAAAATCCGGCCTGTTTGGCTGCGCGGATAGCTGCGTCGGCTTGTGCAGCATTGTGGCGGCGGTTCATCAGCCGCAGGCAATCGTCGTCGAAGGATTGCACGCCGATTGAAAGACGGTCGATGCCCGCTTCGCGCAGAGCGGCGAGATAACGAATGTCGAGGTCGTCGGGGTTGGCTTCGAGCGTGGTCTCCTCGACGTCCGAACAGTCGAACAGGTGGGCCGCATGGTCGAGCAGTTCGCGGATCGTTTCGGGCGGGCAGAGCGAGGGCGTGCCGCCCCCGAAATAACGGGTATGAATGGGTTCGCCGCTGAGGTAGTCGCGCCGTTCGTCGAGTTCGCGGTGCATGGCCTTGATGAGGTCGGGCAGTCGGCCGGTGCCGACCTCCTTGAAGAAGTCGCAGTAGGCGCACACCCGTTTGCAAAAAGGAATATGGAAGTAGAGACCGGCCATTTTTATTAGCGCGATAGACCGTTATCGGGTTTCCGATGGTTATCTGCGCGGTTATTCATTTATTTACACCGACGTTAATTCAAAGCCGTAAGACCTTGCGGGACGCAGCCTGCGAGGTGAGCGCAGCGAGCCTCGCCCGCCGAGGCTGCGGCTCGCGCGGCTTTAAAAAGCCGCAAATAGCTACTTCAACAACCAATAACTAACAACCAACAAGCCGATAGTGAATACTTCTGAATTTATATATAATCGCTTCATTTTATTATATTTTCAAATGCTCGACGACCGTCTGCCGCAGGTGCTCGCTATCGAGGTGGGTGTAGATTTCGGTCGTGAGGATGCTCTCGTGGCCCAGCATCTCCTGCACCTGACGGATGCTGGCGCCCCCTTCGAGCAGGTGCGTGGCGAACGAATGCCGGAAGCTGTGCGGACTGATCCGTTTGTCGATGCCGGCGCGGGCCGCCGCCTGCCGGATGACGGTGAAGACCATGACGCGCGTCAGTTTGCGGCCCCGATTGTTCAGAAATACGGTCTCCTGGCCCGCCCGCCACGGGCGCCGGTGTTCGAGGTAGAGCTGGATGCGGTCGCGGGCCATCGTGCTGATGGGCACCAATCGCTGTTTGTCGCCCTTGCCGATGACGCGGAGGTACCCTTCGCCGAAAAAGAGGTCGGACAGGCGAAGCGAGGTCAGTTCCGAGACGCGCAATCCGCACGAATAGAGCGTTTCGAGCATGGCGCTGTCGCGCAGGCCTTTGGTCGTCGAGGTGTCGATGGCGGCGATGATGCGGTCGATTTCGTCGGTAGTCAGCACATCGGGCAGCTGGCGACCGAACTTCGGCGCCGTGATGAACTCGACGGGCGAATTGGTAACTTTGTCTGTAATCAAAAGGTAGTTAAAAAAACTGCGGATGCTGCATAGTGCGCGGGCCTGCGAACTCTTTTCGCGACCGTGGTCGAAAAGCCATGCCAGATAACGTTCGAT
The DNA here is from genome assembly GCA_947591475.1 of uncultured Alistipes sp. GTDB lineage: Bacteria > Bacteroidota > Bacteroidia > Bacteroidales > Rikenellaceae > Alistipes. The sequence goes on from CANQDE010000002.1 coordinate 189,542, forward strand.
CATTTCGGGCTCGACCTTGCGCGGCTCGACGTCCCACATCCGCAGGATGTAGTGGGCGAAGTCGCGCAAATCGCGCAAGTAGGCTTCGACGGTATGGGCCGAGAGGCGTTTCTCGAACCGGATATAGGTACGATAGGAGCGGCCCATGTCCGCCCATTTTTTCGTGGTTTCCGCCATGCAGGTTTGCCGGTTTCGGGAGTTATCGTTAATTTTGCTCCTTGCGAAGATACGAATTTTTCGCCATTTGTGTACTGCTGTTCCGAAGGTTCGATTCGTTCCGACCCAAGCCCCTCCCAAGGGAGGGGCTTGGGTCGGGGTCAAAACTGAATACACGGCCAAAGGCCGTGAGAAACAGCGGTCGGATTTGAAAATCCGGGCCAAAAATGCGGGTACATTAAAGTATAGTTTCGCGATGAACAAGACCTACAAGGGGCGCGGCGTGGTGCTCCATACGCTCAAATACGGCGATTCGTCGATGATCGTCTATCTGCTGACCGACATCGGCGGACGTCGCAGCTACATGGTGCAGGGCGTGCGCAGCCGCTCGGGCCACGGCTCGAAACTCGCCCTGTTCCAACCCGCCTTTCCGGTCGAATTCGAAGGCCTCGAATCGAACCGCATGCAGATGCACCGTTTCAAGGAGGTGCGGGCCGGTTTCACGCTCCGGAATGTTCCGTTCGATGTGCGCAAGTCGACGATCGCGCTCTTTATGGCAGAGGTTTTGTATCGTTTGGTGCGGGAGAGCGAGCCGAACGAAGCCCTTTTCGGATTCGTATGGAACAGTGTCGGGGCCCTCGATGTCATGACCGACGGCGTGGCCGATTTCCATCTTTGGTTTCTGTCCAATCTGAGCCGTTTTCTGGGCTTCTGTCCGGGCAACGAATACGTGGAGGGCGCATGGTTCGATATGCACGAAGGGCTCTATACTCCCGTGCGGCCGGCACATTCCGGCTACATGACGCAGGAGTGCACCCGCATCCTCGGCGGGCTGGTGGGCAGCGATGTGTGCGAACTCGGTTCGCTCGGTCTCAACCGCCGCCAACGGGTCGATTTCCTCGATGCGATGCTGGCCTATTTCGGCTATCATCTCGATGCGGTCAGTACCGTACAATCGGTGCACATCCTTCGCGAAGTTTTTTATTAACTCGGTTGGAATACTTTCCAACCGAGTTAATAAAAAATGACTATCGAGAACAGTATGATGAAAAAATACGGTTGGTTGATGTTGGCGGCAGGTGTGCTGTCGGGAGCGGCGGGCACGGCGCAGGAACGGCGTCCGCAGGATATTGTCTTTCCGGTGCCGCCGGAAAGCGGGTACGAAATCGAATACGTGCTTCCCGATTCGATGATTGTCTGGTCGTTGGAGCCTGCGGAACGATACGGGCAGTCGGAATCCGACCGGATTTCCGTTCGTTCGGCCGTGCCGATGACCTCGGTGGTGGTCATTTTGCGCGAACACCTCCCCGTACGAACCATGATTCTCCGCAACAATACGTTGCGGCTCGGCCGTTACGTCATCCTTTCGAACGGCCAGGCCGAAAACTGGGGCCCTTATCCGAGCGGATACCTCGACGCCCGGACGATTTCGCTGCCTTTGCCTTGATTTTAGGTATTTTCGCGTATTGACAAGTCGTTTTTTCTTCCGAATTTTGCCGAAGATTTTGACGGGAATGTCTTTTTCGATGACTTTTGTTAGCAAGACGACCCATTAATAAAAATTCGGAAGAAAATGAAAACAATCGTTACTTTGGTGTGCCTGCTGGGAATCCTCTCCGGACAGGCGCAAACCCGATCCGATGCGCAGGCGGGTTCCGCTTCGCAATCAACTTCGCAAGCGACTTCGCAGTCGGTTTCCGATCCGCTGTCGGCCGACGCTGCGGCGATCGACGAGCTCTCGGCCAAGGTCGAGGCGCTCGAATGCAAAACGTCGACCTGGGACAAAATTCTGGCCCATCTGCCCCGGGTCTCCGGTTATATCCAGTTACGTTATCTGTGGGACGATGCGGATCAATCGACGTTCACGGTTCGCCGCGCGCGTCTCGACCTGAAAGGCGACATCACGAAGAAAATCGACTATCGGTTGCAGATGGAATTCGCCTCGAAAGTCCATATCTTGGACGCTTTCGTGCAGTTCAAACCGTTTCGTCAACTGAATGTGAAGGTCGGTCAGTACAAGGTTCCCTTTTCTATTGAGAATACCGATTACACCCCATTGAAATTCGAGTTCATCGACTATCCGATGGCTTTGCGCAAATTGATGGGATTCAACGAGGTCGTTGGTGGCGAAACGCTTTCGGCCGCAGGCCGCGATATGGGTCTGACGCTCTACGGCGGATTCGGCAAACGGGACGGTTACAACCTCGTGAATTACGATTTCGGCGTGTTCAACGGCTCGGGCATCAACACCGCAGACAACAACCGTTCGAAGGACGTCGTTGCCCGCCTGTCGGTGAAGCCGATGGAGGGGCTGACACTTTCGGGGTCGTACTACTGGGGCGAATACGGCAAGGCCTATCTCAAACGGCAGCGCTACGCCGTCGGCGCCTGCTACGATCGCGGTGCGGTCGTCGTCCGCAGCGAATGGGTCGGCGGCACGACCGGCATCGCAGCGACGGAGACGGCTCCGGCGAACGATCTGAGCAGCGACGGCTGGTATGCGATGGTCGGCTGGCGGGCTTCGCATACGTGGATGCCCGTCGCGCGTTACGAGAGCTTCTATGCGAACAGCGATGCCCGTTCGGATACGCGCCAGACCAACTACACGGTGGGTGTGCTCTGGCAGCCGCTCAAACAACTGCGCTGTCAGCTCAATTATACCTACGAAGATTACGCGCTGCAAACGACCGGAAACAAGAATGTCGTTGCGGTGATGTTGACCGGAATTTTTTGATAAAATTATATACGATTTACACCGAATCAAGTTGGCGAACGCCTTAACAAGGCCGTCGGTCGTGTCGCTCGCGGCGAAGCCGCGTTTGCAGATTTGACCCACCCCTAAACCCCCGCCTTGGCGGGGGCTTCTGGCGGAGCCCGCAAAGTGATACGGATAACAGGATTAAATAAAACAATATGAAATGGATTGAAAAATTGCGCACCGAAGACTGGGTAACCGTCTGGATGAGCATCCCGCTTCTGGTGCTGGCCGTGTGCTTCCCGAAAGAGATGCCGAGCGTGCCTTCGACCTTGATCGGTGAGGTGGCGTGGTATAACATCGCCGTGTTGTTCCTCATCGTGCTGGCGGTGCTTTACGTCGGAATGGCGCTGTTGCGGCGGCCGATGAAGGGGCTGCTCTTCTCGCTGGTCGTGGTCTTTGCGCTCTCGCTGCTGGCGCAGGTCGTCGCCAAAATCCCGCAGGTCTCCTACTACGGATTCGAATCGGTCTTCTTCTCCGTGATTTTCGGCTTGATTGTCCGCAACGTTTGGCACGTGCCTGACTGGATGAAACCGGCCATCCAAGGCGAATTTTTCATCAAAATCGGCGTGGTCTGCCTCGGTGCGACGATTTTGTTCAGCGACGTGATGAAATCCGGTACGTTCGGTTTGGTGCAGGCTTGTCTGGTGGTGGCCATCGTCTGGTTCTTCGCTTTCTTCGTGGCTCGGCGGTTGGGCGTCGACCGCTCTACGGCCATGATTTTGTCGAGTGGCGTGTCGATATGCGGCGTCTCGGCCTGCATCACGGCGGCCCGTGTGGCCGGTGGCGATGACCGCAAGTTGTCCTATATCGTCTCGTTGGTGTTGATTGTCGTTGTGCCGATGATTTATCTGATGCCGTGGCTCGCCGGTAAGGTGTTGCCGCTCCTGTTCTCCGATCCGAAAGTCGTCGAAGAAGTCGCCGGCGCGTGGATCGGCGGCACCATCGACACGACGTCGGGCGTCGCTGCATCGAGCACCATCGTCGGCGAGGTGGCCAATCAGCATGCCGTCATCATCAAGGGCGCGCAGAACGTTTTGATCGGGGTCGTAGCCTTTTTCATCGCGCTCTACCTTTCGTCGCGCGGCGAGAAGGGCGCGTCGACGGCTCCGTCGCTGGCCATCGTGTGGGAGAAATTCCCGAAATTCATCATCGGATTCGTCGCGGCGTCGCTGGTATTCAGTCTGTTGCAGAGCAACGGACAACTGACGGTCGGCGCTTCCAAAAAGTTGATCGAACCCGGGGTTGCCAAGATGTTTTCGACGCTGTTCTTTTCGTTGGCTTTCGTCTGCATCGGATTGGATACCCGACTGAAAGAGATTGTTTCGAAGGAGAATCGCCATGCATTGTGGGCCTTCCTGACGGCGCAGGTCTTCAATATCCTCGTTACGTTGGTGATTGCCGCCGTGCTGTTCGGCGTGCTGAAACCGATGTGGGACTGACCCGATCGGTCGACAGAAATAAGAAAGCCCGCACGGAGCAATCCGTGCGGGCTTTCGGTTTGTTTAGGCATTGGGCTCCGGCGGCAGACCGGTCTGTTGAGCGATGCGCTGGCGGACGTATCGGCGCATCCAGCCGAACAACGGCGAATCAGAAATCTGCGAGGCGTTTTCGAGGAACGACCAGAATTCGACGCCGCAAGTGAAGCCGGTGAACAGACGTGCGGCATTGAGATGCAAGAAGTCGAGCACGTAGCAGTCCACAATCCAAGCCATGACGATGGCCGTCAAGGTCAGGGCCAGTTTGACGACGGTGCGCCAAGCCTTGCGGCTCTCGAAATACCACATCTGACCGGCCCGCAGCGTTACGGTCCGATCGGCGATGACGCCCGTTACGAAATCGACGCAGATGAAGAAAATCGCGCAACTGATCGACGGGAGGACGGGCGCGAAGACGGCGGCGAGGCTGGCCGCCGCTCCGCTAATGAATCTGTACCAGTTTTCCATCGAGCGAGCAGCGTTTGAGGATGTTCTTCTTCGGGTCGTATTCCGGATAGGTCTCGGGGTAGGCTTCGATGCGGGCCACGGCTCGTTCCAGCAGGGCACGGGCTTCGGTGCGTAGCGACCGGCGTTGCATGCGGCGAGCCTCCTCGGTCGCGGGCGTCGTTCCGTCGTATTTGGGTGCCGTCGTGCCGTTGCGTCCGGCGCAGATGTCTAACCGCGGCTGAATCATCAGTCGGGTGAAGAGCGCCAGCGGTGCGGCCAAATAGTGGTCGACGAACGAGCGGTCGGTATCGGTCATCAGCCGTTCGTAGAGCGGCTGCCCGATGACCGGAATGAGGTAGCGTTGGGCCGCTGCCGCGATGTCGGCTTCGGCCACGAGGTCGGGCGGCAGGCAGCTTTCCGATGGAAAAGCCAGCCGGACGACCTGTGCGGGGGTGATGAGCGTGTTCATGTCAGTCGATGCTTTTGAGGTTGTACTTCGTGATTTCCGATAGGAAGGCCTGTTGCCGTTCGTCTTCGGGGTCGTAATCCAGCCCGTCGGCCTTGCGGGCCTCCCATACGCGCATATAGATGGGTTTCGAGCGGGTCGGCGGTCGGTTCACCACCTGCAACGAAGCGGCGTCGATTCCCATGACGGTTGCCAGCACCGAGCGGATCGGTTCGAGCAGATCGGCCTGCTCGGCCAGAATGACCGTGTTGAGGGCGATTTCGTATTCGTGGAGGATGCGCTCGGCGTTGAAGCCCGACGCATAGTCTAATCCGCTCAACGTGCGGAACCACGAATGGGCCACCACGATGTCGCCCGTCGCTTGTTCGTGGAGCGCCTGCCAGTCGCCCTCGTTCTGCGAAGCGATGGGGATGAACCGCGAATGGTCGTTCTCGTCGCCGCTGTCGCGGATGACGAACATCACCTGCCCGGGATTTCCGGCGAATTTGCGTTCGGCGAGCCGCACGATGCGTTCGGCTTCGGCTTCGTTGTCGACGGTCGAGTCGAGCAGCATCACGCCCGAGAGCTGGAACGAATTGTCGAGCCTCGAGATATTCCAGCGGTCGGTCTTGTAGGCGATGGCCGAGACGCCGAAACCGGCGATGTAGGGCGGCACGCCGTAGTGGACGTAGGTGGGTTCGTAGTCCTTGTAGTGGATGATCGAGCGCAGCGAACCGTCGGCCTGCTCCTCGAAGTGCGGATAAAGCGGTAGCGAACGGGCTTCGGAAGGTCGGAAAGCGGCCCAGTTGTGGTGGAGCAGGATGTGTTCCGAATCGCGGGCGACGCGGCACCGCGACGCGTCCTGATGATAGAGCGACAGAAAGGTGTGGCCGGCGTCGGTTACGAGCTCTAAAAAGGCGTTGCCGAACAGTGCCTTGTCGAGGGCCAGTTTGTTGAGTACCTGCCGCAGCGTCTCGTTCCGGCCGTTGACCTCGCGGATGAAGGTCGCCAGACGGGGTTGCTGCACCTCGTCGCAGGTGAATCCCTTGCCCGAAATATAGTCGGCCTTGTCGTTGATGATGCGCCGGTGGGTCGTCGAGCGGCGGGCCATTTGCGCCAGCGCCTCGGGAAAGAGATTGTCGTCGCCCCAACGCCAGAACCGTTCGTTTTCGACCCGTTGCGAGCCGATGGTCATGTAAGGTTCAGTATGGTTGGCGACGGCGATCGCGCTTGTTTTTCTTTTGTCCATAATTTTTATTTATTAAAGGGGGGGGGAGAGGAAGGTCCGTTTTTTATTAAGAGGTGGGGAATCGGGGGCTTTTGCCGGTAAATATAAGGTTGTGTCAGTAAATAAAGGAACTGTAAGCACATTGCCGCTCCATATCGCCGCACAACCGTGCGACCCGTACCAGTTAATAAAAAAGCGCCCGCAGTTGACGGATGCTGCTGCGGGCGCGACGGCACGTCGAACTACTCCAGATAGGAATAGATGACGTGCTGGAGGTCGAGAATGTCGCATCCGGCCATGAATACGGCACGCTGACGGTTCTCCATCTCGTCGGGATTGTACCACATGCGGACTTCGTTGCCCGGGAAATCGGCCGTATTGACGGCCAGCACGAGGTTGCGGCGATCGGTCAGGAAGCAGAACGACCGGTCGAACGGCGTGGCGCCCAGATAGCCGCCCAGATGGACGTCGATGACGGGAATGCCGTGGTAGGCCAGACCCGAACGACCGTTGATCTGTCCCGAATAGGCCGCTTCGACCCCTTTCTGATCGAGGTACTTTTCGTAGAGCCGGTAGATGTCCGAGGTAACGAAGAAGGCGAGATGCCCTTCGGGTTTCGCATCTTGCAGTTCGCCGGAGGCGTGTAGCCACAGATTGTCGAAGAGTTTGATCGTCGAAGCCGGATCGGCGAGTTCGGCTTTGGTGTAGGTGAGGGCGACGAGTTCCTCATTGACCACGCTATCGTGAATGATTTTCAGGAAACCGTCGAAGGTATTGAGCCCCGATGCGGCGCTGCTGTCGCCGACCCACATCGTGGCGCGGATGTTCTCGGCGAGCATCTTCTTGAAGAGGGCGGTTTCGGCCTGTTCCAGTTGGGTGCCGGTGAGGTCTTCCATGTTGACCTCGGGGTCGGAGGTGATCTTCTCGTAGACCATCGAGAAGTAGTCCGACGCAGCGAAGCCCAACTCGGCCTTCACCCGTTTCATGTCGATGATTTTCTGCGTTCGGAGCGTGTGTTGGCCGCCGCTCCAGCCGGTCGAATCGTACTTGTGCAGAATGTTGTTCTGACTGTTCCACAGCTGCACGGTCGTGGGGGTCGGCATGTTGTAGAGGACGCGCACGCCCAGTTCGGTGGCCGACTGACCGGTCAGCATGGGACGGAAGAAAATCTGTTCGAGTTCCGTACCGGTGTACTGTTTTGCATTTTCCAAGTAACTCATGTTTTTTGATGTTTAGAGGTTGTTGATTGATTTGAAAAGAGTGGATTCGGGCCTCGATGAAGGCCGTCGTCCGGTGGATTCAGTTTTGAAAACACTTCACGTCTTCGGCATAGGCCCGTTCGTTGGCTGTGCGGAGCGTTTCGTTGAAGGAGGGGTCTTCGCGCGGAAGAACCGTCGTCGGGCCGAAACTGGCTCGAGCCTCGGCGGCTGCCAGTTGCGAACGGCGCTGCAGCTCTTGGCGTGTCTCGTCGTCGAAATGGAGCACGTTCCGGTCGTCGGGCACTTCGCAGGGGTCGATTTCGGACTTGCTGCCGAGACCGATGGTCGCGAGCAGCCGTTTCCAGCCGCGAATGCAGGGGCGTTTCGACCGGTTTTCGACCGGCTGTTCCGTCGCTTCGACGATCCGGTCAGCCAAGCCGGCTGCGATCGCTTCATCGGGCGAAAGCCAGCGGCCGTTGCCGTTGTTTTCGGCCATCAGCGCTTCGAACTCTTCGGCGGGACGTCCCGAACGGGTCGCATAGACGCCGGCGATGCGGGCATCGGTTTGGCGGAGCAGTTCGACGTGGCTTTCCAATTCGGCGGCGTTGCCTTCGGTGGCGCACACGGCATTGTGGATGAGGTAGAGCGCATTGGCCGACAATTCGCGACAGCCTTCCGATGCCGCTTGGGCGATGATGGTCGCGGCCGATGCCGTGTAGCCGTAACAGCGGGTGGTGATACGAGCTTCGAGCGAACGGAGGGCGTCGTGGATCAACAGGGCATCGTTGACGTCGCCGCCCGTGGAGCGGATGTTGATGATCACTTCCGGTGCCTGAATCTCCGTGATGCGGCGCAGGGCCTCGCGGAATTTCTCGTAGGTGGCGACCCGCTCTTCGGGAACCTCGAACTGCCACTCTTCGGGCACGCCGATGGTTCCTTCGATGTCGATATGGCACGTTTCCGCCGTATCGACGATTTGGATTTCGGATTTCATCATGTGTGTTGGTGATTTTTGGGGAGGAATTAGAATCGGAGCCGAGGCTCCGCAGTGAGAGGATGGAGGGCAGCCGTACGGCGGCGGGCGGAATCACACGGCCCGAAGCTCTTTGTAGAAGGCGTTACGCGCCTTTTCGTAGGAGCAGCAGAACTCCTCGGCGATGTTTTCGAATGCTTCGCAGCGGGGGATTCCGGCCCGTTCCGCACGACGTACCGCGTGGTAGATGGCCCGACGTTCGCAGGCCCGGAGGTCGATGAGGCCTGCCGACATCAGTTGTTCGACGGCTTCGCGGGGAGGGAGATTGCCGATCGTTCCGAGCAGAACATCGGCGAATCGGTTTTCGATTCGTTGTTTGTTGATAGACACGGTGGGTATGGATCGATGGGTTTTCGTATATTCGGTTAACCGGTGTCGTTTCAGTCTTCCGGCAGCCGGTCGAACGTGCAGCGCATCGTTCGGGCATCGGGGTCGTAGGCGTCGATGCTTGCAAGGGTGGCTCGGACGACGCCTTGCCCCGTGTCGATGCGAAATACCGAACGGATGTCCGCCTGTCCGGTTCCGAGCGTAAAGAGCGTTTCGTATTCGTCGGGGGCGATGCGCAGCGTCAGCGCGATGCGTTCCAACGAGCCTTCGCGTGCTGCTTGGCGGCGATAGAAACGGTTCAGCCCCTTCAAACCGTCGCGGTCTTCGAAACAGAGGGTAAATCCGTCCGTGGTGTCGTCGCCCGCGAAATGGAATGCGGCCAGCGGATAGCCGCTTTCGTTCGACGGGTAGCCCCAGCGTTCGTTTTCCGGCAGCGGATGGATGCCCGCATAACGGACGATTCGGGGCGTGAGGGTCGAATCGTCTTGGGTCAGGTCGTCGCGATCGCCCGTTTGAAGCAGTTGGGCCGACGGTGCATTGAGATAATGGCCGGTCGAACTGAGCGTCGGGGCGAAAAGCGGATTCCGTAGCACTTTTTCGCCTTCGAGCGCCGCCACCGACGGAGTGTCGTAGCTCCATGCGCCGAAGGTTTCGCCGGTCTCGCTTTCGAACCGTTTTACGGGGCCGTCGCCTTCGCGATAGCACCAGTTGCGTCGTTCGTGGATTTCGGGGGCGATCGCCGTTCGGACGATGGGTTGCAGAAAGTCGGTGCGGTCGCTCCAGTCGACTTCCGGCCCTGCACCAAAAAAATCGTCGGCCGGTTCGATGTAGACGGTTTTCGTCGCCTCCTCGGTGTAGAATCGCAGATTGAAGAGATGCGCCACGGCCCGCAGCAGCTCGATTTGACGGATGCGCAACTGGGCTACGTCCTTGAAGTTGAGGTTCGAACCGAATGCCGGCCCTGTCCGGAAGACGGGCCGCAGCGAACACTCCTTGTGCAGCGTCAGCTTCATTGTCTGATCGGCCCCCGAGAAATAGATCTGGTCGAAATACTTCGGTGCGGTCGGGGTGATTCGTTCGGTCGCCGTGCTGACGCGCAGTTCGACCGTGGTCTGGCCCGTTTCGTTGACATGCCCGTCGTAGAGAGCCCAATCGCTCGGGCTGGGAATCCATTGGGAGTTTTTGCGCAGATAGAGGGCCGGATGGGAGATCGAGCCGGTTGCCGGCGAAGTAAGCAGCACCGAACGGTTCATGACATCGGACCATTGTCTTTCCGTCGTTCCGTCTTTGTAGACCAACCGATAATACTCGTCGGGTTGGTAGTCGAAGATGATGAGGCGATAGGTATGGTTCAACATTAGATGATTGCGACGGTCGGCGTAGCGGTTCGCCAGCGCGAATTTCACCTCCGTTCCGGGGCCGAGATAGACCGAATCGAACCCTTTCAGTCGGGCGCGGCTGACGATGCGGTGTTCGGTCGTGTAGCGCAGGTAGTATTCGAATCCGACATCGACGCTCGTCGGCGGCACGAACAGGATTTTGCCGTCCTCGATTCGGAAACAGCCGCCGTTGTTGACCAATTCCGGAATCGGTTCGCCATCGGCATCGAGCGTTTGGGGGGTGGCCGTCTCGACGATGTTGCCGACGGTGTTGTAGAGCGCCTTCGGATCGGCATAGACGCGGCCGGTCGCATTGGCCGAGGCGGTCGCCGGAGCGAGCCTTCGGGCATAAAATCCCATGCGTGCGGCGGCGGCCGTCGTGTCGTGCGAGGCATAGGCGCCGCTCATGTAGAGCGATCGGAAGAAATCCGATTCCAAGAAGCGGCTGTCGATGCGGTAGCCCGCCTTTTCGAACAGGGCGGTCAGGAGGCTCGCAATGTGGAGGAACGGGCGGTAGTCATCGACCGAAAGCATCCGTTCGGCAGGCAGCAGGTCGGTGGAGTTGTATTCGGTCGGATACTCGTCGCGGTGCACCGGAAAGAAGCGTACGGGGGTATCGGCCGTCCAGCTGTCGAGTATCTCCGTGGGGGTGAGCGTCGCTTCATAGTCGACATCGAGCGTGTTGAACATAGCGAGGGCTGCGTTTTTCGCCCATCGGGCACCGCTGTCGCGCAGTTCGAACACATATTCCGTCTCCGACGCCGAGAGCAGACGGGCGGTACCTGCGAAGAGCACGGCTCCGTCGGCCGTCAGTTCGGCCGTGTGGCGTTCTTCGTTGAATCGTTTCGCTGCGTGCGGATCGCGGGCGAAACGGGCTATGGCGTCGTTGTTCGCGGTTGCCGGCAGCGTGATTTTCAGCGAATGGCCTTCGCGGCAGGCATCTACATCGGCCAGCGTCGAGGCATCGTATTTCGGAATCTCGGGCAGACGGTCGCCGAGGTCGCAGCAGATTCGGTCGATTTTCAGTTCCATGATTGACGGGGGCGTTTTTTCGGACGGAAAGTGATTTCGAGGGTGCTCATCGTGCCGTAGTTGTGGACGGCGGCACGGTCGCTGATGACATCGACCGGCGTGTAATCGGCGCCTTCGACCAGCCACACTTCGGGCGTGTAGAGCAGTTCCGCAAGGGCTTCGAGCATTTCGCGGGTTTCGAGGGCCGACCGCAGGGTTCGGCGGCATTCGAAGGTCGCGGTGCTGACATGGCCGTCGCTTCCGTAGGCCGATCGTTTCGTCGCTTCGACGGCCGCCGTCGTCTCGATGGGGAACGAGTAGTGCTCGATTGAGCCGCTTCGGCTCCGCCAAGCCAGCCGGACGGCATCTTGCACGGGCTTGACTACGGCGTAGACCACTTTGCCGCACGGGCCGGCATCGACCGTGATTTTGTCGGCATGCGGGAAATCGGCGGTATCGAGCCGGAAGAGGTGCAGCCCGTCCGAAGGAATGACATGGTTTTCGGTGGCGGTGTTCGGGCCGTATTCGATGGTGAGCGTGATTTGTTGCGGCGCTTGGGTCAACAGCGTCAGTTCATCGGCGGCTCCGTCGGGAATCAGCCGCACGAGGGGCATGGAGGTGAGCAGACAGGGGGCTGGAAGCTCGTCGGCCGAGGGCAGGAACGTGCGGGGAGGTGTTGCGAGTACCGCGGGAATGACCGACGACCAAGCCTCCACGATGGCCGTGAGTGTGCGGCTTTCGCCGTCGTAGACGCCGGTGCTGCCGGTGGTCGGGGTGAATCGCAGAACTCGTCGGAGATAGGGAGCGATGTCGAATTCGGCCACGCGGGCTGCGTTGAACCGTTTCGCTCCGTAGAGGCGGGTTCGCGTGGCATCGGTAATACGGATTTGGATGTCGGCGACGTCGGTTTCGTGAACCTCATAGGTCAGCGGGCCGCCGAGCGGCACATACGAATTGGGAATACGGAAGAATTGCATTTTTATTAGTGCGATAGAAGGTTATTTTGCTTTGGGAGGTTGTGGTCGCTTCCGGAATACGCGAAGGTTATTGTGCTTAGGGAGAATTGCGGGTGCTTCCGGCCCTTATGAACGGGCTTTTGTTGAGGGCGATAGAAAGTTATGTCGCTTGGAAAGGTTTTGGGCGCCTCCGGAAAATGCGAATGTTACTTTGTTCCGTGCCGGTTGCGGCTGCGTCCGCCCCTTAATAAAAGGGCATTTATTAAGGGCGATAGAAAGATGTGGTTCTTTGGAAGATTGTGGTCGCTTTCGACCTTCAATGGAATAGCATTGATTAGAGCGATAGACATGAAGCCGGTTTTGGCCGCTCCCTACCCTTAATTAAAACGTGGGAGACTTTTCATCTCGCCCTCGACCGCTTTTTCGTTTCCGATCGTTTCAAAAAACAGGTCGAAAGCCGCGCGGCGAGAAATCGTTCGTTTGTCGATAATTCGGTTGAAAAGATGTCGATACCGGTTGATAACCGATGATAACTTTTCGTAAAGAGTGGATTGATAGGGTTCGACGATGGTCGATTATCCGATGTTTTCGGATCGTTGGTTGTCGATAACGATGCAAATATACAATCGCGAAACCCCCTTTGTCAAGAGTTCGGCACGTTTTTTCTATGAATTATGGAAAAAACTTCCGTTTTTTGCTTACCTTTGCGCTACCGAACCAATTTTTCAAACCTATGGATGATGGTCATAGTTCCGCGTATAGTTGTTGTGCCGGCCTACGGTGCAACACCCGTCGTCTGCGGTGTTCGGCATGGAAATAGTCTCCGTGCCGGTTCGGTCGTGTCGTTTCCTGCGGTCGGTGCGGCCGCTTTTTCCCGTCATCGGTTCGATTCCGTCCGTCCGTCCGTCGTTTTCGCGCGTAACGAACGACGCATCGACGCTCTTTTCGGCAATCAGAAAGACAAGGCTTCTAAAACGTACTGGGACGCAGGCCTGAAAGCGGCTTTGCGGACCAATCCCGGCTGAAGAGCTGTGCGACCGGCCGGTCGCTGAACTTGCAGCCAACGGATTCAGGTACTTTTAGCGCATGGACTTTCATGATTACCATTTACCTCAAGCAATACAATAAAATCATCCGGAATGCCGACACGAAGCTCTTCGACGATTTGGGCTACGACGACATTCTGTGGATCGACCTGTCGCAGCCGACCGTCAAGGAGCAGAAAGCGGTCGAGAACTTCATGGAGATCAGTCTCCAAACCAAACAGCAGGTCGAGGAGATCGAGTCGACCTCGAAATACTCCGAGACGGAAAACACGATCATTTCGAATGCCAATTTCTTCGTGCCGACGGGCGATTCGTTCGTCGTCGAGCCTGTGTCGTTCATCATCTCGAACGAGGGCGTGCTCGTGTCGGTGCGCAACGCCGAGTTCCGCACCTTCCGCGAGACGGAGAAACGGTTGCAGATGAACTACCGCAGTTATTCGACCGGTTATCATCTGTTCATCTCGTTGTTGGAGGTGCGCATCGACTTCGATGCCGACCTCGTGGAGTTGGTCGCCAAGCAGGTCGCGACGCTTTCGAAGGCCGTCAATTCGGAGGATTCGATCGACAAAAAGGTGCTGCATCGCATCAGCGCCTTGCAGGAGAGCACGATGTTGTTGCGCGAGAACATTTTCGACCGGCAGCGCGTGCTTTCGGGTATTTTGCGTTCCGAACGCTTCCCGAACGATATTTATCCGCGTTTGCAGTTGATGATCAAAGACGTCAATTCGTTGATTAACCACGCGGATTTCAGCTTCCAGCGTTTGGATTACATTCAGGATGCCGCGTTGGGTCTGATTAACATCGAGCAGAACGAAATCGTCAAAATTTTCTCCGTGGCGGCCGTCATCTTCCTGCCCGCAACGCTCATCGCCTCCGTCTACGGCATGAACTTCAAGGCCATGCCCGAATTGGATTGGTCATGGACTTTACCCAACGGATGGACGATTCCCGTCGGTTATCTGTTCGCCATCGGATTGATGATTTTCTGTTCCGGTCTGACTATCTGGTATTTCCGGTACAAGAAGTGGTTGTAGCGGCCGCGCGCAGCGCTTCGATGAAACAGGGCCACAGCTCCCACAGATTTTCGGTTTGCAGCCACAATTCGCGTGCTTGCGCCTCGACCGTCGGGCGTTCGCTTTCGATGTCATGCAGATAGCGGTCGTCCGCCGGATGTTCCGTCGCCGTGAACTCCTCGAAATAGGGGGCGAAATGCTCTTTGAACCGCTTCAACTCGCCTTCGGGCAGCTTCCCGTCGCGGCGATAGGCCGACCATAGCAGCATGACCGAGCGGCTGGCTTGCCGGTCCGATACATCGTTGATGACCTCGTCGAACAATTCCTCCTCGTCCAGCGCGAGATAGTCGAACGCCAGCAGCTCGCTCCCCTCCGAATGGTCTTCGGGGTCGAGTTCCAGCAGCAGTTCGAGCAGGGCCGCCGACATTTCGAAATCATTGATTAGAAAATGGTCTACGGCCGACGCATGGATGATTTCGAGCGCCGCTTGCGAATTGCGGTGATTCCATTCCAAATTGATCTCTTCGTTCTCGGGCAGCAGTTCCGCTATCCGTTGAAAAGCGCGATAGCGTTCGTCGCAGGCCGCTTCGACCTGACCGTCCCTTTCCAATTTCCGGCTGTGGGACAGAACTTTCACAAAATCGTAAGGTCCTTCGCCTACGATTTCGAATGTTTGGTCGGGGGTGGGATTAAGGGCGGCTTTTTGCATCGCGTCGCAGTTTTAGCAGCATGATGATTAGAACGAAAAGCGTTGCGATTCCGCCGAGTGCATAAGCCATCGTGCGGTCGGACATCCCGAAGAATTGGTCGGATACGAAGACGAAAGACGCGCAGACATAGGTCATCAGTAGGGCCGGCAGCATCGCAATCCAGCGATTCGCACGTCGGCGACAGAGCCAGACCACAATGGCCCACAGCACGATGGTCGCGAGCGTTTGGTTCGTCCATGCGAAATAGCGCCAGACGATGCCGAATTGCATCTGCGTAATCGCATAGCCTACAATGAAAAGCGGGATGCAGATTGCGAATCGTTTGAGTTTGTTGCGTTGGTCGATGCGGAGCATATCGGCGATAATCAGTCGGGCCGACCGGAAGGCTGTGTCGCCCGACGTAATCGGGGCTGCCACCACGCCCAGCAGGGCCAAGATTCCGCCTACGATTCCCAGCATGCCATTCGATACGGTGTTCACTACCCAAGCCGGATCATGGCCCGCTTCGCCCATCGTCGTCGACAGCTGACCGGCTCCTCCGAAGAAAGCCATCGCCACCGCCGCCCAAATCAACGCAATGATCGATTCGGAAATCATCGCACCGTAAAAGACACTGCGGCATTCGCCTTCGTTGCCGATGCAGCGGGCCATCAGCGGCGACTGCGTAGCATGGAAGCCCGAAATGGCGCCGCAGGCAATCGTGATGAAGAGGGTCGGTACAATGGGGAGTTTGTGCGGTTCGAGTTGAAAGTTTTTGAACGTGGCCGCCGTGAGTTCCGGAATCTCCCAGTGCCCGAAAAAGAGGGCTCCGAGCAAGCCGACCGCCATCAGAATCAAGGCGATGCCGAAAATCGGATAGAGGCGTCCGATGATTTTGTCGATGGGCAGCAGGGTCGCCACGAAATAGTAAGTAAGGATAATCCATACCCATACGGGGATGGATATTTCGGGTACGAGCGACGTGAGCAGTTGGGCGGGGCTCAGCACGAATACCGCTCCGACGAGTACCAGCAGCAGAATGGAAAAGATACGCATGAATTGGCGCATGCCGCCTCCGAGATAGCGGCCAACCACTTCGGGAATGCTCAGCCCGTCATTGCGGACAAGCATCATGCCCGAGAGAAAATCGTGCATAGCGCCCATGAAGATGCCTCCGAACGTAATCCACAGAAAAGCGACCGGGCCGAAACAGGCTCCGAGGATCGCTCCGAAGATGGGGCCCGTTCCCGCGATATTGAGCAGTTGAATCAAGAACGTCCGCCAGCGGGGAATGCGTACATAGTCCACACCGTCCGCAAGACGGGTGCAAGGGGTTTGGGCCGAGCGATCGACGCCTGCAAGGCGTTCGAGATAGCGGCCATAGGTGAAATAGGCTGTAACGAGGAGGGCTAGACAGATGCAGAAAGTTACCATTTTCGCGGGATTTCCTGCGAATATAATAAGAAATGCGATAATTTTTGCAAAAATGTTGCGTGAAAAGAATTTTTTTCAGATATTTGCAGTCCCGAAAGGGGAAAGATGTTTTGGGGAGAGCGGTGATCGGACAGGGGATCAGCGCTCTTGCAGGCCGAATTAGCTCAGTGGTAGAGCACTTCACTCGTAATGAAGGGGTCCCGAGTTCAAGTCTCGGATTCGGCTCAAAAAGAAGAAGGGTCGCAGATTTGCGACCCTCCTTTGTTATTTCATCTGTCTTATTTTACTTAGTGATATTTTTTAACATGAACATGTGGATAATCCCACTTTTGACATTTATCACACCAGACTTTAGATGCATTACCTGTATAATCCGGAGCATACTGTTTAACTTCAACATAAGGTCTTGAAGAAGATGATGAGGAGAAGGAAGAAGATGATGATGAGGAGGAGGAGGGGGAGAATGATGAGGAAGAGTTATCAATATATCCGGATGTAGCAAAGCCATTATTGCCAATCCCCGTATATGCACCCGTATTGGTATTCCCCCAAACGACCATTACTTGCATTCCATTTCCACCGCATAATGAACATTTTCCGGTCATATGACATAGTATGCATGGGACATAACGGCTATACGGCCCCGCAGCAACAAATGTTTGCCCTGCTCCATGGCACCAAGAGCAAACCCCAGTTTGACCACAATTAGTACAAGGCATACTTGTAACAGTCTGTGTCGTTCCGTCTGCATAACTATATATATCCACAAACCCTCCTCCGGGAGTAGCTGTATGAGTATGATGAACATTACTGTTGGATTGAGCCAATATATATTGATTTGCGCCCAATGCACATCCAACCATCAGGTAAAATAAAAAATTTTTATAAAAGTTCATGACATAATGTTTTGACAAAAAATCATAATTTTTCAGCTATTCAAAACAAAGTGTCCGATTTTGTGTGGTTAAACAAAACCGGACACATTTGTAAAATTAACAGTAAATTACTCTTCGTCCGTGTCCGTGTAGGCTTTCAGCAGCTTTTCCTGCACATCGGCGGGCACTTGCTCGTAGGAGGAGAATTTCATTGTGTAGGTCGCCGAACCCGAGGTCAGCGACGACAACGAGGTCGAATAGCGATACAACTCGGCCAACGGAACCAATGCCGTCAACCGGTCGAATCCCTTGTCCGATTCCATGCCGGCAATCATCGCGCGACGGTTTTGCAGGTCGCTCATCACGGCACCCATGTACTCTGAAGGCACTAATACTTCGACGTTGTAAATCGGTTCCATGATTTTCGGTCCGGCATTGCGGAACGCCTCCTTGAATGCGTTGCGGGCTGCCAGTTTGAACGAAATTTCGTTCGAATCCACCGGGTGCATCTTGCCGTCGTAAACCACGACGCGGATGTCGCGGGCGTAGGAACCCGTCAGCGGGCCTTCGTCCATCTTTTCCATGACGCCTTTCAGAATGGCCGGCATGAAGCGTGCGTCGATCGCACCGCCCACGATAGCCGAATAAAATTGCAGTTTACCGCCCCATGGCAGATCGTATTCCTCTTTCGTCTTGACGTTTACGACCATATCGCCCTTGCCCGGCACCTTGTAGTTTTTCGGTTCCGGAATCCCTTCGTAGTAGGGTTCGATGATGAGATGCACTTCGCCGAATTGTCCGGCACCGCCCGACTGTTTCTTGTGGCGATAGTCGGCCTGCGCCACCTTCGTGATGGTCTCGCGATAGGGAATTTTCGGTGCGATGTATTCGTATTCGAGCTTGTTTTCCGTGAGGATTCTGCGGCGCAGGATGTTCAGATGATGTTCGCCCTGACCCTGAACGATGGTCTGTTTCAGCTCCTTCGAGTATTCCACCAAGATGGTCGGATCCTCGTAACGGGCATCGGCCAGCAGTTTTCCCAACTTTTCCTCGTCGTTCTGCTCTTTGGCCTTGATGGCGGCACGGTAGCGCGGTTCCGGAAAGACGATCGGGGTAATGGTTACGGGGTTCGACGGCGCTGCCAACGTATCGTTCGTGCGCGTGCCTTTCAGTTTCACCGTGCAGCCGATGTCGCCGGCCGACAGTTCCGTTACCTTGATGCGGTTTTTGCCCGCTACGGCGAACAGTTGCGACAGCTTTTCCTTGTTGCCTGTGCGGGTGTTGACCAGTTCGGTGCCTTCGGTGATGCGGCCGCGAACGACACGGAAATAGGTGATTTCGCCGATGTGTTGTTCGATCTGGCTCTTGAATACGAACGCAACGACCGGCGCTTCGGCATCGGCGGCGATCTCCTCGTCCTCGACCGTGCGGAATTTCGGGGCTTTCAGCGGGCCCGGGGCCACGTTGATGATGAACTCCATCAATCGTTTCGTACCGATGTCGTTTTTGCCGCTCGCACAGAAGATGGGCATCACCTCGCGTTTCGAAAGGCCGATTTTCAGCCCTGCACGGATGTCGTCTTGCGTCAGCGTGCCCTTGTCGAAGTAGAGTTCCATCAACGCTTCGTCATGTTCAGCGGCCATTTCGACCAACTCGCGATTGAGTTGTTGGGCGTGTTCCATCTCTTCGGCGGGAATCTCCAACTCCTCGCGATGGCCGTCATGGTCTTTGAACCGATACATCTTCATCAACAGCACGTCGATGAACGCATCGAACTGCGGCCCTTGGTTGACGGGATATTGCACGATGACGGGCTTCACGCGCGAAGCGGCTTTCACCGATTCGTAGGCAGCTTCGAAATTGGCCTTGTCCGAATCGAGTTGATTGATAACCCCGATGACGGGTTTTTGGAGGATGCGGGCATAGCGGGCTTGGATTTCGCTGCCGACCTCCCAGCCGTTGACGGCGCTGTACAAAAAAATGCCGACGTCGGCCACTTTGAAAGCCGAAAAGAGACTGCCGCAGAAATCGTCCGACCCCGGGCAGTCGATGATATTGAGTTTGCGCTCCATGAACTCCGTGAAGAGGATCGTGGAGTAGATCGAGCGTTTGTATTCGTGTTCGATGTCGGTATTGTCCGAAAGGGTGTTGTTGGTTTCGATGGTGCCGCGGCGGTCGATGACCTTACCTTCGAAGGCCATCGCTTCGGCAAGGGTGGTTTTGCCCGTGCCCGGCGCGCCCAGCAGCACGATGTTTTTGATCTCTTTGGCTGAATAGTTTTTCATATACCGAATCTGTTTTAAGGTTAAATTACGTGTTAGGCGACTATAAATATACGGAATTTTTATTAACGGCAAGCGATTTTCCCCGATTTTTATTAGCTCTGCTTTTGAAAGCAGCGGGACGAAGACTGCGGAGGAAGAAATTAGAAGGCATGAACGCCTACGAAAGCAAAAAGAGTTTCGGTGCCGCTAACAAAAAACCTCCGCGGGCGGAGGCTTCGGCTCGCACGGCTCGTTGAGCCGCATTATTATAACGTTATTATAATAAGATGATGGCTGCCGCTCCTATTCGCGATTCGGATCGTTGATGGTCTCTTTGATTTCGGAGAGTTCGACCAATTTGTTCACGATGGCATAGATGGTCAGGCCCGCTGCCGAATGGATTTGCAGTTTCGCCGCGATGTTTCGCCGATGGGTGATGACCGTGTGGGTCGAGATGCAAAGCGCATCGGCAATCTGCTTGTTGGCCATGCCTTTCACCACGCAAACGATAATCTCTTTCTCGCGGGCGCTCAGCGTCTCTTGTCGTTTGGCTTGCCCTTCGTCGGCGGATGCGAGTTGTTCGACAGCCGGAATGAAAATTTCGTTTTCCACGGCATTGTGCGAGGCGAGTTCCTGCTCGCAGGTGAATATATCGAACAATACGCCGTTGAGTTCGTTGGTGCTGCCCGTGGGGTAGTATTTGATGATGATGTTTTTCAGTTCGCGGAGCCGTTCTTCGATTTGGTCGTGATGCCGACGGAATACCTCCATCGAGTATTGCGAGCCTTTTTCGCCAGCCAGCAGCCCTTCGACATAGGGGAACACGTTTTTTTCTTCGTAATCCATGTGCTTGTCGACTTCGGCGACGTATTCGTCGAAATAGCGCAGAATGGCGAACGAGACATCGCTTTGGCTGCAATCAACGGCTTCGATCAGTTTCCTTCGGATGGCCGGCAGGCGGAAGCCTAAAAAATAGTCGTGCGAATTATGGAGATAGTCGGTCAGCGATCGGACGGAGACTTCACCGGCAAGGCTGTTGCCGTCCGCGTGGTTCATCAGCAGGTTCACGACCGCCAGAAAGGTTGCCGTATCGACACCACTCGCCGTGCACACTTCGGCGATCGTCTTGTCGCCGAAACCGAGGGCGATCCCGAACCGGCTCATCACCTGTAAAACAGGATATTGATCGCATACGAGATCGCACATCCGGTCTTCGCCGGTATATCCTCTCGATTGAAACATACGCAAACCGCTTTCGTCCCCTTGGGGAAATCCATTCGGACAAAAATAGTTAAAAAGCCCCGAATCGCCAATACCTATATTCCGGTATTTTATTAACTGGTACGGGTCAGTCTGTTTTTTCGGGTAAAAGGGAAATGGTCGGCAGCGAAGATGACGTTCCGAATCGTAATAAGGTTCCACCGCATCGGGAACTGCTTTCAAAAGCAGGTTAGATTTCCACGATGTGGTTCCGGATGGCATAAACCACTAACGAGGCCGTGTTTTTGCAGCCGGTTTTTTCCAGAATATTGGCGCGATGCTTGTCGACGGTTCGTTTCGATATGAAGAGCTCGTCGGCAATCTCTTGATTGGACAGTCCCCGACATACAGCGACTAAAATTTCCCGTTCGCGCGACGAGAGGGGTTCATCGGCGACCGCTTCGCGGGTGCGCATGCGCCCTGCCAGCGACGAGAGCAGTTGCGGACTGAAATAGGTGCCGCCTGCCGCGACCGTTTCGATGGCCTCGATTACATCGCCTATATCCGAATCTTTCAGCAAGAACCCCCGGGCTCCCGCTTCGACCATCCGCGAGTAGTAGCTTTCATCGCCGTACATCGACAGCGTAATGATTTTCAGTTCCGGACGTTTCGCTAATGCTCGTTCGGTCGTCTGCGCTCCATCGATTCCCGGCATGGCGAAATCCATGAATACCACATCGGCCTCCAACGTATCGAGCATCGCCAAAAATTCTTCTCCGCCGCCTGCCTCGCCCACCACACGGTATCCCGTGCAGTGTTCCAGCAGACCGCGCAGGCCATTGCGGAAAAGCGTGTGGTCATCGACCAGTGCGATGCGGTATTCCATCGATCGTGCGGTTTTCGGTTGGGCTGTATCGACGTTGCAAATTTACGGTTTTCGTCCGTCGTCGCATAGCGTATATATGCGTATTTTCCGACCCTTGACAGAATTATTGTGTCCTACTTTTTCTCTCCCGACGTTTTCGACCCGTTACTTGGCTGTCTTTTGCGTCGCGGGTGTTATCCCTTCCTGAGGTTTCGATTCTTGACAGTTATTAAAACAGTGGCGACAGATCGGCTCGTAACTGTCTTGATCGCCCAGCAGGACTTGTTTGTCGTCGGCCGTGAGACGATGCGAATGGTGGGCCAGATTGCCGCAGCGGACACAGATGGCATGGACTTTCGTAACGTATTCGGCCGTCGCCATCAGGGCGGGCATCGGGCCGAAGGGTTTTCCCGTGTAGTCCATATCCAGACCTGCGGCGATCACGCGGATTCCGCTGTCGGCCAGCTGTCGGCAGACGTCGACCAGACTGTCGTCGAAGAATTGCGCTTCGTCGATGCCGACGACATCCACGTCGGAGGAGAGCAGCAAGATATTCTGCGGCGAATCGACGGGCGTAGATCGGAACGCATTGGCATCGTGCGACACGACATCTTCTTCCGAGTAGCGGACGTCGATGCGGGGTTTGAAAATTTCGACTTTCTGATGGGCGAATTGGGCGCGTTTCAGACGACGGATGAGTTCTTCGGTTTTGCCCGAGAACATTGATCCGCAGATGACCTCGATCCACCCTTTTCGGCTGGCATTTTCTAGAAACATAGATATTTATCTTGCAAGGAGAGTTTTTAGAAAATCGCAGGCAATAGTTTGATCTATTTGATTACAAAAGTCGGAAAAGATAAATTTATTAATTTCATTCCCGATCATTTGAGTGGTTCCTCTGGAATTTCGACCAGACCAATGATGTTGTATGACCATGGCTTCGATCAGTTGTTTGTGATAGACAGAGCATAAAATTGGCTTCAAAGTCCCGCTTTCATCAATTCCGACGAAATAAAAGAAAAAGATAGATTTGCCATCGGCCATTGCTGTTAGAAATTTATCAATATTGAATGCCTTGGGATTTGAGTCCAAATATACTATTTTTGTTTTGATATCTGTAAGTGTATTTCCATTCTCATATTCAATTTGAATGTCTCCGAGATCATTTTTCGTATCATATAAAGGCAGTTGTTCTTCAATAGTTTGAAGTTCGGATAACATATTTTTGCGCTGATTATCATCCGATGTTATCAAAACTTCAATAAGACGTCCTCGAATATTCACATTTTCAATTCGTGAAGCGATAAAAATTGCATCTTTAGCTTGTTCTACGCGTTTATTTAAATATTGACGCAATTTACTGAAATTATCCGAATTAATAAAGTCGACACTTCTTTTGATAGATTGTATGATGCTTTGTACTGCTTTTTCACCGAAATCAGGTTTGGTTATTCTTGGCTCGATGTGATGTGTTGCTTCAACCAAACGCTGTAAATTTTCTTTCCATGTAATTCCGGTATGGAAAGGGAATAATTTGGCAACATTTTCTTCATTGTTGGGTATATTATGATATACTTTGAAAATATTGCTTCCATTGAAACTGCCTTTAATATTATCCATACTAAGTTCTTGTGAACTATGGCTGATTTTTTCAAGGAATGTGGAATTTGCTAAATAGAACCTGTTCGGTTGTGATCTGCATACCAAAATTATAAAAAATGGAATGTGATCGTATTTTTGTAATGCAGAAAGAGATAAAACCGTATTGGAGAAACTCCCCGTTCTCGAATAACAGAATCTGACAGCAAAAGAATCACAATATAAAATTTTGCGATCTGTCGTAAGATTAAAAGTCGTTTTTGCAAGTTTTACAAGATTCGCCTTATCTGATTCAAATTTATTTTTATTGAAAAAATCGATAAAATTTTTAATATTTTGATGCATATCTCTTTCCTAAATATTTCTTGATTTTTTTTCTATCACTCGTTGAATGGGTAATGTGTTTCTTTCCCAAAACACATTATTGACATATCCTTGTATTTCATGATTATTATCTGCTGTTTCTAACCTTTTTTCTGCAAAATAACAATACTCTTCATTGATTTCAATTCCACAATAATGTCTCCCAAGTTTTTTTGCAACGACACTTGCTGTACCACTACCTAAGAATGGATCAAAAATCATAGCATTAGGCCGAGACGATGCCAAAATCAGTTTTGCATATAATTTCTCCGGTTTTTGTGTTGGATGATCTGTGTTTTCAGGCATCGACCAAAATGGTATACTGATATCATCCCAAAAGTTCGATGGATAAGTTATTCTGAAATTCCCTTCATGGCTTGCAATCCAATCTTTAGGTTGCTTATCATCTGTTTTATATGGAGCGATTACTTTACGTTTCATTTTTACCGATTCAACGTCGAAGAAGTAATCTTTGGGGTCGTTAACTGCAAACCAAATATCTTCCATCCCGTTTTTCCAATTATTCAAGGCTCCTCTGCCCTTTTCTCTTTGCCAAGTGATACGATTTATAATTGTCAAATATCGACTTATTACACGATGCAACGCGGCTGTACTTTTCCAGTCTCCGCATACATACATACTACCATTGGGTTTTAGCTTTCGATGTACATCGGAAAACCATAATTCTAAATAGGATTCGTATGTTTGATCGTCGGATGCGGAAAATTTCAGCCCGTTGAAATTTTTCGATAAATTATAAGGAGGATCAATAATAATCAAATCAGCAAATCGGTCTGGAATATTTTTAATGACTTGCAAAAGATCCCCATGTATAGTTTTATCTAAAAAATCGGTATCAGCCGAGATATTTGTATATTCAATAATACGATCCTTTAATCGTATTCGGTCGAGATCTGTTATGGTTAAAGTCCTATTGCGTTCCGCTCGTTGTGTTTTCATAAATCAGTTTTTTCAAGTCGTTCAATTTTGGCTCCCAGCGCATTCAGCCGGCCGTCGATGTCCTTGTATCCGCGATCGATCTGGTCGATATTCTGAATCGTCGAAGTTCCTTCCGCCGACATCGCGGCAATCAATAGCGCCACGCCCGCACGTATATCCGGCGAGGTCATGCGCGTGGCCCGCAGCCGATGTTCGTGATTGTGGCCGATGACCGTCGCGCGGTGGGGGTCGCACAGGATGATTTGTGCCCCCATGTCGATCAACTTGTCGACGAAGAACAGGCGGCTTTCGAACATCTTCTGATGGATGAGCACCGCGCCTTTCGCTTGCGTGGCGACCACCAAGAAAATCGAAAGCAAGTCGGGCGTCAGCCCGGGCCATGGCGCATCGGCGATGGTCATGATCGACCCGTCGATGAAGGTTTCGATGCGATAGTGATCCTGTTCCGGAACATAGATGTCGTCGCCCCGTTGTTCGAACCGGATGCCCATGCGCGCGAACTGGGCCGGAATGATGCCCAGATTTTCGTAGGAGACGTTTTTAATCGTCAACTCCGAGCGGGTCATGGCGGCCATGCCGATGAAACTGCCGACTTCGATCATATCGGGCAGCAGCGTGTGTTCTGTGCCTCCGAGCGATTCGACGCCTTCGATGGTCAGCAGGTTCGAGGCGATGCCCGAGATGCGGGCGCCCATGCGGTTGAGCATCTTGCAGAGCTGTTGCAGATAAGGTTCGCAAGCGGCGTTGTAGATCGTCGTCGTGCCTTTGGTCAGGGCGGCGGCCATCACGATGTTGGCCGTACCGGTTACCGAGGCTTCGTCCAATAGCATGTAGGTACCTTGCAGGTCGCGGCCTTCGACCACGAAAAATTCGTCGGCCACGTCGAAATTGAACTTGGCGCCTAATTTCTGGAATCCCAGGAAGTGGGTGTCCAACCGTCGCCGGCCGATTTTGTCGCCGCCCGGCTTGGGAATGTAGCCTACGCCGAAACGGGCCAGCATCGGTCCGATGAGCATCACTGAGCCGCGCAGCTTGGTGCAGCGTTGGCGATAGTCTTCGCTGCGCAGATAGTCGAAGTCGATTTCACGGGCACGGAACGTATAGGTGTCTTCGGCGGGATGTTCCACTTCGACGCCCATGCGACGCAGTAGTTCGATGAGTTGCAGGACATCGAGAATCTGGGGTACGTTGTGTACGATGACCCGTTCGGGGGTCAACAGGGTTGCGCAAAGAATTTGCAGCGCCTCGTTTTTGGCGCCTTGCGGGGTGATCGTTCCGTGAAGTCGGTGGCCTCCTTCGACTTTGAATACTGCCATAACGCTGTTCGAATACTTTTCGGAACCGTTCGGTTCGGTCTTGTTGACAAAGTTAACAACATTTCGTGCTTTTTTCCGCTTTCGGGGAATTTTTTCGCGAAAAATTTTTGCGGTTGATTTTTTTATTGTACTTTTGCAATCCGGTGATTTGGCGGTTGGGCCAGCGTAGTTTTACGGCGCAGAGCGTTCAGTAAATTCGCGGTTCTCCGCCCGAAAAGAGTGGAAAAACAATAAAAACAGAGTATAGCTATGGCAATGAAAAGAACCTACCAGCCGTCGCGTCGGAAACGGATCAACAAACACGGATTCCGTCAGCGCATGGCTACGGCCGAGGGTCGTAAGGTATTGGCGGCACGTCGTGCCAAGGGTCGTAAGAAGTTGACCGTATCGGACGAATCGACGTTCAAGTACGCATAACTTTCGCACGACGCACGAAGGATGAAAGCCGACCTTGTGGGGTCGGCTTTTCTGATGTTTATTACAAATTACACGAGTAATCAAGACCGTATCACCTTGCTGGTTCGGACCGAAGCCCCCGCCAAGGCGGGGGTTTGGGGGTGGGTCAAATCTGTAAACGCGGCTTCGCCGCGAGCACCACGACCGCCGGCAATGTAAATCCATTCACTAATTTGATTCGGTATTATGACTAATGACTTAATATCCGATCGCTTGTTTTTGCGGACTTGGCGCATCGACGACGCCGAAACGTTGTATGAATTGGCAAGCGATGAACGGGTTGGGCCGGCTGCCGGTTGGTTGCCTCATCGGTCGCCGGAGGAGAGCGCCGAGGTAATCCGTTCGGTGTTCAGCGCGCCGGAGACTTATGCGGTCGTATTGCGCGATACGGAACGCATCGTCGGGTGTATCGGATTGATGGGGGCCGGTGCGAGCAACCTCGCGATTGCTTCCGACGAAGCAGAGGTCGGGTATTGGCTCGGTGTGCCTTATTGGGGGCAGGGGTTGATGACCGAGGCTTTGCGATTGTTGATGCGTCGGGCTTTCGAGACGTTGGGATATTCCGCCTTGTGGTGCGGTTGGTTCGACGGCAACACCCGATCGGAACGGGTGCAGAAGAAGTGCGGATTCCGTTATCTTCGTACGGAGCACGACCGGATATGGCCGCTTACGGGCGTAGTTCGAACACAACATATCAGTCGTATCACGCGCTCTGAATATTTTTATTAACTGGTACGGATCGGCCCGTTTGAACGGGGTTCCCGATGCGGTAGAGTGTTCCAGTGCTTTTTGTCGCTTTCTTCGCTGCCCGCTGTTTTTCTTGAAAACGTTGTGATTCGTACCAGTTAATAATAATGCGGCCCGATGGGCCGCGCGGGACGAAGCCTCCGCCCGCGGAGGCCCGCCTATCGGCGTTCACTCCGCAGGCTTCGCCCCGCGCCTTTTAGAAGGCGTTCCTTATGCGATGGAGCCTGCGTATGCTTATTAAGGTTATCTTCGCTTCCGCTGGTTGTTAGGGTCATCGCCGCTGTCGGCCCTCCCCAAAGACGGTGGGCAGCGATGATAACGGTCGTAAGCAAGACGACCGTCTATCGCGCTAATAATAATTCGCCGCGTTCGACTTTGCCGTGGAGGGCGGAGAGTTCGGCAATTACAGGGGAGATGAATTCGAGCGTGTCCGTTACGGCCGATTTTCCGCCTTCGCCCTTGATGCGATAGAGCATCGCCGCATAGAGGGCTCGGAAACAGAGTTCTGTGTCGTTCATACCCGGATTGCCGATAATCGCGCGCAAACGAGGCAGCTCCGGTTCCAGTTTCGCATAGGTGGCGCGATAGTGGGCGCCGGACGGATCGCGCAGCAATTGCAAATGGAGGTCATGCAAATCGGTTATCAAGTGTAGCGTGTGTTCCAGATGGCCTTTTTCCTCCTTACCCTCTTGGCGCAGCAGATTGGCCAAGTCCATGTACCACATCAAAAAGACCGATTTCTGTTCTTCCGACAAATCCTTGCGCGGGGCCACTAACTGTGAATAAATGGCCTCCGGACTGAATTGCAAGGCGCGGAGCAGATCTTCCAATTGCCAGAGATAGAGAATGTATTCGGCGATATTCTCGCGCCGTTTGGCTTGTGCGATGTCCATGTTTTGCGGGGTTATTCGCGTACATCCGCCTGCGGTTTAATCCACGTCGTGGAGCCCGCCGTGCGGTGGTTGAGGAAGTATTGTTGCGATTTCAGCAGATTGCGCGATTGGAGCACCATGTTTTTCGTCTCGGTGAGAATCGTCAGATAGAGCATCGAGGCTTTCGTGTTCGACCGGGCTTCGTTGATGCGTGTCAGCTCCGATTTGATGGCTTCGGCAATCGATTCGAACAGTTGATCGCGCAGCGCGAGCACCATTTCGATGTCCGTGAAATCGCCCGTGCGCAGCATGACGTTGATATGGCGATAGATGGATTCCACATCGTCGTTAATCGACATCAAATCCTTCGCCTGCTCTTTCGACAGTCCTTCGTGGTTGTTGTCGATGTGTTCGAATGCCGGTCGCGTGATGTGCATCAGTGCCTTGGTCATTTCATTCAGATAATCAACGATTTGCACATAGTAATGGGCCGTGTTGACATCGCTCGTTTGCAGATGTTTGAGCGTGGGCAGCAGCGTGTATTTGCGTTCGCGCGATTGATAGAACAGGTCGTTGGCCACCTTGACCATGTTGCGCAGCTCCTTGCGGTTCTCCTTCATGACGGCCAGCAGCGTGCGGTCGTAGATTTTCGTCGCGCATTCCATCGTCGTGCAGACTTCGTTGCGCAGACTGAGGATGACCTCTTCGAGCGTGTTTTGTTGCGGCTTATTCTGTGTTGCGGACTCCTCTTTGCCCTTCTTAGAAAAATTGCTGCGGATCAGCATCCAACCGCAGAGGAGCGTTACGATGACGAATGCGGGCATTTTGCCGTAAATCAATACGAGCCCGACGACGAATGCGATTAGGAACCCGCCTAATGCAGTGATGAACCATCCGGCGACCACGGTCGTTACGCCCGATATGCGGTACACGGCGCTTTCGCGGCCCCATGCACGGTCGGCGAGCGACGAGCCCATCGCAACCATGAAGCAGACGTAGGTGGTGGAGAGCGGCAGCTTGAGCGACGTCGCTAACGAAATCAGCAGGGCCGAGGTGGTCAGATTGACCGTTGCGCGAATCATATCGTACGGGGCGCCGCTGTGTTCGACGTCTTCGAATTCGAATCGGCGGGCGACGGCTTTGCGAATGCGTTGGGGAACCGTCCTTTCCAAACCTGCGTTGATGTTGAGCGCGATTCGGACGATGGTGCGCGAAAATACCGACGAGCCGTATTGTTCGCCTTCGCCCTCCTCTTGAGCCGAGAGCGACAGTTCGGTTTGCGATACGTGCATCGCCTTTTTCGAAGTCCAGAGCGTGAAGATCATCACCAAACCGGCTGCCAGCAGGATAAAGAAGTTGGCCGGTACGTTTTCGGCCAGCGCGCCCATCATCATGGCCGTGTCGCCCGTTTGACGGGCGATGCTATAGGCATCGAATCCGGCCACCGGCACACCGATGAAGTTCACCAAGTCGTTGCCGGCGAAGGCCAGCGCCAGCGCGAAGGTGCCCGACAGAATGGTGATGCGCAGGATATTGATTTTGAACCGTTGCACTAAGTAGAGCAGCAACGAGCAGACCACCCAGCAGATGAAAAGCGAAAGCAGCAGATGATGTTCGATGAAGATGATGACCGCACGGTCGGCGAGCATGCCTTTCAGCCCTTTGAATACGGCGAAATAGACGATGGCCGTCAACGAAGCGCCGCACCAGAGCGAGCCGAAGCGGCGGAACACGGCCATGTAGCGGAACGAGAAGATAAGCCGTGAGACGTACATCACCAAGGTGCCGCACGTGAAAGCGATGACGACCGACAGCAGGATGGCCGAAACGATACCCATGGCGCGCGAGGTGTTGATGAAGTCGCCTAATGAACTGACGGTGAGTTCCGGAGCGGCGGATATTTTGAAGACCGACACGGCGATAGCCGAACCCAACAGACAGAAAATCAGCGATACGGTCGTCGAGGTGGGGAGTCCCCACGAGTTGTAGAGGTCGAGCAGGATGACATTGGCGAACATGGCGCCGAGATAGAGGATCATCACCTCGTGGAACGAGAACATGCCCGGATTGAACATGCCGCTGCGGGCGACCTCCATCATGCCGCTCGACGTAACGACACCCACGAGGATGCCGACCGAAGCGACCAACAGAATGGTGCGGAGCGAAGCGGCTTTGGAGCCGAGGGCCGAATTGAGAAAATTGACTGCATCGTTCGTAACGCCGACGAACAAGCCGGTAATCGCAAGGATAGCCAGAATGCCGATGATTACGGTGTAGAATTCGCTCATACGTGATGATGGTAGGAAACGAACAAATTTAAGGCTTTTTTTTCGATGTCGTCGGTCTCTCCTGCATTGTTAACGTTAATTTAACATTCTTATTAACGCGGTAGACCGACATCTTGCTTTCGACCGTTATCTTCGCTTCCGACCGCCGCTTTTGAAAGCCCCGTTTGAACGGGGTTCCCGATGCGGTAGAGCGTTCCAGTGCTTTTTATCGCTTTCTTCGCTGCCGACCGTTTTGCCTAAAAATGATGCGGCCCGATGGGCCGCGCGGGCCGAAGCCTCCGCCCGCGGAGGCCCGCCTATCGGCGTTCACTCCGCAGTCTTCGCCCCGCGCCGCTGCTTTTAAAAGCAGTTCCCGATGCGATGGAGCCTTATTACAATTCAGATTGTCATCTTCGCTGCCGACCGTTTGAACGGGACGATTCAAAAAGCGGTGAATACAAAACAAGCGGGGCCTTGTGTAGGCCTCGCTTGTTCGCGCATTGGGTTATGGATGTTGATGCCCGCTTCGGTGATTATTCCGCCAGCAGCTCCGATACCTTTTCGTAAAGGTCTTCGCCGCGCAGGTTTTTTGCTACGATCGTCCCTTGTGCGTCGATCAGGAAGTTCGACGGAATGCCTTGTACGGCATAATCTTTCGCTGCTTGGTTGTCGAACCGGTTCAGCTCACTCACGTGAATCCAGTTCATGCCGTTCTTCTCGATGGCTCCTAACCA
Organism: uncultured Alistipes sp.; assembly: GCA_947591475.1. GTDB lineage: Bacteria > Bacteroidota > Bacteroidia > Bacteroidales > Rikenellaceae > Alistipes. The sequence goes on from CANQDE010000002.1 coordinate 220,656, forward strand.
GCTGTCACGATCCTTGTCGAACGAGATGCCGTAGATTTCGAACCCTTTGTCGTGGAATGCCTCGTAGGTCTTTTTCAGATGGGGTACTTCGCCCATGCAGGGGCCGCACCACGAGGCCCAGAAATCCACCAGCGTATATTTGTTGGCCGGATTTTCGATGACCGACTTCAGCGTTACCGTTTCGCCGGCGGCATTCGGTTGGGCCACATCGATATAGGGTTTGCCTGCTTCGGTATTGATTTTCTTTTCGGCATGTTCTTTCAGCTCCGTCAACAGTTCGGTCGCTTGCAGTTCGGCTGGGAACTTCGCGATTTCGTCCAGCAACTCTTGGCCCGAAAGGTCGTAGGCCTTCTCATCCAACAGCATCGCCCCGAAATAGTTGCCGCGATTCGCCTCATAGGTCGCTTCGTTCAGTTCGTCCAATTCCGTTTCGATAGCTTCGCGGCGTTCGTCGGTCGTCGCCGCATCGCGGTACTCCGTAATCAGCGCGCGACGAGCCTGATTGAATGCTCCGAACGCCTCGTTCAACGGGGTACCCTTCACGACGATCGTTTCATCGTCTGCCGTCTTGGTGATGATAGTCTTGCCCGGTTCCAGCAGGAGCTGCTGGGCAAAGGTATAAGTTTGCAGCTTGCCCGGCTGCATGTCGCTGACATAGTAAACGGCCGGCTGCTCGGCAAGGCCCACGAAACGGAACATGCCCTCTTTGACTACGACCGAATCAACGGCATCGTTCCCCTTGTAGAGGTAAACTGAGCCTTCGAGACCGGCGATGTTACCCTCGATTACGAAGGCGTTTTTCGGGGTGCAGGCACAGAGCATAAGGGCTGTGGCTGCGAAAATCAAACTTTTTTTCATCTTGCTGCTTATTTGTTTTGGAGTTCTTCGACGGTTTTGCGCAGTTTGCGCAGTTCGCGGGCGATCTCCGGCAAGTTCTTGAAGATGGCCGCCGCGCGGTGGTATTGCATCCCCGGGAGGGCCGGATAGCCGAACCGGATTTCGTCATCGGGCACATCCTTGTCCAACCCGCTTTTCGAGCCGATTTTCACGCGATTGCCGATGGTTACGTGGTCGGCGATGCCCACCTGCCCCGCCAAGAAGCAGTTGCTGCCGACCTTCGACGTGCCGGCGATGCCGGTCTGGGCCGACGACACGGTGTTTTCGCCGATTTGCACGTTGTGCCCCACCTGTACGAGGTTGTCCAATTTCACGCCGCGGCGGATGACGGTCGAATCGGTCTTCGCGCGGTCGATGCAGGTATTGGCGCCGATCTCGACATCATCTTCGATGACGACATTGCCTAATTGGGGGATTTTGTCGAATCCGCCCTCGGCATTGGGCATGAATCCGAATCCGTCGGCTCCGATGACGGCACCGGCATGGAGGATGCAGCGTTTGCCGACGTGGCAGCCCTCGTAGATTTTCACACCCGGGTAGAGGATGGTTCCTTCGCCGACGGTCGCGCCCGTTCCGATATAGACTTGCGGATAGATCTGGCATCCGTCGCCGACGGAGGCACCGGCCTCGATGACAGCGAAATCGCCGACGTAGCAGTCCGCTCCGATTTTCGCATCGGCAGCGATCGCGGCCCGTTCGCTGATTCCTTTGCGGCGGGGTTTCGCGGCGTTGTACATCTCCAGTAGCTTCACCACGCAGGCTCCGGCGTTTTCGACCTTGATGAGCGTGGCCGACACGGGTTGCGACGGTGTGAACGAGCGGTCGACCAATACGATGCTGGCACCGGTCTTATAGAGCCATGGTTCGTATTTGGGGTTGGTCAGATAGGCCAGCGAGCCGGCGGTTCCTCCCTCGATCGAGGAGACGGTATGCACCGAGGCCGCTTTGTTTCCGATGATTTCGCCGCCGAGAAAACCGGCGATCATTTCAGCAGTAAATTCCATTTTCTTATTAACTGGTACGGATTGCAAGCTAATTACGGAAGTTGTTCCGAATCGTTGCTATCTTTTGTTTTTTATTAACTGGTACGGGTCGCAAAGTCATTACGGGAATTAAAAACCCATCCGATTGCTTTCCCTCTTTAATTTATTAACTGGTGCGGGTCGCAAGGTGGTTACGGATATTGCCCGAACCGTTGCTTCCCCTCTGTTTTCATAAATAATCCTCGATATGGATGCCTCGGGGCATGAATTCATCGACCGTGCGACCGAATGCCAGCACTTCGCGCACGGTGGACGAAGCGATGTCGGCTACCTCGGAGGGCGTGAAAAGCATGACGGTCGTAATATCGGGATAAATCCGGTGATTGGCTGCCTCCATCGTCCGTTCGTATTCGAAATCGGTGGTGTTCCGTACTCCGCGGAGAATGGCACAGGCACCGGCCTGTCGTGCGAAATCGCCCGTCAGCCCCGTGTAGATGCGTGCTTCGATGCGCGGTTCATCAGCATACAGGTCGGCGATGAGGCGTCGACGGTTTTCGACCGTGAGCAGACCGCTTTTTTCGAGATTGTTGCCGATTCCGATAATCACCCGATCGAACAGCCGCAAGGCTTGTCCGACCAGCGCTTCATGCCCGCGGGTGAAAGGGTCGAAAGACCCGGGAAAGATGGCGATTCGTTGCATATTCGACAAAGATACGAAAAAACCGCATATAAAAGCAAACTTGGTTGCATTTTACATGCGGCATCGGCTTTCGACCGAACCCGAAGGAAAAATCGGCGGCCGTTTCAGCGGGTAAGTTGCACATATTCCGCATAAACGATGCGGGTGTGCGGATTGGCGGGGATGATTTCTTGGCGAATGGCTTTCGTGCCCCAGCGGATGAAGAGGAAGCGGCGCGGTACGCGATGAATGATTTGGCGGAGCGTATCGACGCTTTCGATGCGGCAGTGTACCGAATCGGGCAGGACGGTTCCTTCGACCCTGCACCACGTATCGTTCCAGCGGAAGAACCGGATCGTATCCCGCAGCAGGAGCGTATCGCATTGACGGACGACGATCGTATCGTGCAGTGGGGCGTCTATTTCGGCTTTTTGTTCCGCAACGAGGGTCGCTGCGGCTTCGAGCCGACGGATTTTGATGCCCAGTTCACGGATGCGGCGGGCGTCATCGGCCCGCAGTTGTTCGTATTCGGAGCAGCGGAGCCGAAGGGCTTGCGTCGTGGCGGCTTCCGCGCCCAATCGGGTGCGGTGATAGGCGATTTGCGTCGTCAGCGCGGTTTGATTTTGTTGCAGACGGGCGATTTCGGTGCGATAGTGCCGCAGCCCGTAAAGGGCGACTGCCGTCATTGCGACGGCATAGAGAATGAGGTACTTTTTCATCTTTTGTCAAATGGGTGTATTTGTTCGAAAAGTTCTGCGAAAATAGGGTTGCGCAACCGTATCGGTTTCCATAAATGAAAAAATGGTAATTCGCTAATTCCGTGTATTAACGGTCGTAAGGTTCGCAAATTCGGTCGGAGCTGCGACCGAAGCCCCTCCCGAGGGAGGGGTTTGGGGTGGGGTCAGAACTGAATACGCGGCCATGGGCCGCGAGCGACAAAGCTCGGATTAAAAACAGCCTCGAAAAGCACATTCAAGGATATAATCGCAATAAAAAAGGCCCCTGCTCGCAGGCAGGGGCCTTTCGGCATCCGATTTTCGGAATCGGATTATTTGATGATGGCGACGCGGTTGGCAACCGGACTCTTGTATTGGTTGTGCTTGTCGCCCATGCCTTCGTACTTCAACTGTTGCGGGTTCACGCCCTTGCTGACCAGATAGTCGTAAACGCCCTTTGCACGTTGCTCGGAGATGCGTTGGTTGACAGCTGCCGAGCCGGTCTGCGGATCGGCATGGCCTTCGATCGTATAGACCTTGTCTTTCGGGCCGTTCTTGATGAGGTCGGCTTTCAGATCGAGACGCACTTTCTCCTCTGGGGTCAGCGTCGTCGTGCCGATCTTGTACAGAATGATGGTCGACGGATCGAGCAGGTCGCTGGTCGCTAAGGCGGTCGCTGCTGCTGCGGCTTCTGCCTGTGCGGCGGTTCGTGCATTGGCAGCTGCTCTGCGGGCTGCTTGCAGGTCTTGGGCCAGACGGGCATTTTCGGCATTGGCAGCTGCGAGGGCGGCATTGCTGTCGGCTACGGCGTTTTGATAGGCACGGATTTCTTCGGCCGTGTAGATCGTTCCGGCGGGTCTGCGCTCCCAGTCGCGACGGTTGAAGCGATAGGTTACGCCGACGGTTGCGCCCAGTCCATAGAGATAGGCTCCGTCGAGACGGCTGGGAGCGATGCGGGACGGTGCGAACAATCCTTTGAGTTCCAGATTGATGTCCAACGCTTCGCAGACGCGGAATTTGTTCAGCAAGCCGTATGCGAGCGTGAACGCCTGACCCGACGAGGCATGGTTTTTCCGCTCGCTGTCATCGGTGAAGTTGGCTGCCATGTAGCCCATGCCGACATAAGGCACGGCATAGTAAACGCGGTCTTCGCGATAGCCGCCGACCCAGTTCGAGAAGTTAATCATGGCATCCATGTGGGCGAACAGATAGGGCCACTTTTGTTTGCCGTATTCAGGGTCGACGTTCGCGAACTTACCGCCTTGGAGCATGGCCCGCATGCCGACGACCGGATGAATCCACTTGGTTACCGAGAAATTGACCTCGTAGCCCATTCGATCGCCCGTCGAGCCGAGATTCTTGCCGTTGGAGAAGGTCGTGGCGAAGCCGCCGCCTACCGATATTTCCCAGTTATCCCAAAACCGGTTGGTAACGAACCCTGCGAAACTGGGGTATTGGGCGGGTTGTTGCGCCCATGCGGATGCCGCGAAGAGGCTCGCGGCCAAAATGGTGTAGATTTTTTTCATAAATCGATATTTGGTTGAATTCGTGTTTCGCTTCAGAGGGGAGTTGCCTGCAAGGTGCGTGCAAAACCCGTGAAGCGAGCGTGCGAATTTTCGCAAAAATCGTTCTATGATTGCAAAAATCGGCTGTTTTCCCATCCGCCGGAAGCGAAAAAGAGCGTTTTCTTAATTAGGAAAACACTCTTTTCATTGGAGACCTTTTTTTGAAATGGAATCAACCGCACTTCGAATAGCCGCATGACATGCAGGTCAGACAGCCGTTCTGATAGGCCATGTTCTCCTGGCCGCAGCTCGGGCACTTGCCTTTCGAGCGGGTGCCGTCGACGATGTACTGCTTCAGCGCACGGCATACGCCGGTTTTCCACGTGTTGATGGATTCGCTGTTCAGTTGGAGCGATTCGATGAGCGACACGGTCTTCTCGATGGGCATGCCGTGGCGCAGCACACCCGAAATCAGTTTGGCATAGTTCCAGAACTCTTCGTTGAACAGGCGCGAGATGCCGCCGATCGTGTTCGTGTAGCCGTAGCGGTCGGTGTATTGGAAATCGTAGCGCTTCGAGCCGTCCGCCTCGCGCACCTTGATGATGTTGCCGTGCTTGATTTTAGGCGGGATGTACATCGCATCCTCCTCGATCTTACCGGTGAAAATTTCGTATGGCCGTCCGTTCTGCAATCCGACGAAAGCGATCCAGTTTTCGGTGCCGTTCTTGAACCGGACGATGTCGGCCGGGATGGATTTCGGACGTTTCAGCGGGGCGGCTTCGGCTTCGCCGTTTTTCTTTTTAGCATTTTTATCGAGCAGCACACCCTCGCGGCAGCCGTCGCGATAGACCGTGATGCCCTTGCAGCCGCACTCCCACGCTGTGCGATAGACATCGGCGACCAACTCTTCCGAGACGTTGTTCGGCAGGTTGACCGTTACCGAAATCGAGTGATCCACCCACTTTTGGATGGCGCCTTGCATCTTCACCTTGGCAACCCAGTCGATGTCGTTGGCCGTCGCCTTATAATAAGGTGAGGCTTGCAGCAGCCGGTCGAGTTCCGCATCCGACACCGTGTCGAGCTTCTTCGTATTGTATCCGTTCACTTCCAACCACTTAATAAAATTGTGGTGGTAGACGTTGTATTCTTGGAATTTTTCGCCCGTCTCGTCCACATAATCCACATGGGTGTCATGATCCGATGGATTGATTTTGCGACGGCGCTTGTAAACCGTGCGGAATACCGGTTCGATGCCTGAGGTGGTTTGCGACATGAGCGACGTCGTGCCCGTCGGCGCGATGGTCAGCAGGGCGATGTTGCGGCGGCCCGTCTTCACCATTTCGTCGTACAGCGCCGGATCGGCTTCGCGGATACGGCCGATCATCGGGTTGTTCGCCTCCTTGGCCGCATCGTAAATCGGGAAGGCGCCGCGTTCTCCGGCCATCTTGACCGATGCGCGATAGGCCGACAGCGCCAGCTCTTTCTGCACCTTGACCGCAAAGTCGATGGCTTCGTCCGAACCGTAGCGCAGGCCCAGCGCTGCGAGCATGTCGCCTTCGGCCGTGATGCCCAGCCCCGTGCGGCGGCCTTTCTGCGCCATCGTGCGGATTTTCTTCCACAGCTCCAGTTCCACGCGCCGAACATCCATATCTTCGGGGTCTTTCTCGATTTTGGCGATGATGAGTTCGACCTTTTCCAGTTCGAGGTCAATGATGTCGTCCATCATGCGCATCGCCTTGTCGACGTGGTCGCGGAATTTGTCGAAATCGAACTTCGCCTCTTTCGTGAAGGGATGGTCGACGTAGCTCAACAGATTGACGGCCAGCAGCCGGCAGGAGTCATAGGGACAGAGCGGAATCTCGCCGCACGGATTGGTCGATACCGTAACGAATCCCTCATCGGCATAGCAGTCGGGGATGCTTTCGCGACGGATCGTGTCCCAGAAGAGCACCCCGGGTTCGGCCGATTTCCACGCATTGTGGATGATTTTGTCCCACAGCTTGCGGGCATCGATCTCCTGTTCGTATTTGGGTTCGGCGGCGTCGATGGGGAATTGTTGGCGATAGCTCTTTCCGGCCAGCGCCGCCTGCATGAACGCATCGTCGATTTTGATCGAAACATTGGCGCCCGTAACCTTGCCCGTATCGACTTTGGCGTCGATGAAGCGTTCGGCATCGGGGTGTTTGATGGAGAGCGACAGCATCAGCGCTCCGCGACGGCCGTCCTGCGCCACTTCGCGCGTCGAGTTCGAATAGCGTTCCATGAACGGAACGATACCCGTCGACGTCAGCGCCGAGTTGAGCACCGGACTGCCCGTAGGACGGATGTGCGACAGGTCATGACCGACTCCGCCGCGCCGTTTCATCAGTTGCACTTGCTCCTCGTCCATGCGGAAGATGCCTCCGTAGGAGTCTGCGGGATGCCGATGCCCGATAACAAAACAGTTCGACAGCGACGCCACTTGGAAATGGTTGCCGATACCGGTCATCGGGCCGCCCTGCGGAATGACATAACGGAAATGGTCGAGCAGGGCGAACACCTCGTCGCGCGACATAGGATTGGGATATTTCCGTTCGATGCGTTCGATTTCTGCGGCGATGCGCCGGTGCATTTGTTCGGGCGACAGCTCGTAGATATTTCCGAACGAGTCTTTCAGCGCATACTTCGAGACCCAGACGGTCGCAGCGAGTTCATCGCCCCCGAAATACTTTTTCGATTCGGCGACCGCATCGTCGTAATTGACCTTCTGCGGCGTTTCGGTACCGGTTGTTTTCGACATTTTTATTAAATGGTGCTTGTTTATTCTTTTTTCTGTTTCAGTCTGTGAATGGCCGAAACGGTTTTGCAAAGATGGGATATTTCCGGCAATAAATCCAGTCTTGCCGAGCGTTTTTTTCGACAAATTATTTACAATCGGCGGCAGAGCCGACCGTGCGCCGTTTTCGGCGGGATGACGATGAAAAAACGGCCGCGACGAAATTTCGTGCGACCGTTTTTCCGAAGAACCGAGACCCTCGGTTCCGACTGTCGTGCGTGTCCCGTTCCTATTGGTGTTGCGGACGCAGCAGGTCTTGTACGACCTTCACGGGCGAGAAAGTTGTGATGGGCACATCGACGAAAATCGTATTCCAGCGGGCCATTGCTCCGTTCCACAGCCCCGGCAGCTCTTGCGCACGCAGCTCGCGGCCGCCGCTCGACTTCGACGAAATGAATCCCGTGGCCGGATCGGTGTAGTTGCGCAAGTCGAACCGTTCGCCTTTCGCATTCCGGATGCCGCAAACCAAATCCACCGGATTGAAGTGCGTCGCCGATTGCATCAGCGGCAGATCTTCGGGCGCGATCTGGCTCGATTCGGCGATTTGGAGCGATTCCGTGCCATCGGGATTGGCCACCCAGAACGGCCCGCCGCCCGGTTCGCCCTCGTTGCGCACCATGCCGCAAACACGGATAGGCCGGTCGAGCAGTTTGATTAAGAGGGCACGGTCGTAATTCGCCGGCAGCTTAATAAACAGCCGTTTTTCGACGAATTCGGCAATCGGCGGCAGGTCGGTCGCTCCGGCTTCCAGCTCTTTCAGGTGGGCGAATGCTTCGGCTTGCAAATCGAGCAGAATGCCTGCCAGCGCCTTTTTGTAACGGATCGTGTCGCCGCGTTGCGCATCGGTCGTTACGTTGTCGATGTTCTTAATGAATACGAGGTCGGCGTCGATTTCCGACAGATTTTCGATTAGTGCGCCGTGGCCTGCCGGACGGAACAGCAGCGAACCGTCGTCCTGACGAAACGGCGTGTTGTCGGGATTGACGGCGATCGTGTCGGTCGAGGGTTTCTGCACCGAGAACGAGATGTCGTAGCGGATGCCGAACCGCTTTTCATAGACCGGAACCTTGCGTTCCAGCAGTTCGCGGAATCCGGCCATGTGTTCGGGCGAAACCGTGAAGTGGATGCGGGCCACGCCGTTCGATGCGGCATAGGCGGCCCCTTCGACCAGATGTTCTTCGACGGCCTTGCGGGCTCCGTCTGGATAGGCATGGAACGTTACCAATCCTTTGGGCCGATGACCGTAGCCGAGCCCGTCATTGACAATGGCATCGACCGTCGCTTTGTCGTCGGCACCGGCCGGTAGCAGCGATTTTAGTTCGTGCCAGAAGGCGAAGCGCTCGATGTTTTCGAGCAGCGTGTCGATTCCTTTGCCGCGTTTGCCTTCGTTGACGAAGGCGAAGAGTTCCTTGAACATGCGGGTCGCGGCTCCCGATGCCGGAACGAATTTCACGACGGAGCATCGTTCGGTCGCTTTTTCGTAGCGGGCTACGGCGGCATCGACGGCTTCGGCGTCGGGCATCAGGATGCCGTCGGCGGGCGATGCGGCGCGGACGACCTTCAAAAAGGGAAATCCGCGGCGGAAATTTTCGATTTGCCGTTCGACGGTTTCGGGTGTGAGGCCGTGCGCAGTAATTTGTTGTAAATCCTTTTCGCTGAACATACTTATTAAGTTGGTTTAGGTGCTATTGTTGGTTGGGAATTAAAGTCGGGCTGCTTTGTGTGGGGTTTACTTCTAAATAAAAGGGTTTTAGGTGCTATTGTTGGTTGGGAATTAGAAACGGGTGGTTTTGTTGGTAGTTAATTTAATAAAATCTTTTGCTGGGCGGGCGCAGCCTGCGAAGCGAGCGGATGCGAGCCTTCGCCGCCGGAGGCTGCGGCTCGCGCGGCTCCAAAGAGCCGCCCTGTCCAGAATTAGAACCACACCAAAGTTAATAAAAATTATTTAACTTTGCGGAATATGATACGAGAATTTCATGCGGTCGATTTGCAGTCGCGCAACAGTTTCGGCGTCCGGCAGCGGGCGGATCGTCTCGTCGAGTTCGAAACCGTCGAGGATTTACACGCCGTTTTCGCCGACGGTGTTCCCGAACAGTGGATGGTGCTCAGCGGTGGCAACAACGTCCTGTTCACACAGGATTACGACGGACTGTTGTTGACGCCCGTATCGCAGGGCATCCGGGTGTTGCACGACGATGGTGCTTCGGCCTGCGTGCGGGTCGACGCCGGCGTCGAATGGGACGACCTGGTTGCTTGGGCCGTCGAGCGCGATTTGTGGGGGATCGAGAACCTTTCGGCCATCCCCGGTAAGGCGGGGGCTGCTCCCGTGCAGAATATCGGTGCTTACGGCTGCGAGGCGGGCCGCGTCATCGAGCGGGTGGAGATGTATTGCGTCGAGAGCGGCGCGATGTTGACGCTCGACCGCGCGCATTGCGGCTTCGGCTATCGCGACAGCGTGTTCAAGCGCGAACTCAAAGGACAGGTCATCATTACGGCCATCGAATTGCGGCTTTCGCACGTACCCCAGCCGCATCTGGGTTACGGCGACGTCGAACGCGAGGTCGAGGCGCGCGGGGGCGCGACGTTGCGCAACATCCGCGACGCCGTTTGCGCCATTCGTCGGGCGAAATTGCCCGATCCCGCCGTAATGGGCAATGCCGGCAGTTTTTTTAAGAATCCGGTGGTGGAGCTTTCGGTGGCAGCGCGTTTGCAGGCCGAGTTCCCCGACATGCCGTGCTATCCGTCGCAGCAGGAGGGTTGCGTGAAGTTGGCGGCCGGTTGGTTGATCGACCGTGCCGGCATGAAAGGATTCCGGATGGGACACGTGGGCGTTCATGACCGGCAGGCGTTGGTGCTCGTCAACACGGGCGGTGCGACGGGCCTCGAAGTGTTGGTATTGGCCCGTATGGTGCAGGCGAAGGTGCGCGATCGCTTCGGCATCGAAATCGACACGGAGGTGAATATTTGTTGACGGAGCACATAATGTACCTGCGATATTTTACCCTCGAACGCGAATCCGCCTCTTGGTGCTCGCCGCCTGTGGCGGCGTATGCAGGTTTGACCCACCCCTAAACCCCCGCCTTGGCGGGGGCTTAGGCCGAAATTCCGAACCGGATCGGTTTTTACGACCGTCGGGATAGCGTATGTTATTGGTAAAACGTTATTTGTTTGATTGTTTCGGCCGATGAATCTGCTCGAATCTTTTCAAAAATATGTCGCCGAAAACGATCTGGCGACTGTCGACAGCCGCATTCTGCTGACCGTCTCGGGCGGCGTGGATTCGATGGTCATGCTTTCGCTGTTCACGCGCAGCGGCTTCCGTACGGGGGTTGCGCATTGCAATTTCCAGTTGCGGGGAGCCGAGAGCGACGAGGACGAAGTGTTGGTGGCCCAAGAGGCGGCCCGTCTCGGCGTGCCGTGTTACAATCGGCGGTTTGACACGGCCGGCGAGATGGAGCGCACGGGCGAGTCGATGGAGATGGCAGCGCGGCGTCTGCGTTATGCGTGGTTCGAGGAGCTGCGCCGGTCGGAGGGCTACGACGTCATCGCCGTTGCCCACCACGCCGACGACTCTATCGAAACCTTTTTTATCAACCTGTTGCGCGGTACCGGACTGCGGGGGTTGACCGGCATTTCGATCCACCCGGGGCACATCATCCGGCCGTTGATGTTCGCTTCGCGCAGGGAGATTTCCGAGTACGCTGTGGCCAACCGCATTCCGTTCCGCGAAGATTCGTCGAACCATTCGACCAAATATCTGCGCAACAAAGTGCGGTTGGGGCTCGTGCCCCGCATTCGCGAAATCAATCCGAAGTTCACCGGTCTGATGCGCCGCAACCTCGCCCGATTGGCCGATGCCCAGCGCTTCATCGACCACGGCATCGAGTGCATCCGGCAGGAGGTCGTGAGTTCGGAGGAGGGTATTGATACGATCCATGTCGATCGCATCGACGCGGCTTTCCCGCGCGGATTCGTCATCTACGAGCTGCTCAGTTCGGCCTATGGGTTCAAGGGCGACGTCATCGACTCGCTTTGCCATGCCTTGCAGCAGGAGGCGACCGGCAAACGGTTCTATTCGCGTGAGTATGTGGCTTGCGTCGATCGGGGGGCCATCGTCGTCGCCCGCATCGCTGAGGACGACGATTGCGCCTGTTTCGTCGAGCGCGATGCCGCCCGCAGCTATTGCGGCAATGCGGTGCTCTACTACGAATATCGCGACATCGACACCATTCAGTCGTTCGGCGTGCCGCAGCATGTGGCCCAACTCGACGCCGACCGGTTGCAGTATCCGTTGACCTTGCGGCGCTGGCGCGAGGGCGATTGGTTCGTGCCGTTCGGCATGACGGGCCGAAAGAAGGTGAGCGATTATCTGGTCGACGCCAAGGTCTCGATGGCCGAGAAACAGCGGCAGTTCGTCCTCTTGTCGGGCGACGACATCGTGTGGCTCGTGGGCCATCGCATCGACGACCGCTACCGGCTCACCTCGCAGACCGAAAACGTGTTGCGTATCACCAAAGAGATCGTCTGAATCATGGCAAAAACGACTTACCGTTTCCGCGATACCGTAGCCGCCTACGACAAACTGATGCGCGACATCGAGGCCGGGCGCTTCGTTCCGGTCTATCTGTTGATGGGCGAGGAGGGCTATTTCATCGACCGCATCGCGGAGCGCATCGCCGCCACGGCCATCGACGAATCGGCCCGCGACTTCAACCAGTTGACCGTCTACGGCAAGGATTCCGATGTGGGACAGGTCATCAACCTGTGCCGTCAGTTGCCGATGATGGGCACGCGGCAGCTCATCGTGGTCAAGGAGGCGCAGCAGTTGCGGTCGATCGACAAATTGTCGCTTTATACACAGCAACCGACGCCGACGACCATTCTCGTTGTTTGCCACAAGGAGAAGAACGTCGACAAACGGTCGGCCTTTTTCAAGGGATGCGCGGCGCACGGGGCGGTGTTGGAGTCGGTGCGGCCGCGCGATTACGAGATTGCGGCGTGGTTGCAGCAGTTCATTGCGCAGAAGGGCTTTTCGATCGACAGCAAGGCGCTTTCGATGCTGATGGAGCATCTCGGCACCGACATCTCGAAAATTGAAAACGAACTCCGCAAACTGACCGTATCGCTGCCCGAAGGGACGCGGCGGATTACGGATGCCGACATCGAGGCGAATATCGGCATCTCCAAGGATTTCAATAATTTCGAGCTTTGCAAGGCGGTCGTCGAACGCGATTTGGGTCGGGCGTTGTTGATTGCCGACCATTTCGCCCGCAATCCGAAGGAGAATCCATTGTTGTTGACGATAACGGCGCTTTTCGCGCAGTTCAAGGAGTTGTTCATCGTCAATTATTTGAGTTGGTCGGCGCGGCATCGCGGCCGGCCGTTCCCTTCGGACGAGGAGTTGACGCGGTTGTTGCATAAAAGCAGCACCTATTTCATCCGCGACATCAAGCAGCATGCTGCGAACTGGAACAACCGGAAGGTTTTCAACGTGTTGGGTCTGTTGCGCGAATACGATGCCAAGAGCAAAGGGTTGGAATCCGGCGGCATGTCCGACGGCGAGTTGTTGCGCGAATTATTGCTCAAAATTTTTTATTAACTGGCACACCGCTTTTCCCGAAAAAGGTCGGCCGTGAAGAAAACCTTGCGGGTTCCGACCGAAGCCCCTCCCTTGGGAGGGGCTTGGGGTCAAGACTGAATCCGCGGCCTGTGGCCGCGAGCGACACGACCGACAGCCATGTAAAACCATTCGTCAACCAGTTATTACCATAACGAAATGTCGAATACGATCTATTTCTATCAAACATTGCACCTCTGCCACGGGCGGGTGCGGATGCTCGACCGACACGTCGCGTTGCTCGACCGGTACGCTCGCGAGTTGTTCGGGCGGCGTTATCTGCCCGACCTGCCCCGTTTGGAACGGCAGATGCTGACCCTTGCCGTCGAGCAGCATTATCCGGACGACCTGTCTGCGTTCGTACGCATCGAATTGACGGCCGACGGCCAGACGCGGTTCATCCCGATGGGCGTCTCCTATTACGACGGTTACGCGCTGCGCAGCATCCGGCCCGAGGGCGTCGGAATCGCATACGAGCCGCCGTTGAACGGTTATCCCACCCAAGCTCGCGAAGCGGCCGTAGCTGCGGCTCGTCGGATGGCCGAGTGCGCCGGCGGTCGGGTCGCCGTGCAGATCGGGTCCGACGGTGCCTATCATACGATCGAGGGGGCTCCGTTGGCCGTCGTGCAGGATTATACGGTGCGGCTCGCTCCCGAAAGCGGGCCTTGTGTGATACCGCCCAGCAATTTCGGGCCGGAGGGGAAACCTTTGCGCGGATGCCAATTCGATGCGCCTCGTTCTGTCGAATACGAATTGCTCGCTCGGGCCGTGCAGGCAGCGGGTTTGACCTTGTGCGAGGAGCCTTTCGGACCGGAAATCCGGACGAGCATCGACGAAATGTTCTGGTTGGATCATCGCGGCATCACCGCGCTTTCGCATTGCGATGGGCGCCCGTTGATGTCGATCATCGCCGAGCGGGTCGCCGATGCGCTCGAAGGCCTTTTTCATTAAAACGAATTATTTTATGGCAAAATTTACGGGTCGGTCGATGGTTTTGGTCCTTTTGGCAGGCGGTCTCTTGGCCGTATGCCCCGTAACGGCCGGAACTCTCGCGAAAAAGGGACGTTCTGCGACGGTCGAGGCGCCGGTTTCGGTCGGAATGGCCGATACGGCGGCTTACTTTCCGTTGTTGAAGGGGCGCCGCATCGCGTTGTTGACCAATCATACAGCCATCACCGATTTGCCCGGGGCTCCGGGGGCCGATTCTTCGGGGCGCGTGCATTTGGTCGATCTGCTCTACCGGCGCGGGTTCGAGGTTACGGGCGTTTTTTCGCCCGAGCACGGTTTCCGCGGACGGGCCGATGCGGGCGAATCGGTCTCCGATTCGGCCGATCCGTCGACCGGCATTCCGATTCGATCGCTCTACAACGGCAATGCGCAGCGGCCTTCGGATACGGCCATGCGGTCGTTCGACGTGTTGATCGTCGATTTACAGGACGTCGGGCTGCGTTTCTATACCTATCACATTTCGATGCTGCGGTTGATGGAGGCCTGCGCCGCGTGCGACAAGCCGGTCATCGTGCTCGACCGGCCCAATCCCAACGGCAGCCATATCGACGGCCCCGTGTTGGAGAAAAAGTACCGTTCGGGGGTCGGACTGTTGCCGGTTCCCGTGTTGCACGGACTGACGATGGGCGAAATCGCGCTCATGGCCGTCGGTGAAGGGTGGATTCCGCCTTGTGCTTTGACCGTTATCCCTTGCCGGCATTATACCCATAGCACGGAATATCTGCTTCCGGTGGCTCCTTCGCCCAATCTGCCGACGCAGCGGGCCGTCTATTTGTATGCTTCGCTTTGCCTGTTCGAGGGAACGCCTGTCAGCGTCGGGCGTGGCACCGACAAACCGTTCGAATGTTTCGGCCATCCGGCTTTGCGCGGGTTCGGTTATACCTTCACGCCCCGTCCGACTGCTGGGGCCCAGCATCCTCCGTTGGAAGGCGTCGAGTGTCGGGGAATGAATTTGAGCAACATGCCGTTGTTCGAGGCTCGGGCGATGGGTTTTTCGTTGCGGTATGTGGCCGATGCCTTGCTTGCTTCGGGATTGGGCGACCGGTTCTTCACGCCGATGTTCGAGAAATTGGTTGGAACGGCTTATGTGCGGGCGATGCTGCTCGACGGGGCTTCGGAAGAGGAGATTCGGGCGCGTTGGCAGCCCGACGTCGACCGTTATCGCAGGCTTCGGGCCCGTTACCTGCTTTATCCCGATTGATTCCGGCTCGGTGGGCTTTTTTTATCGAAAATGCGGGTCTCCTTTTGCTATTTGCTGAAAAGATTGTATATTTGCACTCCCCTTATCGGGATTAAACTTAATTTATCGTAACCACACAATGAAAGTTTGCGAAATCACAGGCAAGGTCGCAGTCGTGGGCAATAACGTCTCGCACTCGCACCACAAGACCAAGCGCAAATTCAGCCCGAATTTGAAAACCAAACGCTTCTGGTCGGAGGAGGAAGGCCGCTGGATCACGTTGAAAGTGACCACCGCCGGCATGAAAACAATCAACAAGAAAGGGCTTGCAGTAGCTCTGCGCGAAGCTGCCGCCGCAAAGTCCGTTTATTAAAAAACCGTTAAGTAACACATGGCAAAGAAAGGAAATCGGGTTCAGGTGATTCTCGAATGCACTGAACAGAAAGAGAGCGGTGTTCCGGGCATGTCCCGTTACATCACGACCAAGAACAAGAAAAACACGCCGGATCGTCTGGAGCGTCGGAAGTACAATCCGTACTTGAAGCGTGTTACCGTACATCGTGAAATCAAATAGTTGAAAGCTCTATGGCAAAGAAAGTAGTCGCAACGTTGAAAACCGGCACGGGTAAGAACTTCACCAAGTGCATCAAGATGGTCAAATCGGAGAAGACCGGCGCATATATGTTCAAAGAGGGCGTCATTCCGAACGACCAGATCAAAGAGTTCTTCGCTGAGAAGAAATAGTTTTGTATTTTTAGGGGCCGCAGGCTCTTAAAATACAAAGGGCATCTTCCGAATGGAAAATGCCCTTTGTGTGTAGATATAGGTTTGGGCGGCGACGGTTTTTCGTCGGTCGAATCGAATAAAAATTGACAGCCGATTCATCAATGAATCGGCTGTCGTTCGTGGTACCACCAGGAATCGAACCGGGGACACAAGGATTTTCAGTCCTTTGCTCTACCAACTGAGCTATGGCACCATCCGCGATACGGGTCGACGTCGAAACGACGTATTTTCCCGATCGTGGTACAAAGGTAGTGAAAATTTCTGTAACTGCAAATCTCGAGCCCTCTTTTTTTCTTCGATTCGATTGGCGGTGGGTCGGCGTACCGTTAGAGCAGGCGAGGTTGCTCCGTCCGACTGGCTGTCGACGGAATCGCCGAACCTTTGATCTCTTCCGGTACGGTCGTGCGCCGATATACGCTCACTTCGCCGATCGATGTTTGGCTCGTCAGCGTCAGCACATCGCCCGTTTCGTCAAGCACCACTTCATAGTCGCTGCCCCAAGGGATTGCGTCGTCGTAAATGCCCGTTAGCAATTTGCCGTCGTAGGCCCAGCGTCCCGAAAACGATTGATACCCGATCTGTTCGATCTGTTGATAAATCGCGAACGTACGGTCTTCATTGAAGACGACATAGGCATCGAATTCGGTCGGTGCCGCTCCGTTCCATTGAGTAAGGTGCCATTCGCCGGTGAAACGGATGGCCGGTGCGTCGTCGCCCGACGATCCGCATCCTGCGAGGAGCAGGACGGCGAATGCGGCGACCAGTTGCATGATCTTTCTTTTCATGATTCATCGTGTGTTTTTAGAGCCAACCTCCGTTTTCCGTTTGCACGCTGCGTGCAATGATGGCGAACTCTTTCGAAATCTCCATGCCGCCCATCGTCGTGTCGGTTCCGAGCTTATCGCCGCCAGCGATTGCCCGAACCGTGATACGGGCGACACCCGGTTTCGTGCATTGGATGCGCAGTTTGCCGTAGGCGATCGTGGGTCGTTCCGTGATACCGAGTTTGTCCATCTCCTCTTGTGCCATTTCGACGGTCGTATAGGTAAGATTCGTCGCACTTTTGCCGAAATAATTGGTCAGCGGCAGCAGTTGCAGCGTGCCGACCTTGGCTCGGAGACAGGGCGTGCCCTCGATCTGCATCAACAGCTGATAAGCATCGATCAGCCCCGTGCCCATCTGCTTGCGGTAGTCGCGGAGCGTCAGCGTTCCGGCTGCGGTCTTTTTCGTGCCGCTTTCGAGATAGCCGTCGAGGTCGTTCACCGAGGTCAGCAGCATCGACTTGAATTGGTCGACCGTGAAAGTCTTGCCGCAGTCGAGCGCATAGGAGAGCCCGAGCGCCGCTACGCCCGTTACATGGGGACAGGCCATCGACGTGCCTTGCATGAAGGCATAATCGTCGCCTTCGTTGAGTTCCGACGGCATGGTCGAGAGAATTAGGCTGGAGGCATAATCCGTCGAGATCGAATAGTCGCCGCCCGGGGCTGCGATGTTGCTGCCCGGGCCGTAGTTGGTGTAGTAGGCCGGCAGCATATCGCCCGAGATGGAGGTTACAGCGATATAATTGCTGTGGGCGCCCGGATAGCAGCAGGGTGTCTTGCCCTCGTTTCCGGCCGCGTAAATGACGATGCCTCCGTCTACGGCTTCGCAGTTTTTCGTGCCGATGAAGTATTCGACGGCGTCGATTTCCGCCCTGAACGAACGGTCATAGGCTTCGTCGGATAGCACATCGCCCGATTTCAGTCCGAATGAGCAGGAGAGGATCGAAGCCCCGTTGTCTGCCGCATATTTGATGGCTTCGGCAATGACATCGGTCGTACCGCCGCGGCCGCCCGAGAAAATCTGACACGACATGATGCGTACACCGTCGTTTTTGCCCGTGCCGCCCGCTATGCCGCAGACGCCCGTGCCGTTGTTGTTGACCGCGGCGATCGTGCCGGCGATATGGGTGCCGTGGCCGCTGTCGCCGACCTGTTCACCCTTGTCGTTGACCTCCCCTTTGTCCCACGAAATAGCTCCGCGCGTTACGAAGTTGTACCCGTGCAGATCATCGACATACCCGCCGTTTCCGTCATCGTCTTTGCCGTTCTGTTGTTCGCCGGGGTTGGTCCACATGTTGGCAGCCAGATCGGGATGCGTGTATTTCACTCCTTCGTCCACGACCGCCACTACGACTTTCGGATTGCCGGCAGCAATCGGCCAAGCTGCATCGGCATGAATGTCCGCTCCGAGACGGTGGGTCGGACAGTTTTGTGTCGGACCTGCATTGATGTAGTGCCATTGGCGCGACAAATGCGGATCGTTGAACGGGGCCGCTGCAGCGCGGGTCGTCGGTTCGACTGTTGCTGCCGCTTTCAGCGGTCGGATATGGTAATCGCCGGCATTCGTCTTGTGCATGCGCGTGTTGAACTGGATGCGTTCCACTTCGGCGACTTTTGCCAGTCGGATCGCCGCTTCATCGAGATCGACTTCGGCTGCGAAATCGACGACATACCATTTGTGCAGTCCGGCGGCACGGGTGCGCTCTTCCGTGCGGGGATTGCAGGGAAAGAGTCGGCGCAGCGCGTGTACCGACAGCGGTTCGAGCGCTTCATCGACCGTTGCGATGCCAGCCCGCGTGGCCGGAACCGCGGCTCGTGTCGCAATCGTCTGAGCCGCTTCGAGGTCGGCGATCGCCGCATCGTCGAAGTAGACGAGCAGCGACCCTTCGACCGCATCGGCCGAGGTGTTGACGATTTTTCGTGCGACCGGTTCCGGCAGCGGATTGGCCTCCGATCGGTCGAACGCATCGTTTGTGCAGGCTGTCAGTAGGATAGCTGCACAGAGAAGCCATTTTTTCGTAATCATTTCTCCTTGAAGTTTTATGAAAGGCAATTTTATACTTCCATGTACTGACGGTCAGGAAACTCGGTTTGTTTCGGCATTCCGACCGAAGCCCCTCCCGAGGGAGGGGTTTGGGGTGGGGTCAAACCTGCATACGCAGCCTATGGCTGCGAGCGGCGGCGTTCGGAACGGAAAAAACAGTGCCAGAATACGTTGGAACATGCAAGTATTAGGTTACGTTATGAAATAGAGGGGCCGACCCATCCTTGCGGGGGTCGACCTCTCTCGGTTCGTCTGTTATCGGACCCGATTACTTATCGAATCGAGCAGCATCGTTTTTCTTGACGAGCAGCGTGCGGTCGAACGATTGCTTCGGCAGGCCCGAGCGGAAAGAGACTTTCGCTTTGACTTCGCCCGACGCAGACATTGCGATTGGTTCGATGATCGCTCCCTTGTTGGCGTGGAGTTCGTCGATCAGCGCGCGCATACGTTCATGACCGCGGAGTTCCACAAAGTTGGTGGGCGTTGCGGCGTCTGCAGCCAGACTCCGGAGCGATTTCATCGACGTCTTCTTTGCAGGAGCAACCGATGCTGGCGCAGCTTTCGCTACGGCCGGATCTTCGAACATAATGTCGGAATAGTATGCCCAGTTGCCGAGATTGTTCGTCGCTTCGGCATCGGTATAGGCCTGGAATAACATGCCGTTGATATTGTATTTGGGGTTATACGATACCAAAGCCACGTACCCTTCAGCAACATAGGCGGCCATCATAGCATGATCGCCGTTCGTACCCGTACCCTTCGCATCGATATAAACCGGCAGCAGATAGAGGGGCGCACCTTGATACGTGATCGTACCGGTGAGTTGGTTGCCCAACGTATAAATAATACCGTTATAATATTCCCATACTACCGTATCATCGGTTTCGGATTCGCCGAACGATATACCTTTGACATTGATGGCATCGAAATCTTCCGCGTCATCTTGGGTATTCTCCGAGAACGTTACCTGACCGAATAATTGGCGATCGGAATTTTCTTTGTCGTAATTATCTACCGCCCACAGATTCCAGCTCTTGAGCAAGTCGGCTTTGTTGACACCATCAACAAGATGAGCCATCGTGTAGGTCCTTTCCAGCGGAAGGGGTGCGTCGCCTGCGGTCGTGGCTCTGCTAGCGAAATAGTCGCTGACATATCCGTTGAACGCCTTGACTACCAATACGTAGTCCGTGCCGCTGTACAGCCCTCCGATAACATCCGAGAAACCGCCGTCGTTGCTGTTGATGGCTTCGATTTGTTCGGTGGTGAATTCGGTGCCGTTGTCCGACATGTATTTGTCGGGGTTTTTGATGAGGCTGAGTTCTACAGCCTCGATGAACGCATAGGAACCCGAAACGATATCCTTGCCGTTGACATAGATTTCGGCGGAATTCTCCGACGTAAAGCCTTGAGGCTTATATTTGTCGGTGATGTTGATACCGCACGAGATCACGACAGGCTTTTCATCGCCTGCTGCGACATAGCCGAACGAAATCATTTCATAGCCCTGCAACGCATTGTCTTTGTCGTAGATGTTAGCGATCATCGTGTAAACACCCGTCTTTTCGAATTGTGCGGTCAGAACGCCCGTTTCGGTAAGTTCTTTGGCCGATTCGATCTTACCGGTATCGATGTCGCTCGATTTTTCGTTGGCCTGCGCTACACTCAGCGAACCCTCGAAGAACGCATATTTCACTTTGGCGACGTCAGCGCCGAATTCGGCTGCGATGTCGAGTTTGCCGTTCTCATCGGATTCTCCGGCCTCCAGTATCAGCGAGTAGTCGACTGCTTGATCCTGGCAGATTTCCAACCGGAAAGCACCGTTGCTATTCGCGGATGCCGTGTCTTCATCATCTTTAATAAGCAAGGCTCCTTTCGGGAAAGTAATTGCTCCGTTTTCGATTTTTCCGAAGTAAGCATCGGGGTTGCCCTCACTGCCTTTCATGATTTCTTGATAAGCCTTGCTGCTGATAATCATATCGCCGTAACCCCAATTAAGGCCGGTCGGTTGTGTTTTGATGTAGACCTGTTTCGGATTCGTTGCGTCGATTTCCATGAATAAACCGTCGACACACTGAGCATCACCATTAATTTTATAGGGATATAAATCACTATAAGTATTAACAATCCGATAAAGACCTGCCAAACCGTTCTTTCCGTTCGGATATTCAGGATCAATCGTATCTTCACGAACTTGCACTTGAACGGGGTAAGTAGGATTGCCGGTATTGAAGAAAGTCGCGATGAAATCTTCCGTGTACCACTCGTAACCCTTATACTCTTTGTCTTTGTAGACAATGCTCTTGTCGGCATCGACCGTGATCCACTTGGCGCGCAGCACCGAGAAGCTGACGAAAGCCGGTTTGCCCGAGTAGAGCGAAACGTACTGCGGATCAGTTACGCGGACGGTACAGTCATAGGTCGTACCGAGTGCGGTGTTCGGGAAATCGACCGAGAAAGTCGTTTCCGTCTGGCCCTCGGCGAATTCGATCTTCGAAGCCGTGAAGATACCCTCTTCCGAGGCGAGGATTTCGACCGGAACCGTGATGGCATCCTTGTCGTTGTTACGCATAACGGTGAATTCCAGCGAGGTGGGAGCTGTCGGATCCAACGTCAATTCGGCGGCATTGTCTTGCTCGGGGGAAATAGACGTCGTAGCAGTTCTCCACATCTTTTTCCGGCTGCAAGGTCTCGTCGTCCGAGCAGGCAGCCAATGCAAAGGTCGCCAGAAGCGCGAAGAACAGATATTTCAGATTTTTCATGATTCGTTACCTTTTTTATTTGACAGATTTGACCGTATGGGTCGGATCGGGATTGTTTTTGTCGGTCAGACCCGTGTTCTGCTGTACGGCGCTCAACGGAATGACGCAGTTCCACCAAGGGGCACGGCCTTCCGTGGAGAGCTGGGCCATCGACGGGGCGTTGGTGCCTTCTTTGCCGTTTTGCATGCTCATGTTCAGACGCTTCAGGTCGTAGAGGATGATGCCCTCGCCCCAGAACTCGATGCGTTTCTGGAAGATGATTTCGTCGATCAGATCGGTGCTGACGGGGGCCGTGTAGCCCTCGATGCGGTTGGCCATGAAGGCTTCGAGCTTCGATTTGCCCGTTGCTTCATCGTAGTGGGCGATTGCTTCGGCTTCGATCAGGTACATCTCCTCGACGCGCATCAGCGGAATGCTCGTAACGTTGGCGATGGTGTAGCTGTTTTTTTCACCGCCGTTCGTGTGGAACTTGAACGAGGCATAGGGCGCGATCTTCTTGAATTCCTCTTCGGTCAGCGTCGTGTAGGGCTCCATCTTCGAATAGTCGCAGTCGGGACCTACGAACGCTTTTTTACGGAAGTCTTTGTCCGACATGCGGTTGTAGCTGAATACCGAGATACCCGGCTGGGCAATGTATCCGTAGCCGTAGATGGCATTGGGACACATATGGGCCGACCACGAAAGCAGGTTGTTCAGCACGGTGTCCACCGACTGGATCATCGCCCACATCCATGCGTTGTTGACGGTGTTGAAGCCGGTCTTCGGATCGAGCCACTCTTTCTCGGTCATAACCGTGCAACCCGAAGCGTCGATCGCTTTGCGGGCGTACTCGGCAGCCAGCTGGTAGGCCGCGTTGCCGGTGGGAACGTTGGCGTACTGCTCCTCGAAACCGCCCAACCACAGGTAGGCGCGGGCTTTCAAACCATAAACCACAGCTTGCGAGGGCATACTTTTCGTTGTGGGCTTGTAGTTGGCCAACAGCGTCTCGGCAGCGTCGAGGTCTTCGAAGATGAACTCGAACATCTCCTCGCGTGTTACGCGCGGGTTGTTTTCCAACTCTTCGAGCGTCATGCCTTCGCGGACGATCGGAACAGTCAATCCTTTGACAGCCTCCAATTCCGATTCGTAGGAGGGACGCAGCGGTGCTTTAGCCGGCAGCGGGTCGTAGAGGCGCGCCATGTCCAGATAGCACATCGCACGGAAAGCCTTGGCCAGTCCCAACGTTTCGCCGTACGCCTCGTTGTCGCCGGCAATCGAGATCACCTCGTTGGCTGCGTAGATGAACTGATAGTAGTTCAGGTAGAAGAACGGAGCGCAATAGCCGTTGGCTGCCAAACCGGTCATGTCGCCCGGATAGAGATAGCCTTGCCAACGATCGGTGTATTGGTTGCCGCCCGGCAGGTTTCCAGCAACGGGGAATACCTCGCCGGCCAAACGGTCGGTTGCACCGAAAATGCCCGGGTAACCGAAATCGAAGTGTTCGCCGATGCCGACGTAATTGGTGATGAGGATCGTCGGCATCGAACTGGCGATACCGTCCATCGCGAACGGCGAATCGGAAACCTGTTGACTGGTCGCGGTGCCGCCCTCCGGGAATGTCTCTTTGATACAGCCCGGCAGCAGAACCGAGGCGCCGAGGAGTACCGTTGCGTATTTGATGATGCGATTCATATTCATAGTCTGTTTCGTTTTATGATTAGAACGTTACCGTAATACCGCCCGAGAAAGTGCGGATCGGGGCGTAATAGTAGGGGTTCGTGATACCGTTGATCGCCTGACGCGGGTCGAGACCCTGACGTTTGGAGGTGTACCACACGTTGTCGCAGGCGAGGTAGATACGCAGCTTCTCGACGAGGAACTTGCGCGTGATGCGCTGGGGCAGCGTGTAACCGATCGTGATGTTCTGGATGTTCAGATACGAAGCGTCGGTCAGGAAGCGGTCCGACGTCGAAGCGGTGTTCGAGTCGTTGTAGGCCAGACGCGGGATGTTCGTTTCGGTGTTTTCAGGCGACCACGAATTCCACAGGTCTTTGTGGAAGTTGAAGCCGGTCGAAGTGCCGCTCGGCGAATCCATGTAGTACATGTAACCGTAGTCGAGTACCTGACCGCCGATCTGGTAGGTGAATGCCATCGACAGGTCGAAGCCGTAAGCTTGCAACGAGGTGTTGAAACCGCCGTAGACGTCGGGTAGCGAATTGCCATGCAGTTCGCGGCCTTTTTCCGAAGCGACGTTGTATTGATCGGTCGTCTTGCGGGTCTTCGTGCCGTCTTCTGCGGTGTCGTAGAAGTACCACAGCGATTTACCGGTATTTTGGTCTACACCGGCATAGGTCGGCAGATAGAATTCGTAGACCGAATGGCCCTCGGCGAGGAACTTCGTGCCCGACTGACGACCGACGAGTTTGCCGTCGGAGGTAACGTTGTTCTTGTACTGCTCGGGCAGTTTGACCAATTCGTTCTTGTAGTGGGTCATGTTGAGGCCGAAGCTCCATACGATATCCTTCGTGCGGATCAGGTCGGCGTTCAACTCGATTTCGATACCGCGGTTGACCATATCGCCGACGTTGGTGAAAATCGATGTGTAACCGGCTTCGTTCGGTGTTGCCAACTGGAACAGCATGTCGGAAGTCTTGCGGTTGAAGAAATCGATGC
This sequence comes from uncultured Alistipes sp., assembly GCA_947591475.1. Taxonomy (GTDB): domain Bacteria; phylum Bacteroidota; class Bacteroidia; order Bacteroidales; family Rikenellaceae; genus Alistipes. The sequence continues at coordinate 245,118 of CANQDE010000002.1, forward strand.
TACCCGACAAGCGGTCGTTCCAGAAGCCGAATTCGGCTCCGACGTTGAGGTTCGCGTTGGTCTCCCACGTGATTTCGGGATTGCCTTTGCGGCCGAATACCGTGGTTACGCCGTTGTTACCGTCGTTTTCGATCGAGTAGTAGTCGGTGTAGAGGTAGTAGTAGGGCAGATTGTCGTTACCCTGCGAACCGTAGGATGCCTTGAGCTTCAACATATTGACCCAATCCGCATGGAACCAGTCCTCCTTGTTTATCAACCAAGCGGCGCCAAGCGACCAGAAGTTGCCCCAGCGATGGTCGGGATGGAACATCGACGAAGCATCGCGACGATACGAACCCGAAACGAAATATTTGTTGTCGTAATCGTATTGGGCACGGAAGAAGTAACCTTCGTTGTTGTACTCCGCAACCGACGAATACGATTTTGCGCCGTCGACGACTGCACCGCTCAATTCCGTATTGTCGGGCGAGAACATGACCGTTTTCGATGCGCCCAGTCCGTATTGTTTGCGGTTGTACATTTCGTGGCCTACCAGCACGTCGATGTTGTGTTTGTCGGCGATGGTCGTGTTGTAGGTCAACAGCTGTTGGAGGTTGTAGGAGATGTCGCGGGCATGTTCTTTGGTGATTGAACCGCCCGATTCGGCGAACTGACCGTAGAAGGGATTCAGTACCTCCGTGGTGCGGGTTTCGTCGATCGAGACGCTGCCGTTTACGGTCAGTTTCAGTCCCTTGTAGAGTTGGATGTCGGCGAATCCGTTGCCCATGAAAGCATTGCCCTCGTTGCTGAAACGGTTCAACTGGATGTCCTGCAAGTCGTTGCTTATACCGCCGGACGTACGCTTGGCACCGCCGTTGCGGCCGTCGCCGGTATCGTAGAGTCTCATGCCGTATTTGTCGATCATGATGTTGCCGTTGCCATCGCGGATGTAGAGCGGATAGATCGGCGCCATTCGCATGGCCGTGGCGAATGCGTTGCCGCCGTCGGAGTTACCCTCGCCCTGGCTGTTGCCATCGGCATTGATTCGGTTACCGTTGTTCCATACGAAGTGGGTGTACGACATGTTGCCGCCCACTTTCAGCCATTTCTTGGCCTGGTAGTCCGCGCGCAGACGGGCCGTGTAGCGTTCGTTGTTCGAACCGTCGACGATACCCGTGTTGTCGAGGTATCCCAGCGATGCGTAGAAGTTCGAACGATCTGTGGCACCGGAAATGCTGACATTGTATTCTTGACGGAAACTGCTACTTTTGTAGATTTCATCGAGCCAGTTGTCGGGCATCAACAAGTACTCCTGTCCGTTGTAAATGGTCTTGCGACCCAGCGTAGCGGCCGGATTCAAGCGTCCGTTGGAACCGATGAGGCTCTGGCCTTCGGGCACAGTGAAAACATTGTAACCCAGACTGCCGGCTCTTTTTTCGTCGGTCAGCAGTTGGTTGGCTTCATAGTGGGCCGAAGTTTTGTCGTATCCGTTTTCGAGCGTATAGTAGTTATAAAGCGATTTATAATGCATTTCATAGTATTCACCCGGATCTTCGATGATGTCGTAGTTCTGCAAGGCACGTGTATTGATACCCCATTTGCCGTCGAACGTAACGACCGCATCACCGGCTTTCGCACGCTTCGTCGTTACCATGATGACGCCGTTTGCACCGCGGGCACCGTACAGTGCGTTCGATGCGGCATCTTTCAGCACGCTGATGCTTTCGATATCGGCGGAGTTGATGTTGTTGATGTCGCCCTCATAGGGAACGCCGTCGACTACCCAAAGCGGGGAGTTTCCGGCCGACATGGAGCCGATACCGCGCACGGTGATCGTTTGGCCGGCACCCGGGCGACCCGAGAGCGAGGAGAATTGCACGCCGGCGATTTTACCGACAAGTGCATCTTCGACATTGGACGATTGCGTCTTGATGAGGTCTTCGGATTTCAAGACTTTAGCCGAACCTGTAAAGGCTTCTTTCCTTGCGGTACCGAATGCTACGACAATAACATCGTCGATGGCCTGCGTATCTTCGTCCAAAGAGATTGCAAAGTTGGTTTTGCCGGCAATGTTCACGGTTTGGGTTTGATAGCCCACGAACGATACGTTGAGCTTGCCATCGGCAGGAGCCGTAACGGCGAATTTGCCGTCTGCGCCCGTCGTCGTGCCGACATTGGTCCCGTCTACCAGAACGGTGGCGCCGGCCACAGGTTTACCGCTCGGGTCGGTTACGATACCGGTAACCGTCCGCTGTTGCGCTTCCGCAAGTGCGAAAAGCCCCAAAACGGCAATTAACGATAGTACGAGTTTTCTTACCATAAGCGTTAATTTGATTTAGTTGTTTAATATAAAAAGCGAACGAATCCCCATAAAAACTTAAAATGATGAAATCCAAACAGATGCGGAATTCGGCGGAAAGCGCCGCGGAAAATGCCGGTACGATTTGGCAATCAGACGGATAACCGAACACGGCCCCATGCGGATGGGCAGCTCCGGTTACCAAAAAGTAACCGAAAAATGACATGCAATGATTTTATAATCATTCCATTGCGATTCTCTTGCGACGAATTTCGGTTACTAAACGGTAACCGAAAAACCGCCCGATTTCGATCGACCGGTCGGCAAAAAAAGTATATTTAGCGCGTTTAATTTATTTTAACACAATGAGAAACACGTTCAGAATCCTCTTCTATGTGAAGAGAAAAGCGCCGCTGCGCAATGGAGAACTTCCGATCATGGGACGCATCACGATCGACGGCCAACGAGCCCAATTTTCGACCCAACTTTCCGTACCGGCCCATCTTTGGGAAACCGTTGCAGGGCGCGCACTCGGCCGAAGCGCCGTGGCGAACCGTATCAACGATCGACTGTCGAACATCCGCTTTCGAATGGAGAAATGCTATGAATCGCTCTTTTTGGAGCAGGGCCATGCGTCGTCTCAGTCCGTCAAAGCCCGTTTTTTCGGCACCGACCTCGATGGAACGAATCTGCTGGCTTTTTTTCAGACAACACAACGACGAATTCCTTCGTATGGTAGGGGTTTCTCGTTCAAAAAGTTCCTATTATAAATATAGGTGTGTCTACTCCCACTTGGCAGCATTCATCAAACAGCGTTACGAATGCGAAGACCTGACCTTTCGCGAATTGGATCGGAAATTCATCGTCGATTTCCATGCGTGGATCCGCAAGGGGCCGGCGCTCCGAACCAACACGACTTGGGTCTACATGACTGCGCTGAAACATATTCTGATGCTGGCTCGCGGCTGCGGATACATGCAGCGCGACCTATTTGCCAACTACAAGCTGCATTGCGAATCCGTCAGCCGCAACTACCTCTCCGAAGAGGAGATCATCGAATTCATGCGCGTCCCGCTGGAAGAGCCCCAGCTGCAGCTCGTGCGCGACGCTTATATCTTCAGCTGCTTCACCGGCCTTTCGTATATCGACCTGCGCGACCTGCGGCCCGAGAACCTCTTGAAAGAGCACGATCAATGGTGGATCAGCACGAAACGGCGAAAAACCGGCACCGAAGTCAATATCCGCCTCTTCGCCGTGCCGCATTCGATTTTGCTACGTTACGGCCCGACGCCCTGCGGCGAACGGATTTTCAATTTGCCGAGCAACGGTTGGTGCAACGCCTGTTTGCAACGAATCGTCGAGCATACGCACATCGGACGACGCATCACGTTCCACTCGGCGCGCCACACGTTCGCCACGACCATCACCCTTTCACAAGGCATGGCCATCGAGACGATCAGCAAACTGTTGGGCCACAAAAACATCCGAACAACCCAAATCTATGCGGCCATCACCCGCGGTCGTCTCGGCGGCGAACTCGATCGATTGTCGCATCGACTGGACACGTTTTGTCGCACGGCCGCATCCTGAGCCGGCAGGTTATAATTTGTAAGCGAACATCGCCTTCGCAGGTTCCCGCAAAACGATCCGAAATCCGTCCCGACAGGCCGATTCGGCCCGATTGTTTCATCTTTTTAGCCGGCCGACCGGATGAATTCGGCCCAAAGTTCGAAAAAACGCTTCGAAAGCCCGAAAAATCCGGTTACGGATTGTAAGCAGTTCTTCCGAAATCGAGCCGATTCGTAACCCAAAACAAGAAAAAGCATCCGGTATATCACATTGCTAAATTTTTTTAATAATTTATTTGGATAAGAACTTTTCGTCCGCTAACTTTGCTCCTGAACTTTTTATATTAAACAATTAAATCAAATTAACGCTTATGGTAAGAAAACTTGTACTATCGTTCATTGCCGTAGTGAGCGTATTCGCCTTTGCGAATGCTCAACAGCGGCAGGTATCGGGTACGGTTACGGGAGCTGATGGAAGTCCCATCGTGGGGGCATCGGTTTTCGTGGAAGGTACCTCGACCGGTACGACGACCAATGTTGCGGGCGATTTCACGCTTATGGTGCCTGCGAACGGTACGCTGACCGTATCGTTCATCGGCTACCGGACCAAAACGGTCGCCATCGCCGGCAAAACCAATTTAGCGATCTCTTTGGACGAAGATACGCATGCCATCGACGATGTCGTGATTACATCTTTCGGTACGGTTAAGAAAAAGGACCTGACCGGTTCCGTTTCTTCGGTATCCGCCCAAGATATTGCTAAGGTAACAGTCGCTTCGGCAACGAAGATGCTCGAAGGTGCGGTTGCCGGTGTGCAATCGTACAGTACGACGGGCCAGCCGGGTGAAGATGCGGCGATTTATATTCGCGGTATCGGTTCCATCAATGGTACGAAATCCGCATTGATCGTCGTCGACGGTGTGCCTTACTCTTCGTCGCTTTCGACCATCAATCCGCTCGACATCGAATCGCTCGTCGTATCGAAGGATGCCGCTGCCAATGCACTTTACGGTTCGCGTGCAGCCAATGGTGTCGTATTCGTAACGACCAAGAAAGGAGCCCGCAATCAGAAAGCCAAGATCATGTTCGAAGGCAAGTGGGGCTGGAATGAAATGGGTGTCGGAGAACACGAAACCATGCAGAATGCCGGCGATTACTATGAATATGTTTACGGAGGTCTGTACAACTATGCGTTGGACGGTTACGGAGATTCGAGTAGGGCCACGAGTTGGGCACAACGCAATCTGATGGCTGCGTGCGGCAATTATATGGCCTACCAAATTCCCGACGGCACGACCTTGATCGATCCGGCTACGGGCAAACTCAATCCCGCTGCCAAGCTGCTCTATTACGACAACTACGACGATTATCTTTTCAAGAAACAGTTCCGTCAGGAATACACGGTGAGTGTCAGCGGCGGTAACGACAAGATGGATTACTACGTTTCGGGCAACTTCCTCGAAGATCCGTCGTATGTCATCATGTCGAAATTCAAGCGTTATGCGGGACGCGCCTCGTTCAATGCACAGGCGACCAAATGGTTGAAAGTGGGTACGAATATCGCCTATTCGCGCCGCGATACGGACGATCCCGGATTCGGGGACGGTGCCACCACCGGCAACGCTTTCATGTGGTCGTTTTGGCAAGTTCCGATCGTGCCCTACTATGCCCGCGATCTCGAAGGAAACATCCGTTATAACGAGGATGGCACGAAGATGTTCGATCAGGGCGGCGGCGAAACGCTTTCGCCTTATGGCACGACGATGGATCAGTTCAATTCCTTCAACAATTATGCACATCCCGAACAATCGTTCAGTCGGAATATCAACAAGAAGGTGCGGGACAATGTGTATGCGAATTTCTACGCGGACGTTACGTTCTTGAAGCATTTCAAGTTTACAGCCAATTTCACGCTCGACAACGTCTACAATACCAATACCTACTATTCCAACAATGAATACGGTACGGCAGCTAAGCCGACTTACAACGGCATTGTGGAGAAAATCGTGAATAATTACGGCTCGTACAATACGCAGCAGATATTGAATTATGCCAATTCGATCGGCGGGAAACACAACGTCGATGTGTTGATCGGCCATGAATTCAACAAATCGAAGCAGGAGGTCATCGATGCCTATAAGAAGAATGTCTATTATCCGGGGATCGGCGAATTGGGCAATGCCGTATCGGTTTATGGTGATGGTTCGACCTCCCAAACGATTACCGAAGCAGTCGAAGGTTACTTCGCACGTGCCAACTACAATTACGACGGCCGATATTTCTTCATGGGGTCGTTCCGCTACGACGGCAGCTCCAAGTTCAAGTACGACAAGTGGGGCAGCTTCTGGTCGATCGGCGGTGCTTGGCAGATCAAGGCCGAACAATTCATGTCCGACGTGAATTGGATCGACAATCTCAAACTGCGTGTGAATTACGGTGTCTCGGGCAACCAGCTTACGGATACCTATCCTTATACGAACTTGTGGAATATTACCGAATCGAACGGTGAAATCGGTGTTTCGCAGGCTACGGTCGGCAATCGGAATCTGTCTTGGGAGAAAAACAAGCAAATCGACCTCGGTCTCGACTTCAGTTTCTTCGGTCGTATTCACGGTTCGGTCGACTACTACAACCGTCGTACGCATGATTTGATCTGGAATCGTCCGACCCCCGCTTCGACCGGTCTGACCAGTTCGTTGCAGAACGTCGGCATCCTCTGCAACCGAGGCTTTGAAATCGAACTCGACTTCGATGTTCTCAAGAGCAAATCGGTTTACTGGAATATCGGTGTGAACGCCGCTTTCCAACGCAACCGACTGATCGATTTCCCCGAAGAGTTGGGTAATCCCGCATTGGGCGGCGACTATGTTTCCGGTGCATTCTTGCGTGGAAAAGGAAAGTCGTATTACAACCTCTATCTCTTCAAATTCGCCGGTGTCGATCCCGAAACGGGCGAAGAGACTTTCTGGGCAGATGAAACCGACGATGAAGGCAACGTCATCGGACGCACAAAGGTGTACGACATGAACGAAGCGACCCAATACGAGTGCGGCGATGCCCTGCCCGACATGACCGGCGGTCTGCGCACCACGTTCCGCTGGAAAGGCCTCGACATAACGATGGCGGCGGCATTCCAAATCGGCGGCAAACAATGGGATGGCAACTCGGCTAACCTGTATGATGCGGGACGCCCGATGTTCGCTGTTTCGCAGGACCTCGTGGGCAATACTTGGACCCCCGAACACACCGATGCCAAATTCCCGAAACCGATGTACAACGGCGCATGGAATTTCCCCAGCAGCACATGCGATGCACTTTATCGCGACGCATCCTATTTCAGTCTCAAAACGATCAATGTGGGTTATACGCTGCCTAAACGCTGGACATCGAAAATCGGTCTCGAATCGTTGCGCGTATTCTTCGCTGCCGACAATGTGTACTTCACATCGGCTCACTCGGGATTCGATCCGCGCACGGGCTTTACCGGTCAAAACGGCTTCGGATTCCCGCAGGCTCGGACTTTCACATTCGGTGTAACGTTGAATTTGTAACCTACGAAAACAGTTAATGCAATGAAAAAGAAATTATTATATATCGCCTGCTCCATTTCGCTTTTGGCTGTTTCGTGCAGCAGCGAACTGGATGTAGAACCGTCGGGTCCGCAGGTCTCGGACGAACAGTTGAGTGAGTTGATCAAGGAGGATCCCGATAAGGTTTTGGCTCCCATGATGCTCGGTGCAGTTGACTACATGCACAACGGAGCCCGTCGGGATGTTTCCAATGTCTATGGTTTCATGGTGTGGAATTTGGGTATGGATTTGCAGGGCAACGACATGCTCTTGTCCAATCTCAATAACTGGTTCGCTGATGAATATATGTTCAACCAGTTGCGCGGACAAACCAATGCGTTGGCAGCAGACCGCTGGTACACGTTCTACAAAATCGTCTATTTCTCGAATCAAATCCTCGATTTGATTCCCGAAGATGCCGCCGGCGCCGCTTTGATTTACAAAGCACAGGCGTTGACCTATCGTTCGTTGGCTTATTATTACCTGATGTGCATTTACCAGGACGACTACATGCACGGCGGCAAGGATAAAGCGGGTGTGCCCCTTTATCAGACGGTCGAGGGCGCCAAAGGGCGTACTCCGTCGACCAAAGTCTATGCGGCTATCACGGAAGACCTGAAAGCAGCGATCGCTTTGTTCGAGGCCGAGGGCTACGATCCGCTGGCTTCGGCAACGGATATCGATCAAACCGTCGCCAATCTCGTACTGGCACGGGTTGCGTTGACCACGGGCAATTACACCGACGCCGTTTCGGCAGCCGATGCGGTCATCAAGGCAGGCTATGGATTGATGGATGAAACCGAGTACACGCAATCCGGCTTCCAGGACGTTTCGCTGCCCGAAACGATTTGGGGCTATGATTGGACGGATGCCACTACGAATGGCAATAAGGCTTTCGCTTCGTGGATTTCGCTTTCGGCTATCGATGCCGCCAATAACAAGGGCGTCTATATCTGCATCGACAATCGGTTGTACGATCAAATCCCCGACACGGACTATCGTAAAAAGAATTTCCTTGCAGAAAAGACGACCAAAGGGTCATTCACCTATCCGAAGTATGCGAATACGAAATTCGATACGCCCGATTATCAGGTTGATGAAGTCTTCATGCGTCTTTCGGAGGCATATCTGTTGAAAGCTGAAGCCGAAGCACGCAGCAACAATGATGCAGCTGCCCAGCAGACGTTGTTCGACTTGGTATCGCAGCGCGATGCCGCCTATGCGAAATCGACCAATACGGGTAAAGATTTGCTGGATGAAATTTTCCTGCAAAGCCGCATCGAGTTGTGGGGTGAAGGACACGAATTCTATACCAACAAACGTTTCAATGTCGGTGTAGACCGTACTTCGTCGGCAAATCACACGCACAAGGTGGTGAAAGCCGCTGGAAAGGAGTTTACCTATCAGATTCCGCTGTCGATAGAGATCAATTCCAATCCGTATATCAACGCTGCGGATCAGAATCCGCTGTAGTGGATTTCGAGTTCTAACATAAAGAACCCCCGTCCTTTTTGGGCGGGGGTTCCTTATGTTTATATCTGTTTAGGCGATTATATACAAATTTACACCGACGGTAATCCAAAGCTGAAAACCTTGCGGGCTCCGACCGAAGCCCCTCCCAAGGGAGGGGTTTAGGGTGGGGTCAAATCTGCAAACGCGGCTTTGCCGCGAGCGGCACGACCGGTGGCAATGTGAATACATTCGCCAACTCGATTCGGTGTAAAATGGTATATAGTTACCTCTGTTTATTCATTCGCTTCGCGCCAGTCGCCGTTCGCGCGGATGAGGTCGATCAGCCGGTCGAGTGCCTCCTCCTGCGGGATGTTGCGGGCCACGATTTCGCGCCCCTTGTAGAGCGTGATGCGCCCGGGGGCCGCTCCGACATAACCGTAGTCGGCATCGGCCATCTCGCCCGGGCCGTTGACGATGCAACCCATGACCCCGATGCGCAGATTCCGCAGATGCGACGTGCGCGATTTGATTTCGGCCAGCGTCCGTTCGATGTCGTAGAGCGTGCGGCCGCAGCTCGGACAGGCGATGTATTCCGTGTGCGAGAACCGCACGCGGGCCGCTTGCAGAATCATCAGCTCGATTTCGCGCCGTTGCGCATCGTCGAAAGCCGGCGCATCGATCCAGATGCCGTCGGCTAATCCGTCGAGCAGCAGCGGGCCCAGATCGGCGGCCGCTTTCACGGCCAGCGCTTCGAGCGAACGATCTTCGTAGCGGCGTTTGATGACAACGGGGTCGGTGCTCTCCATGTTCAGGATGGCGGCCCGCAGTTCGGCCGTGGGATTTTTCGAGTGGGCCTCGATGATACGGAAGCCCTCCATCGGTTCGTCGTGTACGATGGGCACCGCGATACGCGAACGGCGCCGATAGACGGTCGGCGAATAGCGTTCCGGATGTTCGACGGCAAATTCGCCCGTCCGGTCGCTGAAATGGTCGACCAGCAGTTGCGCGACGGGGATTTCGTTTTCGGGGGCTTCGGTCAGCGAGACGCGGATCGTGTCGCCGATGCCGTCGGCCAGCAGCGCGCCGATGCCTACTGCGCTTTTGATGCGTCCTTCGAGGCCATTGCCCGCCTCCGTAACGCCCAGATGGATCGGATAGTGCATCGCTTCGCGGTCCATCGCCTCGACCAACAGCCGATAAGCGGCGACCATCACCCGCGTATTGCTCGATTTCATCGAGACAACCACTTGGTCGAAGTTGCGCTCCTGGCAGACCCGCAGAAATTCCATCGCCGAAACGACCATTCCTTCGGGCGTGTCGCCGTATTGGTCGAAAATCCGTTTGGCCAACGAGCCGTGATTGACGCCGATGCGCAGGGCGACGCCCCGCTGGCGGCATTGCTCAATCAACGCCTCGAACTCGCCGTGCGCGGCACGATAGTTCCCCGGGTTGATGCGTACTTTATCGACGTATTTCGCCGCGATGGCCGCGATTTCGGGCCGGAAATGGATGTCGGCCACGAGAGCGGTATCGAATCCGTCCTCGCGCAGGCGGCGGACGATCTGTTGCAGATTTTCGCCTTCGCGTTCGCCTTGGGCGGTCAGCCGCACGATTTTTCCGCCAGCGCGGTCGATGCGTTCGATTTGTGCGACGCTGGCTTCGGTCTCTTTGGTGTCGGTGTTGGTCATCGACTGCACGGCGATCGGACGGTCGCCGCCGATGACGATGCTGCCGATGCGCACCTCGTGCGTCCTGCGGCGTTCGAAACGGTTCAGATTCATGGTCTGCCTATCTGTATCGGTGGGAAATCAGGGTCATGAACTCTTCGCGCGTGCGGTGGTCGGAGAGGAAGATGCCGGTGAATGCCGAGGTCGTCGTGGCCGATTGTTGTTTCTCGACGCCCCGCATCTGCATACACATGTGGCTCGCCTCGATGACCACGGCCACGCCCATCGGCTGCAAAGCCTCCTGGATGCAGTCGCGAATCTGCACCGTCAGCCGTTCCTGCACCTGCAACCGGCGTGCGAAGCACTCCACCACGCGGGCGATTTTCGACAGTCCGGTGATGTATCCGTTCGGAATGTAGGCCACGTGCGCCTTGCCGTAGAACGGCAGCAGGTGGTGTTCGCACAGCGAGTACAGCTCGATGTCCTTGACCAATACCATCTGTTTGTACTCTTCACGGAACATCGCCGAGCGGATGATCTCCCGCGGATCGTCGTCGTAACCTTTCAGCAGAAACGACATCGCCTTGGCCACGCGCTCGGGGGTTTTCAGCAGTCCTTCGCGCGTCGGGTCTTCGCCTAACAGCCGCAGGATTTCTTTGTAATGGTCTCGGAGCTCTTCGATGGTCTTTTCGGAAAAATGTTCTTCTTTTTCGTATCGTTTGTTCATGGTTCGGTTGTTTGTGCCGGTTATCTTGTTTGCGAACGTAGCCTGTGGAGGGGAGCGGTGAGCGAGCCTCCACCGCCGGAGGCTGCGGCTCGCGCAGCCCGAAGGGCTGCATCGTTCGTCCGAATCCTTTCTTGTCCGTTAGGCTTGTCCGCCGTATTCCATCAGATAGGCCTTGATGAAGGCATCGAGGTCGCCGTCCATCACCGCCTCTACCGCCGAGGTCTGCACCCCCGTACGATGGTCTTTCACGCGCCGGTCGTCGAAGACATAGGAGCGGATTTGCGAACCCCATTCGATTTTCTTTTTCGAGGCTTCCAGCGCCTGTTGCGTGGCCATGCGCTTGTCCAACTCGCGTTGGTAGAGCTTCGACCGCAGGATGCGCATCGCATTCTCGCGGTTCATCAACTGCGAGCGGGTCTCCATGTTCTCGATCAGAAACTCGACCGGTTCGCCTGTATCGGGGTCTTTGCCGTGATAGCGCAGCCGCACGGCCGTCTCGACCTTGTTGACGTTCTGGCCGCCGGCGCCCGACGAACGGAACGTATCCCAGTCGATGTCGGCCGGATTGATCGTGATTTCGATGGTGTCGTCCACCGCAGGCGAGACGAACACCGACGCGAAGGTCGTCTGCCGCTTGTTGTTGGCATTGAACGGCGAAAGCCGCACCATGCGGTGCACGCCGTTTTCGCTTTTCAGATAGCCGTAGGCGTATTCGCCCTCGAATTCGAGCGTGCACGATTTCACGCCCACCTCGTCGCCGGCTTGGTAGTCCAGCACCTTGACTTTGTAGCCGTGCGCTTCGCCCCAGCGGGTGTACATGCGAAGCAGCATCGACGCCCAGTCGAGGGCTTCGGTGCCGCCCGCTCCGGCATTGATGTCCAGAATGGCACCCAATTTATCCTCGTCGCGGCGCAGCATGTTTCGCATCTCCAGTTGCTCGACCGATTCCAATGCACGGGCGTATTGTTCGTCCATCTCCTGTTCGGTCAGCACCCCCTCTTTCAGAAAATCGGGCATCAGCTGTAGATCTTCGACCCGTCGGCGCACTTCGTCGTAATCCTCGACCCACGCCTTGATGCCCGCCACCTTGCGCAACTGTTCGCGGGCCTTTTCGGGGTTGTCCCAGAAGTTCGGCTCTTGGGTCTTTTCCTCCTCGTTGCGCAGGTCGATGCGTTTCTGGTCGATGTCGAGACACTGTTCGAGCCGTTCGCGGCGATCTTCCAACTCCTTGATTTGTTCGAGAACGATCATTTTCGGTTTTTTATTAAGGGGGTCTTTATTTTACGGTCTCTTTCTGACGACCGTTCATAAAACGCTGCGTGAAGTCGATAATGTACGCGGCCGTCTCTTCGATGCCCAGGCGCGACGAATTGATGCACAGATCGTAGGTCGCGGCTTCGCCCCAGACACCCGAACTGTAATAGTTGTAGTAGGCGGCGCGCCGGTTGTCAATGCGTTCCATGCGCAGTTCGGCTTCGGCCGGATCGATTCCTTCCGCCCGACACAACCGTTCGATGCGGTCGGCGCGGTCGGCGGTGATGAAGACGCTGACGCAGCGCGGGTTGTCGCGCAGAATGTAGTCGGCGCACCGCCCGACGAACAGGGCCGATTCGCGTTCGGCCACGCTGCGGATGACATCGCTCTGAATCTTGAATAACGCATCGTTCGACAGCACGTTGTTGACGGTTCCCGCATCGCCCGTGAAGGGACTGCGGAGGTAGCCGATGAGGGTCGACAGCATACGTCGCGACTGCTTTTCGTCGGCCTTCTCGAAACATTGGGGGGCCAGTCCGCTCTGTTCGGCGGCCAGATCGAGCAACTGCCGGTCGTACATCCGGATGCCGAGCCGTTCGGCGATGCGTTCGCCGATGGCCCGTCCGCCGCTGCCTAATTGCCGGCCGATGGTGATGACGAATTTATCTTGCATGGGAGGTCGTATTTGCAGGTTGAATCGAGGCTCGGAACCGGCGCAGCTCGCGCGTCAACAGAATGAACGCCACGATCGAAGCCATCAGATCGGAGAGCGGCAGGGCGCACCACACGCCCCAGCTGCCGTCCCAGTCGGTGTAATGCTCGAACAGGCGGGGCAGGAAAATCAATCCGGGCAGCAGGAAAAGCAGCTGGCGCGTCAGCGAGAGGAAAATCGCCTTGCCGGCCATGCCGATGCTCTGGAAAAAGTTGGTCGAAACCATCTGGAACCCGATGATCGGGAAAAAGATGAAGGTGAGGCGCATGCCCTCGATCGAGATGCGGATCAATTCGGCATCGGAGGTAAAGAGCGAAACGGCCACGCGCGGCAGAAATTCGCCGATGATGAATCCGCACGAAGTAACGGTCATGGCACCGATGATAGTCAGTTTCAGCACCCGCAGCACGCGGTCGAACTGCCGCGCACCGAAGTTGTAGCCCGCAATGGGCTGCATGCCTTGGTTGATGCCCATGACGATCATCACGAAGAAGAAAGCCAGCCGGTTGACGATGCCGTAGGCGCCGATGGCGAGGTCGCCGCCGTATTGTTTCAGCCCTTTGTTGATGAGAATGACGATGAAGCAGGCCGCCAAATTCATCAAGAAGGGCGACATGCCGATCGCGATGATGTTGCGGACGATTTTCCGTTTCAGCCGATAGATGCCGCGCCGAAAATGCAACAACTCTTTTTTATCCGACAATAAATAAAACTGCCAGACGAGCGAGATGATCTGCGCCAGTACCGTGGCGATGGCGGCTCCGCGGATGCCCCAACCGAATCCGTAGATGAACAACGGGTCGAGCGCCGTGTTGATCAACACGGTGTTGATGGTCGCGTACATCGATTTGCGGGGGTGCCCCGAAGCGCGCAGTACGGCGTTCAGCCCCAAGTACATGTGGGTAATGACATTGCCCCACAGAATGATGGACATGTATTCGCGGGCATAGCCGATGGTCGCCTCGCTCGCGCCGAAAAAGTAGAGAATCGGGTCGAGAAAAATCAAGGCGGCCCCACCGAACAAAACGCCGATAATCAAGTTGAGGATCACGACATTGCCCAATACGCGCTGCGCCGTGTCGTAGTCGCGTTGGCCGAGGCGCATGGAGATGAGCGTGGCGGCTCCGACGCCCACTAACGAACCGAATGCTGCGGCGAGGTTCATCAGCGGGAAGGTCAGCGCCAGACCCGAGATGGCCAGCGGCCCGACCCCATGACCGATGAAGATGCTGTCGACCATGTTGTAGAGCGACGAGGCGGTCATGGCGATGATGGCCGGAACGGCATATTGTACGAGCAGCTTGCGGATGCGTTCGGTGCCGAGCGCCAGCGCTGCCGATTGGGGATTCGTCATAGTAAATTCTTAACGCAGCGCAAAATTACGGAAATTTTTTCGAATGACCGCAGTGCGGTCGCCGATATGCCGGAAAAACCGTATCTTTGCCTATGGGTAAGCGCGGGTCGAAGACTGCGGAGGAACGCTTTGTGCGGGCCTCCGCGGGCGGAGGCTTCGGCCCGCGCGGCTCGCAGAGCCGCCCTTGTGGTTCGGTCTGCGGGCACAACCAAGACTATCGATAGCAAGACGGACGTTTTTTCGCACCGACTTTGCGGCCCATACCTGCGAATAAAACAAGAAATAGCATAAAAGCGGTCGTATTATTCATAACGGTGCGACCCGTACCAGTTAATAAAAAAATGGATTGGATATTGTTGGTGATTGCCGGTTTGTTCGAATCCGGATTCGCTTTCTGTTTGGGCAAAATGAAAGAGACGACCGGCACCGAATATGGACTTTGGGGTGCCGGATTTCTCGTCTGTTTGGCTTTGAGTATGATTTTGTTGGCCCGCACCGTGCGGACGATTCCCATCGGTACGGCCTACCCCGTCTGGACGGGAATCGGTGCCGTGGGTACCGTCGTGCTCGGAATTCTTTTCTTTCACGAACCGGCCACTTTCGCGCGGCTTTTCTTTATCGCGCTATTGATTTTCGCCATCATCGGGTTGAAGATGGCGTGATTCATTCCAGCTCCCAAGAGGTGCCCTCTTTGCCGTCTTTTACGCGGATGCCCGCTGCCAGCAGCCCGTCGCGGATGCGGTCGGAGGCAGCCCAATCCTTTGCAGCACGGGCTTTCAGCCGTTCGGCGAGCAACATTTCGACTAACGGCGTAACGTAATCGTGCCCCGAAGCGGCTCCGGCGGCCTTCTCGTCTTGCAAACCGAGAATGTCGAACGCATAGCGTTGTACGGTGGCTTTCAGCGCATCGAGATCCGCCGCTGTGATGGTCTCCTTGCCGTCGGCCAGTTGGTTGATGATGCGCACCCAGTCGAAAAGGGCCGAAATGACCATCGGCGAGTTCAGATCGTCGTCCATCGCCGTGCGGCAGCGCTCTTCGAGTTCGGCAGGGTTCACCGTCGAGGTCTCCGCAGGACGGAGCTTGTGCAGCGTTTCGATGCCTTTCATCAAGCGGTCGAGCCCCTTCTCGGCGGCTTGCAACGCTTCGTTCGAGAAATCGAGTGTCGAGCGGTAGTGGGCCTGCAATACGAAGAATCGGATGGTCATCGGTGTATAGGCCTGTGCCAGCAGCTTGTGCGAACCGGTGAAAAGCTCCTCCAAGGTGATGAAGTTGCCCAGCGATTTGCCCATTTTCTGACCGTTGATCGTAATCATGTTGTTGTGCACCCAGTAGCGGGCCGAGTCGTGGCCGAGGGCGGCCGTCGATTGGGCGATCTCGCATTCGTGGTGGGGGAACATCAAGTCCATGCCGCCGCCGTGGATGTCGAACCGTTCGCCCAAATAGCGGGTCGACATGGCCGAGCACTCCATGTGCCAGCCGGGGAATCCGTCGCTCCACGGCGAGGGCCAGCGCATGATGTGTTCGGGCGAGGCCTTTTTCCAGAGGGCGAAATCGTAGGAGTGGCGTTTGTCGCTTTGGCCGTCTAATTCGCGGGTGTTGGCGACGATGTCGTCGAGGTTGCGGCCCGAAAGGCGGCCGTAGTGATAGGCAGCGTTGTATTTTTCGACGTCGAAATAGACCGACCCATTCGAAACATAGGCGTAGCCGGCATCGAGAATCTTCTGTACGAATGCGATTTGCTCGATGATATGGCCCGAAGCATGGGGTTCGATGGAGGGCGTGAGCACGTTCAGCGCATCCATCGCACGGTGGTAACGTTCGGTGTAGTAGTGGGCCACCTCCATCGGTTCGAGTTGCTCCAAACGGGCCTTCTTGGCGATTTTGTCTTCGCCTTCGTCGGCATCATGCTCCAAGTGGCCTACGTCGGTGATGTTGCGGACGTAACGCACCTTGTAGCCCAGCGCCCGCAAGTAACGGAACAGCAGGTCGAACGTTACGGCGGGTCGGGCATGCCCCAAGTGCGGATCGCCATAGACCGTCGGGCCGCAGACATACATGCCCACCCGTCCGGCGGTGAGGGGTTCGAATCGTTCCTTGCGTCGTGTCAGCGTATTGTAGAGTACCAGTTCGGAATCCATAGATCGAAAGTTTTTTCAAGCGATAAAAGTAGGAAAAATCCCCCGAACCTGCAAATTTGTCGCGGGCGGACGTGATTCGGAAGAACGATTCGCCTCTTTTTGCGATTGGATTTACGGACGAAATGATTATTTTTGCATCGTCGGTTTTTCGGCCTGCGCGCTGCGGGGCGAAAGTCTGCACAGGCGGATGCCGTCGAAAGAAAGATGTTATTGTTCGCTAATAGCTTGTTGACCTGATAATGAATGCCTTTTTCAAACGCTGGAACAACCTCGTCGGATGGGCGGTTTTCGCCGTCGCGGCGTTCGTCTATCTGACGACCATGGAACCGGTGTCGAGCCTCTGGGACTGCTCGGAGTTCATCGCCACCTCGTATAAATTGGAGGTGGGCCATCCGCCCGGAGCCCCGCTTTTCATGATGCTGGCCCGCATCGCCACGCTCTTTGCATTCGGGAATCCCGATTACGTGGGCGCGGCGGTCAACGCCATGAACTCCATCGCCAGCGCATTCTGCATCCTCTTCCTCTTTTGGACGATCACCCATCTCGCGCGGCGGCTCGTAACCCGCAACGGCGGTGAATTGACCGTCGCGAATACGTGGGCCATTCTCGGCGCCGGCGTCGTGGGGGCGTTGGCCTACACCTTTACCGATACGTTCTGGTTTTCGGCCGTCGAGGGCGAGGTCTACGCACTTTCGTCGATGTTTACGGCCTTGGTCGTGTGGTTGATGCTCAAATGGGAGGAGCATGCCGACGAACCCGGCGCCCTGCGGTGGATCGTTTTGATTGCCTACCTAATGGGTCTTTCGATCGGCGTGCACATCCTCAATCTGTTGACCATTCCCGCGCTGGCGTTCGTCTACTACTTCCGCCGCACCGAGCGCACGACGGTCAAGGGGATCGTGGCGACCTTCGCGGTCGGATGCGCCGTGCTGATTTTCATCAACAATCTGATTATTCCCTATTCGGTCTGGGCCGGTGCGATGGTCGACGTCTTCTTCGTCAACGTGCTCGGATTGCCGGTCAATTCGGGCATGGCGGTCTTTGCGCTTGCGTTGATCGGCGGCATGGGCTGGCTCACGTGGCGGGCCCATCGCAAGGGCCGCGTCCTGTGGAACACGGTGCTGCTCTGCATCACGATGATCTTGGTCGGCTATTCGTCCTATGCGTCGGTAACCATCCGCGCTGCGGTCAATCCGCCGATGAACTCCAACAATCCGAGCAATCCGCAGGCCCTGTTGTCGTTGCTCAATCGCGACCAGTACGGCGATCGTCCGCTCGTCGCGGGGGCCTACTATTCGGCGCCGAAGCGTTCGGACGATTACAAGTACAAGACGATCTATTACTTGGGCGAGGACGGGAAATATCAAGCAGCCCGCGTACTTGCGGGTTACAAGTACGAACCGCAGTTCATCCACCTCTTCCCGCGCATGTGGGACGCCCGCAAGGCCGAGGATTACAAACAGTGGGCAGCTTACCGCACCAAAATCGAGACGTTGCGCGACGAAAACGGTGAAATCCTGCGCGACGAGCAGGGCCGTCCCGAACGCGGTGTCGTGCTCGACTTCGGCCGCAAACGGGTCTACGAGGACGAATACGGCGACATGCAGACCGTCGTCGAACCCACGTTCCTCGAAAATCTCAACTTCTTCTTCAACTACCAGTTGAGCTACATGTACTGGCGTTATTTCCTGTGGAATTTCGTCGGGCGGCAGAGCGACATTCAGCCGCTGCAATCGACCATCACCGACGGCAACTGGCTGTCGGGTATCGGGTGGATCGACCGCCATTTCACCGGCCCGCAGGACGACCTGCCGCGCGAAATCGCCGAAAACAAGGGCCGGAACACCTACTATTTTCTGCCGTTCCTGCTGGGGTTGATCGGTCTGTTGTACCAGTTGAACCGCGATCAGCGCAACTTTTCCATTGTGATGATTCTCTTCATCATGACGGGCATCGCTTTGGTCTTCTACTTCAATACGTCGCCCGGCGAGCCGCGCGAACGCGATTACGTTTATGCCGGTTCGTTCTACGCCTTTTCGATTTGGATCGGGTTGGGCGTGCTGGCTTTTCATGAATTATTCATGCGTTTGCTGCACCGCAATACATGGGCCGTCGCCGTTGCCGCCACGGTGCTCTGCATGGGCGTGCCGACGATTCTCGCCGCGCAGAACTGGGACGACCACGACCGCTCGCACCGCTACATGTCGCGCGACATCGGCTGGAACTATCTGATGTCCACGCTGCCGAACTCCATCATCCTCAATTACGGC
Source organism: uncultured Alistipes sp. (assembly GCA_947591475.1). Lineage (GTDB taxonomy): Bacteria > Bacteroidota > Bacteroidia > Bacteroidales > Rikenellaceae > Alistipes. The sequence continues at coordinate 264,108 of CANQDE010000002.1, forward strand.
GACAACGACACCTTTCCGCTGTGGAACAATCAGGAGGTCTACGGCGTGCGTCCCGACGTTCGCATCATGAACACCTCCTACCTTGGCGGCGAATGGTACGTCGACGAGATGAAGACCCGTGCGAACGATGCGGCGGGCGTGCCTTTCTCGCTGCCAAAGCACAAATATACCTATATGAACGACTGGGTGCCGGTGAGCGACCGCATCGATCGGCCCGTCGCGTTGAAAGAGGTCATCGACTTCATCCGCAGCGACGATCCCCGCACCCAGTGGCGGTTGGACAACGGTACGGACGAGGGCGAACGGGTCGATTACATTCCGACCAAACAGCTTGCGCTGCCGGTGAACAAGGAGAATGCCATCGCTTCGGGCATCGTCAAGGAGGCCGACCGCGACAAGATGGTCGATACGGTCTATTTTTCGCTGACCAAGAGTGCCATCGACAAGAGCCAGTTGATGTTATTGGACATGCTGGCCAACTTCGACTGGGAACGGCCGATTTTCATGACGCAGCCCTACATGTTCTACGACCTCGGACTGATCGATTACCTCCAGTTCGACGGATATGCCTATCGCTTCGTGCCGATCCGCACTCCCGTGAAGAGCATGCGAGAGGTGGGGCGCATCGACCCCGATTATGCGGCGCCGTTGTTGCGCGACACGTTCCGTTACGGCAATCTGGCCGATCCGCGGGTCAACGCCGATTATTTCGTGCAATACAATCTCAATGCTTCGCATGCCCGTTCGGCGTTCGCGCGCGTCGCCAAAGCGCTGTTGGAACAGAACCGCATCGACGAGGCCGTGGAGCTACTCGATCTCGGGTTGGAACGGCTGCCGACCGACCGGATTCGCTTCACCTTCGACAATACCTATCCTTTCTTGGAGGCTTATTATGCGGCGGGCGCGATGGGTGCACCCGATGCAATGCAGAAAGGCGATGCCCTGCTGCTCGAATACGCCCATACGCTCATCGAGTACATCGATTATTATCTGCGGTTCGAGGGCGTACAGGCCGATATGGTAACCGGTGAGTTGGACGAGCGGTTGCAGAATCTCAGCTACGTCTATGATTTGGCGGCTTATGCCGGTCGGAACGACATCGTGCGCGAATTGAACGCTTACTATCGTTTGTTGGGGGCCGACGAGGCCGATTTGTTCGACGTGGGCGACCGTCCGCAGCCGACCGAGGCCGATACTTTGCTCGATTAACGGCGGTTCTTCCGAACAGTGAACAAAAAAGGCGACTCCCAAACGGGAGCTGCCTTTTTTGTTTGCGAGAAAGAATGCCTTAGGCTTTCTTGGGATTTTCGCCCCAGTTGTTCGCTTCGGGCTGGCTGTCGAGGCACATGAGTACGAGCAGCCAGATGGTGCCGACGATGGGCACGAAGCAGATGAAGACCCACCAGCCGCTGCGACCCGTGTCGTGCAGACGACGTACCAATACGGCCAAACTCGGAACGAAAACGGCCAATGCGTAAAGATAACCGATCCACGGACATTTGATTAGGCCGCCGAGGAGCGTCAGCACCCACGATGCGATGAAGTTGAACAGGACGAACATCCAGTACTCTTTGCGGCGAGCGCGGCCCTTGAAATCAGCATAATGCTCTTTCAAGCAACTCAAATACCAATTCATAATTTTTTAGCTTAAAAAGTTGAATTTATCGTTTACAAAAGTAAGAATATAAATCATTTAATGCAACAAAACGGCAAAATAAATCGTGCTCTTTTTCAGAAAGATAAGAAATACAGTCGTGTCGTTCGATATTCCATTCGGTTACAGTCTCCTTATAATCAGCAAAATGCAATTTTTACCGATTGCGTATCCGGTTTGTAATACCGTCGACTTTTTAAGCTAAAAAAATTAAAAAACGAAAAAGCTTATGGAGACAAAAACAATCAACTTCGGAGAGACGCTGAAAGATGCCCTCGTGATCGGAGTGAAGAATGCGCCGTCGCTTATCGCCGCCCTCCTGTTGTGGATCGTTACGATCTGGATTCCCTATCTCAACGTCGGTACGACGATTGCCATCTTCCTGTTGCCGACTGAGTTGGCCAAGGGGAATGTAATCAATCCGTTGGGGATTTTCGACAGCAAATACCGCCGTTACATGGGCGAATTTCTGCTCACCGTCGCTTTAAAGACCCTCGGCACTAACCTCGCTTTCATCTTTTTGATTATCCCCGGTATCGTGCTCTCGATCGCATGGTCGTTCTCCGTGTACTACCTCATCGAGAAGAACAAGAACCCGATGGAGGCGATCAAAGCATCGAACGATGCCACCTATGGCAGCAAATGGGCGATGTTCGGCATTTCGCTGTTGTTTGTGATTGCCGCCGTTATCGTATATTTCATCGTTGCGATGATTTGCGGTTGGATCAACAGCGGGTTCGTTACGACCGTTTTGATGGTTCTGTTGGTAGTCGTGCTCGCATCGGTTTCGACGGCGATCAGTGCTTCGTTCTGGCGTCAGTTGAAAGACAACGTTGCCTGATAGGGGACAGTTTCTTCCCAATAATTAAAGGATGGCTCGAAAGGGTCATCCTTTTTTATCGGATAATCACCGCATGGACTAACCGGAGGCCCGCATGCCGATTGATGGCATCGCGCAGTGCGTCGCGCTGATAGAAAAGTTCCGAACGCAGGACGCTCGACTGGATGCGGACATACAGAATGTGCCGTTCTAACCGCAACTCGGTCGTAAGGTCGGCCGTCCGATCGCCGACGATGGCCCGCCACGTATCCGGCAGTTTGCCTTCGGCGACCTTTGCCGCGACGTAGGGGCGTTTGAAGAATTCTTCGAGCAGGTCGCCCATCAACAGGGTTTTCGTCCGTCTCATGGCGTCGGTTCGTGCGATTGTTCGACGGTGATGCGCCCGTCCGTTACGCGGAAGAGCGTGTAGCGGTCGCAGGCCTTGTCGAGAATGGCCTGCAAACGGGTCGGATTGCAGTCGGTGATGAGAATCTGCCCGAAATCGTCGCCCGTTACCAATCGGATGAGCCGTTCGACGCGCGACGCATCGAGTTTGTCGAACAGATCATCGAGCAGCAACAGAGGTTTTTCGTTCTTTTCGCTCGCAACGATGGCATATTGGGCCAGTTTGAGCGCAATCAAAAACGATTTCTGTTGCCCTTGCGAACCGTATTTGCGCAGCGGATAGTCGGCGATGCGCAGCACCAAATCGTCGCGATGGATGCCGGACGTCGTAAACTCATTCACGAGGTCTTTTTGCCGCGCCGCTTGCAGAATTTCCGCAAACGGACGGTCGTTCAGCTCCGATTTGTAATACAGCGTTACCTGCTCGCGGTCGTCCGAAAGGGTGCGGTAGTACGATTCGACCAGCGGTTGCAGCCGTTCGACGAACTTCCGGCGCCGGTCGTGGACGAGCGTGCCGTGGTCAACGAGCTGACGGTCGTAGATGGCGAGCATCGTCTCATCGGGTTGCATCTTCAACAGCCGGTTGCGTTCGGACAGTACAGCGTTGTAGCGCATCAAGGCATGCAGATACTCCTTGTCTAATTGGGAGATGCAGGCGTTGAGGTAGCGGCGGCGTTCGTCCGCAGCGTCGCTGATGAGTGCGCCGTCTGCCGGTGAGACGATGACCGAGGGAATCAATCCCACGTGGTCGGACAGCCGGTCGTACTCTTTTCCGTTGCGTTTCAGCGTCTTGCCGCCTTTGCGAGTACAGGAGCAGACGATCTGTTCGTTATGATCCGCGTCCGAGATATATCGACCCTCTATCAAAAAACCTTCGGCACCGTGGCGGATGCTTTGACCGTCGGTCATCTGGAGCGACGATTTGCCCATCGAGAGATAATAGACCGCATCGACGACATTGGTTTTGCCGGCTCCGTTGTCGCCCACCAAGCAATTGACTCCCGGGCACAAGACGAGTTCTTCTTGGGCGATGTTCTTGAAGTCGAGCAATGTTATTTTGGCAAGGCGCATGGGACAAAGATAGGAAAAGTCGAGCGCAGAAGCAAGCGTCAGCTTGATTATGCCGAGACGGCGTATCTTCGGCGAAGCCAAAGATACGAAATTTTTATTAGCGCACCGCTTTTGGAACCGCTTTTAGAAGCGGCCCATTGGGCCGCTGCGGGCCGAAGCCTCCGCCCGCGGAGGCCCGCCTATCGGCGTTCTCCGCAGTCTTCGCCCCGCCGCTTTTGAAAGCGGTTCCCGATGCGTTAGATCGTTACCGTGCTTTTTAACGCTTTCTTCGCTACCGATACTTTGCCGAAATGGCCTATTTCCGATGCAACTAAAGATAAGCAAAAAAACGGGTTTTGCGATAAGGCAGGATAATTGCAGCATCCGTTTCGGCGGAAATGTCCGAAGCGACGAAAAAAGGGACGTTTCGGCCTATGGGCCGGTATGTGGTTCGTTCCGGCCGAGTTTCTAAAAAGGCGATTAGATACAAATTTACACTGATGGTACTCCAAAACCGTATCACCTTGCGGGCTCCGACCGAAGCCCCTCCCAAGGGAGGGGTTTAGGGTGGGGTCCAATCTGTAAACGCGGCTTTGCCGCGAGCGACACAACCGACGGCAATGTAAATCCATTCGCTAACTCGATTCGGTGCAAAATCGTATATAGTTATTTCTAAAAAATTTATCTAATTTTATTTGCGCGGGAACGAGAAAGTATGTACTTTTGCGCTGTGAAAAAAATAACGGTGGATTTTTCCAATTAAAAACTCAATAACATTATGGCAACTATCAAAATCGGTATCAACGGTTTCGGCCGTATCGGCCGTATGGTTTTCCGTGCTGCTTGCACGCAGACCGACAAGTTCGAGGTGGTGGGCATCAACGACCTCTGCCCGGTGGATTATCTGGCTTACATGCTCAAGTACGACACGATGCACGGTAAGTTTGAAGGCACGATCGACTACAACGTCGAGAAGAGCCTGCTCATCGTCAACGGCAAGTCCATCCGCGTAACGGCCGAGAAAGACCCCGCCAACCTGAAATGGAACGAGGTTGCAGCCGAGTACGTCGTCGAGTCGACCGGTCTCTTCCTCACCGAGGAGAAGGCGCAGGCTCACTTGGCAGCCGGTGCGAAGTACGTCGTGATGTCGGCTCCGTCGAAAGATGCTACCCCGATGTTCGTTTGCGGCGTCAACACCGACACCTATGCCGGCCAGAAGATCGTTTCGAACGCATCGTGCACTACGAACTGCTTGGCTCCCATCGCCAAGGTGCTGAACGACAAATTCGGCATCACGGACGGTTTGATGACCACCGTACACTCGACCACCGCTACGCAGAAGACCGTAGACGGCCCGTCGATGAAGGACTGGCGCGGCGGTCGTGCCGCTTCGGGCAACATCATCCCGTCGTCGACCGGTGCCGCAAAGGCCGTAGGCAAGGTCATCCCGTCGTTGAACGGCAAACTGACCGGTATGTCGATGCGTGTTCCGACCCTCGACGTTTCGGTAGTCGATCTGACCGTCAACCTCGCAAAACCCGCTAAATACGACGAGATTTGCGCAGCCATGAAAGAGGCATCCGAAGGCGAACTGAAAGGCATTCTGGGTTATACCGAGGAGGCTGTCGTATCGTCGGACTTCTTGGGCGATCCGCGTACGTCGATTTTCGACAAGGCTGCCGGTATCGCGTTGACCGACACCTTCGTGAAGGTCGTTTCGTGGTACGACAACGAGTGGGGCTACTCGAACAAGGTGCTCGACTTGATCGCCGTGATGAAGGCTTATAACAAGTAGGCTCTCCTGCTTGGATAGCCGATAAAAAACGGCCCGATTTTTCGGGCCGTTTTTTTGTTTTTTTCACCTCGGGTATTAAATTTGCAGAAACAGAAATTTGTGTCTCAATCAAAATCGTATGGTTATGATGAAAAAAGTCAGGATGATGCTTGCCAGCCTGTCGCTGCTGGTCGCAGCCGTTCCCGTTTTTGCGTCCGATGGACGTCCGATCGACGTGTCGGAGCTTCCCGCGCCCGCCCGTCAGTTTATCGAAACCCATTTCGCCGATGCGAAGGTCTCTTATGCGACGGTCGAGGGCCGAGTGCTCGACAAGGAGTACGAGGTGGTCTTCACCGACGGCCGCAAGGTCGAGTTCGGCAAGAACGGCGAATGGGAACAGGTCGATGCGAAGCGCGGCCAATTCCCGATGGCGGTGCTCCCGCAGTCGATCCGCACCTATCTGCGCCAGAATTATCCGGATACGCCGGTCTCGAAAATCGACCGCGACCGGCGCGGTTACGAGGTGGAATTGCGCAGCGGGCTCGAACTCGATTTCGACCGGAACGGCCGTCTGCTCAAAATCGACGATTGATTGCGGTGCGCGGTTTTCGAAACGAATACCGCCACTCCGAATGATACGGCCCGCTTCATCGAGAATGCGGGCCGTATGCGTTATAGGCGGAAGCAATGTCGGTATCGGAAAATACGATGCGGATTTTTGAACAAGCGACCGATTTCTGTCGTATCTTTGCAATGAGAAAAACACGGAAGAAACTTAAACACAGATACGATTATGATTAGCAAAAAATTGCACGAAGCGCTCAATGCGCAGATCAATGCCGAACTTTGGTCGGCTTATCTCTATCTTTCGATGTCGTTGGACGCCGAGAACAAGGGGTTGAAGGGCGTTGCCAACTGGTTCCACATCCAGTTCAAGGAGGAACAGGATCATGCCCGCATTCTGATGAACTACGTGCTTTCGCGCGACGCCGAGGTGAAACTCGCTCCCATCGCCGAGGTGCGCACGTCGTGGAAGTCGGCATTGGAGATGTTCAAGGATACGTTGGAGCACGAGAAGAAGGTTACCGGTCTGATTCACAATCTGGCCGCCATCGCCGCCGAGGACAAGGATTATGCTTCGTCGAACATGCTCGTGTGGTTCATCAACGAACAGGTCGAGGAGGAGGAGAACGCCCGCGAAATGATTGCGGCGTTCGATGCCGTCGAAAGCAACAAGTTCGGGCTTTACATGCTCGACAAGGAGCTCGCTGCCCGCACCTATCAGGTTCCGAGTCCGTTGGCTGCCAAAGAGGCGTAATAGCATTCCTACAAACTTAATAAATGTCCGTGCATCGCGTGGGTTTTCCGCGGCGCACGGATTTTTTGTTGGTTTTTCCCGACGAAATCGTTATCTTTGGCTTCGCCGAAGATACTCCGTCTCGGCAAAACAAGTGAATCGGGAGCGACCGCGACTATCATAAGCATAGAGACTATGAATCGCGCTAATAAAAAATTGCTTCTACGCTCGACTTATCGTTATCTTTGATGTTATGAGTATCCGTTGCCTGCTCGAACGGTTGGAACAGGTGTCCGTGTTGAAGGCGTTCGTACCGTTCCTCATCGGCATCCTGTTGGCGGAGCATTACGCATTGCCCGGGTGGTTTCTCGTGGCTGTCGTCCTACTCGCCGGCGGCTGCGCTGCGATGTTCCGTTCTTCGGTCGCAGCGATTGCGTTGTTGCTCGCCGTCGGATTCGGAACGGCTCAGCTTCGGCAGCGGCATCGCACCGTGCCTCGGGATGTAACAGTTCTTTTTGACCTGCGTGTCGAAGGAATTCCTTCCGCTCGCGGTGCTCGTTCTTCGGTCGAGGCCGAAGTTATCGCATGGCGCGAGCTGTCGTCGGACGAATGGTTTGCCGCCGGCGACCGGTTGATGCTCTATACAGACAGCCTCGTCGACCTGCAAGCCGGCGAACGCATCGGTTGCCGCGGCCGCATCCGCGATTTTCGCGGTGGGGCGGCGAGTTATCGGCGGTTGATGCGTCGTCGCGGATTTTCCGGAACGATGTGGGTCGGCGAACGCAACCTGTTATTCCGAAGTCCGACAAAAAAGCATTCGTTTCATGTTGCGGCCGTCGGGCGGTTGGCTCGGCTCGGATTGTCTGGTGGAGCGGATGCCCTCGTTCGAGCGATGGCGGCGGGTGACAAGAGCCGCCTCACTCCCGACCTGCGCGAACAATATGCCCGTTGCGGATTTTCGCATCTGTTGGCCGTGTCGGGATTGCACACGGGCATCGTTTTCGGATTGATCTACCTGTTGTTCGGTTGGTTGTTCCTGTTTCGGCGGGGACATCTCTATTATTACGTGCTCAGCGCGGCGGCCATTTGGATTTTCGTTGCGGCGGCGGGATTCCCGCCCAGCGCCGTGCGGGCCGCCGTCATGTGTACGCTCATGCAAAGTGCGCTGTTTGCTGGACGGGAGTACGTCGCTTTGAATTCGTTGGCCATCGCAGCCTTCATCATGCTGTTGTGGAACCCCGCTTGGGTCGGCGACATCAGTTTTCAGTTATCGTTTCTTGCGGTCTTTTTCTTGTTGGTTTGGGGCATGCCGATTCAGCGGCGGATTCGTACCCATTGGCGGGCGGTCGATACGGTGATTGCGGCTGTTGTGGTCAGCTTGATTGCCGGATTCGCCACGGCACCGCTCGTCGCGCATACGTTCGGCACAATTCCGGTGGCCGGGTTGTTGTTGAATCCGATTGCCGTCTTGCTGGCTGCGGTCATCATCTTGTGCGGAACGGTATGGATGCTCGTGCCCGTGCCGTTTCTCGCACCGGTGTTCCGTTGGTGCATCGAGACGGCTGCTTCAGCGCTCGATGCGTTGGCCCGGCTCGCCGAGTATCTTCCGGCCACGACGGTCGGATGTCGCCCCGACAAAACAACGACTTGTTGCATCTATCTGTTGTTACTCGCTGCGACGCTCGCCGCCTGGTCGGTCGAGCCCCGCAAGAAAGAAACATTGGATGATACACGCAAAAAACACGGTCATGCGTCCGAATCGGAAATCGAACTACCACCGTATAAATAAGGGTGGAAGTGTCCATCATGTCTATCGAAAGTAAAGTATTTTTAGGTTTGCAAAATGGCGGGCCGAAGACGGCGGGCCGCTGACATTGCGGATATAACGGTGGGCAGCGACGATGACGATCTGAATTGTAATAAGGTTCTACTGCATCACGAATCGCTTTTAAAAGCGGCGCTAATAAAAAGTATCTTTGGCTTCGCCGAAGATACTGCGCCTCAGCAATGTCCAAATAATTAAGAGCTTTCGTAGCGGAAGCGTCGATGACCGTCGAAAGCACGGTGAGCGTCTACCGCGCTAATAAAAATTTTCGTATCTTTGCACACCATGAAGCTGCAATCGCCCGGGTTCAAAATTCTGGACCGCTACATACTGGGAAAGTTCCTGTCGACCTACTTTTTCGCCATCGCCATGATTATCGTCATCGTGGTAACGTTCGACTACGTGGAGAAAATCGACGACTTCACCGAACTCAAAGCCCCGTTCAAGGCGATCGCTTTCGATTATTATCTGAATTTCATCCCCTTTTTCGTCAACCAGTTCAGCGGCCTGTTTACCTTCATCGCTTGCATCTTCTTCACCTCGAAGATGGCCTATCAGACCGAAATCATCGCCATGCTTTCGGGCGGCATGTCGTTCCGACGGCTTATGTGGCCCTATTTTCTCGGGGCCGTCATCATCGCCGCTCTGTCGCTGTTGCTGAGCCTCTGGTTGATTCCCATTTCGCAACAGCATATCGTCCGGTTCGAGCAACAGTACATCAAGCGCCACACCAACGGCACCTACGACCGGCACATCTATCGCCAGATCGACCCCGGTACGTTCGCCTACATCCGCGGATATAACGAGCAGAGCCAGCAGGCTTCGTTCTTCGCGTTGGAGCATTACGACGGCGGGACGATGACCCATTCGTTGGAGGCGGCCGACGTGCATTTCGACCCCGAAACCAAACGGTGGACAGCCTTGCGCTATACGCAGCGGATGTTCGATTCGACGGGCATGGAGAGTTTCTCGCAGCATCGCAACCTCGACACGTTAATCAATCTCGAAGCCACCGAACTGGGCCGTATCAGCGAACTGATTCTGACAATGAACATCGTGCAGCTCAACAAGTTTCTCAGCCAGCAGCGCGACAAGGGTTCCGATGAACTCGGCATCATCGAGGTGGAACGGCATTCGCGCTTCGCCTATCCGCTTTCGACTTTCATTCTGACTCTGATCGGCGTGTCGCTCTCCTCGCGCAAGGTGCGGGGCGGTACCGGTCTGCACATCGGCATCGGCATCACGCTCTGTTTCTCCTACATCCTGTTCAACCGTTTCTTCGCTGAGTTCGCCAAGAGCGGCACCCTCCCGCCGTGGATTGCCGTGTGGCTCCCGAATATCATCTATCTGTGCATTGCCGTGTACCTCTACCGCAAGGCACCCAAATGACCCGTCGTTATGTCTGTGAAACAAGCCTCCCGAACCCTTATCGAACGATACAAACAGCAGTATCCGTTGCTTTGGAATATCGTTTTGATTGCCGCCATCATCCTCGTCTTGGCCGTGGCCGCCCATCTCGTCATGCAGGTAGGTACGCGCCACGGCGCCCGACGCCGAGTGCCCGACTTTACGGGTCTGCGGCTCGACGAGGCCCAACGTGTCGCTCATAAGAACCGGTTGCGGCTTTACGTCAACGATTCGTTGTTCGTGCCGGCATACGAAGGCGGCGTCGTGCTCGACCAGTTGCCCGAAGGGGGCGTCGAGGTCAAGCCGGGTCGTACGATTTATCTGACCATCAATTCATTCCGCGAGAAACGGGTGCCCGTGCCCTATGTCGCCGGACGGTCGCTGCGGCAGGCCAAAAACATGCTGGAAATCGCCGGATTGGAGATCGCCGAGTTGATTTATCGTCCCGATATTGCCACCAATTACGTGCTGGAGGAGTTTTGCGAACGGAAGCAGGTGTTGGAAGATTCGAAAATCGAAGCGGGAATCGGTTCGGGTGTTACGCTCTACGTGGGGGCCGAGCCAGGGAACGATGCGACGGTCGTCCCGATGCTCGTCGGTTTTTCACTCAAACAGGCGAAAAGCCGGTTGTGGGAGTTGGGATTGAATGTCGGCCGCATCGGGTTCGACGAGGGCATCAATCTGTTGAACCAGCGGGATGCTTGCGTCTATATTCAGTCGCCTGCGGCCGAACGGACGGTTACGCTCGGTACGCGGGTCGATTTACGGTTGACGCTCGACCGGAAAAAGGTCGAGGAACAGATCGAATTGGCCGAGAAAGCGGCCAAGGCTTTGGCCGCCGAGCGGTTGCGTGCAGAACAGGAACGGGCCGATTCGGCAGCTGCGGCTGCGGCATTACAGGAGGCCACAGATGCAACGACGGAACCAGCGACGGATGGATTCCGCTACGATAACGAAGGCTTTTTCGATTGATGGACGAGGTGCGCAACAGGTCGGAGAGCCGACCGGCCGATGAACTTCTGCCCGAGGAGGTCGAAATCGACGCGGGTGCGACGAGCGATGAGGACGACGAAGCCGCAGGGCTTTACGAGCATTTCGCGATTACGGCGGACAAGGGGCAGTCGTTGTTGCGGCTCGACAAGTTTCTGACGGCGCACATGTTGCACTGTTCGCGCAATCGCATCCAAGCGGCGGCCGACAGCGGCAACATTCTGGTGAATGGGTCGATAGCTAAGTCGAGTTATCGCGTAAAACCGTTCGATCGGATTCAAATCGTGCTGCCTTATCCCAAGCGCGAATACGAGATTATACCTGAGGATATTCCGCTCGTCATTCCCTACGAAGACGACGACATCGTGCTGGTCAACAAACCGGCCGGCATGGTGGTGCATCCGGGGGTCGGCAACCGCAACGGCACGTTGGTCAATGCCATGTCGTGGCATCTGCGCAACCTGCCGATGTACAGCGAAGGCAATACGCGGGCGGGGCTCGTGCACCGCATCGACAAGAATACGTCGGGGCTGTTGGTGATGGCCAAGAACGAACAGGCGCTGGCCCGTTTGGGCAAACAGTTTTTCGATCACTCCATTCAGCGGCGTTACGTGGCGTTGGTGTGGGGCAATTTCGAGGAGGACGAGGGTACCATCACCGGAAACATCGGCCGCAGTCCTAAAGATCGGCAGAAAATGTACGTTTTCGCCGACGGCTCGGAGGGCAAATGGGCTGTAACCCATTGGAAGGTGTTGCGGCGTTTCGGTTATGTAACACTCGTGGAGTGTCGGTTGGAGACCGGCCGCACGCATCAGATTCGCGTCCACATGGCGTGGATCGGCCATCCGTTGTTCAACGACGAACGCTATGGCGGCGACCGTATTCTGAAAGGTACGACCTTCTCGAAATACCGGCAGTTTATCGAAAATTGTTTTGCGGCGATGCCGCGTCATGCGTTGCATGCACGGTTGTTGGGCTTCGAGCATCCGACGACCCACGAGCAGGTGCTGTTCGAAAGCGATCTGCCTGCCGATTTCAAGGAGTTGTTGGCCAAGTGGGAGCGGTACACCGCCTCATCGACGGCGTCGCCGGTGCAGGAATCGTAAGCGGGCCGAAGCCTCCGCCCGCGGCCCTTATAAAAGGGCCTTTTATTGGTGCGATAGATGGTTAATTTGCTATGAATGGTTTTTGGACGCTTCCGACTATTACCGATAATTTATTTAACAACCAGCGGAAGCGAAGAATGCGTTGAAAAGCACGGTAACGATCTAATGCATCGGGAACCCCGTTCAAACGGGGCTTTCAAAAGCGGTGCGCTAATAAGAATGTTTTTGCCGACCAGCATAAAGGAGGTCCGCGAGCGCGGATGGGAACAGTTGGACGTCATCCTCTTCACGGGCGACGCCTACATCGACCATCCTGCGTTCGGCGCTGCCGTCATCGGGCGACTGCTCGAAGCCGAGGGGTATCGCGTCGCCATCGTGCCGCAGCCTAATTGGCGCGACGACTTGCGCGACTTCACCAAGTTGGGCACGCCGCGACTTTTCTTCGGCGTTTCGGCCGGAGCGATGGATTCGATGGTCAACCATTACACTGCCAACCTGCGCCTGCGGCATGACGATGCCTATACGCCCGGCGGCAAAGCGGGCTTCCGTCCCGACCGCGCCGTTACGGTCTATACGCAGATTCTCAAACGGTTGTTCCCGCACGTCCCCGTCGTCATCGGAGGCATCGAGGCTTCGTTGCGGCGGCTGACCCATTACGATTATTGGAGCGATTCGCTGCATCCGTCGGTGCTCGCGACTTCGGGGGCCGACCTCTTGATTTACGGCATGGGCGAAGGGGTCGTGCAGGAGGTGGCGCGCGCCATGCGCAACGGTTACAATGCCAAATTGTTGCGCCGTATCCGGCAGGTGGCGTTTCTGGCCGATCGGGCGTACGTCGATAGGCTCGACCCCGACCAAACCATTCGTCTGCACAGCTTCGAGCATTGTCAGGCCGATCGACGGGCTTTCGGCGAAAATTTCGTCGAAATAGAGACCCAGAGCAACCTGATGGCGCCCGATGCGACATTGGTCGAAGCCGTCGGCGATCGGTTTGTTGTCGTTACGCCGCCCCATGCGACGCTCACGACCGAAGAACTCGACCATTCGTTCGATTTGCCTTACGAGCGGGCGCCGCATCCGCGTTATCGCGGCAAGGGGGCCATTCCGGCTTGGGAGATGATTAAATATTCGGTGAACATCCATCGCGGATGTTTCGGCGGGTGTTCGTTCTGCACCATTTCCGCGCATCAAGGCAAGTTCATCCATTCGCGCAGCGAGCGGTCGATCCTCGCCGAGGTGGAACGCATCGTGCGGATGCCCGGATTCAAGGGATATTTGTCGGATGTCGGGGCTCCGTCGGCCAACATGTATCGGATGGGCGGACGCGACAAGACGTTGTGCAGTCGCTGCCGTCGGCCGTCGTGCCTGCATCCCTCCCGATGTCCCAATCTCGACAACGATCATGGCCCGTTGCTGAAACTTTACGAGCGAATCCGTGCGGTCAAGGGAATCAAGAAGGCCTTCATCGGCAGCGGCATCCGCTACGATCTGTTCGACGACAAGCCCTACCTCGAAACGGTGCTCAAATACCATACTTCCGGTCGATTGAAGGTTGCTCCCGAGCATACCGAAGCGGCCGTATTGCGTTTGATGCGCAAACCGCCGTTCGCGCTGTTCGAGCAGTTGAATGCCGATTTCCAGCGGATTTGCCGACGCGAAGAGTTGCCTTATCAGTTGATTCCCTATTTCATTTCATCGCATCCCGGGTGCACGGAGCGGGAGATGCAGGCATTGTCGCAGAAGGTGCTCGGACGGCTGCACTTCACGCTGGAACAGGTACAGGATTTGACCCCGACGCCGATGACCCTTTCATCCGTGATGTTCTATACGGGCGAGAATCCCTATACGCACGAACCGGTCTACGTGGCTCGCACGCAGGAGGAAAAACGCCGTCAAAAGAGTTATTTTTTCAGCTGCAACGGGTCGTCTGGTCAGGAAGGAAAATCCGGTAATACTCGCAATCGTTCGGAGGAACGCTCTCGCAACAATCGGAACGACCGGCAGCGAAAAAAGCGATAAGCGGATTCCGCAGCGAAAGCGAAGATAACGGTCTACCGCGCTAATAAAAATTTTTGTATCTTTGTGCATATTTCATCGCTATGCAACTATTCGATACGTTTCTGTCGTGTTACGGTTGGGAGGGAGCCGCCCTTGCGGGAATCCTGTTGTTGTTGCTCTTCATACAACTCTATTATTATATCTTCTCGTTCGGACGCCTCCCCAGTTACAAAAACAACCGCCGGCCCACAGTTCGCAAAAAGGAACCGCCCGTGTCGGTCATCGTGCCGATGTTCGCCGAAGAATATACGTTCGTCGAGGAACGACTGCCCCTGCTGCTCGCCCAAAACTACCCCGCCTATGAGGTGGTCATCGTCTATGTGGGCCAAGACAACGATTTCTATGAGGACTTGCTTCGCTTGAAAAACTCGTTCCCGCAAATCTATACGTCGAAAATCCTGCTCGACCCGCGATTCCCCATCTCCCGCAAAATGGCCCTCAACGTCGGTATCAAATCGGCCCATTACGACTGCATGATCTTCACCTCGACCGACGCCTATCCGACCTCGGACCGCTGGCTGTCGTACATGGCCAAGGGATTCCAGCGCGGCGACATCGTGTTGGGATATTGCGGTCTGGAACGCGAGAAAGGATTGAAAAGCCGCTTCATGCGAACGTGGCGGATGATGCACTCCGTGCCGTGGATCGCCCGCGCCATCGGAACCCGCCCCTATCGCGGCACGCTGCACAACCTCGGCTTCACCAAAACGATCTATTTCGCAGCCAACGGATTCGGGCACCTCAACATGAACATCGGCGAGGACGATCTGTTCATGCAACAGGTCATGACCCGCAACAACGTCAGCGTCGTGCTGACCCCGCGCGCTACCCTGCGGGAAAAGATGTGGGGCGGCATCGGCTGGTGGTTCGACCGGCTGCGCTATTTCAGTTCAGCCGAACATTTCTATCCGCAGGCGGTCAGGAACTACCTGCATTGGGAGGTCGGTTCGCGCGTATTGTTCTTCGTCTCGGCAATCTGCGCGCTCGCCGTCATGCCGCTCGAATTCAAAATCGCCGCCGCCGTACTGCTGCTCCTGCGATTCATAACGGTGCTCGTCGAGGTACGCCGCATCGCCAAACGGCTTGGCGAAACCGGCTTGCTGTTCGGCTACTTCCTCTACGACCTGTTCAGCCCCTGCTGGTCGTTCGTGCTCACGCTCTCGCTTCTCCGCAAAGACGCCCGCGTATGGAGATAGCCGACTACATCGTAGCCGACGACCGCCGGTTGATCGAATTAGTGCTCGCGGGCGACGGCACTGCTTTCGAATACCTGTTCGACCGTTACCGCGATGCCATACGCCGCCTGCTCGTGCAACGGCTCGGCCATACGAGCGACGTGGACGATCTGTTGCAGGAGACGTTCATCAAAGTTTACATCAATCTGCACCGGTACTGTCCGGACTACACCTTCGGGCAATGGGTCTACACCATCGCCCGCAACACGTTCATCGATTTCGTTCGGCGCCGGCAGGAGGGGCTCCCCATCGACGAACGGTTCACGGCGCCGGCCTCGCTGGCCCCGACGCCCGAAGAGAGCATCATCAACCGGCAACAGCGCACCCAGATCGAAGGCTACCTCGAACGGCTTTCCCCGCGCTATCGGCAGCTGATCCGGCTGCGCTTCTTCGACGAACTCTCCTACGAAGAGATCGCCGCGAAACTGACGCTGCCGTTAGGAACGGTGAAAACTCAAATCCATCGGGCCCGCGAACAGATGTGCCGATTTATTCAGAACGAAAAATAACCGCCCCCAAACAGGCTTCGCATGGACCTCTTAATAAAATACTTTCCCGAGCTGACGCCGTTGCAGAAAGAGCGTTTCGCGGCGCTCTACGACCTCTATGCCGACTGGAACGCCAAAATCAACGTCGTGTCGCGCAAGGACTTCGAACAACTCTATCTGCGCCACGTGCTGCATTCGCTGGCTATCGCAAAGGTGTGCGCATTCGAAGTCGGGGCCCGGATTCTCGATGTCGGATGCGGCGGCGGATTCCCTTCGGTGCCGCTGGCGATCCTCTTTCCGGAGGCGCATTTCACGGCGGTCGATTCTATCCGCAAAAAAATTACGGTGGTCGAAGGGGTCGCGTCGGCATTGGGACTGAAAAACATCGACCCGCGATGTCTACGGGCCGAAACGCTTACGGAGCGTTACGATTATGTGGTTTCGAGGGCCGTAACGGCGATGCCCGAGTTCGTGCAATGGGTCTGGGACAAACTCGAACGCGGACAACACGGCACGCTACCCAACGGCATTCTCTATCTGAAAGGGGGCGATCTGACGGAAGAATTGGCCGCAACGAACAAAAAATGGGAACGTTACGCTATCTCGGATTTTTTCAGCGAACCTTTCTTCGAGACGAAACAGGTGGTTTACACGCGAAAATGAGCCCGCGCACGAATCAAGGACGCTTCTTTTTCTCTTTGTCGTAGCGGTCGAGCACCGTCCGCAGATTGTCCATGAACTCCTCGGCGGGAGCGGCTCCCTCGATACGGCCCCACAAGGTACCGTCGGTGTCGAAGATCAAGTAGAGCGGAATCGAACCGCTGCCGTATTCGTCCAACAATTCACGGCCCGACGTTTGGTCGATATTGTATTTCGCGGCCACGAAACGGCGCGCCATGAAGTCGCCCACCTCCTTCCGTGAAAAGACCTGACGCTCCATCGCCCGGCACGGCGGACACCAATCGGCATAAAGGTCGATGAAGACCAATTTTTGCTGTTGCTGCGCCATACGGCGAAGGGAATCGGTCGAGCCCGTTTCAAAACGTACTTGGGCCGAAAGCGGCCCGACGGCCGTTCCTATCCCGACGAGAGCAAACAACGCCCTCCATTTCCACGATTTTTTCATAGTTCCGGATGTTTTCTGCGTTCGGTCGAAACAAAAACCGAGCCTTTCGGAGGGTCAGTCGCGCAAGTCGCGTTTGAACGGGCTTTTCAGCCCATCCAAATGGGCTCGCAACCGCTCCGAAAACTCCTCGCGGCGATGTTTCAGATTGGCCCTCCAGCCCTTCCAACGGGTGTAGCGCATCCGTTTCTCGGGATAGATGTCCGCAATCGTCAGCAGGATGCCCGTCTCCTCGACATCGCCGAAATCGGGATTCGAAACCGTATCGAAAACCCGCATCGACGGCGAAAGATTCATGTAGGCATGGATGAGCGGCGGAATGTTCTCATCGAACTCGCGCACCTTCTGAATCAGAATCCGATAGTTTTCCATGTAGCTGCCGCCGCAGAAAAGTTGCTCGTAGTAGGGATCGTCCAAATCCAGCGTCAGCGGATGGATGCCCTCGACCAACCGTTCGCGATCGGGGAAATAGCGGCGCAGGAACCAAATCAACGCATTGCGTGCCACGGCCTTGTAGGTGGTGTACATCGTAACCTTGCCGAAAAGGTATTTCGCTTTGGGATTGAGCACCACCAACGCCCCCAGTCCGTCCCACAGATTGTCGAGCGCATAGATGCTCTTGGGATTCCGGCGCCGCTGGTAGGCATGCTGCACGAACGAACGGCCCAGTTCGATGGTGCGCGGCAGGTATTTCCGGCGAAACCGGTCGCTGAAGCGGAAATAATGCTCCGTCGAGAGGTGTTTCGGATACTCCGTCGTGCAGACGATGAAGCGATAGCCGCCAACGATCTCCTCGGCATCGGGATCCCACACGATCAACTGGAAATAACCGTCCTCGGCCAAATCTTCGGCGTCGATGTCGACCTCGCGGCCCGTGCCGCCGCCGGCATACCGGAACGCCTCCTCGCGCAACCGTCCGACCTCGCGCATCAGGGCGGGACAATCGGCTGCCGAAAAGATATAGATTTCGTTGGCGGCCTTGTTCGTTGCACGGACTCGCCGGTCGGGGGTCAACTCGGCTTTCAGCAACTCCCGTGCGACGGGTGCGGCGATTGGTTTTATTAAATCCGGTTGCATTTCTGTCAATTCCGATTGCGTATTACTGCAAAAGTACGATTTTTAACGGGAATCGGAGGCCGAACCGAGCGTTTTTTCCAAAAAATAGGTCTTTTCACGTATATATTCGACCTGTTCGCGCAACGAACCGAGCGGCTGGAGTTCGGCGAACGGCACAGGGTCGCCCGCGACGATGCGGAAATGTTTGCCCGCCTGCGCGAACATCTCGTCCGGGAGCCACAACATCTCGATGTTGAACTTCACACCCAACGACTTACGCAACCGGCTGAGGCGATAAAAAAAGTTCGAAAGCCGTCCCTCGACGAACAACGGCACGATCTGCCGCTGCGAAGCGTAGGCCTTTTTCAGAAAGTTTATTTTCCATTCGGTGTCGGTGATCCGTCCGTCGATGCGGCGCGAACAAAGTCCGGCCGGAAAGGTCAGAATCGGCACATCGCCGAAGAAAGCCTCCTCCATCCGACGAGCATATTCGGCATTCTGCGCGCCGAGCTTGTTCACCGGCAACCAAAGCGGCCGTAACGGCTCGACGTGCATCAACAGGTCGTTGACCACCACGCGCACGTCGCCGAACCGGTCGATCAGTTTGTCGGCCAACATCATGCCGTCCATCCCGCCGAAGGGATGATTCGACACGAACAGATAACGTCCCTTCGGGTCGAGGCGCTCGAGCCCCTGCGCCGAATAGGCGACCTTCCAATCGCGGAAGCAGGCCCGGATGAACTCCTGCGGCGGCAAAGTCCAATATTCCGAGAGGATATGATTGATCTCCTTCTCGTGAATCGTACGCCGCAACCACTCGACCAACGGACGAGGAATCCAACGAGCCGCACGAGGCGCTTTCTCGGCCAACACGGCCCCTATATCAATCTGTGGCATCTTCTTGCGTGATTATCTATTTGCCTGTATCCGCGATTTTACCCGCATGTTCGCTTCCATCCCTCGGTGCTCGCCGCCTTCGGCGTCGGCAGATCGTTGTCAACACGCCCGACCCAGCGGGACGAAGACTGCGGAGGTCGCCAACGGCGGGCCTCCGCGGACGGAGGCTTCGGCCCGCGCGGTTCAAAGAACCGCATTTTTATTATGTTAGCACATTCAAACGGGTCGGCAGCGAAGAAAGCGTTCGTAAGCACCAAAACATTCCATCGCATCGGGAACCGCTTTTAAAAGCGGCGCAGTCTTCGCCCCGCTTTCTTATTAACCGGCTACGGATCACACCGCTTTCGGGGAGAGGGACGATTGGCTCAGTTAATAATAAACAAATATACGAAAATTTTTCGAAAAAACATTAACTTTGACCCTTGATGAGGCGTTCGCGCTTCAGCAAATTTCGAGAATTTCAGCGCAACCTTATGTCGCAATATCATACGCCCGTCTTGTTGGAACCGTCGGTCGGTTTGTTGAATATCCGGCCCGACGGCACCTACGTCGACCTTACGTTCGGCGGAGGCGGCCATTCGCGTCGCATATTGGAGGCGTTGGGCCCCGACGGACGGCTTTTCGCATTCGACCAGGACAGCGATACGCGGAACAACTGCCCCGATGACCCGCGATTCCATTACGTCGAAAGCAATTTCCGGTTTCTGCGCGGCGCCCTGCGGTTGCGCGGCGTAACGGAGGTCGACGGGATTCTGGCCGACTTGGGCGTCTCGTCGCACCACTTCGACACGGTGGAACGGGGCTTTTCGTTTCGAGGCGAGGCTCCGTTGGACATGCGGATGAACCAGCGCGGAACGCTCACCGCCGCAACCGTCGTGAACGACTATCCGCCGGAAGAATTGACCCGCCTGTTGGGCGATTGGGGCGAAATCGACACGCCGTGGAAGGTGGCGAACTGCCTCGTGCGGGCGCGGGAATCAGCCCGCATTGCAACGACGGCGCAATTGGTCGCCGCCGTTCAGCCTTGCACGCCTAAAAAAGAGGCGGCAAAGTTTCTGACGAAACTGTTTCAGGCACTGCGCATCGAGGTGAACGGCGAAATGGAGGCACTCAAAATGGCGTTGGAACAAAGTCTGAAAGTCTTGCGGCCCGGCGGACGGTTGGTCATCATTTCGTATCATTCCTTGGAGGACCGGTTAGTAAAAAATTTCTTGCGCAGCGGCAACTTCGCAGGAACCGTCGAAAAAGATCTGTACGGACGGGCCGAAGTGCCGTTCGAACCCGTAACCCGCAAGGCCGTCGTCCCCGACGCCGACGAACTCGAACGCAATCCGCGGTCGCGCTCCGCACGGCTTCGGGCCGCCGCAAAAATCATCCGGAAATAGCGATGTACACCGACCACGAATTCGACCCGATCGACCCCGACGAGGAGGCCCGCCGCCAAGAGGACGAAGCGTTCGCCCGACGGGTTCGTCGCGAGGTGCGCCGAATGGAACGGGGCGAGGCCGACGATGACCTCCGCGCGGACGAAGCCCTCGAAGCCGAAGAGGAAGCCCGCCGCGAAACGCTCCGCCGCAAGGAACGCCGCCGCAAAGCCAGCACCTTCTGGCAAATTTTCTCCGGAACGATTCTCGTCCGCGAGGGGATGTCGCATTCGTACCCCTATCTGCTGACCATCGCCATCATGTTTTTATTGAATATCTCGGTGGTGTTCATGGCGTTGCACACCGATATGAAATACATGCGGTTGGAACGCGAAGTGCAGGTGCTGCGCGAACAGTCGATCCGCTGGCAGGAACGCCGCTTCCGCTGCACGACCCACTCCGCCGTAACCGAAGAGTTGCGACGCCGCGGCATCGAACTCTACGACCCCGTCGCCCCGAGCGAAATCATCGATAACCGCTGACGCACGACCATGAAAAACGAAGAACCATCGCCGATCAAACGGGACATTCTGCTGCGTGTCAGGGGCTTGTACGTGCTTTTCATGCTCGTGGGGCTCATCGTCATCGGACGGATCGTCTGGGTGCAGTTCTTCAGCCGCGAAGTGGCCGACAACGCCGACCGGCTCCACGACCGCATTTTTATTCAAGAGGTCATCAAAGCGAGGAGAGGCAGTATTTTGGCCCGCAACGGCGAACCGTTCGCCACCTCGATTTTCCGTTATCAAGTCGCGTTCGACTTCGGGGCCGAGGGGTTGGATTCGTTGAACGCCTTCAACGAACAGGCCGATTCGCTCTCGAAGCTGCTCGCCGCTTTCTTCAAAGACCGCACGGCCGCGGAATACGCCCGTTTCTTCCGCCAACAGCATGCCGCCCACTACCGGCTCGTCCGTCCGCGCGACACGCTGATTCTCCGTTCCGAAGGCTGGCTCGGTCGGATGCTCGACCGGCTGAAAGGCCGTGAATACGAAACGCGCACCGTTTACGACACGCTCCGCGACCATACGCCCGTCGACCTCCTGCCCCGCGAAATCGACTACGGCGAATGGGAGACGCTGCGCACGTGGCCGCTCCTCAACTGGAACATGGGGTTAGTTTATCAGCTCAAAGAGCGCGACGAACGCATCTATCCGCAAGGCGAACTGGCACGCCGCACCATCGGGATGACGGGCGACCGAGGCAATTACGGTCTCGAGGACGCCTATCGCGAGGAGCTTTCGGGTACGGACGGACGTGCGTTGCGGCAACGGATCGCCCGCCGGTTCTCGGGCCGCGTGCCTGGCTCCACCTATCGCGAACCGATCGACGGCTGCGACGTGGTTACGACGCTCGACCCCGATTTGCAGGATGTGGCCGACAAAGCGCTGCGCAACCAACTGACGGCGCAGAACGCCCTTTGGGGCACCACGCTCGTCATGGAGGTGCAGACGGGCGAAATTCTGGCGATGGCCAATCTGGGCCGCAACGACGACGGCAGCTATTCGGAACGGGAAAACTATGCCTTGGGGCGCTGCATGGAACCCGGGTCGACCTTCAAATTGGCCACGATGCTCGCGCTGCTGGACGATGCGCAGATCGGCCCCGAAACGTGCTACGATACCCATAATGGCGACCCTGTGCGGGTAGGCCCGGCCGAAGACATCCGCGACGATCACCGCGGCGACCGGATCATCGACTTCCGCCAAGCCGTAGCGAAATCGTCGAACGTCTATTTCGCCAAGGCCGTGTGGGAGCACTACGGCGAAACGGGCCTCAAACAACGATACAGCGATTTTCTGCGCGAGCGGCTGCACCTCGGCGAGACGGTCGGATTGGAACGGTTGGGCGAACGTCCGCCCGAACTGACGACCGACTGGCAAGTGCCCGACCCGGGAGTGATGTTGGTGAAGATGGCCTACGGCTATCGGGTGAAGCTGACGCCGATGCAGATGCTCGTTTTCTACAACGCCATCGCCAACGACGGACGGATGGTGGCCCCCGTGCTCGTGCGCAGTCTGCAACGCAACGGCAAGGATCGGGAACGGTTCGAAACCCGCACGATCGCTTCGTCGATCTGTTCGGAATCGACGCTGCGCGAGGTGCGCCGATGCCTGCAAGCGGTCTGCACCGAAGGCACAGCGAGCGCCTTTTTCAGCGATACGACCCGTCTGCGCGTGGCGGCGAAGACAGGCACGGCCCAAAACACCGATCCCCGCTATCGCGGTCAGTACCTCGGTTCGATGATTGCTTTCTTTCCGACGGAAAATCCCCGCTACACGGTGCTGACCTCCATCGAAACGCAGATGCAAGCGGGCAAAACCTACTACGGTGGGCCGCTGGCCGGCCCCGTCGTGAGCCGAATGGTCGATTTCATCTACAATCGGGGCTCCCACCGGCACCAACCGATCGACAAACGGTCGAAACACTACCCCGACCGCATCAAGGGAGGCGACATCGCCCGCATACGGACAGTCGCCGATGAACTGTCGCCTCATACGGAATACGATGCCCGCAAAGGCTGGGGCCGAGCGACGGTCGATTCGCTCGCGCGCGTAACCATCCGGAGCCTCACGGCCTCGCCGACCCAGATGCCTGACGTGCGCGGCATGGGACTGAAAGATGCCCTCTTCCTGCTGGAAAGCCGCGGGCTGCGAGTGCGGTTCACGGGCTGCGGAGCCGTAACCCAGCAAAGCATTCCGGCCGGCCGAACCATCCGTTCGGGCACGACCGTCTTTCTCGAACTCCACGCTTATTGAGAGACAAACACCGCAATACCAATGACTTCGCTTTTCGACCAAATCATCTTCGGCCCCGTGCATTCGCGCCGGTTGGGGCTTTCGTTAGGCGTCAATCTGCTGCCCCTCGAATCGAAACTCTGTTCGTTCGACTGCATCTACTGCGAGTGCGGCTGGAACGCCGACCACCCCGGGCAGCGCCGTTTCAACCGCCGCGAAGCGGTCGCCCACTCGCTCGACGAAACGTTGCGCAAGATGGTCGCCGCAGGCACGCCGCCCGATGTCATCACCTTCGCGGGCAACGGCGAACCGACGCTTCATCCCGATTTCGAAGCCATCATCGACGACACGATCGCCCTGCGCGACCAGCTGGCACCCACGGCGAAGGTCTCCGTACTGACCAACGCCACCCGATTGGACGACGAAAGCGTCTGCCGGGCCCTGCTGCGGGTCGACAATCCGATTCTCAAACTGGATTCGGCATTCGACGCCACCGTCCACCGGATGAATCGTCCGCAAAGCCCCGATTACACGGTGCGCGGGACGGTCGAGCGGATGAAACGGTTCGATGGCCGGATGATCTTACAAACGATGTTTTTACGGGGAGTGTGCGATGGGTTGCCGATCGACAACACGACGGAAAAGGAGGTATCGGCTTGGCTTGAACTCGTGCGGGAGATTCGTCCGCGACAGGTCATGGCCTATTCGCTCGACCGCGACACGCCTTGCCGGACGCTCGAAAAAGTCCCGCGCGAGGAGCTGCAACGCATCGCCGAACGGGTCGAAGCGCTCGGCATTCCATGTTCAGTTGCATAACGATTTTACCCCGAATCGAGTTAGAGAATGGTTTTACAGAGCCGTCGGTCGTGTTGCTCGCGGCGAAGCCGCGTTTGCAAATTTGACCCACTCCCAAACCCCCGCCTTGGCGGGGGCTTCGGTCGGAGCCCGCATGGTGATACGGTTCGCTTTTACTTTTCTTCGGCGATTGCATCGCGCAGGAGACCGATGGCGAATGCCGATGCACGGTCGATTACCTGTCCGCGGTCGGTGCCGCACTGTTTGCAGACGGCGATAGTGCGGGTCGGCGTCGCCACAGCGAACCAAACCGTTCCGACCGGTTTTTCGGGCGAACCGCCCGTCGGGCCGGCGATGCCGGTCGTAGCGACCGCGTAATCGGCTCCCGAGATGCGCCGGACGCCCTCGGCCATCTGCCGAGCGACCGGCTCGCTGACCGCGCCGTAACGATTGATTGCGTCGGTATCCACGCCCAAGACCGCATGTTTGGCCTCGTTGCTGTACGACACCACGCCGCAAAGGAAGTAAGCCGAAGCACCGGCCAAAGCCGTGAACCGCGAAGCGATCGTGCCGCCCGTACAACTTTCGGCCACAGCGAGCGTAGCCCGACGCTCGGTAAGTATCCGATGCACCTGCTCCTGCACGGTCGCCGTTTCGTAGCCGACGACATACTGCGGAATCAACTGCCGCAACTGTTCGAAACGCTCCTCGATCTCGCGGGCAACCTGTTTGCCGTCGACCTCGTAGGCCGACAACCGAAGCCGCACAGCCCCCGGATTGGGCAAATAGGCCAATTTCAGATAAGGCGGCAACGCCTCCTCCCACGAAGCGATGGCCTCGGCGAGCATCGACTCGGCCAAACCCGCCGTAATCAACGTCCGGTGCACGATCTGTTTCAAATCGAAGCGGGCTTTCAAACGAGGCATCACCTCGTCCTGCATCAGATGTTCCATCTCGAACGGCACACCGGGCAACGAGACAATCACCTTGCCGTCGCGCTCGAACCACATGCCCGGAGCGGTGCCGTGGGCGTTGAACAACACCGTGCAACATTCGGGCACGAGAGCCTGACCGCGATTCAAATCGTTGAAAGCGATTCCGCGCGAAGCGAGCATCCGCTCGACGTGAGCGGCCACCGTCTCGTCGTACCGCATTCCGCAACCGAACCACTCGGCGAGCGTCTTTTTCGTAATATCGTCCTTCGTGGGGCCTAGACCGCCGGTGATGATGACGACATCGCTCTGCTGCAAAGCCCGTTCAAGGCTCTGCACGATCTGCTGGCGGTCGTCGCCGATGGAGCATTTTTCGCAGACGACGATGCCTGCTGCATTCAAATGACGCGCGATGGAGACGCTGTTCGTATCGACGATCTGTCCGATCAGAATTTCATCGCCGATCGTCAAAATAGTTCCTTTCATTCCTATCTGTAACTATTTCATACCGAATCAAGTTAGCGACTGTATTTACGTTGCTGTCGGTCGTGTCGCTCGCGGCTTCGCCGCGTTTGCAGTTTTGACCCACCCCTAAACCCCCGCCTTGGCGGGGGCTTCGGTCGCCGCTTTCGAAAGCGGTTCGTGATGCGGTAAAGCGTTCCGGCTCTTATACAAAATCATCTCCGCTTCCGCTGTTTTTTACTGATTTCTATCATCGACTTTCGGGCACTCAGCTGATTCGGACGTTTCCTGCGGCGCAGGCTCCTCCTTCTCTTTTCCTTCGGCGGGTTGCGGCGGCTGAGCGTCGGCAATCAACGCACGGCAAATATCCCGCACCAACCGCGGCCCTTCGTAAACGAATCCGGTATAAAGCTGTACGAGGTCGGCCCCCGCCGCAAATAGGGCCCGCGCATTGTCGACCGACATCAATCCGCCGACAGCGATGATGGGATACGTCCCGCCCGACCGTTCATGGATGCGCCGCACGATTTCGATTGTCCGCGCGGTAAGCGTCGGGCCGGTGAGCCGTCCGCTGCCGATTTTGGCAATCGACATATGACTCGTATGCAATCCCTCGCGGCGATGGGTGCCGTTCGTCGCGACGATTCCGTCCAACGGCGTGTCGATCAAAATATCGGTAATCGTATCGATCTCTTCGTCCGTCAGGTCGGGCGAAATTTTGAGCATCACGGGCCGATACTGGTTCTGGCCGCGCCGAAAATCGAACAACGGTTCCAGAATCCGCAGCACGTATTCGCGGCTGTGCGTGAAGTTTTCGTCGCAAGCGTTGTCGCAACACAGATTCACCGAAAAATAGTCCGCATACTGATAGAGGTTGCGGAAGAGTTTCAGATAGTCCGCCGGAGCCTCTTCGGCCGACGTCGCGGCGTTGCGTCCGATGTTGCACCCGAGAATCAACCCCTCGTGCGGGCGGCGCAGATACTGGATGGTCTTCTCCAATCCGCGGTTCGCCAGGCCGATGCGGCTGATGATGGCGCGATCCTTCGGCAGACGGAAGATGCGGGGCCGCGGATTGCCCGACTGCGGACGAGGCGTAACGGTGCCCACCTCGATGAACCCGAATCCCGCAGCGCCCCATTCGCGGCAAACCTCGCCGTTGGAATCGAAGCCGGCAGCCAATCCGATCGGATTGGCGAAGCGGCGTCCGAACACCTCGCGTTCGAGAGCGGGATGCCGCACGGCGAAGCACTTATCCAAGCACCAACGCCCCCCGGGAATCATGCCGATGCCCCGCAAGGCCAACGACACGAGCCGATGAGCCCGTTCGATGGGAAGCGCGAACAACAAAGGCCGTATGAACCGACGATACATTATTTTATTAACAGGTCGTCTTGCTAATCGACGACATTTTATTCTCCGACGACATTTTTACGCTACGCCAGCTTCCTTTCTCGGGAACCGGCGCGCCCAAAGTCGACTGCCGGACAAAAGTACGAAATTTTTTGTTAATTAGTACGGATCGGCCCCTCTCGGACGCGCTTCTTACGCAGCAACCTCAAAAAATCTCGGATGAACGCCTGACAAGCTGTTTTTAGGGATATTTCAGCACCAATAATACCAAGATTGGACTTTTTTTCGTATCTTTGACTTTGTCGAAGATACTCCGCCTCGGTAAAATCAAATAAATTTGTTTTGCCCTCAGCTTATGCGTATCTTTGATAACTATTTAATCGTAATCGAACGATATGGCAGGAAACGGCACGAATCCGCAGCATGAAAGTTTGCACAAAGTCTCCATCTCCCGCATCAAAAAGGAGATGGACGATGTATTCTATCTATCGGACGATTTAGTGATTGCGGCCCTCGACGCCGCCAACTCGACCGTTGTGGACTATCCCGCCACGATCGACGGATTTTTGGCCATCGTCATGATGACCGGCGAAGCGACCGTCTCCATCGATCTGAAAAACTACACCGTACGCCCCAATCACATCATCGTTTGCAGTCCCGACAGCATCGTCCGCATGGTGAAGTGTTCGACTACGGCCTCGGCCTATTTCGTCGCCTTTTCCAAATCGTTCATCAACGACATCCAACTCGATCTGGCGACGTCGCTGCCCGTTTTCATGCGGTTCGGCAAGGCGCCGGTCATCGTAGTAACGCCGCAGGACGTCGAAGAAATCCGCTTGGTCTTCCAACTGATTAAGACCATGCTGCGCAGCGACAAGGAACGCTATCGCAACGAAATCATCCGTTCGCTTTTCACGACGGCTTTCTACATCATGGCCGAACTCAACCGCCGCGACCAGACAGGGCCGCAAGCCAAACCGGGCCGTAGCGAAGTGCTGTTCGACGAATTCATGTCGCTGCTCCAACGGCACAACACGCGCGAACGCAACGTGGGGTTTTATGCCGAACGGATGAACATCACGCCGAAATACCTGTCGACCGTCGTGAAGGAGGTGAGCGGCAAGACGGCCGCCCGATGGATCGACGAATCGGTCATTCTCGAAGCGAAAACCCTTTTGAAGTATTCGGGATTGAGCATCCAGGAGATTGCCGCACGGCTGAATTTCTCGACCCAGTCGTTTTTCGGCAAATATTTTAAGCAGCATACCGGCACCTCGCCCTCGCACTACAAGAGGAGAGGGTAAGTATCGCTATCGCGGCACGCGGACGCGCAAGGCTCCTTGAAGGCATTCGATGTGCAAAGGAAATTTCGCACCGGGCTGACCATCGACATCGGTCGGCTCGTCGATCGGCGACGCGATGTCGATGCACCGCGCCCGCAAATGGCGAACGTTCTTCGGGCTGCCGCCCAATAAATAACGAACCATCGAATAAGTCGCCCGAAAGAAATTCCGTTTTTCGAGCAACAGGCAGTCG
This sequence comes from uncultured Alistipes sp., assembly GCA_947591475.1. Classification (GTDB taxonomy): domain Bacteria; phylum Bacteroidota; class Bacteroidia; order Bacteroidales; family Rikenellaceae; genus Alistipes. Next base: position 292,524 of record CANQDE010000002.1, read on the forward strand.
AACAGCCCGTCGCGCACGGACGAGCCGCGTGCCAAATGGAATCCGCCGGCCGTTTCGCCGTTGAAAATCAACACCATCAACGAATTGAAATCGAACGACTTGCCGTCGACGACCAACTGCAACGGCACGGCGTGCATCGTCCGCAACTCTTTCGACCCCTCAATCAGATAGGCCAATTTGCCGATCCGGTGTTTGCGTTCGTCGGGCGTACGCTGCGACGTGGTGGTGAAGATGCCGAAACTGAAAATGTTGACGAAAAAAAGCCCGTTCACGCATCCGCAATCCACCCGATCCTCGTGGCCCTCGGCGATTTGCCGCGCCGCCTCGATCGGATCGTGCGACATGCCGAGCGCACCGGCGAAGTCGTTGGCCGTACCGGCAGGAATGACGCCCAACGGGATGTCCAACCCCTTGGCCCGCATGGCGTTGACTGCAAAATTCACCGTCCCGTCGCCCCCCGCGACGACCATCAAATCCAACTGTTCCCGACCTTCGAACGGATTCTTATTAAAATCGATGGGAAGGAGCTCCAACTCGTAATCGTATTCGGCGAAAACGGCCCGGATGGCCTCCGCGCGGTCGGCGATGCGTCCGCGTCCGGACTGCGTATTATAAAGAAAAGCGGCTCGTTTCATCATTCAATCATCCATGCTTGCATTTCCGGCGAAACGAACTCTTCGAACCCGCCGCCGGCTCCCGCCAAAATAAAATAAACCTTGATTCCGGGCATCCGCTCCACAGCGGCCAGCGCATCGTCGGCCCCCATAGCTAAAAGCATCGTGCCGAGAGCGTCCGCCTCGGCGCAGGTCGGTGCGGCAACCGTTACCGACAACAGGCGCGAAAGCACGCTCCGGCCCGTTCGCGGATCGATCGTATGGGCGACCTTGTTGCCCTGTTCGTCGAAATAGAACCGGCGATAGTTGCCCGAAGTCGCCAATCCGCCCTCGTGCATCCGCAACCGCTGCTGGAGGAACTCGCCATCGGACTGATTGCCGTCGAACGGACTTTCGATGCCGACCCGCCACGCCTCGCCGTGCGGATTGACGCCCCGGCAACGCAGTTCGCCCCCGATATCGACGATGTAATTCTCCGCACCCGCCGCCTCGACCAATGCGGCCAACAGATCGACCGTATAGCCTTTGGCGATGGAGTTGAAATCCAACTGCACGCGCGGGTCGCTCTTCACGAGCCGGTCGCCCTCGATGCGCACCTTGTCGCGCCCGACGAAAGCGAGCAACGAATCGAGATTCGGAGCCGCCCGCCGTTCCTTTCCGGCGAATCCCAACGCCTCGGTCAACGGCTTGATGGTAATGTCGTAACGGCCGTCGCTCAAAGCACCGATGCTGTCGGCCAAGCGCAAACAATAAGCGATGTGGCGGTCGATGCGGTCGGTCTCGTTGCGGTTGAGCCGGCTCAACAACGACGTCGAATCGAAAATCGACATCGAAGCCTTGGCTTCGGCATCGAGTTCCAGCATCCGCCCGCGCAACTCCTGTGCCGAGACATTCCGCACGTCGGCGACGACGTGGAGCGTCGTGCCGAGCATCACGCCGTCGACCGTCGTATAAGCCGGCCGTTCGCCGCAAGCCGCCGCGATGACCGCGACGAACCAGACGACCGAAATTCCTGCAAAAAGTCTTTTTCTACGCATCGTTTCCACCGATCGGACTACAAATTTACGATTTTCTCCCCATTTTTCGTCTTTTCGACCGAAAAGATGCAACATTTTCGATTTTCGGCTTTCGAATTCGGGATTATTTCGTACCTTTGCCGAACGCTCTGGCGTTATTCACGGTAAGGGGGATGCGTCGTAGAGTGGAACTTTTATTAAACCTTTAATAAAATGGCTTATTTAACAGCAGAGAAAAAGCAAGAGCTTTTCGGTCAGTACGGCAAGTCTAACACCGACACGGGTTCGCCCGAAAGTCAGATCGCGTTGTTTTCGTACCGTATCAACCACCTTACTGAACACCTCAAAAACAACCGACACGACTTCGGTACCCAGCGCGCGTTGCTGCGCTTGGTCGGTAAGCGGCGCCAGTTGCTGGAGTACCTTAAGGAGGTAGACATCGAACGCTACCGTGCGATCGTCAAAACGCTCAACCTCCGCAAGTAATCCGCGAGGCTATGACGAGGGCAATTTTTCCCGACAATTTTGGGGAGGGTTGCCCTTTTTATTAATTTTTTATTAACTGGTACGGATCGGAACGTTTTCGGGAAAAGAGAACAACGGTCGGCAGTGAAGAAAGCGTTGAAAAGCATGGCAACGATCTAACGCATCGGGAACGCCTTTCAAAGGGCGCGGAAGCGCCCACAACCGTTAGTAGCGAATCAACCGCCCATCGCGTCAATAAAAAGGCCCTTTTATAAGGGCCGCCTTTCAAAAGGCGAAGCGACCACAACCACCGGAAGCATAGCAACGGTTAATCGCGCTAATCAAAGAAACTACATATAATGGATTATAAATAAAAAATGGAAGAAAAGAAGCTGTACAATGCAGTCCGCAAGATCATCACGCTGGGCGACGGTCGCCAGATCGAGATCGAAACGGGCAAACTGGCCAAACAGGCCGACGGCGCGGTAGTCGTCCGGATGGGCGACACGATGCTGCTCGGTACCGTGGTGGCCGCCAAGGACGCCAAACCCGACACCGACTTCATGCCCTTGCAAGTCGAGTACAAGGAGAAATACGCTGCCGCAGGCCGCTATCCGGGCGGTTTCATGAAACGCGAGGGCAAAGCCAACGATGCAGAAATCCTCACCGCACGTCTCATCGACCGTGCGCTCCGTCCGCTGTTCCCGTCGGACTACCACGCCGAAGTCTACGTTACGGTCAATCTGATTTCGGCCGACAAAGACATCCAACCCGATGCGCTGGCCGGTCTGGCCGCATCGGCCGCTTTGGCCGTATCGGACATTCCGTTCGGCGGCCCGATTTCGGAAGTGCGCGTCGTCCGCAAGAACGGCCAATACGCCATCAATCCGGGCTTCTCGGAGATGGCCGAATGCGACTTGGACATCATGGTCGGCGGTACCATCGACAACATCTTAATGGTCGAAGGCGAGATGAAGGAGGTTTCCGAAGAGGTCATGCTCGGAGCTATCAAATTCGCTCACGAAGAGATCAAGAAACATTGCGCCGTACAGATCGAACTGTCGAAAGAGTTGGGCAAGGATGTGAAACGCACCTACTGCCACGAGGTCAATGACGAGGAACTGCGTCAGACGATCATTCGGGAACTCTACGACAAGGCCTATGCAATCGCAACGAGCGGCACGATGAAGCACGAACGCGAGGAGAAATTCGAAGCGCTCGAAGCCGAATTCGCATCGCGCTACACCGAAGAGGAGTTGGTTGAAAAAGCTCCGCTCATCCACAAATATTTCCACGACGACGTACAGAAAAAGGCCATGCGCCGCATGATTCTCGACGAGGGCAAGCGGCTCGACGGCCGTCGCACGGACGAAATCCGGCCCATTTGGTGCGAGGTGGGCTATCTGCCCTCCGCTCACGGTTCGGCCATCTTCACCCGCGGCGAAACGCAGTCGCTGTCGACCGTAACGCTCGGCACGAAACTCGACGAAAAGGTCAAGGACGAAGTTTTGGTACAGGGTACCGAGCAATTCGTCCTGCATTACAACTTCCCGCCGTTCTCGACGGGCGAGGCGAAGGCCGCTCGCGGTCTGAGCCGTCGCGAAATCGGCCACGGCCACTTGGCATGGCGAGCCTTGAAGCCGATGGTGCCGGTCGGCGAGGAAAATCCCTACGCCGTGCGCGTGGTTTCGGACATTCTCGAATCGAACGGTTCGTCGTCGATGGCAACCGTCTGCGCCGGCACGCTGGCCCTGATGGATGCCGGTGTCAAGCTGAAAAAACCGGTATCGGGCATCGCCATGGGGTTGATTTCCGATTCGGAGAGCGGCAAGTGGGCCGTTCTGTCGGACATCCTGGGCGACGAAGACCACTTGGGCGACATGGACTTCAAGGTAACGGGTACCCGCGACGGCATCACCGCCACGCAGATGGACATCAAGGTCGACGGTCTGTCCTATGAGGTGCTGGCCGCTGCGCTGGAACAGGCCCGCAAAGGACGTCTGCACATTCTCGACATCCTGACCGACTGCATTGCCGAACCGCGTGCGGACTATAAACCGTGCGTGCCGCGCATCGTGCAGATCACGATTCCGCAGGATGCCATCGGTGCGGTCATCGGCCCGGGTGGAAAGGTCATCCAAGACATCCAGAAGACCACCAACACCACCATCACCATCACCGAAGTGGATAACAAAGGACTCGTCGACATCTTCGGCGTGGACAAGGAGGCGCTCGATGGAGCACTGGCCCGCATCAAAGCCATCGTGGCCGTTCCGGAGGTGGGCGAAACCTATCACGGTACGATTCGTTCGATCGTGGCATTCGGTGCGTTCGTCGAAATCATGCCGGGCAAGGATGCGTTGCTCCACATCTCGGAGATCGACTACAAACGCTTCGAAACGATGGAGGAGACCGGTCTGAAAGAAGGCGACGAAATCGACGTCAAACTGATCGGCATCGACCCGAAAACGGGCAAACTCAAGCTGTCGCACAAAGCGCTGTTGCCCAAGCCGGAAGGCTACGTGGAACGGGAACGCCGTCCGCGTCCCGAACGGGGCGAACGCCGCGATTTCCGTGAACACCGCGGAAACCACGATCACGACCACGAAAACGAATAATCCGAACGGCGATTTTCCGAGGGTAAACGACAAAAGTCAATTATATCCATTCGCGTACCAACGGTCGTAAGACCTAATTTGTTTCGGTTCCCCGACCTAAGTCCCCGCCAAGGCGGGGGTTTGGGGGTGGGTCCAAACTGAATACGCGGCCAAAGGCCGCGAGGAACGGCGGTCGGATTTGAAAATCCAAATCAAAAAAACGCTGGTACATTAAGATATATAGTCGCGCGATAAAAACCGGCCGTTTATCCTCGGATGTTGCATTTTTGAATTTTGTTTTTTATATTTGCATCGTGTAAAAGTGTTTCGGAACCGACGCTTCCGAAACAGAAACAAAACAATAACCAAACAACTCATTATGAAAAACGTCATTAAGTTGAGCCTCGCGCTCGCTATTGCTGCACTCGCTTTCTCGAGCTGCAACTGCTTCAAGCAGATGGCCCGGAATCGGGAAGACGTCAAAGTAACCGTCGATCCCGAGGTCTTGGCTCTCAACAACGGTATTGTCGCTGCCGATATCCACGTCAGCATCCCCGTTGAATACTTCCACAAGAAAGCGATCGTAAAGGTAACGCCCGTCATCGTATTCGCGGGCGGCGAAGTGGCCGGTACACCCAAATTCTATCAGGGTTCGAAAGTGAAGGAGAACTACACCGTAGTCGACAAGACCAGCGGCGGCAACTTCACCCAGCACGTCGAGTTTCCCTATGACCCGCGCATGGATCAGTGCGAACTTCAGGTGCGTGCCGAAATCCAGTGCCCGAAAGGCACCTGCAAAGAGCTCACGCTCGTCAATCTGAACACCGGTGCACTTCCGACGGAAGAAGAAGCTGCCATTTTGGCCGGCAACGACGAAGCTGCCAAAGCCGCTATCGCCAAAGAGTTCGGTCTGACGATCGCTTACGGTCTGAATACGCTTCAGAAAGACATCAAGTACGGTGAGCTCATGGAGCCGATGGCCAACAACTACAAGAAGGTAACCACCGTAGTGAACAAAACCGACCTGCTCTATGCGATCAACTCGTCGACCGTAACGAAAAAGAACGAGCGCAAAGCCAACCTCGGTGAGTTCAAAGCCGACGTCGATCAGAAACTCGACAACGACCGTGCAACGCAGAACATCGCCGTGAAGGGTTATGCTTCGCCCGACGGTCCCGAGAAGTTCAACGACAAGCTGTCGGAAGCTCGTAGCAAGTCCGGTAAGAAGGTCGTAGCCAAACTGTTGAAAGATTCGGGTCTCGACATCGACGCGGCCGCTTACGGCGAAGACTGGGAAGGCTTCAAGGAGTTGGTCGAGAAATCGAACATCAAGGACAAGAACCTGATTCTCCAAGTATTGAGCCTTTACAGCTCGTCGACGCAGCGCGAAAGCGAAATCAAGAACATGGCTACCGTATTCGATGAACTGAAGAGCGATATTCTGCCCGAACTGCGTCGTGCACAGATCGTCAACAGCACCGACATTCAGGGTAAGACCGATGCCGAAATCATGGCTGCTTTCCGCAACGGCGACGAACTCACCGTCGAGGAGTACCTCTATGCTGCCGAAACGCTGGCTAATGGCGTAGACGAAGAAGTTGCTATTCTGACCGCAGCATCGAAGAAATACAACGACGCTCGCGTATGGAACAACCTCGGTGTCGCTCAGACGAACGCCGGCGACAAAGCCGCTGCGTTGAATTCGTTCGCCAAGGCTGCCAAATTGGATTCGTCGAAAGAGCTCAACAAGAACCTCTTGCTGTCCAACTTAGCAAACGGCAATACCAACGAGGCTAAGAAATATGCAGCCGCTGCCGACGCTGAGAGCAAAGCTGCTATGGCTGCTGCAACGGGCGACTACAAGACGGCTGAAGGTACATTGACCGGTTACAATCAGGCAGTTGCCGCCATCATGAACAACGACCTCGCAACGGCTAAGAAAGCCATCGCCAAGGACAAGTCGGCCGATGCCGATTATCTGCGTGCCATCATCGCAACCCGCGAAGGCGACCAGTCGACGGCCAATGCCGAGTTGAAGAGCGCTATCTCGAAGAATCCGGAGCTGGCTCAGAAAGCTGCCAAGGATGCCAACCTGAAAATGGTTCACTAAAATCAAGAATGCTTCATCGGGCGTTTTGCCCTGATGATCGGAAGCCCGAACAATGTGTTCGGGCTTCTTTTTTGCATGATAAAAATTTATTCGGTGCGAAAAGCGGACAAACCGAATTATTTTTTCTATATTTGTTTTGTGAACTGTTCTATGGTCGTTCGGCTCAAACGTCCGAATCGGCAAACCGACATAACAGTGTGCAAACAAGCGGTGAAAACTTCCAAAGGGGGCTCGCCCTACCCGTTAACTAAAACATTACGAGGCTTTCGACTGTAACAAAAGACTAAAAACGGTCCTCGCCGTACCAATATAAAACATTGCGGTTCCCGACTATAATGGAATGACCAAAAACGATGGGAACCGTACCAATTAATAAAAGGGGAAACAGCACGGAACCGAGACGGAACCTTATCACCAGCCTCGCCGTACCAGTTAATAAAAATATGGAATACGCCAACCGACTCAACGAATACGCTCCGGCATGGAGCGCAGGACAAGTGGATGCCGAAGTCGCTCGCATCCGCGAGGTTGCTCTCCGCAACCGGAATACAGATGTTTATAAATTCTGCTATTCGACTATCGACCTTACGACCCTTTCGTGCAACGATTCCGTAACTTCCGTTACGGAGTTCGCCCGAAAAGCAGCGGCTTTCTACGAATTGTACCCCCATATCCCCAATGTCGCATCCATCTGCGTCTATCCTGCGTTCGTCGAGACCGTCGGCGTGGCCGTCGACGGAACGCCGATGCGCATCACCTCGGTCGGCGGCGGATTTCCGGCTTCGCAAACCTTTTTGGAGGTGAAGGCGTTGGAAGTGGCAATGGCCGTGGAGAACGGAGCCGACGAAGTGGACATCGTGCTGAACGTCGGTCGGATGCTGACGGGCGAGTACGACGAAGCGGCCAACGAGGTGGAGGTGATCCGCTCGGAGATGGACAAAGACATCGTGTTGAAGGTCATCATCGAATCGGGGGCACTGAAAACGCCGGAATTGATTCGCAAGGCATCGTTGCTTTCGATCTTCGCGGGCGCCGATTTCGTCAAGACCTCAACGGGCAAAATCGACGTTGCAGCAACACCCGAAGCGGCATTGGTCATGTGTCAGGCGATTCGCGACTATCACGAAAAGACCGGACGCAAAGTCGGCTTCAAAGCGGCCGGCGGCGTACGCACACCCGAAGATGCGGCACTTTACTATACGATCGTCGAGGAGACGCTCGGCAAGGAGTGGCTGACCCCCGATTTGTTCCGCATCGGAGCCTCGTCGGCAGCGAACAACCTGCTGACGGCTATCGAGGGACATCCGGTAAAGTATTATTGATAAGGGTAACTATATACCATTTTACACCGAATCGAGATGGCGAACGGATTCACATTGCCGTCGGTCGTGCCGCTCGCGGCAAAGCCGCGTTTACAGATTTGACCCACCCCCAAACCCCCGCCTTGGCGGGGGCTTCAGTCGGAACCCGCAAGGTCATACGGCTTTGGATTACCGTCGGTGTAAATTTGTAGATAATCGCCTTAATATTAATATGGGTGCCACGAAAGAAAAAGGGACGTTCCGGAACGTCCTTTTTTTCGTAATGCACGAAGCCGAAATCAAGGCTTCCGGCGAAACAGTTTTTGGATCCATGCAGCGACAATCGGGCCGAATGCACCGACAATCGCCACACCGAAGCCCACCAAAAGCGCCTCTTCATAAGCATATCGTCCGGTAAGCAGCAACACTCCCGCACCAAAAACGGCTATCAGCACCAAAGCCAGCACGAACGAAATCGCCGTTCTCACCCTGTCTCCGTTCATCGGGCATCGCATTTCGGAAAAGTTCCGCACTACACGAACGGCACCTTGACCACCTCGGCCCGCAATAGGCGGTCGCGGATGATGACTGCAATTACGCTGCCCGGTTTGGCGAACTCCGCAGCGACATACCCCATGCCGATGCCCGTTTTCAGACACGGCGACATCGTTCCCGAAGTAACGTGCCCCATCTCCTTGCCCTCGGGCGTCGCCAACGTATAACCATGGCGCGGAATGCCTCGGTCGATCATCTTGAAACCGACCAATTTGCGGCTTACGCCATCGGCTTTCTGCTTTTCCAAAACGGCCCGATCGATAAAATCTTTGCCGTCGGCGAATTTCGTGATCCAACCCAACCCCGCTTCAATGGGTGAAGTCGTATCGTCGATGTCGTTGCCGTAGAGGCAGAATCCCTTTTCGAGCCGAAGCGTGTCGCGGGCGCCCAGACCGATGTTCTTCAAACCGTACTCCGCACCGGCCTCCCAGAGCGCTTTCCAAAGTTTTTCGCCGTCTTCGTTGGCCACGTAAATCTCGCAGCCGCCCGCTCCGGTGTAACCCGTAATCGAAAGAATGGCATTGCATCCGGCCACCGTCATCTTGCGGAAGGTGTAATACTCCATCTGCTCGACCGGCTCGGCGCATATTTTCTGCACGATTTTCATTGCAGAAGGCCCCTGCACAGCCAACTGGCAGATTTCGTCCGACGCATTATACAGCTCTTTGCCGTGGCCCGCCCCCATTCCGAAGGCCTTGCCCTCGGCGCAGATATGCGCCCAATCCTTGTCGATGTTGGCGGCATTGACGCAAAGCATGTAGGTCTCGGCGTCGATCCGATAGACGAGAATATCGTCGACAATGCCGCCGCGACCATTGGGCATGCAGGAATACTGCACCTTGCCGTCGTAGAGTTTCGCGACGTCGTTCGTCGTGATGCGCTGCAGCAGCGCGAGCGCTTTCGGGCCCTTGACCCAGATTTCGCCCATGTGGCTGACATCGAACACGCCGGCCCCGTTGCGCACAGTCAAATGTTCGTCGTTGATTCCCGTGAACTCGATCGGCATGTTGTAACCGGCGAATTCGGCCATCTTGGCACCGGCAGCCACGTGGTGCGCGGTAAATACGGTAGTTTTCATAGCGATATGCAATTTTTCGTTTCTCTCACAGATTCCGATCGGCCGACCGGAGGCCCCCTACTCTTTCCGTTTCACGCCCAACCGCGGACAACGATGGAACTCCTTCGTCCGGTCGAACAGGTAACGATAGGTCGTATGCACCTTGTGGCGCGTGGCGCAGACGTATTGTTCGATCATGCGGTTCATCACCGGATTGAAATCGCCGATCCAGGCCAGTTCCAACGTCTTGTAACGAGTCTGCTGCTCCATCATGAAGTGCCAGTAACGCACCATGATGGCCGACTCGACCCCCTTGCCGTGAAACTCGGGCGCGATGCCGAAGATGACGCCGAAAATCCGGTCGCTGCGCTTCCGAACCTTCAAATCCCACATCAGCCGCAGTTTCTCGATCAACCCGAAACGGCCGTTGAACTTGCCGATGATTCGGTTCAAATCGGGCACGGTGATGAAAAAGCCGATCGGCTCGTCGTTGAAATAGGCGAAAAAGATGATGTCGGGATCGACAATCGGACGCATCTCCTGCATGATGTGCAACGCCTCTTCCTGCGTCATGGGTTTCACGCCCGAAAAGAGCGCCCAAGCCTTGTTGTAAATGACGCGGAAGTTTTCGGCTGCCTCCTCGAGGTTCTTCGGGTCGAGCGTCTCGACATGGTACCCGGGCATCGACAACAACCGTTCGGAGCGTTCGAAAATCCGTTCGCTCGCTTCGGAGACGTTGGCCCGCCAGATGAAACTGTGCTGGTTGAAGTAGTTGCGGAATCCGTAATGTTCGAACAACTCCTTGTAATAGGGCGGATTATAGGGATTTTTGTAAAGCGGCTGGAACTCGAAGCCCTCGACCAGCAAGCCCCACCAATCGCGGCGCTGTCCGAAATTGACGGGCCCGTCCATCGCCTCCATTCCCCGACTGGCCAACCAGAGCCGCGCGGCGTCGAACAGCATGTCGGCGACCTCCTGACAGTCGATGCACTCGAAAAAGCCGCATCCGCCGGTCGGCTGCTCTTCGAGCGCCGCCTTTTCGCGGTTATAGAAAGCGGCGATACGGCCGACGACCGTTCCGGATGCATCGCGCACGAGCCAGCGAACGGCCTCGCCGTCGGCGAACAATTCGTTTCGGGCCGGATCGAAGACCTCCAGCACGTCGCAGTCGAGCGGACAGACCCAGTTGCGGTTGCCGCGGTAGAGCCGCTTCGGCAAGTCGATCCACTCGCGGACGAGCGCAGGCGACGTAACTTCGAAAAGACGATATCGATCGGAATTCATGTTCGAACGATTTATTAGCGCGGGAGACACTCACCGTACTTTCGACGGCTATCTTCGCTTCCGCTGTAAAATTCACTTAATTTATTTGCCTTTTTGCCGAAACGAAGTATCTTCGGCAAAGTCAAAGATACGAATTTTTTCTTATTTTTGTGCATAATGGAGCAGTTCGAACATATCCTTACCGACGAAACGCAATCGCGCTACCTCTTCATGAAGTACCGCATCCACCAGATTCTGCTCGTTTGCTGCAGTTACGACGGCTACATCTTGGAGGAGGACGGACACATCGAAGCGCAGATCAACCGCGAATACCTCGATCTGCATATCTCCAATCCGCCATCGTTCACCCGCGTGAGCTCGACGAGCGAGGCGCTCGAACTGCTCGAACGCGACCATTCGTTCGACTTCATTCTGACGATGTACAACGTCGGCGAACCGGACGTATTCACTTTCGCCAAGACGGTCAAAGAGCGTTTTCCGCAGATTCCGGTAGCCCTGCTGACCTCGTTTTCGAAAGACATCTACCGCCGCATCGAAGAGCAGGATCGCTCGGGGCTCGACTACCTCTTTTCGTGGCACGGCAACACGGAACTCATCATCGCCATCATCAAGCTGATCGAGGACAAGATGAACGCCGAAGAGGATATTCTCAAAGGCGGCGTGCAAGCCATCCTGCTGGTCGAGGACTCGATCCGTTTCTACTCCACCTACCTGCCCGAACTCTACAAACTGCTGTTGTTGCAGAACACCGAGTTTCTGAAAGACGCCTTCAACGAACAGCAACAAGTACTGCGCAAACGGGCCCGTCCGAAAATTCTGTTGGCCACGTGCTACGACGAAGCGGTCGAACTCTACGACCGTTACAAAAACAACCTGTTAGGCGTCATTTCCGATGTCGGGTTCGTCCTGCACCGACACGATCCCCCTGCGACCGAAAAGCTCGATGCCGGCATCGACCTCTGCCGTCGCATCCGCACCGACAATCCGCTGATGCCCGTGCTGCTGCAATCGTCGCAAACCCAGTTCGTGGAGGCCGCCCGAGAGTTGGGAGCCGGATTCATCGCCAAAAATTCGAAAACGCTCCTCCCCCAACTGCACGAATACATCACGTCGGAGTTCGCATTCGGCGACTTTTTATTCCGAGACCTGCATACGGGAGCCGAGCTGGGAAGAGCGAAAGACTTGGCGCAGATGCAGGAACTCATCGCGACCATTCCGGACGATGTGTTCGAATACCACACCTCGCAGAACCACCTGTCGAAGTGGCTCTATTCGCGCGGCCTGTTCCCGCTGGCGGCCGCCATCCGAAGCTACGACAAAAGCCACTTCGCCACGGTTGCCGACCACCGCAATGCTTTGGTGGCCTCGATCCGCGACTACCGCACGCTGCTCGGTCAAGGCGTCGTAGCCCATTTCGACCCCGAGACCTATTCCGATGCCGTGGCCTTCGCCCGCATCGGCGAAGGATCGCTCGGCGGCAAAGCAAGAGGTTTGGCTTTTATGAACTCCATGTTAATAAAATACCGCCAATACGACAAATACGAGGGTGTGCGCATCATGATTCCCCGTTCGGTGGTCATCGCGACCGAGTTTTTCGACGAATTCATCGCTGAAAACGGCCTGCAATACGTCATCGAACAGGAACGCTCGGACGAGGAGGTGCTCAGCGAATTTGTCGCTTCGAACGTTCCGCAACGGTTGCAGGAGGCCCTGAAAGCCTACATCCGCACGATCCGCAAACCGCTGGCCGTACGTTCGTCGTCGAAGTTGGAGGATTCGCACTATCAACCTTTTGCGGGCATCTACTCGACCTACATGATCCCCTACGTCGCCAACGAAGACCAGATGCTGCGGCTGCTGCTCAAGGCGGTCAAAAGCGTCTATGCGTCGGTCTACTTCGCCGCTTCGCGCGCCTACATCGCCTCGTCGCAGAACGTGCTTTCGGAGGAGAAGATGGCCGTCATCGTGCAGGAGGTCTGCGGCACGGCGCAGGACGGGCTGTTCATGCCTACGTTCTCGGGCGTTGCCCGATCGATCAACTGCTATCCGCTGGGCGACGAACGTCCCGAAGACGGCGTCTGCAACGTGGCGATGGGACTGGGCAAAATCGTCGTGGACGGCGGCCGCACCCTGCGTTTTTCGCCCCGCTATCCGCACAAGGTGCTCCAAACCTCGACGCACGAACTGGCTCTGCGCGACACGCAGAACGAAGTGCTGGCCCTCGACCTGCGACCCGAGGAGTTCCGCATCTCGATCGACGATGCGGTGAACCTCAAACGGCTGAACCTCAACACCATCGCCGGACTGCGCAACGCCCGTCACGTTACCTCGGTCTGGGATCGCGACAACGAACGCATTTCGGACAGTCCGTTCGACAAGGGCCGGCGCGTCATTACGTTCAACAACATCTTGAAATACAACACCTTCCCGTTGGCAAGCATCGTCTCGGACATGCTTCGGTTGGGTTCCGAAGAGATGCGCTGCCCCGTCGAAGTGGAGTTCGCCGCCAACATGGACGTGGCCCCGGGCGAGAAACAGGTGTTCAACCTGCTGCAGATCCGTCCCATCATCGACAACCAGGACAACCGGCCGGTCGAATGGAAGTCGCTCGACACGTCGAAGGCGCTGATTTACGGCGAAAACGCCCTCGGCATCGGCATGATGAACGACCTCGCCGACCTCATCTACGTGAAACCGGACGCCTTCGATTCGCTCGCCACCGAACGCATCGCCGAGGAGTTGCTGACGTTCAACAATCGCATGCGCGACGAACGGCGCCCCTACATTCTGGTAGGCCCGGGCCGCTGGGGCTCCTCGGATCCCTACTTGGGCGTACCGGTCAAATGGACGCACATCTCCGAAGCGAAGGTCATCGTCGAGTGCGGCATTCCGCAATTCGAGGTCGAGCCGTCGCAGGGCACCCACTTCTTCCAGAACGTAACTTCGTTGGGCGTCGGTTATTTGACGATCGCCCCATTCCGCGGCGACGGAATGTTCCGCATCGAGGCGCTGGACGCTATGCCCGCCGCCTACGAAGGCACCTACCTGCGGCAGGTGCGTTTTCCGAAGGCGCTCTGGATCTCCATCGACGGACGTTCGAACAAGGGGATGATCTGCATCGAAAATCCGGAACGGAAGTAACATCGGAAGAATTTTTGCCCTTTCCGCCGACGACTGACCGAACAGAATAAAAATATGCTTATCTTTGGCTTGTATAAGATACTTTTGTAGATCAAGCGATAAAAATCGAACGACCATGTACGGGAAAATCAAGGAACATCTGCAACAAGAGCTGTCGGAAATCCGCGCCGCCGGACTTTACAAGAACGAACGCATCATCTGCTCGCCGCAGCGGGCCGAAATCGAGGTGGCAGGCCGCAAGGTGCTGAACTTCTGCGCGAACAACTATTTAGGTCTGTCGGACAATCCGAGACTGATCGAGGCGGCGAAGCGGGCGATGGATCGGCGCGGATTCGGTATGTCGTCGGTGCGCTTCATCTGCGGCTGCCAGGACATTCACAAGGAGCTCGAAAAAGCCATCGCCGACTACTTCGGCACCGAGGACACGATCCTTTATGCAGCTTGCTTCGACGCGAACGGCGGCGTTTTCGAACCGCTCTTCGGCGAGCAGGACGCCATCATCTCCGATGCCCTCAACCATGCCTCGATCATCGACGGCGTGCGCCTCTGCAAGGCGGTACGCTACCGCTATGCCAATGCCGATATGGGCGAATTGGAGGAGTGTCTGAAAAAGGCACAGGCGCAACACTTCCGCATCATCTGCACCGACGGCGTATTCTCAATGGACGGCAATGCCGCCCCGCTGGACAAAATCTGCGCGCTGGCAGAGAAATACGACGCCTTGGTGATGGTCGACGAATGCCATTCGGCCGGCGTACTCGGCAAGACGGGCCACGGCATCACCGAACTGTTCAATCTGCGCGGGCAGGTGGACATCCTGACCGGTACGCTCGGCAAAGCGTTCGGCGGAGCCGTCGGCGGATTCACCACCGGCCGCAAGGAGATCATCGAAATGCTGCGCCAGCGTTCGCGGCCCTATCTCTTCTCGAACTCGCTGCCGCCCGCCGTGGTCGGCGCAGGCATCGAACTCTTCCGGATGCTCGGCGAGAGCAACGAAATCCACGACCGGTTAGTCGCCAACGTCGAACGTTTTCGCTCGGGGATGATGGCCGCCGGATTCGACATCAAACCCACGCAATCGGCCATTTGCGCCGTGATGCTCTACGATGCGAAATTGTCGCAGGAGTTCGCCGCACGGTTGCAGGACGAGGGGGTTTTCGTTACGGGATTCTACTACCCCGTCGTACCGAAGGAGCAGGCCCGCATTCGGGTACAGGTCTCGGCGGGGCACACGTTCGAACAACTCGACCGCTGCATCGCCGCATTCGTCAAGGTGGGCAAGGAACTGAACGTACTGAAATAGAGCGGAACCGATGGCAAAGGCGCATTTGGATGCAATCGACCGCAAAATTCTGCGGTTTCTAATCAGCAACGCACGGATGCCGTTTCTGGAAATCGCCCGCGCATGCGGCATTTCGGGAGCGGCCATTCACCAACGCATCCGCAAACTCGAAGAGGCGAAGGTGATTCTGGGCAGCCACATGGTAGTCGATCCCAAGATGCTGGGATTCGACGTCTGTGCGCACATCCGCATCACGATGAAAGACCCGCAGCTGCTCCAAAAAACGGTGGAGCTGCTGAAAGAGATTCCCGAAATCGTCGAATGCCACTTCATCACGGGCAACGGGAACATCCTCGTAAAGATGTACTGCGTGGACAACGAACACCTGATGCACACCATTTTCAACGGGATTCTGCGCATTCAAGGCGTTGCTTCGACAGAGACTTCCCTTTCGTTGCAGGAGCTGTTCCAACGACAAATCGACATCAATTTCGTCGAAGAGTCCGATTAACAGGGGTAGCCTGTTTTCAAGGGTGGACGGTCGGCAGCGAAGAATGCCTTAATAACACGAACAGGCCCTACCGCATTAGGAAGCCCGTCCAAACGGGACGTCTACCGCGCTAATAAAAAATCGGCACGATAATGGGTAGGTAGTTCGGAAAACATTCCGCCCCATGAAAACCACCTATCTCGGATTAGAACTCCGATCTCCTGTCATCGTCGCCAGTTCACCCTATACGGCCGACGCGAAAAATATCGAACGATGCGTTCGGCACGGAGCCGGAGCCGTCGTCATCAAATCCATCTTCGAGGAACAAATCGTCCGACAGGCTGCGGCCCTCTCGAATCTGTCGCCCCACGCGGGCATGGGCGATGCCGGCGAGTACCTCGAACGCTATCTCGGCGACGAATACCTCACACGCCACCTGCAAATCATCACCGCTGCACGCGAAACCGGCGTGCCGGTCATCGGCAGCATCAACTGCATCGCCGGTTCCGACGGATGGGCCGATTATGCCGTCGCCATGAAACAGGCAGGAGCATCGGCCCTGGAACTGAACATCTTCCTGCAACCCACCGACCGGCATCTGTCAGCGGTCGAATTGGAGCACACCTATGCCGACACGGTCTGCAAAGTTGCTGAGGCCGTTGCTATTCCGATTGCCGTGAAACTGCCGCAACGACTGACCAATGTACTCGCCGTAGCCGATTCGTTGTTGGGCTGCGGGGCTAAAGGCGTCGTGCTTTTCAATCGGTTTTTCGAACCCGATATCGACATCGAACAGCTCGCATTCACCGTCGGTTCGCCGTACAGCCATTCGTCGGAATTGCGCAACGTGTTGCGAACCATCGCCTTATGCGCCACAGCCGTACCGCAGTTGGACATCGCCGTATCGACCGGCGTCCACGACGGCAAAGCTGCGGTCAAGGCCTTGTTATGCGGGGCCCGGGCCGTACAACTTTGCACGGCTATTCATTTATTCGGTTATCCGATCATCGGAGAGGTCGATGCGTTCATCGACGCATGGGCCGAACGGCACGGATTCGCGTCGGTCGAGGAGTTTCGCGGACGCATGGACTACGGCCATGCCGACGACGACACCTACCAACGGACGCAATACATGAAATACTATCGGGAAATCACCGAAAACACACCTAAATTCTAATCTTTAGGGGCTGCCCCAATTCATAATAAAAAAGCAGGAAGCGAAGGGGACTTCACTTCCTGCTTAGGTTTATCGTGTTAATAAAATGAAGCGATTAAACACGAAATCACACTGACATTAATCCAAAACCGTATCACCTTGCGAGTTCCGACAAAAGCCCCCGCCAAGGCGGGGGTTTAGGGGTGGGTCAAACTTGTAAACGCGGCGAAGCCGCGAGCGACACGACCGACGGCAATGTAAATACAGTCGCTAATTCGATTCGGTGTAAAGTCGTATAATGATTAATTGATTGTCCGGCGGTCGGGTTCGTGGTCGGGCGAGAGGGCTTCCATGTCGATCTGCAACTTGACCATCTGGATGGCTGCGGCAGCGGCTTCGTCGCCCTTGTTGCCCAGACGTCCGCCACTACGGTCGAGTGCTTGCTGCATATCGTTGACGGTCAAGACGCCAAACGCAATCGGCATATTCCAATGAATCTGCAACTGCGTTACGCCCTGCGTTACGCCTTGACAAATGAAGTCGAAATGACGCGTGTCCCCCTGCACGACACATCCTAACACGATTACGGCATCCACGTCGGTATACTCAGCGAAGAACTGCGCCCCGAGCGTCAGTTCGAAAGTTCCGGGGACGTACTTGATTTGGATATTCATGTCGGGGCATCCGGCACTGCGGAGCGTACGGACAGCCCCTTCGAGCAGCGCCTCGGTTACCTCACGGTTCCACTCGGCCACGACGATGCCGAACCGCATCTCCGCAGCCGAGGGAAGCGGCGCATCGAACGTGGAAAGGTTGTGATGCTTCGTTGCCATCGACACGAATCGGTTTTATCGGACGGTGCCGAGCAGTTTTTCGGCTTCGCGGGCATCCATCGAAGCGGGATAATCGTTCAGAATGCGCTCGAAATAAGCGACGGCCTGTTTCGTATTGCCGTTCGCGCGAGCCGCAAGACCGGCCTTCCGCAGATACATCGGAGCCGTCAGATTGTTATCGGCCGCCTTGACTGCCTTTTCGTAAAACTTCACAGCCCGAGCATAGTCGCCCTGTTCGACGGCGACGTCGCCCTGCAAACCGTAGTTCTGGGCATTGATTAAAGCGCCCGGCAGGCCCTTCACGGTCGAATACTTGGCCAAATAAGCCGCCGCCTGCTCCAAATCGCCCGTCTGCAAGTAACAGATACCGGCATAGTGCTTGGCCAGATTGCCCGACGGCGTGGAACCATACTGCTCGATGACTTCGAGGAAGCCAGCGCCGTTCGCATCGCCTTCGAGCGCAAGCTGATAATCGGGATTTTCCGCCTCGAAACGCTCCTGCGCCTGAGCGATCATCTCGGCGGCCTTTTCGGCACGCGGCTGCATAATTAGTGCCCGATAACCGTAAATCAACAAGCCGATCGCCAACAGAGCGAGCAGCACGTACGACACTTTGCGACCGTTATTCGCCAAAAAAAGTTCGGTTTTGTTCATTGCCTGGCCGAGGGTTTCCTGCTCGGCGGCCTGTTGTTTTGCCATATTTTTATTCGCTTTTTTATTAATTCGCTGAATCGTAGGGGTCGGTTTTCGTCGCATAAAAGGCGGAAATATCCGTCTGTTTCGCCGAACCCCCGCAAAGATACAAAACTATTCACAATGTACAAGTACCTATCGGGATTTTTTGTATTTTGGGCTTCGCTGAACTTGCTGCGCCTCGACAAAAGCACCTTTGCGGATGCCGCAGCCTGCGAGGTGAAGTGAGCAAAGCCTTAATAAACACACGCAGGCTCCACCGATAAGGAACTGCTTTCAAAAGCGGCGGGGCGAAGACTGCGGAGGACGCCGATAGGCGGGCCTCCGCGGGCGGAGGCTTCGGCCCGCGCGGCTCAAAGAGCCGCTTTATTAATTAGACCCATTCAAACGGTCGGCAGCGAAGAAAGCGTTAAAAAGCACGGTAACGATCTAACGCATCGGGAACCGCTTTTAAAAGCGGGAAGATACTGCGCCTCGGCAAAAAATGCAAACGAGTTTGCTTTTTTGCTCTCGGCTTTTTCGTATCTTTGACCCTTGTGGAAAATCCGCTCGATAACGACATCCAATTCGTCCCGGGCGTAGGCGAGATGCGAGCCCGTGCCTTGAAGCACGAACTCGGCATCCATACGCTCGGCGATATGCTGCGCCACTACCCGTTCCGGTATATCGACCGCACGCGCATCTATCCCATCGCCGAAATCACCGATGCCGCCGGATTGGCTTACGTGCAGTTTCGGGCCCGCATCACGAGCATTTCCTATGCGGGCGAAGGACGCCGCCGACGTTTTTACGCCTACGCACAAGACGCTACGGGTCAGGCCGAGTTGGTCTGGTTTCAGGGCATCAAGTGGATCGAAAAGAAAATCGAGGTCGGCCGCGAATACCTCGTTTTCGGACGTCCGACCTTCTACCGCAACCTGTTGCAGTTGGCCCATCCCGAATTGGAGACCATCGAACAGACCCTCACGCGCAAGGCCGAAAGCGGCATGCAGGGCATCTACCCTTCGACCGAGAAGATAGGCAACCTGCTGGGGGCCAAAGGGATGTATCAGATCGTCTGCAATACGTGGCGCCTCGTCGCCGGCCGCATTCCCGACCCGCTGCCGGATGCGATGCGGGCACAGTACGGGTTGATTCCCCTCTGCGACGCCCTCTACAACATCCATTTTCCCCAATCGGCCGAAGCGCTGCGACAGGCGCAATACCGGTTGAAATTCGACGAACTTCTCGGCATCCAGCTCAACATCCAGCGTCATCGCACGGCCCGCCTCTCGAAAAACGACGGATTTTTATTCAAGCGGGTGGGGAATGCTTTCAATGCATTTTATAACGAACGGCTGCCCTTTCCGCTCACCGGCGCCCAGAAACGGGTCATCCGCGAAATCCGTCGGGACACCGTGTCGGGATTCCAGATGAACCGGCTGTTGCAGGGCGACGTCGGCAGCGGCAAGACGATGGTGGCATTGATGTCGATGCTGCTGGCCGTCGACAACGGCTATCAGGCCTGCATGATGGCACCGACCGAGATTCTCGCCCGACAGCATTACGCCACATTCCGGAAGCTGTTGGACGGTACAGGCATCACGGTCGGCATCCTAACAGGCGCATCGAAAAGCCGCGAACGCCGCGACACGCTCGCAGGCATCGCCTCGGGCGAAACGCAACTGCTAATCGGCACCCACGCGCTGATTGAAGACCGCGTGCAGTTCGCCAACCTCGGATTCGTGGTCATCGACGAACAGCACCGCTTTGGGGTCGAGCAGCGGGCCCGCCTGTGGACCAAAAACGCCCAACCGCCGCATATCCTCGTCATGACGGCGACGCCCATCCCCCGCACGTTAGCCATGACCCTCTACGGCGACCTCGACGTCTCGGTCATCGACGAGCTGCCGCCCGGACGCCGCCCCATCCGAACCGTGCACTACACCGATGCGGCCCGCCTGCGGCTATTCGGGTTCATGCGGCAGGAAATCAAAAAAGGGCGGCAGGTCTATATCGTCTATCCGCTTATCAAGGAGTCGGAGGCGATGGACTACAAGGATCTGACGGACGGTTACGAAGCCATCTCGCGCGATTTTCCGCTGCCCGAATACGTTACGGCCATCTGCCACGGCCAGATGAAACCGGCCGACAAGGAGGAGTCGATGCGTCAGTTCAAATCGGGCGAGGCACAGATTTTGGTCGCAACATCGGTCATCGAGGTGGGGGTCGACGTGCCCAACGCCACGGTGATGGTCATCGAATCGGCCGAACGGTTCGGTCTGTCGCAGCTCCACCAGTTGCGCGGGCGCGTAGGGCGCGGCGGCGAACAGTCCTATTGCATCCTAATGTCGGGCGAAAAGCTGTCGCGCGAGGCACGAGCCCGATTGGATGCCATGTGCGAGACGAACGACGGATTCCGATTGGCGGAACTCGATTTGAAACTGCGTGGAGCGGGCGACATCAACGGCACGCTGCAAAGCGGCATGGGATTCGACCTGAAGATCGCCAATCCGACGCTCGACGTCCAGATATTGACCGTTACGCGCGAAGCGGCAATCGGCATTTTGTCGGTCGACCCTGCGCTGGCCCGTCCCGAGCACCGAGGGCTCGAAGAGCTTCGGAAACGCTATGCGGGAAACGATGCGATCGACTTTTCGCGCATTTCTTAATTAACCGGTCGGAAGGAAATACCGTAAAAAGAATAAGAAAACCGAAATATAAACGAATCGAAAATGACCATGATGCACACCGAGATAACCGGCAGCCGCAATTCGGCCGGAACCGTAAAACCGAATCCGATAATCCGGCTGATGAGCCTGTTGTTCGCGCTCGTAGCTGCGGGCCCGCTCTTCGCCCAGCTCTATCACCCGGGCGAACGGCTCGAATACCGCGTGAGTTACAAAGCCAAGATGTTCCCCAATACGGAGGTCGGCACCGTGGAGGTTACGACCCGCGAGACGACCGTGAACGACACGCTTCGCTACGAGGTTATAGGCACGGGCCGGACGCTGCCGACCTATCGCTGGTTCTTCAACATGTTGGACGTCTACACGATACACATCGACCCGACGACCCTGCGGCCGATCACCTTCCAAAGCGATCTGCGCGAAGGCGACTACACCTTCCGGAGCCACTACGTCTACGACTGGAAGAACAACGTCGTTTCGACACGCTGGCGCAGCCGTCAGAAGCCCGAAAAAGAGAAACAGATGGAACTGACGCCCGAAAGTTTGGATGCCATTTCGCTCTTTTTCCGGCTGCGTTCAGCCAAAGCGGAGGATTTTCGGGTCGGTGAAACGGCCCGCCTTCAGATGATACTGCAAGATACGATCCGACAGATCCACTACCGTTTCATCGGCCGCGAAGTGAAGAAAATCCGCAACATGGGACGTTTCCGCAGCCTGCGGTTCGAATGCGAATTAGGGTCATCGGAGGGTTTTTCGTTTACCGACGGCACGATTTTCACCATCTGGATTTCGGACGACGAGAACAAAATCCCGCTCTACATCGAATCGCCCGTACGCATCGGCAGCATTCAAGCCTATATTTCTGGATACAAGGGGTTGAAATATCCGCTGACCAGCAAAATCAAATAGCCGCCCCGTTTGAACGGGGTTCCCGATGCAATAGACCGTCATGCTGCTTTCGACGGTCGCAACCGCTACCAACCGTTTTATTAACTGGCACGGATCGCGCTGTCGTTGGGTAAAAAAACGGTGGTAGCAAAAAAGGCATTCGCAAGCACTGAAACATTCCATCGCATAAGGAACCGCTTTCAAAAGCGGCACGGCTCAAAGAGCCGTTTTTGCACCATTACCTTTTCATGGCAGTTTCTTATATTTCAAGTCGATCTTGATGTATTTCCGTTCCTGCGGATTGTTCCAATGTTCGAACAGACCGAGCGGCTGTGTCAACGGTTCGCCGCCGAATCGATAGACCGTTCCGCTGGGGGCATGGGGAATGCTGGCGGCTTCACGCAGATATTCGTCGCAGTAATTCAGGCTGCCGAACTCCGGCCACTCGCCGATCAACAAATCCATGCCGACCGCATCGCAGGCCACCTCGTCCTGCGAGACGATCAGCGAGCAGGCCCAGTCTCCGCAGAAAGGCTCTTTCATCCATTTCGGATTGGGTGCGCCGTTGACGTCGCGCGAACCGTAGGTGCCGTCGATCAAAAAGAGTAGCGTTTTCTGACCCAAATCTCGGTGGGCAATGAAATCGACGAAGGTCTTGTAACCCGGCTTGCCGTGGCGTTTGTCGGGGCTGATGTTGTTGTGGGCATTCCGGCGCCATTGCAGGTAGATGTCCGTTGCGCCGTACCAGTTTTTGGCCGTCAGCGTTACTCCCGGGCCGCTGTGGGTCTTCAACAGGGCCGAGTTGATGAGGTAGTCGGCATCGACGATGCACTTGGCTAATCCGCGAGCCATCGCACCGTTATCGGCCGAGTAGACGATCTGTTCGGGGTAGTATTCGCACTTCTCGCGCCCCTCGCCGCCAAGATTGTCGATGATGCGCACCTGCGGAAACTCGCGGTGTACTTTGTTGTAGATGCTGTCGGTGATGGCACGGCTGGGTTCGCACAGCACGATGTCCTGCGGCTGCACGCCGCCGTCGTGCACCAACGAGCGAACGAGGGCCAGCGTAACGAAAGGCGACGAATTGAGCTCGATGGTGTCGCGGTGGGTAATCGCATTGTTCATATTCAGTTTCACCGCAATCATCTCGCCTTGCCGGTATCCTCGGTTGCCCCGCCCGTGCGTGCGGTTGAAATGGCGGAAGAGGGCCTGCCAGCCTTTCTTTGCCGTCGGTTCTCCGGTCAGCTGCATGACGGCTTCGGGAATCATCGCATCGGCTTTGGCTTGGTCGTTCCAGCGATCCTCCACCCAGAGGCCGCTTTTGCCGTCCCACCGAGCCACGCCCGGGCTGTGAATCCACGCCACGCGCCCCGGATGGATGCCGCGTCCGACGCCGATCGGTTCGTTCGGGCCAACAAAGAGTTTGGGCGACCGCGGATTGAACTCCCCGAAAAAGAGACGGTCGCGATTGACCGGTTCATCGAGTAGCTGAATCGTCGTGGAGGGCCCGAGATCGGGATTCCGCCACGACCGGAGTTGCCAGACGACCCGCCCGTTGCCATCGACCTCGACAGCCTGCACGGGAAGAGCGGCCGAATCCACCGGCTCCTTGTTCCACTCGTTGTACCAGTTGTTGATGAGGTGATGACCGTTCTTGAGCCGGACGGTTTTCTGGGGCTGCGTTACGCCGAAGCCGGTGGTATTGAGCTGCCACACCGTCCGTCCTTGACGGTTGATTTCCTGAATCAAGCCCTTGCGTCCGGTGATGAGCAGGTTCCCCGTTTTGGGCAGTTCCTGTACCGACCAAGGCAGAAATCCCTCCCAGCGATCTACCTCGCGGCCGTCGCTCGTGTACTCATGGATGCAGCCCAGCGCCATGTTGGCAATCAGATAGGTGCCGCGGGTAGTGAGCCGGGCGTTGCGGAACTGGCCGTGGACGGAGCCTTTTGCATGGGTCGGCAATTCGAAGGTGCGCACGATGCGGCACGACGGAATCTCCATCACTACCGCCTGCGCGGGTTTGCCGTTCTGAACGAATACCACATGGCTGCGGCCGATCGGCTGTGCGGTGTGAATCTCCGTCCCTTCGGGCGCCGCATAGCTCCAAACGGTCGCTCCGTCGGCGTCCACCTCAGCCACGCCGTATTGGTGGGCCACCAAGATATGGCCGTCGGACATCAGTACGGCATCGCTGATCTCGCCGCGTCCGAGCTGGTCGCGGTAGCTCCAGCGAACCTGCCCATCTCGGACGATGAACATGCGCCGCTGTTTGCTTTGGCCGGCGTAGAAGAAGTCGTGGTGGTCGAGGCTTTCGTCGATCGGGGGCTGGGCAGACGTGCGGCCGCTCCATCCTAATAGCAAGGCGATACAAAGGAGTTTTTTCATCCGTATCAGAGGATTTTAGGGTTAATAAACAGCTATCGAGGGCCTCCTCTTGCAAAAAATAGCGCTACGGCCGGGAGCGTCCCGCCCGACGGCAAGAAGGAGATGCGTTCTCATGGGTACCGGTACATTTTGTCAAAATTAATAAAAATTTTGGTAACTACATGCGATTTTACACGAATGGCAAATGGTTTTACGTTGCCGCAGGTCGCGGTTCTCGCAAAGTCGGCCTTTTTATGAGGGATATTCGACTTTTTTTCGTATATTCGTCTGCATAAAAGCCCCAAAAAAACCATGACAACGATCCAAAAACTGCTGTGCTGCCTTGCGGCTGTCGGATGGCCGATGCTGGTCTCCGCACAGTTGGGAACACGCTTCCCTTCCGAACGCCGGATAATCCAAGACCCCGTGACGGGGGTGGAACTCGTTTTCCTGACTTCCAAAAGCGGGACGGGCGATTCGAAAATCTACCAGACCCACAACCAGTGGACGGCCGACGGCAAGTGGGTGGTCTTCCGCTCCGACCGCGTGCCGGGCGAGGCCCTCGCGGTGAACGAAACGACGGGCGACATCGTTCAGGTAACCGAGGGCGGTTACACCGGTATGCTCTGCGTAGCTCGCCACTCGATGAAGCTCTACCACATGCGCGTCGCCAAAGATGCGGCGGGCGAACGAATCGGAATGCAGGTGATTGAGGTCGATCTCGAACGGCTCTTTGCCGATTCGGAGGCGGGCCGGATGCAGGACAAACAGCACTACGAGCGCATCTGCGGCGTGATTCCGGCCGATATGTGCCGCGAGGGCGATATGGCGCTCGACGGCAGCGAAAAGTTCGTCTATTTTCGGCTCGACAAGGAGTATGCCCGCCGGATGCCCATCGCCGAACCGATTGCCGACAGCTTCGGCCCGCGCAAGATGGGGGCCGGCCCCGGCGGCATCGGCAAATTGGATTTGGCGACGGGTCGGGTCGAACCGGTGGTCGCTGTTCACTTCAAAGTGGGGCATATTCAAGGCAATCCATGGCATCCGGGCGAGGTGATCTTCTGCTGGGAGACGGGCGGCAAGGCGCCGCAGCGCACGTGGGTGGTCAATGCCGACGGCACGGATTTGCGGCCCGTCTATCGCGAAACGGAGTACGACTGGGTAACCCACGAGGCGGTTATCGGTGCCGATGAGGTGGCGATCGCGATTTTGGGCCACCGCTCCCTTATGCCGAAGAAGCGCGTGCCGGGCTCCGAACCGGACTGGGGCCCTTCGGGTACGAAGGAGCATCCGACGGGCATCGCGGTGGTGAACCTGCGTACGCACGAGTTGACGCTCGAGGGGCAGGTCGACGGCGACAGTTTCTGGCATGTGGCCGGTTCGCAGGACGGCCATTGGGTGGCGGGCGACGACTTCGCCCGCGAACTGTGGCTCATCGACCGCCATACCAAGGAGCGCATCCTGCTCACCGCCGGACACAAGACTACGGCGCGCGACCATGTGCATCCCACCTTCAAGCCCGACGGCACGGCCATCGAAATTCAGTCAGCGATGCTTTCGGAGGATGGCCGTTCGATGAACATCTGCATTGTGCGGCTGCCCGAGGAGTTGCTTGCGCGGTATCGAAACAATTAGAAACAATCAATCCATTCTGCCAACGATGATGAACAGCACGAATTTCTCAAAGATCCGAATCGCCGCGATGCTCCTGCCGGCACTGGTTGCAGGGGCCCTCATGAGCGGCTGCTGCGCGCAGCCGGAACAGCCGACGGCGCTCGAGCCGCCCCATTTGGAACAGCGGGGCGAGGCGACCCAACTGATCGTCGAGGGGAAGCCTTGGTTGGTGCTGGGCTGCGAATTAGGCAACTCCACCGCCTCGAGCCGCACCTATATGCAGACGGTCTGGCCCAAGTTGAAAGCCAGCGGCGTAAACACGGTGCTGGCCGTGGTATCGTGGGAACAGACGGAGCCCGTAGAGGGGCAGTTCGATTTCATGGTGGTCGACGGCCTGCTGGCCGATGCCCGCGCCAACGACCTGAAATTGGCGCTGCTGTGGTTCGGGTCGTGGAAGAACGGCATTACGAGCTACACGCCGACGTGGGTCAAGCGCGACACCGAGCGTTTCCCGCTGGCGCAGACGCCCGAGGGTCGGCCGCTGCCGATTCTTTCGACGCTGGGCAGCGAGACTTGCGCGGCCGATGCACGGGCCTTTGCGGCGCTGATGCGCCATTTGAAGGAGGTCGACGCCACGGATCAGACTGTCATCTTGCTGCAGATCGAGAACGAAGTGGGGCTGCACGGCCATCCGCGCGACTATAGTCCGTTGGCCGACGAGGCCTTCCGCAGTGCCGTACCCGAAGCCCTCACCGGTTGGCTCGCGGCGCACCGCGAATCGCTGCTGCCCGAGACGCGGGCAGCGTGGGAAGCGGGCGGATGCCGCACCGCAGGAAGCTGGGAGGAGATTTTCGGCAAGGGCGACCGTACGGCCGAACTCTTCATGGCATGGCATTATGCCGCCTACATGGAGCGCATCGCTGCGGCGGGCCGGGCCGAATACGACCTGCCCACCTTCGTCAACGCTTGGATCGTGCAGCCCGAGGATACCCGTCCGGGCAACTATCCGTCCGGCGGGCCGCAGGCGCAAAACCATGACATCTGGCGGGCGGCGGCACCCCACATCGACCTGCTCTCGCCCGACATCTATTTGGACGACTTCCCCGCGATTGCGAATCTGTATGCCCGCGGCGGCAATCCGCTTTTCGTGCCCGAATCGCGTTCGGGTCAGAACGGTGCGGCCAATGCCGCCTATGCCATCGGCGCGCTGGGGGCGATCGGCTATTCGCCCTTCGGGTTCGAACGTAATTGCGCCGAGGCGGTGAACGCGACCTTCTGCCAGTTCTGCCATAAGGCGGGCCGCATCGCCGACACGATTCTGGCCGCGCAAGCCGAGGGGCGCATCGGTGCGGCTTGGCTCAAGGGCAGCAACCCCCGACGCGTGAAAGAGACGTTCCGGTTGGGCGATGTGCGCATTGTGTGCGAGTTAGTCTCGAGCGGTATGCGCAACGGGGGTGCTCCGCAGCTGACCGGCGGCACCTACGACCCCGAGGCGGTCGGCTACCTGATCGCCATTCAGCAGGAGGAGGGCTACCTCTTCCTCGGCTCCAACGTGCGCGTTACCTTCCTGCCTGCCGACGGCGAGGGTTACATCGGACTGGCCAAAGTAACCGAGGGCGACTTCGATGCACAGGGCCGCTGGCGCGAGGGCCGCTGGCTCAACGGCGACGAAATCCAACTGCGCTATGATCTGCTCTATGCCGTCGAGGAGGGATTCTCGGGACAGGGGCTGAACTTCGGCGTGCCCGAGCCGCAATTTCTCAAAGTGGAACTTTTCAACTATTAGACACCGATGAAAAAAGTGCTGACTGCCGCTTTCGTCTGCCTCTGGCTGGCGGCTGCGGCCCAGACCGCTCCGGAAGTCCAGGTGCAGGAACCTGGGTTTCAGGTATTCCAGTTTCCGCGGAACGCAATTCCCCGCATCGACGGCGACTTCTCAGACTGGGAGATCGTGCCCGACAGCTACAGCGTCGGCATCGACGCGATGTGGGATGACACGGGCCGTCACCCCGACATCGACCGCTCGACCTTGGACATCCGCGTGAAAGTCGGCTGGGTCGAGGGGCTCAACCGGCTCTATTTCTTCTACGAAGCCTCGGACGACTACTGGGATTTCGACCAGCTCGGGCTGCGCAACGACACCTTCGAAGTCGTGGTCGACGCCGACCTTTCGGGCGGGCCGCATACCGACGAATTTCGGCTCAACCCCGAGGTCAAGCCGCGTATCGACGCCTTTTTCGAGTTTCAGAATATCCATGCCCAGAACTACCACATCATGACCCCGCCCACCGAGGGCAAATCGTGGACGATGGTCTGGGGGCCGCAGCAGTGGCTGAAGTATCTGCCGTACGCCAACTATGCCTACGACTACGATTTCCGCCACGGCGAGCCGGGCCGCCTGCGCATGGAGTTCTACATCACCCCGTTCGACTACGCGAGCCCCGAAGGCCCCGAAAAATCGGTCGAAAGCCGCCTGTACGAGAACAAGCGGATCGGCCTTTGCTGGGCCGTGATCGACTACGACGGCGGCGAGGGAAACAACGGATTCTGGAACCTCTCGCGCCACCATCGGATGTACGGCAACGCCTCGATGCAGCGGCTCTTCACGTTGATGCCGCTCGAACCGCAGTTCCGCCGGCCGGTGGAGTGCGACTGGAGCTTCACCGTCGTGCCCGACACGCGCACGGTCTGCTTCCGCGACCACAGCTACGGCAACATCACGGTTTGGCATTGGGATTTCGGCGACGGCACCACCTCCGATGAGCCGAATCCGATCCACACCTACGCGCGCGATTACACCCACTACGTCGTAACCCTCGAGGTCGAGGGCCCCGAGGGAAAAGCTCGCCAGTGCAAAGTCTGGGAGGTGTGCGTGCGCGATTTGCAGCACCCCTCGAACACCGATTACGATTGAATCCGATGAAACCGATGAAGAACCTTATCTTTTGGATTGCCGCATCTTGCGGCTTAATCGCCATCCCTGCGGCTGCACAGCCCGCCGTGAACGACAGCAACACGCCGCTGCACCTCATGCAGCCGGACTACCGCGTAGGGTACGGCATTCCTGCGGCCGACGAAGTGAAACAGGTCATGGAGCGCGTGCTGCGTTACATGGAGCGCGAGACGCCCGCTGCGCTCGTCGACCGGCGCACGGGCCGCGAAGTAACCGACCTGAACCGAATCGACGAACAGACCCAGTTGCAGCGGGGCGGCTTCCGGCTCACGAGCTACGAATGGGGCGTGAGCTACTCGGGCGTGCTGGCGGCTTACGAGGCGACGGGCGACCGAGCCTACCTCGACTACGTGCAGCGGCGTCATCGGCTGCTGGCCGACGCAGCCCCCGCCTTTCGCCGATTGCACGAAGCGGGCAAACGCATCGACGGCAATATGCGTCAGGTGATCGACCCCCATGCGCTCGACGATGCCGGCGCCGTCTGCTGTTCGATGATTAAGGCGCAGCTTTTGGATCCGTCGCTGCCGCTGCGGCCGCTGATCGACAACTACATCGACTACATTCTGAACAAAGAGTACCGCCTCACCGACGGCACCTTCGCGCGGCTGCGTCCGCAGAAAAATACGGTGTGGCTCGACGACATGTTCATGGGCATTCCGGCCGTGGCTTGGATGGGGCGGTTGACCGGTGAGCGAAAATACTATGACGAGGCAGCCCGCCAAGTGCTGCTCTTCGCCGAACGGATGTGGGTGCCCGAAAAGCGGCTCTTCCGCCACGGCTGGGTCGAGGCGATGCAGCCGCATCCCGCCTTCTTCTGGGGCCGTGCCAACGGGTGGGCGATTCTGACCCTTTGCGAGGTGCTCGACGTCCTGCCGGCCGACCACTCGCAGCGCCCCAAAATTCTCGATTTGTTGCGCAGCCACGCCGAGGGGCTGGCCGCCTTGCAGCATCCCGACGGCTACTGGCACCAGCTGCTCGACCGTCCCGAGACCTACCTCGAAAGTTCGGCTACTGCAATCTATGCCGGTTGTCTGGCACGCGCCGTCAATCGGGGATGGATCGACGCCCGCGCATTCGGCCCCGTGGCCCTGCAAGCCTGGCATGCCGTGGCCGCGAGCGTCAACGAACTGGGACAGGTGGAAAATGTCTGCGTGGGCACGGGCATGGGCTTCGATGCCGCCTTCTATGCTTATCGGCCTGTTCACGTCATGGCCGCTCACGGCTATGGCCCCGTGATCTGGGCCGGTGCCGAGATGCTCGAGCTGCTCCGTAAACAGCACCCCAAATTCAACGACAGCGCCGTGCAGTTCTACGACGAGGAGGTGCCCACCGACCGGCCTATTTTCAACTACGACGGAGAAATCCGCTTCTGATGCCGATGAAACGCCTGCTCACAAGTTTGTTGCTGCTTTTGGTATGCGGATCGCTTTCGGCAGCCGATTCCCGCGTGTTCGACGTGCGGGCCTTCGGTGCTGCGGGCGACGGGCGCCACATCGACTCGCCGGCGATCAATGCGGCCCTCGAACAGGCGGCGAAGACGGGCGGCGGAACCGTCGTAGTGCCCGACGGCATCTACCTCTGTTATTCGATTCGCCTCCGGTCGTGCGTTACGCTCCGCCTCGCGAAGGGTGCGGTGCTGAAAGCCGCCCCCGTAACCGACGAGGCGGGCTACGACGAAGCGGAGCCGAATGCGTCCGATGCCTATCAAGACTTCGGCCACAGCCATTGGCACAATTCGCTCCTGTGGGGTGAAAACCTGCACGACGTAACGTTGGAGGGCGAGGGACTGGTCGACGGCAGCGGCGTGCTTACGCGCGGTGGACAGCGCAAAAGCCCCGCAGGACAGACGACCGCCAACAAGGCCGTCGCCCTGCGCGAATGCCGGTGGGTTACGATTCGCGGCTTGCGCTTTCTCGCGTGCGGCCACTTTGCGCTGCTGCTGACCGGAGTGGATGACCTGTTGATCGAGCACGTAACGGCCGATACCAATCGCGACGGATTCGACATCGATTGTTGCGAACGGGTAACGATTCGCAACTGTCGGGTGAATACCGTCAACGACGATGCCATCGTTCTGAAATGCTCCTATGCGTTAGGTTACGCGAAACCTACGGCCCACGTGCTGATCGAGGATTGCGCGGTGAGCGGCTACGATGTCGGTTCGCTGCTCGACGGCACCTGCACCACGCAGACCGAAAAGGCCCCCGATGGCGACGGGCCTACGGGGCGCATCAAATTAGGCACCGAGTCCAACGGCGGATTCCGCCATATTCGCATTCGCCGCTGCACCTTTACCCATTGTCGCGGGCTGGCATTGGAGACGGTCGACGGGGCTGCGATGGAGCATATCGACGTGAGCGATCTGACGATGCACGACATCTGCAATTCGCCCCTCTATATCCGGTTAGGCGACCGTATGCGGGCTCCCGAAGGCTTTCATCCGTCGCGGGTCGACGGGATTCGCATCCGCCGCGTGCAGGTTACGGATGCCGACGCCCGCTACGCCTGCCTGATTGCGGGCATCGAGGGAAATCCCGTGCAGAACGTGCGCATCGAGGAGCTCTCAGTGGAGTTTCGGGGCGGTCTGACGCTCGAAGACGTGCGCGAACAGCGGGGGGCCAACCCTTTCTTCTTCGGCGGCAAGAGCGGGCAGGCCCGCATCAGCCGCAGCTGGGAAAAGGGCGGTTATCCCGAACCCTCGGCGCACGGCATCCAGCCGGCTTGGGGTTTCTCGATCAGCCATGCCGACCGCATTCGGTTGAATCGCATACGCTTGACTTGTCAGCAGCCCGACGAACGTCCTTGGATTCACAGCGAAGCGACGAAACGGCTGCGGCTCCGAAACATAACGGTTCCTGCGCAGTGATTGTCAGGCGTGAGGTTCGAGGCTATCACTATGCCCAAATTTTAGCGATTAAATACAATTTTTACACGAACCTTTTCGACAAGCCGAGCGCAGAGCCGAACTTGTTCGAGCTATGCCGAGACAAGAAAAAGGTGCATGAAAATGAACCGTATTCCCACGCCGTATCACCTTGCGCGTTCCGACTGAAGGCCCAGCTTAAGACCCGTTACGACCTTGTTCCCGACCCGAAAAAGACAACGGATAAGTAGCAAACCTTTGCTCAACATCTCGAAATACTGCTTTCTCCGAAATTCTTCGTATCTTTGGCTTTGCCGAAGATACTTCGCCTCGGCAATGCTCAAATAAATTTGGCATTACGCTCGGCTTTTTCGTATCTTTGACTCGATCAGAAATGAATGCTATGTTGCGAAAACTTCGAATCGTACTCGCTGTCCTGTGCTTTGCGGCCGTAACGCTCCTATTCCTCGATTTCACCGGAACGTTGCATGCGTGGCTCGGCTGGACGGCCCGAATCCAGTTCCTGCCTGCGCTGTTGGCGCTCAACTTCGGGGTCGTGTTGCTGCTTGTCGCGCTGACCCTGCTCTTCGGACGGCTCTATTGTTCCGTCATCTGCCCGCTGGGCGTGATGCAGGACATCGTGGCGTGGTTCGGCAGCCGCGGAAAAAGACGGAAGTTCCGCTATGCCTATTCGTCTGCGAAAAACGGGTTGCGTTATGGTGTGCTGGCGCTTTTCGTCCTCGCGCTCGTCGCCGGTGTCGGCTCGCTCGTGGCTCTGCTCGCCCCGTACAGCGCCTATGGACGCATCGCGTCCAATCTGTTCGCTCCGATCTATCGGTGGGGCAACAACCTGCTCGCTTGGTTCGCCGAACGGGTCGACAGCTATGCCTTTTATTCGACCGACGTGTGGCTGCGGTCGCTCCCGACGTTTCTGATTGCCCTTGCGACGTTCGTCGTGTTGGCTATTCTGGCTTGGCGCAACGGACGTACCTACTGCAATACGATCTGTCCGGTGGGGACGGTGTTAGGATTGCTTTCGCGTTATTCGCTGTTCCGTCCGGTCATCGACACCGACAAGTGCAACGGCTGTACGCTCTGTTCGCGCCGGTGCAAGGCCGCTTGCATCGATGCGAAACACCATACGATCGACTATTCGCGTTGCGTTGCCTGCATGGATTGCCTCGATGCCTGCGCACAGGGTGCCATCAGCTATCGCCGGCGTAAGAAACAGCCGGTTGCCGATGCCGTTGCAGAACCGGTCGTCGACGTTTCGCGTCGGCATTTCTTGACCGGTGCCGCCTTGCTGGTCGGTGCTGCGGCTGCGAAGGCCCAAGAAAAGAAGGTCGACGGCGGTTTGGCGGTCCTGCTCGATAAAAAGGTGCTGCATCGGGCGACGCCCATCGTGCCGCCCGGAGCGCAGGGATTGTGGCATGTCGCCCGCCATTGCACCGGCTGTCAGCTCTGTGTCGCAGCTTGCCCCAACGGCGTGCTGCGGCCCTCGACCCGTCTGGAAGCATTGATGCAGCCCGAAAGTTCCTACGAACGCGGCTATTGCCGTCCGGAGTGCACGAAGTGTTCGGAGGTCTGCCCGGCGGGGGCCATTCATCCCATTACGCCCGAAGAGAAATCGGCCATCCAGATCGGCCATGCCGTGTGGGTCAAGGAGAACTGCATTCCATTGACCGATGGCGTTTCGTGCGGCAACTGTGCGCGGCATTGTCCGACGGGAGCCATCCAGATGGTTTCGTCCGATGCCGCGAATCCCGATGCGCCGAAGATTCCCGTGGTGAACGAGGAACGTTGCATCGGATGCGGAGCCTGCGAGAACCTTTGTCCGGCCCGGCCGTTCAGCGCAATTTATGTCGAAGGGCATCGGGTGCATCGTACGATTTGATGAATAGCGAGAACAACATGGAAACGAAAACGGATAAAAAAATCTCCCGACGGGAATTTTTGAAACGGTTGGGGGCCGGTGCGGCCGTAACATCGGCGGCGTTGGCGGCCGGATGCACCCCGAAACGGACGACGACCGCACAGCTGAACGAGGTTCCGGCCGGCGGCATGACCTATCGTATGAATCCCACTTCGGGCGATCGCGTGTCGCTGCTCGGGTTCGGCATGATGCGGCTGCCGATGGTCAGCGCCCGCGAGGGCGGCAAGGGCGACGAGGTGATCGACCAGCCGAGGGTCAACGAATTGGTGGACTATGCGCTGGCGCACGGCGTCAACTATTTCGATACGTCGCCGGCCTATTGTCAGGGGCTTTCGGAACGGGCCACCGGCACGGCGCTGAAACGCCATCCGCGCGACCGCTATTTCATCGCGACGAAACTCTCGAACTTCTCGCCCGACACGTGGAGCCGCGCGGCGTCGATGCAGATGTACCGCAATTCGTTCAAGGAGCTGCAGGTGGATTACATCGACTACCTGTTGCTGCACGGCATCGGCATGGGCGGCATGGAGGCGCTGCGGGGCCGTTATTTGGATAACGGGATGCTCGATTTTCTGGTCGAGGAGCGCAAGGCGGGCCGCATCCGCAACCTCGGATTTTCCTATCACGGCGACATCGAGGTATTCGATTACCTGCTATCGCGGCACGACGAATACAAGTGGGATTTCGTCCAGATTCAGTTGAACTACCTGGACTGGAAATATGCGAAGCAGATCAATTCGCGCAACACCGATGCCGAATATCTCTACGGCGAATTGTCGAAACGGGGCATTCCGGCCGTCATCATGGAACCGTTGTTGGGCGGGCGTCTGTCGAACGTGCCCGACAACATTGTGGCGCGGCTGAAGCAGCGCGAGCCCGAACGAAGCGTGGCGTCGTGGGCTTTCCGGTTCGCCGGTTCGTTCCCGGGCGTTCTGACCGTGTTGAGCGGCATGAGGGTGATGGAACATTTGCAGGACAATCTGCGCACCTACAGCCCGTTGCAGCCCTTGACCGATGACGAATTCGGCTTCCTGCAACAGACGGCGACGCTGATGATGCAATACAAGACCATCCCCTGCAACGATTGCAAATACTGCATGCCCTGTCCCTACGGACTGGACATTCCGGCCATCCTGCTGCACTACAACAAGTGTCTCAACGAGGGGTCGATCATCGACGATCCGCAGGACAGCGCCTATCGTCGGGCACGTCGCGCCTATCTGATCGGGTACGACCGGTCGGTGCCGAAGTTGCGGCAGGCGAGCCATTGCATCGGGTGCAACCAATGTTCGCCCCATTGTCCGCAGCGCATCGACATTCCGCATGAGCTGCATCGGATCGATGCCTACGTCGAGAAGTTGAAACGGAATAAATAAAGAATTACCTTTACGGCACGGGGTCGTATCCGCTACCGCCCCATGGATGACAGCGCGACAAACGTTTGACGGCGAGCCACAACCCTTTCAACGGGCCGTATTTGCGGAGCGCTTCGAGTGCATATTGGGAGCACGTCGGCGTAAACCGGCACGAAGGCGGGAACAACGGCGAAAGGCACAACTGGTAAAACCTCACCAGCGCGATCAACGGCCACGCGCAAATCCGTCTAAAGCCGTTCGCCGATCGTTTCCAGAATTTTTCGGACTGCACGGTAGATCGTTTTGTAAGGCAGCACCTCTTTCGAGGAGTAGATGAGCGCCAGATCGAGATTGACCGGTTCGATGTTGGCAAGCAGTTGCTTTTGAAGCCGATAGGCCTCTTTCGTGCGGCGGCGCAGCAGGTTGCGTTTGTTGGCCCGTTTGTGGAACCGTTTCGGCACCGAAAAGAGCACCTCCACAGTCGGCAGCGCATCCGTCTCGGCGAACCATACGTATCGGAAAGGGAACACGAAGCCGCTTTCGCCCTGCTCGAACAGCCGTCGCACGGCTCCGAACGAACGAAGCCGTTCCGTGCGGGGTAACGAGCAGTCGGACATGGGCAGGCAGGTATTTTCGATTCGGTTGCGCGCCGTTATTTGCGCAGTTTAGCGGATTTTGACGACGAAGCAGCCGGCTTGCGGTCGGCCGTCGGTTTGCGATCGGTTGCCGGTTTGCGGGAATCGGCCGCCTTATTGGAATGGGCGGCGGAACGTTTGGCCATTTTGTGCTCCTGCGTGCGGATGAACTCCTCCTTGCGGGCATCAACGGTCAACGATACCGGTTCGACGGCCTCGCCTTTCTGCACCTTGTCGAGGTAGATGTCCACGGCTTTCACCATCGACGGCGCCTGCGGCGTGGGCGCATTGGCCCGAACGGTGATTCCGGCGTCCAAGGCCGCCCGCAGGGTTCCTTCGCCGAAGACCGCTACGGCCGGCAGCTGCTCCGTGCCGAATTTGGCGATCAACGCCCGAACATCCGACGGCGAGTAGAGCGCCAGCAGTTCGTATTCGGCGAGATTCACGGCGTGGAGATCGCACGCTTCGGTGCGGGCCAGAATGACCGAATCGACCGACAATCGCAATTTGGCCAGCGTTTCGGGCAGTTCGGGACGATGCGGTTCGCTCAAAGCGAGCAGGAACTTCTCGTCCTTGTGCTTGATAATCAACTCCACGAGCGAAGTGAACGACCCGTCGGCGAACGAAATTTTGCGCTTGCGGTAGACGATGTATTTTTGCAGATAGAGGGCTACGGCCTCCGTTTGGCAGATGTATTTCATCGTCTCGGGGACGGTAATCCGCGCTTCTTCGCAGATGTGGAAAAAACTGTCGACCGTCGTGCGGGAGGTGAAGATGACGGCCGTGTGGGTCAGTATCTCGATGCGCTGCGAACGGAACTCCTTGAGCGAGACGCCTACCACGCGGATGAAGGGTTGGTAGACGATTTCGGTGTCGTATTTCCGGGACAATTCGTAGAACGGCGATTTTGCGCTGTTCGCCGGTTTCGGCTGGGAAATCCAGATTTTTTTCTTAGCTGTTTCCAACTCTCTGCTCGTTTTTACGTTGATCGGTCGCTTCACTTCACGGCGAGCTGCCATAACAGGCTGACCGGGAATAGTTCGACGGTGCAAAGGTACAAAATCCAATGGAGAATCGAAACTTTTTTAGAAAGAAAGAGGGTCAATGTCTCTCTGAGATACAGGAAGAGCGTAACGAGCAATTCGATGACGATCAGACCGAACCAGAGCAGACCCGTATGCTGCGGGCAGAGCGTGAAGAGCAGCAGAGCGGGGGTAACGATCACGACGGCGCCCGAAAAGTAGAGTTTGCGCAGCTGACGCAGTTGGGTGATGAGCGGTTGGGTGAGGGTGAGCGCTCCGACCAATCGCAGCAGGCTCCATTGATACCCGATGACGAGCAGGAAAAGTGCCGAAACCGCGAGGCTCAACAGCGCGGCCGTTGCGAACGAGAAGCGGCCGGCCGGAAAATCGGCGACGAGCGGCTGCCCGTATTTGACGGCGAAGATGCCGATGAAAAGCGTGCCGATGGTGGCGATCGTGCGCATGAATCGGGCGTAGCGGCTGCCGCCGGGTTCCTGAAAATGGTGATTGTCCGAATGCGGATTGTGGAAGATGCGGCTCAACAGCGTGCGGATGTCGGGCAGATTGTGATAAATCAACAGGATGTAGATGACGGCCAGCAGCAGGAAAAATCCTTGAAACAGGGCATTGTCCGTCATCGGCCGTTCGTGCGGATCGCTGTGCGGCAGCCGGACGAGGATCGATTGCGGACCGTAGACGGTCGATGCGAAGACCTCGGTGTAGGGCGACGGCGTTTCTTGTTGCGTCTGTTGCAGGACGTGCGAACGGTGGGCGAGCGCGGAGCGTTCGATGGCCCGCAGCGAGTCGGGCGTGCAGTACACGCGGAACGGATAGTCGTGCGAACGGTCGATTTCCTGCCGGAGCGACAGGCTGTCGGTCGGAGCCGCAGATTCAACCGGAACCGTCTTTGTCGCAAATTCGACCGGAATTGTCTTGGTCGCAGCGTGCATGGATGCCGTCGAGGCAGCCGAAGCCTTCGAGGTTGTTGAATCCGCTGAAGCCGCAGGGAGCGTCGAACCCGTTGCGATGATTGAATCCGCCGAAACGACGGAGGTTTTCGAAACGGTCGAAGTTATTGAATCTGTCGAGGCAGCGGAAGTTATTGTCTCCGTTGAGGGTATTGAATCGGTTGGGGCCGCCGGCCGCTGCGGAGCGGCCGAAAGCCCTGCCGTCCGACCGAGTGTATCGGCCGGAACCTGCGATAAAGTATCGGTCAGCGGCTCGTTCATCCTGCAAAGAATCGTTTGAGCGTGATGCGGATGGTCGTCCCCTTACCGAGTTCGGAATCGACGACGGCGATGCGCCCCGAATGGTAATCCTCGACGATGCGCCGCGACAGCGACAGACCGAGCCCCCAGCCGCGGGTCTTGGTCGTGAATCCGGGTTCGAAGATGCGTTTCCAGTTGCTTTTCGGAATACCCTTGCCGGTGTCTTTGACGTCGATCATCACCTGTTTGTCGTTCGATGCGATGCGCACGTCGATGGAGCCGTGGCCTTGCAGGGCGTCGAGCGAATTTTTCATCAGATTCTCGACCACCCATTCGAATAGGGCCGCGTTGACGTTGGCCTGCACCGGCGCGATGGCCAGTCCGTTGTAGTCGAGCGTAACGTTGCGCGGGATTCGCTTACGGAAGTACATGACCGATTCGCCGACGATTTCGTTGATGTTGGCTGGTGCGAGGGTCGTCTCGGAGCCGATTTTCGAGAACCGGTCGACGATCTTCATCAAGTGGGTCAGGTCTTTGTTCATCTCCTCGACGGCGCTTTGGTCGATCTCCTGCGCACGCAGGTATTCGATCCATCCCAAGAGCGACGAAGTCGGGGTGCCGAGCTGGTGGGCTGTCTCTTTGGCCAAACCGATCCAAACGCGGTTCTGTTCGTCCTGTTTCGAGGAGCGGAACGCGATGTAACCCAACAAAACGAAGGTCGTGATGACCAACAACTGGATGTACGGAAAATAGTAAAGCGATTTGAGCAGGTTAGAACGACCGTAGAAGATGATGTGGTAGTGGTCGGCGCTCCACAGGAAACGGATCGGAAGCGGCGTGTTCTCTTCGGTGAACCGGTCGATGCGGCGGCGCAGCCGGTCGGGATGTTGGAGGATGCGTTCGGGCACCAAATGGGCTTGGAGCACTTGCAAATTCTCGTCCGTGATGATGAACGGGATGTTGTTGCCGTTCGACATGATGTCCTGCACCAACGGATCGTTGAGCGAGCCGCCCAGCACGTCGCGGTTGACACGCTCCATCGCATGGGCCCACAGCGCCACGTCGTGCTGCTCCTTCTCTTTGAGCCGTTGCGCCATCTTGTTGGTGTAGATGATCGACAGCGCGCCGAGCGACACCCCGACGATGATGACCACCACCCGATTGCGGAACGAGAATATGTTGCGGCGCAGCTTCATCCGTTGCTATTTCCGTTCGGTATCCTGTTCGGTCGTGATACGGCGGTATTCGGCCGTGTCGCGCAGCACCTCCATGGCCCGCGCGACCTCCTTGTCGTCGGTCAGCGAATGGGCGATGACGCCCGCCGTGTAGCCGTGCCGCTGCACGATGTCGCGGTTGATGGATTCGATAATCTGCTTCCGGTAAGTCTCCAAATTGGTCTGCGTGTCGTCTTTCAGCTCGGATTCCATGCGCTCCAGTTGTTCCGTAACTTGGCCGAACCGGTCGTTGGCGGCCGCTTCGCGCAGGGTTTTGAGCGCCCGCCGCGTATCCGATTCGTAAGGCACCTGCTTGTCCTTCATGAAGTCGGCGAAGTCGGCGTAATCGGCCTCCGTGATCGAGAAATTTTTCAAATCGGCCGGCGCTTCGGGATGCCGCCGCGTATATTCGTCGCCGAAGTCCTCGATGAACCCCAATGCATAGAGCGTTGCGGCAAAACGGCTGATGTACTCCGGTTCGGTGCGGACGTCGGGCATGATGCCGCCCCCGTCATAGACCTTGCGGCCGGTGCGGGTCGTGAACTCCGAAATCAACGAATCGGGGACCGTATGGACGGACTTCTGCTGCGAATGCGAATAGTCGATCGCCTGAATGCAGCGCCCCGACGGAATGTAGTATTTGGCCGTCGTTAGTTTCAGCATGGTGTTGTAACCTAACGGCTTGGGCGATTGTACCAGTCCCTTGCCGAAACTGCGCTGTCCGATCAGTACGGCGCGATCGAGGTCTTGCAGCGCCCCGGCGAGAATCTCGGCGGCCGAGGCCGAATTGCCGTTGATGAGCACTGCCAGCGGCAGGTCGGGCAGAATGGGTTCCGATTGCGTCGCGAAAGTCTTTTTCGAATCTTCGGTGCGTCCCTTGGTGCTTACCACTTCGGTGCCTTTCGGCACGAACAGGCCCAGAATTTTGACCGCTTCCTGCATGATGCCGCCGCCGTTCGACCGATAATCCAATACCAACCCTTTCAGTTCGCCCTCGCTGCGCAGTTTCGCGATGGCCGCCTGCATCTCTTCGTAACAGCCTTCGGTGAAGTCGCTGTGGCGGATGTAACCGATGCCGTCGCCGAGCCATCCGGCATAGGGAATGCCCGGTATGGCGATCCGTTCGCGGCGGAGGGTCGCCGTCTCTTCGCTGCCGTCGAGATGGCGCACGGTTACTTTCACCTTGCTGCCGGGTTCGCCCCGGAGGCGTTTCGAGACCTCCTCAGTCGTGAATCCCGCAGCCGATTGTCCGTCGATAGCCAGAATCAGGTCGCCGATTTTCAGTCCGGCGCGGTCGGCCGGCGAGTTTTCGTAGGGCTGGGCGATGCGCACGTAGTCCTCTTTCTGCCGGATGAGCGATCCCACGCCGCCGTATTTGCCGGTCGTGAGCACCTCGAAATCGGACATCTCCGATTCGGGGATGAACTCCGTGTAGGGGTCGAGGTCGCGCACCATCCCTTCGGCGGCACCGACCATCAGCACATCGGGGTCGACGGGATCGACGTAGCTGACCGACAATTCGCGCATCATGTTGACCAACAGCTCCATGTTGCGGCCGAGACCGAAGTCGTTGCGACCGGCGAAAATCGTACAGGCGGCTATCGCGAGGGCCGCTGCCGCCGTGATCCAATAGTGTTTATTGGCTCGATCGATCGTTTTCTTTCCCATAATTCGTTGACCGTTTGTTTGTGGGTCGTTATTCCTTTGTGTCGTAGGGCGCGTAGCAGGCGTCCCAGTGGTACAGCACGCGGTAAACGCCGATGCGGTGGCCTTCGATGCGGAGCCGGGCGCCTTGCGGCACCGCCTTGATTTCATCGTCGAACAGCAGCCGCAACCGTCGTCCGAAACTGCGCGGGCGGAACGTCATTCCGTCCGGCCCCTCCCCGACCAGTTCGTATCCGGCTTCGCGGAAAGCGTTGATTGCGATCGGTTTGCCCTCTTTTGCGAGATCGCACGAAACAAACCGTGCGATAAACGTCATTTTCGGGTAGACAGCGGCGAAAAGGACGAGGAAGCCGAACAACACGGCGAATCGGTGCCAGTCGTTCCACGAAGCGGTGGCCGTGCCGGTCGCGACCATCGCGATAATCAACAACAACGCCAATACGCTGGCTGCGCAGAAGAATTTGACGGAATGTACGAAGTATTTCATCTGTATGCAAAATTTTCCATGTGTGCGTCCTTGTAGGAAGCGCTGACCGGTGCCGCGATTTCACGCATCGCCCGCACCGGAGGCCTCCTTGCCTTTCGTGGCCCATGCCGCTACCGCATCGGCGACCTGTTCCATCTGCCATTTCGGGGTCGAAGTCGCGCCGCAGATGCCGACCGAACGGACGCCTTCGAACCACGTCGGGTCAAGCTCCGACGGTTCCTCGACCCAGTGGGTGTGCGGATTGGCCCGTCGGCACATCTCGAAAAGCACCTTGCCGTTCGACGATTTGCGGCCCGAAACGAATAGAATCGCATCGAACCGGCTTGCAAACTCGGTCAGATGTTGTTCGCGGCCCGCTACCTGACGGCAAATCGTATCGTCCAACCACACTTGCGCCGGATCGGCCGCCCGACGCCGCATCTCCTCGCCCAGCTCTTCGAACAACGCAATGCTTTGCGTCGTCTGCGACAGAAAATAGATGGGCCGCGCGAAGTCGATCGTTTCCAAATCCTGCCGCCCTTCGATTACGAGCGTCGGTTCTTCGACCTGCCCCGTGAGCCCCACCACTTCGGCGTGGCCCCGTTTTCCGAGGATGACCACTTGGCCGCCGACCGGCCGCATTTGTTCGTGCGCATGTTTCACCCGCTTCTGGAGCCGTGCGACCACCGGACACGTGGCGTCGATTAGGTCGATGCCCAATCGGCGGGCGGCCGCATAGGTCGTCGGCGGTTCGCCGTGCGCCCGAATGAAGAGCCGGCAGCCGCCCAATCGGGGCATATCAGCGTGCGTTACGGTGTGCAGGCCTAATTGTTCGAGCCGCTGCACTTCGATCCGGTTGTGCACGATGTCGCCCAACGAATAGACCGTACCGCCTTCCGCGAGGGCCTTTTCCGCCTCCGTAATCGCCCGAACGACGCCGAAACAGCATCCCGATTTATCGTCGATTTCGATTTTCATCGCAGTCCCGAATCCGATTCGGTTTCGTGCATTTCAAGCCTCCCGAAGGATACCCACCCGTTTCGAATACTCCTTCATAAACCACGCCATCTGCTCCTCCACGGTCATGTGGCTGTTGTCTAATACCACGGCGTCCTCCGCTTGGCGCAGCGGCGAGATGGTTCGACCCATGTCGGCCTTGTCGCGTTCGCGGACGTTGCGTTCGATCGCCTCCAACGATACGTCGTCGCCTTTGGCTTTCAGTTCATCGTAGCGGCGGCGGGCCCGCACGGCCGGATCGGCGGTCATGAAAATTTTCAGCTCGGCATCGGGAAAGACCACCGTGCCGATGTCGCGTCCGTCCATCACCACGCCGCGCCGGCGTCCCATCTCCTGCTGCATGGCCACCAACTTCCGCCGCACGGCGGGAATGGCGCTCACGCCGCTCACGCAGTTGCTCACCTCGATGGTGCGAATCCGGCCCTCGACCCGATCGCCGTTGACATAGATGTCGCTAGCGCCGCGCTCGGGGTTGAAGCGGAACGTGATGGCGATTTCGTCCAACAACCGCACGACGGCATCTTCGTCGATGATGCCCGATCGGATAGCCCCGTGCTCCTGTGCATAGAGCGTTACGGCGCGGTACATGGCGCCCGTGTCGATGAAGATGTAGCCCAACCGCGCGGCGATGCTTTTGGCGAAGGTGCTTTTGCCGCACGACGAAAATCCGTCGATGGCTATGATGATTTTCTGTTTTTCAGTGTCCGACATTGGGGAAAATGGCAAAAAAGGTCGATAAAATGGTGTAGACGCCCAACAGCCCGATGAGCAGTCCGGCGACGTGGTTGATCGTGAGCATGTGGCGCGGGCGGAAACGGCGGCGGAACAGGTTGATGACGAAGGCCAGCAGCGTCCACCAAGCCGAGGCGCCGCCGAAGAATCCGGCGATGGTGAACGCGGCCAACAAGAAGCCGTTGAATCCGT
Source organism: uncultured Alistipes sp. (assembly GCA_947591475.1). Lineage (GTDB taxonomy): Bacteria > Bacteroidota > Bacteroidia > Bacteroidales > Rikenellaceae > Alistipes. Next base: position 335,908 of record CANQDE010000002.1, read on the forward strand.
TGCCGGTCATCTCGGCGCCCGAAATTTTGAAGATGGCGAAGAAGGTGAGGATGTAGGGAATCACCAGCACGAAATTGGCGAGGGTGAAGCCGAAAATCGACGCGAAATCCTGCCACAGCGAACTCTTGCCGGCACGGTTGCGGCGGATTTGCGGCACGGGGTTCTGCGAGAAGATGTAGACGCCGAAGATGACGACCAAGATGCCTGCGACGACCCGCAGCAGGGTGCTGTACTGTTCGATGCTGGCCTGCAACAATGAGTAGAAAAACAGGGCGAACATGGCCATGAACGTGTCGGCGCAGGCGACGCCGAATCCCGAGACGATGCCCGAACGCCGGTTTTTGGAGAGCGTGCGCTGGATGCACAGCACCGCTACGGGGCCGACGGTAATCGACGCAGCGATGCCGACGTAGATGCCGCGGAAAAGCACTTCAACGAATTCGAATCCCATATAGAGTCAGCAGCAAAGGCGGATTTAGGAAACAAAGGTACTCAAAAATTTCCTATTCGGACACCGTCGGCGAGAATGTGTTGATATTTTATCGAAAACTTTATAGGGTACAGTCGAATAGGCGAATGGCGGATCGACTATATTTGCATCGTTAAACAGTACGTTCTATGGCAGAGATGAAACAATTCGGGCTCGATGTCGAGTTGAGCGCCGACGTGGCACAAGGCAATTATTCGAATCTGGCAATCATATCGCACTCCTCTTCGGAATTCATCCTCGATTTTGCGACGGTGCTGCCCGGGGTGGAGAAGGCACGGGTCAAAAGCCGCATCATTCTCACGCCCGAGCATGCGAAACGCCTGTTGCGGTCGTTGCAGGAGAACATCGTGCGGTACGAATCGACAATCGGGAAGATCGAAATCCCCGTGCCGCAGTCCGGTCCCGACGGCGGCCCCAAGATGGGGCAGGCGTAACCGCTTTTGAAAGCGGCCCGTTTGAACGGGCTTCCCTATGCGTAAGAATCACTATTCGCTTTCGAAGGTTATCGTCGCTTCCGCTGGTTGTTACAGGCGGTTCCTTGAACCGCAGCGGGCCGAAGCCTCCGCCCGCGGAGGCCCGCTTGTGGCGTCCTCCGCAGTCTTCGTCCCGCCGCTTTTTGAAAGGCGTTCCCGATGCGGTGGATTATTGATTTGCTTTTCAACGTTTTCTTCGCTGCCGACCCTTTTTCCCGAAGACGGTGCGATCCGTACCAGTTAATAAAAAAGCGGCGGACCAAATTCGGTAGGAGGAACCGATTTCAATCATTAAGGCGAAGTACATTCATTTAAGAATCAGAATGATCGAAAACATCGAAGGGTTCCTCTGTTGGGTTCGGCCCGCCGTGTAGCTATGGGCATAAAAAAGCGGGCAAATCACTCAACCTGTATCCGAGGCTTTGGACTGCCCTAACAAGAAGATCGAGGAAATGCCCACGCTGAAAAACAGCGCGAGCATCAACCTTTTATCCTCTTGTTAAATCGAAGTGTCCAAATTTCGGATACAAGAAGAAAAGCCGATGCGCTTTCAGTATGTCTGGGACAAAGATACGAAAAGCCGAGCACAATGCCAAATTTTTATGGTATCTATTTTAGGCTTGCTGAATCGTGGGACGCAGCCTGCGGAGGGGAGCTGTGGCGAGCCTCCGCCGCCCCAAGGCTGCGGCTCGCGCGGCTCAAAGAGCCGCATTTTTATTAAGTTGGCTCATTCAAACGGGTCGGCAGCGAAGAAAGCCTTGATAAGCAACCGAAGCAATCCACCGCATAGGGAACCCCGTTCAAACGGGGCGCTTTCAAAAGCAGCGGAAGCGAAGAAAACGTTGGAAAGCAAATCGACCGTCTAACGCGCTAATAAAAAATTCCTTTGGGGGCGAAGAGGGCATAGCCGAAACTGAACACGAGATACATGTTTTTCCAGTTGCGCAGGTCGTACTTCGTCAGGCTCAGACTGACCGGCCCGATCGGGGTGTGATAGACGAACGACGCATCCACGATGTAGTGCATCTGTCGATTCTCTCCGTCGTAATAAAGAAATTGCGGGTCGTTGTCGCGGCATTCGCGATACATGGCATAGAACCCCGTGCGGAAGAAACAGTTGGGCAGCAGATCGAATGTCGGCATCACGCCGCCCGCCACGAATCGTTTGCCGCGCAGGGCCGGCAAGTAGATCATCCGCGTGTGCGGCAGCGGGGCATAGGCCGGCAAAGACAGGAGCGTCGCACCGTTGCAGGTGAAATGCGGATGGTTCGTGATGACTGCATCGAAGTTCAGCCCCAGCGAAAACCATGTTCGTTGCGGCAAATCGAAGTATTTGTCCCACGTCATTCGGGTGCCGAACCATTGCCGGCGTATTTTCGAGCGGAATCCGCCCTTGTCCAGCGGTTCGAACTTGTCTCGGCCCGTTACGAAGATGGCCGAAAGTTGCAGATTCGAACCGCGCCGCGAATGGATCATCCGGTCGAGCGTGTTGCGTTTGACGGCGGCCATCGCTCCGAAATAGGTGAAACGGGTGTGGTCGGTTTCGTCGCCTTGAAACGCATCGGCATCGTAGTGGTAGTTGACGTGGCCGAGGTTGGCCCGCAGCAGGAAGAAACTGCGATGCGTGAGGGGCATCCCGAGACCGACCGAACCGTAGAGACCGCTCTCCTTGACATGCAGAGCGTCGGTTACCTCGGTCAGATTGCCGAAATTGCCGTGCATGAGGTCGTGGGTGTGGAAATTGAAAGTGTAGTCGAGAAACAGCGGCTTCCAAGCATAGAAATCGGTGCGCCCGCCCATAGCGCCCCATGTATAGAGCGGCCCGGGAAAGAGGTCGGCGCCCCACGATTGGGCGACGCGGCCGAACGAGCGGTAGTTCAGCCCGATGTACCCCATGTTGAAAGCCGTCGACGAGATGTTGCCGCCGACCGAAATTTTGAAATTGGGCTTCGTGTGGAAGCGGGCTTCGAACGCATAGCGGCGCGTCTGCGGATCATAAATCGCATGGGGAAAATCCATCGTGAAATCGCCGCTGGCCAGCACCTCGTAGAGTTTGTCGCGCAGACGGTCGAATCCCATTGCCCGTTGCCGGCCCGTCGATTTGCGGTCGACCTGCATGAAGTCGCGGATGTATTCGCGCTGCGGCGGGGTGAGCCCCTCGATGCGATAGTCGTCGAAAATCAGCGGCGGGCACTTTTCGCGAAAGGCTTCGCGACGGGCCGCAATCTCGGCCGGCGTCGATCGGGCTTCGACCTGTTGCAAAATTTCGGGCATCTTCGAAAGGGCGTCGGTGTAGCCTGCGTTCATGGTCTCCTCGGCCCGATCGAAGTCGAGCATACCGACGTCCACCGCGCGGGCGATGCGGACGCTGCGGCCTTCGGGCAGCGTGTAGTCGGTCTCCTGCATCGCCAACAGAAAGGCCTGATCCATCAGGCTGTTCTGCTCGCTCGGACGGGTGTTGCCCGAGGTGCAGATGCTGCCGATAATCAACGACGGATGGAAACTTTCGTCCAGCGCTTTCCACGGGAAATTGTCGTAGATGCCGCCGTCGTAGAGCAGCATCGAATCACGCGCCATTGCCTTGAAGACCAACGGAATGGACATCGACGCGCGGACAGCCTCGCTCAATTCGCCTTCGCGCAGAACGACCGGCCGGCGGGCGTTCATATCGCTCGCCACACAGAGAAATGGCACCATCAGTCGGTTGAAGTTGCCGTCCGAAGCGGCTGTCGCCGGTGCGAAAAGCCCGACGAGTGCCATGTCGATCTGGGTCGACGAGAGCAGATTGGTCGGGGATTGGAAGGTGCGGCTGCCTTTGCGGAAGTCGAGCCGTACGTTGATGAACGAGGGCGATTGGCCGTATTGGCGGTAGTAGGCGAGGTAGCGGTTGGGGTCGATGCGCCCCGAAACCCACTCTTTCACGGCACCCGACGCGACGATGCGGCGCATTTCGGCCGGCGAGTATCCGGCGGCGTACATCGCTGCGATGATGGAGCCCATCGACGTGCCGGCCACATAGTCGATGGGGATGCCGTACTCTTCGAGCGCTTCCAGCACACCTATATGATAAAGGCCCTTGGCGCCGCCGCCGCTCATCACCACGCCTACGCCGCCCGTTGCCGGTCTTGCTGTTCTTGCAACGGTGGGGCGGTTCCGTAACGAATCGGCAGTCGGTACGGTCGATGCTGCCGATGCGGTCGAATGCGTCGGCAGGGTCAGCAACAAGGCCGCTCCCCAGACTAAGATGTGCGATGGACGGATGCGCATGGCGGTCAGGCTTTTTCGGAGGTCGGACGGTCGACCCGCAGTTCGAGCGAGATGCCCGACCATTGGTTGATCGACAGGCGTTCGCTGCGGAATCGGTGCCCGTCGTAAGCGATTTTCAGATCGAGGGCGAAAGGTTTCGTCGTCTCGATGTCGTTGCTTTGCGGCAGCGTGTGCGGGATGATGTAGACGTAGAGCAGCAAATGGTCGCACGGCTGCGTTTCGAGCGTAAGCCGTCGGTCGGGCGCTATGTTCGCGGGACGCTCGGCGGGGCCTGCACCGACGTCCGCCACGTGCGATTCGGCCGATGCGAAGTCGATCCGTGTGCCGGCGGCGTCGAAGCATCCGCACATCAACACGGCGTTGTACCGCCACCAGCCCTCGAACCGGCTCGTGATTTCGATGGTGAATCCTTTTTCCATAGGGTCAAAGATAGGAAAAAGTCGAGCGCAAAAATGCAAACTTGTTTGCAATTTTTGCCGAGACGCAGTATCTTCAACGAAGCCAAAGATACGAATTTTTGTTAACTGGCACAGAGCGCATCGTTTTCAGGCAAAACGGAGGGTGGCGAAGAAAGCCTTCCCGAGCATCGTAATGCTCCATCGCATAAGGAACGCCTTCTAAAAGGCGCGGCCCTTGTGCTGTTAGGAATTCTCTGAAAAAACGACTACTTTTGTCGGCGTTATGAGCATCCGATTCACCATTCAGCATCAGGATTCCGCTACGCATGCCCGCGCGGGTGAGTTGCAGACCGATCACGGCATCGTCCGCACGCCGATTTTTATGCCCGTAGGCACGGCCGCGACCGTCAAGGGAATTTTCCATCGGGACGTGCGAGACGAGGCACGGGCCCAGATTATTCTGGCCAATACCTACCACCTTTATCTGCGGCCCGGCATGGAGATTATCGAAAAAGCCGGCGGCGTGCACCGCTTTTCGACTTGGGAGGGGCCGATGCTCACTGACAGCGGCGGTTTTCAGGTCTTTTCGTTGGCTGCCTGCCGCAAACTGACCGAGGAGGGATGCCATTTCCGGTCGCATATCGACGGTTCGAAGCATCTGTTCACGCCCGAAAGCGTCATCGATACCGAGAGAACCATCGGCGCCGACATTATGATGGCGTTTGACGAGTGTCCGCCGGGCGATGCCCCGCGCGAATATGCGGCCAAATCGCTCGATCTGACCCAGCGGTGGCTCGACCGCTGTTTCGACCGTTATCACCGGACGCAGCCCAAGTACGGTCATTATCAGGCGCTTTTCCCGATCGTACAGGGGTGCACCTATCCCGATTTGCGGGTGCGGGCTGCGGAACATGCGATGCAGTACGATGCCGACGGATATGCCATCGGGGGTCTGGCCGTGGGAGAACCCACCGAAACGATGTACGAAATGATCGAGGTGGTCGACGCCGTCCTGCCGAAGGACAGGCCCCGTTATCTGATGGGGGTGGGTACGCCAGCGAACATTCTGGAAGGCATCGCTCGCGGAGTGGACATGTTCGACTGCGTGATGCCGACGCGCAACGGACGCAACGGCCAACTATTTACGTCCGAGGGTACTATCAACATCCGTAACAAGAAGTGGGAGGACGATTTTTCGCCCATTGATCCCGAGGGCACAGCTTTCGTCGACCGGCTCTATTCGAAAGCCTATCTGCATCATCTGACAGTGTGCGGCGAGATGTTGGCGGCACAAATCGCTTCGCTGCATAACATCGCATTCTATCTGCGTTTGGTGTCGATGGCACGCGAGCACATCGCGGTCGGCGATTTTCTGCCTTGGAAAGAGGCGATGGTCGCCAAATTAGGGCGCCGTCTCTGATTTTTTCGTATCTTTGACTTCGTCGAAGATACTCCGTCTCGGCAAAAATGCAAACAAGTTTGCTTTTTGCGCTCGACTTTTTCGTATCTTTGTATGAACAAGCTATCGAAGATGTCCATGGAATATAAAATAGATGCGGAATCCCGATGTGCGGTCATCGGCTATGGCAGTTGGGCGACGGCGCTCGTGAAACTGCTCTCCGGAAACGAACCGCAAGTCGGCTGGTATGTCCGCAATCCCGAAGTGCTGGAAGCACTCCGCACCGAAGGACGCAATCCGCGCTATCTGAGCGATGTCGAATTCGACCGCTCCCGCATCGTACCGTCCGACGATCTGAATGCCGTTGTACGCGAAGCCGATATTTTAGTGCTGGCGGTTCCGTCGGCCTATCTGAAAACCTTTCTGGAACCCCTGACCAAATCGCTGGCGGACAAAATCATCATTTCGGCCATCAAAGGCATCGTACCGGACGATTACAAGACCGTCGTCGAATACCTCCGCGACCGTTATGACCTTTCGTACCGGCAGCTCGGTCTGTTCACGGGCCCGTCGCATGCCGAGGAGGTCTCGCGCGGAAAACTCTCGTATCTGACGGTGGTTTGTCCCGAAATGGAGACGGCCCACGCCATCGGCCCGAAATTCGCAACGCCCTACATCCGGTTGAGCTACTCGACCGACCTCTACGGTATCGAATACGCTGCGATTTTGAAGAACATCTATGCGCTGGCCGTCGGGTTGGCCGTCGGGCTGGGCTACGGCGATAATTTTCTGGCCGTGCTGATCGCCAACTGCGCCGACGAAATGACCCGTTTCCTCGACGAAAGCTATCCCGCCGAACGCAATACGCGGGCGTCGGCCTATCTGGGCGATCTGCTCGTAACCTGTTATTCGTCGTACAGCCGCAACCGCCGGCTGGGGCTGCTGGTCGGACACGGCTGCACGGTGAAAAGCGCCTTGAACGAGATGACGATGATTGCCGAAGGCTATTTCGCCGTGGATTGCATCCGGCATATCAATTTCCGGCACAAGGTCGATATGCCCATCGTTGAAATGGTTTACGACGTCTTTTATCGCAATGCGTCGGCGCGTCGCCGGATGCGCGAACTGACCGAAAAATTATTTTAACCGATAATTAAAGGCAATATTAGATAATTTTACACCACAAGTCGGTCCGACCATGCAGGATGCAACGACCTGTCGGCAAAGCCCCCGCCTGAGGCGGGGGTCGGGGGTGGGTCAGACTTGTAAATGACGCCGAAAGCGGCAAGAACAGCGGTCGGAAGCATTTCGACAGAAAGTCAATGTAAATTCATATATAATTATGCTATGAAAAATCTGAAATTGGACATCAGTAAAGCGGGTGTTGAAATTACGCCCGCCTTGCAAGCCGAAGCGCAACGGGCCAATGCGCTGCTCCAATCGGGCGAAGGCGTCGGCAACGATTTTTTAGGCTGGGTGCACCTGCCGTCGTCGATCTCCGACGCCGAACTGGCTGCGCTCCAAGCCCAAGCCGACAAATTGCGTGCGAAGGCCGATTTGGTCATCTGCATCGGAATCGGCGGTTCTTATCTGGGCGCCAAAGCGGTCGTCGAAGCGATGACCGACCCCTTCAAACTGTTGCATAAGAAGCAGCAAGACCCGACGGTCGTCTTCGCCGGTCAGAACATTTCCGAAGATTATATCAATGCGTTAATGGCCGCCGCAGAGGAGCACTCCATTGCCGCCATCGTCATCTCGAAATCGGGTACGACGACCGAACCGGCCATCGCTTTCCGGCTGATTAAGGCCGCCATTGAGAAACGCTACGGCAAACAGGAGGCAGCCGAACGCATCGTCGCCGTAACCGACAAGGCTCGCGGCGCGCTGAAGACCTTGGCTACGCAGGAGGGGTATCCGACGTTCGTCATTCCGGACGACGTGGGCGGTCGTTTCTCGGTGCTCACGCCCGTCGGACTGCTGCCGCTGGCGGTCGCCGGTGTCGACATCGCCGCCTTGGTGCACGGTGCGCAGGAGATGGAACAGACTACGGCCGACGGCACGCCGTTCGAGCAGAATCCATCGGCTATCTATGCCGTTGTGCGCAGTGCGCTCTACCGCAGCGGAAAGAAGATCGAGATTCTGGGCTCCTACGAACCCCGTCTGCAATACATCAACGAGTGGTGGAAGCAGCTCTACGGCGAGAGCGAAGGCAAGCAGGGCAAAGGGTTGTTCCCGGCCAGCGTAACGCTGACCGCCGACCTGCATTCGATGGGCCAATACATCCAGGAGGGCGAACGCACCTTGATGGAGACCATCATTTCGGTTGCAGCGCCCGACCATCAAGTGGTCATCGAACCGGACGCCGAAAACCTCGACGGACTGAACTATCTGGCCGGCAAGCGCATTTCGGAGGTGAACCGCATGGCCGAATTGGGCGTGCAACTGGCCCATGTCGACGGCGGCGTGCCCAATATCCGCATCGAACTGCCGAAGGTCGATGCCCATACCATCGGCGGCTTGCTCTATTTCTTCGAGAAGGCGTGCGGCATCAGCGGTTACATGTTGGGCGTCAACCCGTTCGACCAGCCCGGCGTCGAGGCGTACAAGAAGAACATGTTCGCGCTGCTCGAAAAGCCCGGGTACGAAGAGGCGACGAAAGCCATCAAAGCACGGTTGTAAGCATTCCGAATCCGAATGAATCGAGGCGGCTCCTTTGCAGGGGAGCCGCCTCGTTCGTATCGTCGCCGGTCGGAAGCCTATTTCGGTCAGGCCCTCAACCGCCGCACGGTGCGCCGGATGCGGAGCATCATCAACACGGCCGCCACGGTCAGTCCAACGAAGTAACCGAGGAACAACCCCGAAGGTCCCATGCCGAACGTGAATCCGAACAGATAACCCACCGGCAGATTGAGCACCCAATACGAGAGGACGGCGATCGGCGTGATGATGCGCACATCCTGCAAACCGCGCAGGATGCCGACCGAGATGTTCTGCAAACCGTCCGACAGTTGGTAGAGCGTCACGAAAAGCATCAATTCTGCCGTGATGGTGATGACTTCGGCATTGGTCGTGAAGAACTGCGGAATGTAGTGGCGCAGGGCGACGAATGCCACCGTCGCGAAGCCGCTCCAGGCAAGAATCAAGTGATAGGAGGCTTTGGCCGCTAACGACAGTTGGCCGATGTCGTGTGCCCCGTAGCAGTGCGAAATCCGGATGGTCGCCGCCGCGCCGATGGAGGTAACGACCATCCAGGCGCAGTTGTTGACCGTGATGGCGATCTGGTTGGCGCTGATGGCCAGCGTGCCCAACCAGTCCATCATGATGGTGGTGCCGATGAACGCGGAGCTCTCCAAAAACATCTGCGAAGCGATCGGCGCACCGATCCGCACGAGCGTGCGCACGGTTTTCCGATGATAGTTGCGGAGCGAAAACCCTTCGAGATAGGGTCGGTAGCGGTCGCGCGAGCAGAAGTAACCGATCATCAGCAGCGGCGTCATGATGCGGGCCAGCAGCGTAGCCAGGCCGGCCCCCGTGGCGCCCATTTCGGGCATGCCGAGATGTCCGTAGATGAAGACCCAGTTGAGCCCGATATTGGCGAGGTTCGCGATGACGGTTACGATGAGTTCCGCATGGGTGTTGCCGACGCCCTCCAAGAATTGTTTGAAGGCGAAAAAGAGCATGATGAACGGCATACTGTACGACAACAGCCGATAGTAGGGCAATGCCATATCGACCACTTCGACCGGCTGCCCGAGATGATAGAGCAACGGAATGCCGGCCAGTTGCAAGAGGGTCGTAACGATGCCGAGCAGCGTGTAGAACAGGATGCCGTTTTGAAGCAGGACGGCCGAATTGCGACGGTCGCCTTGGGCGAAAAGTTCGCCGATGAGCGGCGTCAGCCCCATTGCCATGCCGATGGCCGTAATGAAAAAGATGAATGCAATCGAGCCGCCGAAAGCGATCGCCGCGAGGGGCACGGGATCATCGCCTCCGTACTGACCGACCATGACGTTATCGGCCAACTGGGTCAGTATCTGGCCGATCTGGGTCAATACGACCGGCAGCGCCAGCCGGATATTGGCGGCGTATTGCGATCGGTATGTTTCGAAACGGTACATCGGGGGACAAAGATACGCAAAGTCGAGCGCAGAAGCAAGCGTCAGCTTGATTATGCCGAGACGGAGTATCTTCGGCGAAGCCAAAGATACGCAAAGTCGAGAGCAAAAATGCAAACTTGTTTGCATTTTTTGCCGAGGCGCAGGATCTTCCCGCTTTTGAAAGCGCCCCGTTTGAACGGGGTTCCTTTGTGCGGTTGAGCGTACACCATACTTATTAAGGCTTTCTTCGCTGCCGACCGGTTTTCTTGAAAATGGTTCGGCAGCGACCGAACCCGTTAGCAGCGAATTGACCGTGCATCGCATTTAAAGGCCCTTTTATAAGGGCCGCGGGCCGAAGCCTCCGCCCGCGGAGGCCCGCTCTCACGAGCGTTCACTCCGCAGTCTTCGCCCCGCGCCGTTTGAAAGCCGTTTTTGAAAGTCCCGTTTGAACGGGGTTCCCCGATGCGCCGGAGCGTACCATTTAATAAAAAAGCGCATCGCACGTCGATGTGCGATACGCTCCGAACCGTTATGCAATCCGTCAAGCTACCCGTAACGTTACGCCCTGCGACGGGTCGTCCTCGACGACCACCGTGTCGCCCGCATGCAGCTTGCCGGTGATAATCAGTTCCGACAGCGGTTCCTCCAAATGATCCGTCAGGGTACGTTTCAACGAGCGCACGCCGTAGCGCGATTCGTAACCCATCGTCGCCAACCGACGTTTGGCCGGCGCCGTGATTTTCACCTTGTAGCCCAGCCGGTCGGTGCGCTGCAACAGTCCGCCCAGCTCCAGATCGACGATGCGCTCCACGTCGTCCAGCTCCAACGAACGGAATTGCACGATGTCGTCGATGCGGTTGAGGAACTCCGGCGCGAAGGTCTGCTCCAAGGCTTTGCGATATTCGGTCTGCGGGGTCTCGACGACGGCGGCGCTTTTCGACGAGGTGCTGTATCCGACCGACACCGGCCGCTGCGCAACGGCCCGCGAACCGACGTTCGAAGTCATGATGATAATCGTGTTGCGGAAATCGACCTTGCGGCCCGAACCGTCCGTCAGATGCCCTTCGTCGAAGAGTTGCAGCATCGTGTTGAAGACCTCGGGATGAGCCTTTTCGATCTCGTCGAACAGCACCACCGCATAGGGCTGACGCCGCACGGCCTCGGTCAACTGACCGCCCTCGCCGTAGCCGACATACCCGGGAGGCGAACCGATCAACCGCGAAACATTGTGTTTTTCGGCGTATTCGCTCATGTCGATGCGGATCAGTCCGCGACGTTCGTCGAAGAGCCATTTCGAGACCTCCTTGGCCAACAGGGTCTTGCCCACGCCGGTCGGGCCGACGAAAAGGAAGACGCCGATGGGCCGATTTTCGTCTTTCAGCCCCGCCCGCGAACGGCAAATCGTGCGCGAAATGCGTTCTACGGCCTCCTGCTGCCCCACGACGCGGCTCGACAGATGGTCGCGCAAGGCGTGCAGCCGGCTCATCTCGCTCTCCGAAACCCGTTCGGCCGGTATGCCCGTCATGGCGGTGATGACCTGCCGGATATGCTCCTCGGTGATCGCCTCCGGATGGCTCTCCAAGCTGCGGCGCCATTCGGTGCGTTCGTTGCCCAATTTCGAACGGAGCGCCAGCTCGCGCATCCGGGCCGATGCCGCTTTGTCGTAGGAGGCTCCGTCGATCGCTTCACGGCGTTCGCGCTGGATTTGGCACAGCGCCGTCTCCATTTCGCGCAACTCGGCCGGTTCCCGAGCCGACAGCAGATGCACGCGCGAACCCGCTTCGTCGAGCACGTCGATCGCCTTGTCCGGAAAATAACGGTCGGTAACGTAACGCTCCGTGAGTGCCACGCAAGCCCGCAGCGCTTCGTCGGTATAGTGCACCTTGTGATGCCGTTCGTAGCGCGGTGCGATGTTTTGCAGGATTTGCAGCGTCTGTTCGGGGGTCGTCGGCTCGATGAGCACCTTCTGGAAGCGGCGTTCGAGGGCCGAGTCGCGTTCGATGTTCTCGCGGTATTCGTCGAGCGTCGTCGCGCCGATGGTCTGCAACTCGCCGCGCGCCAGCGCCGGTTTCAGGATGTTTGCCGTATCCAAGCTGCCCTGCGTCGAACCCGCCCCCACGATGGTGTGGATTTCGTCGATGAACAGAATGGTATTCTTTTCCTTGCGCAGTTCGTCGAGTAGCTGCTGCATACGCTCCTCGAACTCGCCGCGAAACTTCGTACCCGCCACGAGCGACGAGATGTCGAGCGAAAACAGGGTCTTGTCGGCAATGGTATAGGGCACGTCGCCGGCCGCGATGCGCAGGGCCAACCCCTCGACGACGGCACTTTTGCCGACGCCCGCTTCGCCGATCAGAATCGGATTGTTCTTCTTGCGGCGCGAAAGGATCTGCACGACCCGCTCGATTTCGGCTTCGCGTCCCACGACCGGATCCAAACGGCCCTCACGGGCCTGCCGCGTCAGGTCGACGCCAAACTTATCAAGCAATCGATTTTTCTCTCCGGAAGCAGGCCGGTTGTCGGCATCGAAATCGAGCATGTGCACCTGAATTTCGGTGCGATAATCCTCGCCCACGACGAACTTTTGCAGGTCGGCGGCGATCGTGTCGGCCCCGATGCCGAACGTCTCCAACACTTGGGCCGTAACGGTCGACGGATCGGAGACGATGAACTGGAGCGCATGGCCGGTCGATATGCTGCGGGTCGCGGCGACCGTGCTCCGCAATTCGTCGGTCCACGCACGGTAGAACGTCTCCGGATCGACCGCGTCCGAAGCCGGCTGCTGGTTTCGCCGAGCGGCATCGGAGGCGATGATCCCCTGCTCGATGCGCTGACGAAGCTGGTGCAGCTCCCAATCCTGCAATCGGGCGGAAAGCAACTGATAGGCGAGCGATCCCTCCTCGCGAAGCATTTCGAGCGTGAGGAAGTCTTTGAGCGAATGGCCGATAGTGGCCTTCGTCGTATGGAAAGCGGCGCGGGCGATGAGCCCTTCGAGCGTTTTCGAAATTTTCACTTGCATATTTCGTCGTCTTTTCATTTCGCAAATAGAACGACGAAACTATATGGCTTATTGTGCAGCCTTTTTCGATAGATTTTATTTATACGGTTGACCCGACGCCCACCGTTTTCGGGGGCATCAGACGCTTCGCGGCCATTCGCCCACCTCCATGTCGCGCAGGTCGGTGCCGTCGACGACGAACCGGATAGCCGTCCGCACTTTGTGAAATCCGAGTTCGCCGGCAGCCCCCGGGTTGATGTGCAACAGGTTGTAAACCGGATCGTTCATGACACGCAGGATATGCGAATGCCCCGACACGAAAATGCGGGGCCGAATCGCCTGGATGCGTTCCACGGCACGGGGGTCGTAACGGCGTGGATACCCGCCGATGTGGGTCATCAACACCCGTACGCCTTCGCATTCGAAACTCAGAAACGACGGATAGACCCGCCGCGTCAGGCCGCCGTCGATGTTGCCCGACACGGCCCGCAAGGGTTTGAACGCGGCGATTTCATCGGCCAGTTCCAACGAACCGATGTCGCCCGCGTGCCAGATTTCGTCCACGTCGCGCAAAAATACGCGCAATGTCTCGTCGAAGGTTCCGTGCGTGTCCGAAATGATGCCGATGCGTTTCATAAGCTGTAATTTATTTTCATGTACCGACGGTTTTCACCTGTTATCGCGAATCTGTTCCTCGATGCTCGCCGCCTGCGGCGGCGTATGCAGGTTTGACCCACCCCCAAACCCCCGCCTTGGCGGGGGCTTCGGTCGAAGTTCCGAAGCCAACCGAGCTATATTTTCTTCAAAAAAGCGGCTCTATGAGCCGCGCGAGCCGCAGCCTCGGGGCGGCGGAGGTTTTATTAACGGCTCCGTAGCTCTTTTTGCTTACAATCGCTTTACTGCCTTCCGATTTTCCCCCTCCGCAGGCTGCGTCCGCGAAAGCCCCCCCCAAAAAAATCAATAGGAATCCAACTACCTAATCAATACTTTCCTTTCCACAATGTGCGGATGCGTTCGGCGATTTTCGCTTCGGCAGGATTCTGTTCGTCTGGTTCATAAAATTTCGTACCCTTCAAACTCTCCGGCAGAAATTCCAGATCGGCGAAATGGCCCTCGTAATCGTGGGCATATTTATAGCCTTTGCCGTAGCCCGACTGCTTCATCAGCTTGGTCGGTGCATTGCGCAGATGCAATGGTACGGGGCGATTCGTCGTATCGTGTTCGACTAACGAAAGTGCCTTGTCGATAGCCATATAGGCTGAATTGCTCTTGGCCGATGTCGCTAAATAAATGGTTGTTTCGGCCAGCGTGATGCGCGCTTCGGGCATACCGATTTTGTGCACCGTGTCGAAGCAAGCATTGGCCAACAACAGGGCGTTCGGATTGGCTAATCCGATGTCTTCCGACGCCAGAATCACCAACCGACGGGCGATGAAGCGCGGTTCTTCGCCACCGGCCAGCATGCGGGCCAGATAATAGATGGCCGCGTTGGGGTCGCTGCCCCGCACCGATTTGATGAACGCCGAAATGACGTCGTAATGTTGTTCGCCGTTCTTGTCGTAGAGGGCAATATTTTCTTGCAGGCAGTCCGTAACATAACGGTCGGTAATCGTAACCTTCCCGTCCGTAGACCCGACAACGATGTCGAGGATGTTCAGCAGTTTGCGCGCATCGCCGCCCGACAACCGAAAGAGGGCGGCCGTCTCTTTCACCGTGATTTTGCGCTCCTTGAGTTCGCTGTCGGTCGTCAGCGCACGGTCGAGCAGGGTTTGCAGCTCGTCCTCCTCCATCGGACGGAGCGTATAGACTTGGCAGCGGCTCAACAACGGCGAGATGACCTCGAACGAAGGATTTTCGGTCGTGGCGCCGATCAACGTTACGATGCCTTGTTCGACAGCACCCAATAGCGAATCCTGCTGCGATTTGTTGAACCGATGGATTTCGTCGATGAAGAGGAACGGCGGACGGGCATCGAAGAATCGTTGACGTTTGGCGTTTTCGATTACCTCGCGCACCTCCTTGACGCCCGACGTAACGGCCGAAAGCGTGAACAGCGGACATTCGAGTTGCGTAGCGACAATCTTGGCCAGCGTGGTCTTGCCGACCCCCGGCGGGCCCCACAAGATGAACGACGGAACGTTGCCCGTTTCGAAAAATTTACGAAAAATTCCGTTCGGGCCGACCAGATGGGTCTGTCCGATATATTCGTCGATCGTCTGCGGACGCAAGCGTTCTGCTAATGGGGCGGCCATTTTTCAGGAATGGGGAGTTTCGAATTTTAGGACAAAGATACGAAGAATTTTGCAGAAATTGGGTAATCGGGGCAAGGATAGCGTAATAGGTTTAGAACAAGAATCGTAACGGGGCATCGGACTTCGGTTTTCCAAGTGGCGAAAAGTCGATTTCTGCGGAACGGTTCTGGAGAAACATTACTTATCCGTTGCCTTTTTCGGGGCGGAAATAAGACCGAAATAAAGGTACAGAAAGACCTTCGCCCGACCGCCGAAACGTTTCCGACTTCAAGGAGCCTGAGCTTTTCTCGGAAAGCTTCACGACAAAGTTAGTCGTTTTTCGCGGAGTTTTCAGAAAAGACGAGATAGAATATTGAAACATAGTGCTTTATTCTATATTCCGCTTCGTTTTTCATAGCTTCAAATAACTCTATATCAGTTAATTTTGTAAACGGTTAATAGAGCTATGAATCAAGTGGATGTAAAGGTCGCGTTCTACCTTAAATCGAACGAAAAGAATGCCGAGGGTCGTTGTCCCATCATGGGACGTCTGACGGTCGGCAGGTTGGAAAGCGTGTTCAGTGCCAAGTTGTCCGTTCCCGCATCGTTGTGGTCGTCGGGTCGCGCCCAAGGCAAAAGCGCCGAGGCTACTGCAATCAATCAGCAGTTGGACGAATACCGAGCGTCGGCACTCGCCATCTACCGCGAGCAGTCGGCCGTTCGTGAACGGGTAACGGCCGAGGAGGTCAAATGTTTGCTGTTGGGTATGGCTTCCGGACAAGAAACGTTGCTCGACTATTATCGCACGTATATTGAACAATTCGAGAAACGTGTAGGTATCAATCGGTCAGCCAAATCTGCACAAACTTATCGTACGACCTACGACCACCTCACCCGTTTTCTGTCAGAGCGACTTCGACTCTCGGATATTCCATTCACTGCACTGGATCGGTCGTTTATCGACAAGTTCGACCTATACTTGCGCACCGAACGGCGACTTGCTCCGCGCAGCATCATTCTGTATACGACACGCCTGCATACGGTTGTCAATAAAGCTCTTGCCGCAGGAATCATCACTGCCGACCCGTTCGCAGGTTATGAACCGCCGCGCCCCGAACGCAAACAACGATACTTGACACACGAGGATATGAAACGACTGATGACTACGCCACTCCCTGCATCACGGCTCTATCTCGTCCGCGACTTGTTTTTGTTCTCCTGTTATACGGGCATCAGCTACGGCGATATGTGCCGTCTGACCGTCGAAAACCTCGAAACGGCCGAGGACGGAACAATATGGATCAAGGCAACACGGGAGAAGACTGGCGTGGAGTTCGAGATACCCTTGCTCGACTTACCGTTGCATATCATCGACAAATATCGGGACACAACATCGGGCGGAAAACTGCTCCCCATGTACAGAAATTCGGAGCTGAACAAAGGCTTAAAACAGCTCGCTGCGGCTTGCGACATCAATCGGAAGTTGACTTTCCACATGGCTCGCCACACCTATGCTACGGAAATCGCTCTCTCGCACAGCGTACCGATGGAAACCGTCAGCCGAATGTTGGGCCACAGCCGGGTCGATACGACGCAGATTTACGCCAAAGTCACGGACAACAAAATAGACACCGATACGCAGTCGCTCGACAAACGAATCGCAGAACGATTTATAGTGGCTATTTAACGGACTTTCAACCTTTGGAGAATAATCATTTATGGAAAAGAATAGAGATATTAAGCGCCGCAGCACGTTCGCCATACTGTTCTATATCAACCGCACGAAAATCCGCAAGGACGGCATGTGCCAACTCTTGTGCAAAATCAGTATCGATGCCGAAGCAGCACAAATCGGAACCAAAGTCGCGGTTGATCCCGCTATCTGGAATCCGACAACGGGCCGTGCCGACGGGCGAGGCCGCAATGCCAACGAAGTGAACCGAGCGATTGACGCATTGACGAATGACATCAAGGCGCACTACAAACATATCAATCTGTCGTTAGGTTTCGTTACAGCCGAACTGGTGAAGAATGCTGTGAAAGGCATCGAGCAGAAGCCGCTGACGCTGTTAGCCATCTTCCGGGAACACAATGAAGAATTTAAGAAACGCATCGGCATCGACCGCACAAGAGAGACATACAAAAGCTATGTTCGTTCCTATAATCACCTGCGGGACTTCGTGCAGGAGAAATGCGGGCAAGAAGATATAACCTTACGAAGCCTCGACCAAGAGTTCTACGATGCGTTCGATTTATTCTTGCGGACAGACCGGCACTTACAACAGAAGTCGGTGCACGAACATTTGTATCGGTTGAAGAAGATGACCGTGCGGGCGGTCAATCAAGGAACATTGCACCGCGATCCCTATTGCAATCTGCACCCGGAATTGCCCAAACGCAAGAGTCGTCATTTGAAACTCGACGACTTGAAACGTCTGCTTGCCGAGCAGGTCGCCGACCCGGTACTGCAACGGGTGCGGGATTGGTTTATCTTCTCCACCTTCACGGGATTGGCCTATGCAGACCTGAAACAGCTATCTACAAAGCACTTATCGCAGGATGACGAGGGTGTTTGGTGGATACATATCCGACGCCAAAAGACCGACACGGAATCAGTTATTAGATTGCTGGATATACCGATGCGGATTATCGAGAAATACAAAGCGGAGCGTACCGATGATCGACTGCTGCCGATTTGTCCTTACAAGAAATTACAACGACTGATTCCCCGATTAGGTGCAGCCTATGGAATCGGAAATATGACTTTTCATCAAGCAAGACATAATTTCGGAACGCATATCACCTTGTCGCTGGGTGTGCCGCTCGAAACCGTCAGTCGCATGATGGGACACAAACGACTTATAACCACTCAAATCTATGCTCACGTTACGGACAAGAAAGTAGATGAGGATACGAAGCAATTACGGCAACTGTCCGCGAGCCGCAAACTCGAACTTTATGAAGAGCCGCAGAATATAAAAATGCAAGCACCCGATAAAGAGCACGATTATGACGACACGACCCATAACTATCGAAAACGGGTGGGTAACGATCCGCTCCAATGCAACTGACGTTTGGCTCACGCAAAACCAAATTGCCGACCTGTTCGGCGTATTCTCATCCGCCGTAAGTGCGAATATCCGCTCGATCCTTAAAAGCGGCGTTCTGGATGAAAATCGTGTTTTTCGCCGCACACGCAGCCGAAACGGAAACCTCGTCGAACGCTACAGCCTCGAAATGATTACGGCACTGGCATTTCGACTGAAATCCGAAAAAGCGGAGATATTCCGCAAATGGATCGTCGAACGGACGACAACGCCCGGAATCGTGTAGAAAGTACCGACAGTTAACGATGGAGTGTTGAATTAAACTTTGAAACAAGAAAATGGGCTTTATATACTTTTATTAGCCGAAAGTTACTAAATTTGCATTTTAATAAGGAGGATATGATTAGAACAGATTATACGAAAATGGAACGATTGAGGAGTTATTCTTCAATCTTTTCTCGTAGGGTCTTTTCGGATATTATAGAATATGATGATTACACTCGGTTAAATACGCTTTTCAACAGATACGATGCGAGTAAAGATCAATTTTGTTCTTATTTCGATTATATTAAATATATATATCGAGTAATCGCCAAGGAATATAGATGCGAATATATTTATAAGAATGAGATAATCAATAAACTGCTTATCAAGGAATATGGAACAAAGAATACTGTTGCTATAAACGAGTTTCGGGTTCAAAATTCCATAGTCGATTTCGCATTATTCAATGGAGAAAGTAAGGCTTTTGAGATTAAAACGGAATATGATACAAAAAAACGATTAGAGCATCAAATCGACAATTATTCCAAACTTTTTCAGAAATGCTATATAGTTATTCCAGAAGAATCGTATCAACAATATAATGATAGCATCTCTGAAAATGTGGGTATAATCGTTTTGATCCGAGAGAAAGGCCATATTAAATTGAACGAACGAAAAGCTGCGACCAAAAATCAAAATATTGACCCACATGTCTTGATGCGAAGTATCAGAGCGGAGGAATATCGAAACATTGTAACTGAATATTTCGGTTATTTACCCAATGTATCTTGTTTTGAAATGTTCGACAGATGCCAAGAAATGATCGAGAAAATTCCACAACAAGATTTGCACGGTTTGTTTTTGAAAGAGATAAAAAAACGCACTAATAATACACGACTATTAAGAACTTTTCCTTCGGAGATTCGCCAAATATGTTTGTCGTTGAATCTCGATCGGAAACAGTCGGACAGCCTGCTCAAAAAATTAGATCGCATAATAATGATGTAGCCTATGTATTTCCCTTACTTACGCGGCAAACAGTTTGAATTGATAGCATTACGGGAATTTGCAGAACAATATCCCGAAACCGCCAAAATCGTACCTATTATCGAACCGGTAAAGTCTACTTTCAATGGACTGAATACTGCCGCGAAAGTAATGTTTGAAAAACAGCTTAAATTTGCGTTAGTGTTGAATCCGATAGACGGCGATTTTAAGCGCATTCATAAAGATATTTTACAGGAATTACCTATCCTTTCAGATAATCTCGGTCAATGGATTCCTGCATTTTTATTTCAAAATAATATTGACGCGATCTTAGCAGCAATCCGAGAACGAGGATTGAACGACGTAATGATTATATTCAAAAACGGAATTGACACAGAGGAAAATACGTTGAATTTTTTGTCGAATCCACAAATTCGATATATTGTTAATGGAGATCCCAATTCGCGGGCAGGAATGAGGCGATTGAGACACTTGGAAAATAAAGATATTATCCGATTAGATAATTGTTTTATTGAACAACCTCGAAACGTCGATTATTTGAATATCCCGGAAGATAAGTTTACCGAAGAGCACCGATATTATTCCGAGGAAAAATTTTATGGAATTTCGGACTATACTGCTTTACCAAAAAATTTTGTGGATGGTGGCATGTTACCGTATGCCGTTGCGATCCATATGACATACGAAAAAAATCGCGATGAAATTTATGTGCGGCATTTTGTTTCGGATACAAATGACGATCAATCTAATATTCAAAGAAAATTTTTCGAGGCAACAACAAAGTTAAAGGATTTTTTTGCCAATCGAGACAAGACAACGGCAATAGCTCAATTGATTCAATTATTGGATGATGGCAAATATCCCGGATTGGGTATCATTAAAAAACTATCGATCAAAAACCACATCGAGTTAATGAACCGTATTTTGCCCGAATAATTATGAATATTTGTGCCAACTGTTTTAATGATGAAGAAATAAAACAGTTTATAGTTGCATCTTCAACTACTATTACCGAATGTGATTGCTGCGGGCAGGAATCGGAAGCAATCGAGTTAAGCGAACTTTCGGACTTCTTTGTTGAGTTTCTTAGGCTTTTTATAAAAGATGATAATGGGTACGATTTAATACAACTGATCAAGCAAGATTGGAATATATTTAGTTCGGATGCTTGTGCACAGACTATTTTATCGTCAATTATCGCAGATGAAAATCTTGGTTTCACTATAGAGGATAAAGTTACCTACTCATCCGAAATTCAAGAATGTTTTTCTATATGGGAAAGGTTGAAATCCGAGGTGCGAGAAGAAAAAAGGTATTTTTCTGATTTAGGATCTTTCAATTGGGAGGGTTATATAAAGAGTAACGCTCGAATTAAAAAGGGAACAGCTTTATATAGAGCAAGAATTACTCCGGAGGGACGTAAAAAACTGACGACAAAAGAAATGGGTTGTCCGCCGAAAGAGCGTGCGACGGCAGGACGGGCCAATCCGCTCGGTATCCCTTATTTGTACTTATGCAACGAGATCGAAACGACTTATTATGAGGTTCGGGCAGTCTATCTCGATAGAATCAACATTGGCAGGTTTAGAATTCTTCGTGATTTGAATATTGTTGATTTTAGTAATAAAATTAACTTATTCTATGCGTATTCAGGAGCAGAATCGAATGAAGATTTGCAGGAAATCGTCAAACGGAAAATCCTATTCGACAAAATAAGCACCGATCTATCTAAACCTTTACGCCGATTTGATACTGAAATAGAGTATGTGCCAACACAACTGATATGTGAATATTGCAAGCAGAATGGCGCCGACGGAATTCGTTTCAATAGTTCTTTACATCAAGGAGGAACGAATGTCGTTCTGTTCAACAGTATCGATGCGAAATGTACGAGAGTGCTAACGCATGAGATAAAAAATGTAAAAATAGAAAGCTGTCCGCTATGAGAAAATGTTTTTGCGGTCAAAAAATTCGACTTTATTGTTGTGGAACACTTGCCGCTAAGGCGACCTCGAAAGGTTCTTCGCTGTTATATTAACTCCTACTCATGTAGGCTTCGTTGTTTTACACCTCCAGTATTCGCTATATTCCCGATTCCTTGTAGATTTTACCTTACCATTAAGATAAGTACGGGATGATTTTTGCCGTGCGATACGTCTGCAAGGTCCGTTAGAAGTTGAGACAATTCTCGATCCGTCAGAAAGTACTGAACGTCGAACAAAAATTGGGTATTGCTATCAACCGTATTCATTTTCAGTAATAGACCGTGAATTGCTTCCTATCTGTTCACGGTTCGATGTTTTTCTCTGTGCTTCTCTCCGATAACCTTCTCCTCGTTTCATTTTGTCTGTACGGGCCGGTAGTGGATGTATCTGTTATCGGCAGCGAAGGTATTCCCGGAATCGACGCTCTTACAAGATCAAGCCGCACGGCGGTTTTGCGGAAAATCTTCCTTCGCCCGACATGCGAAGCGTATTTTCCGCAAAAATCTTGTTGCGAGCTGATTCCGAACCTTCCAAGCTTCCGAAACAGATACATCCACTACCGGCTCCGCTACGGCATATAAAAAAAGTCGAAGGTTATGAGAAGCACAGAGAAAAATAAACGGAAACAGAAATCCTCCACCCTTCCACTTGGCATAAGGTCGAGTCGGACGACGTGGTTGCTGCTCGGAGTAGTGGCATGCTCCGTTTTGTCTTATCGGCTTTGCTTTTCTGAATAGAAAATGCCATGTACGAATTTTTCTTTTCCATCGTTCAATCGTTTTTACAGTTATTCAGTCGGTTGCTCTATCGGCCGCCTATATAGTCATTTCATCGGTCGATCGTACGTCGGGCCGTATGGCCGTTTCATCGTTGGACCGGCTGACCGTATGACCGGACAACCGGTCAGGCGATCGCGCAATCGGCCGGGCAATCCGACAGCCGGAGATTCGGTCGTCCGGCTGTCCGGACAGGCGTATGATTGTATGTTCGGTCGGTTGTATCATCGGTCGTATAGTCGATCGTAAGGGCAAAGAAAGCCCTTATCCGGCCCGATTATACGCCCGATTTTCGCTATGGTCGTTTGTGGCGCCGAAGTGGCATCGAGTGGCGCAATCAACTGTTGTTAAGTTTGTTGAATAGGTCGGTATCTTTGCTCCGTGAAACGATTCCGACGTAGATCGAAGCCGCTTTGCCCGTTTTTACGGCGACTTGTTCGATCGCTCGTCCGACGGGCGGACGAAACGTTTTCGATAAGCCAAATGAGCAGAGCCGTGCTTGTACGGCTCTGCCATGGCGAGAAAGCGAAGGCTGAAAAGCCAATGTGTTTGCAAAGGGCAAACAGCAAGCTGTGTTTTCTGCTGCACAAAAAGTTTTTTGCATCGGAAAACAGCTTGCCCGCAAGGGGGTGCAAGCACCTCCGAAGTCGGCGCTTTTCGACAGGCGGCTCGGCCGCTGCGGAATCGAAAAATGAATGTACCGGCAGGCCGGTGGCCTCACATGAAATATTCGAGATATGGAAAAGAATAAATTGCCTCGCAGGGGAAAAGGCGGTCGGCCGCCTAAAATCGACATCGCCAAATATCGGTATTCCGTCAATTTCTCAGCAGAGGACCACGCCCGATTTCTGACGATGTACGAACAATCGGGGTTGTTGTCGAAAGCGGCTTTTATCAAAGCACGGGTCTTCGGCGACGTGTTCCGGGTGATAAAAGCGACCGCGGAACGATGGAATATGTAGCTAAGCTGACGCAGTTCCACGCCCAATTCCGAGCCATAGGCACGAACTATAACCAGATCGTGAAGCTGTTGCACACCCATTTCTCGGAGCGGAAAGCACTCGCTATGCTCTACAAATTGGAGAATGAAACGCGCGAATTGGCCGCGGTCGGGCAACGGATCATTGCGCTTTGCGAAGAGTTCAGAGAACGATGGTAATCTTTTCAGTTATTTCTTGTTCTTCGGCCTCCATGTCCGCATCCGTTGCAGCAGAGCCTGTTTCGCCTTGTCGATCCACGGAGTGGGATTATTGCGCAATTTCATGTAGCAGAAAGTACGCGAAAGGTTCGTGTCGAGCTGGATGTTGAATACATTGGAGATATAAGCCGCCAGCTGCGTGAGCGGAACATTACCGAAACTCCGCTTGCTGTCGAGCATGTAAATCAATTCGGTCAAATCCGTTTTACTGTCCTGCCACGTCAGACGAACAGCAGGTAACGAATCGTCGGAGGCATTCTTCACATATTCCAATGCCTCCAATTCACCTTTCAGATAGACCGACAGCATTTCGTTGGCCAACAGTTTCGCCACCTTGAAATCGGCATTGGTCGAGAATTTCGGGTCGCTCTCGTAGTGAAACGATTCAAGATACAGAGCCGTATCGACACGGCCGCGCAGATAGTAGAGCGAATCCAGATGGGTAAGTCCCGAACGATAGTAGTGAATGAAATCGGAGCGCTTATTGTTGTATCGGTTGATGGCGACCAACTCGTCGTTCAAATAAGCCCGTTGAGAATCGACGCCTACGGGGCGATTCATTTCGATGTTGTAAACTTTTCGATAATAGAGCAGACGATAAAACAAACGAGGCTTTATCTCCTTGAAGAATCGAATTTCTTCGGCTTCGTTCTTGAAGGTGTAGGTCGCGACGAAATCCCGCATTCGCTGAAAGGCATCGCCCAGAACGAGCGATGCCTCCAACGACTTTTTCAAAATATTCAAATCGGAACCCTCTATCTTTCTCAACTTCCTCTCGACTTCCTTTTCGAGAGTACTAATAAATACATTCATTTAGCTTTATGCGATACTATATTGTAGGATTTTTTTTACCCACTGTTTTATCTCGTCGTCCGGCATGTCGTCGTTGAAGCGGATACTTATCCAATGCTTGGGACTCATGTTGTAGGGAGTGCCTACAGCCATGTAGCGGGCTTTCAATTCGTCTATCCGGTCGAGATCGCATTGGACGGTGCAAGCATCGAAGCGGTCGATGTCGAAGAAACAGAAAATCCTGCCTCCGACATAAAACGCCAGCATGGATTGCGCGCCAAAAAGGCCATGCCCGAATAAGGCGGAAAATGGCATTTTTGCGGAATCATTCCGCCGGATTATCCGGTTTCGGGGTTTGCAGCCGGGCGGTCGCTTTCTCCGCATATTGTCTTCCGACGGGCAACAGTTGTCCGGAGGTTAGGCGGATTTCCTGCCTGCTGAACGAACTTACGGCCTCCACGGCAACGATGAACGAACGGTGTATCCGCACGAATCGGCGTGCCGGCAGCAGCTCCTCCACCGCTTTGAGGTTCATGCGCGAGAGTACGTAGTGTCCCTTACGACGGAAAAATTTGGAGTAATTCTCCATCGCCTCGACATAAAGGATGTCGGCTATGGGTATTACGACGTTGTTGTACTCCTGTTTGACGGTGATGCTCTCCTCTGCTCCGTCAATATGCGCGATGCGCCGCTGTGCCTTCTCCACAGCGATCTCGAACCGTTCGTAGGAGAAAGGCTTGTGGAGGAAATCGACGGCATCGAGGTCGAATCCGTCGAGCGCATAGCGGATGTATGCCGTAGTGAAGATGAAACAGGTCGTCTGCGGCAGTTTGCGGGCGATGTCCAGGCCGTTCAGGCAGTCCATCTCGATGTCGAGGAAAACGAGGTCGGGCTGTTGGTCGACAACCGCCTGCAACCCTTGCTGTGGTTCGCTGAACGTGCGCACCTCGATGTCGCCCGAGCGTTCACAGAAGTTGGCGACGACCGACAATGCGATGGGTTCGTCGTCGATGGCTATGCAACGCATTTTTTTCATCTCAGTCGTATGGTCAGATTCAGTTCGTATTCGGCGTTCTCTTCGCGGATGTCGAGCGTAAAGCGGCCGGGATAGAGCAGTTCCAGCCGCGCGCGGCAGTTTTCGATGCCGACGGCGGGTTCCTTCTCGGCGCGGCGTTTCATGATGCCGTTCCGCGTAGTGAAGCGGAGCGTTCCGTCTTCGACCTCCAGCCGGATGCGTATCGTGCAATCCCGGCTCGACGATGCTCCGTACTTGAAGGCGTTCTCGACGAACGTAATGAGCAGCATCGGAGGTATGCGCAGCGTATCGTCGTCCGTCTCGCATTCCCAGACGACTTTCGTGCGGTCGTTCAACCGAAAGGATTGCAGTTCGATGTAGTGGCCGATGTAGTCCGTTTCGTCGCGCAGGGTTACGAGGTCGTCCGTGGCATGCGTGTACATGTATTGCACCATGTCGGCGAAGCGGACGAAAGCCGATTCGGTCTTGTCCGATTTCTGGATGACCAGACCGTAGAGCGTATTGAGCGTGTTGAACAGAAAATGCGGATCGATTTGCGCCTTGTAGAGGGCCAGCTCGGCCTTGTTCTTCCGGCTTTCCAGCTCCTTCTTGGCCCATATCTGCCGGAAAAGCGCGAATACCAGACTGATGGAGAGGCTGAAGCCGCTCACGACCAGAAACAGGAACCACACCGTCTGCCTGCGCAGGTGTTCTTTCAGATGGGGATGCAGGGGCGAGATGTCCGCCGAATCTTCGGGATAGGGAAACAGCGACAGCAAATAGGTCGCACCGAGAAACAGCAGGACAAAGACCGTCATGCTGCCGTATCGGCGGTTCACGAACAGTCGAGGGAAGTCGACTTTCCGGATGGCGAAATAGAGCACGTAGAGATACCCCACCAGCGAAACGGCGAAAAGGGTGTACTTTTCGATCCATTTCTCCACCGGAACCAGCGTGATGACCAGTGGCAGGATGACGATGCAGAAGAGCAGGTCGACCGGTACGGTTATGTTTTTTTCTTTTATATTCTACAGTTTTTTCGATATGTGCAAAGATACGCATTGCAACCGTCGATGCCAAGCTCCGTTCGGACTGTTCGTCAACGCATTTCCGCCGTTCATCGACACAGTTTTTCCGTCCCGGCGCATTCTTCGTATCATTGCGTCCAAAAAACTATCGGTATGAGTAACGGATATATGATGAAAACGATTCTTGCGTCCTGCCTGCTCTCGCTTTGCGCCTGCACTGCCGGCCGCGAGGGGCAGGAGCGACGAGCGGCGGCCTACCGCACGGATACGGTAACGTTGAGCGACCGCACGCTCCGTTCGGGCTATACGGCGACCATCCGCGGTTATCAGACCGTGGAAATCCGTCCGCAGGTGAGCGGGCAAATTACGGACATCCGGATGCGGGAAGGCGATGCCGTGCGCAAGGGAAGCGTGCTGTTCGTCATCGACCAAGCCCCCTACAAGGCGGCATACGACATCGCCGTCGCCAACGTGAAAAGCGCGGAAGCGGCCCTTTCCACCGCCCGGCTGATATGGGAGAGTAACAAGGGGCTGTTGGAGGAGGACGTGGTATCCGAATTCGACTTGCAGACCGCCCGCAACGAGGTCATCGAAGCGGAGGCCAAACTGGCATTGGCCGAGGCCGAGGCCGAGAACGCCCGCAACAACCTCTCCTATACGGAGGTGAAATCGCCGGTCGACGGCGTAGCGAGCATGATTCCCTACCGGGTCGGCGCACTGGTCGGCACCGCATCGGGCGAGCCGCTGGTTACCGTCTCGGACGACAGCCGGGTCTATGCCTATTTCTCGATGGCCGAGAACCAGATGCTGGACCTCGTGTTGAAATACGGGTCGTTGCAGCAGGCGATCCGGGAGATGCCCGAAGTGGAGTTGAAGATGAGCAACGGACAGCTGTACGCTTATAAGGGTCATATCGATGCCGTGAGCGGGACGATCGACGAAAGCACCGGAGCGGTGAGCCTGCGCGCCGTATTCCCCAACCGGGAACGGCTGCTGCGCAACGGCGGCAGCGGCACGGTGCTGATACCCTCCGTGAGCAAGGGGTGCATCGTCGTTCCGCAGACGGCGACCTACGAGTTGCAGGACCGCATCTTTGTCTACAAGGTCGTCGACGGGCGGGCGGTCTCCACCCGGATCGAGGTGCTTCCGGAGAACGACGGAAAGGAGTATATCGTGCAGTCGGGACTTTCCGAAGGGGATGTCATCATCGCCGAAGGTGCCGGACTGGTGCGTGAAGGGGCTATTGTCGAAACGGGGGAAACGAAAGGAGAGTAGGCCATGAATATCAGAACTTTCATCGACCGGCCCATATTTGCAGGCGTGATTTCGGTATTCATCACGCTGCTGGGCGTCATCTGCCTCGTTCAACTGCCCGTGGAGCAGTTCCCCGAAATCGCGCCTCCGACCGTGAGCGTATCGGCCACCTATTCCGGCGCCAACGCCGAAACGGTGCAGAAGAGCGTGGCCGTACCGCTCGAAGAGGCCATCAACGGCGTGGAGAACATGATGTACATGGTTTCGTCGGCCACCAATACCGGCACGGCAACCATACAGATCTATTTCCGGCAGGGAACCGACGGCGACATGGCGATGGTCAACGTACAGAACCGGTTGGCCTCGGCGCAGGGATTGCTGCCCGCCGAAGTGACCAAGAGCGGCATCACCGTCCGCAAACGTCAGACGAGCCGCATCAAGACATTGGCCCTGTATAGCCCCGACGATTCGTTCGACGAGAAGTTTCTTTGCAATTACATGAAGATCAACGTCGAGCCTCGTCTCGCGCGCATCGCGGGCGTCGGCGAGGTGGATGTCAAGGGGGCCGACTACTCGCTGCGTATCTGGCTCGACCCGGGCAAAATGGCCCAATACGGTCTCGTGCCGGCCGACATCCGGCGGGTGCTCGACGAGCAGAACCTCGAATCGCCCACCGGAACGCTGGGAGCCGAATCGGACAACACGTTCCGCTACGTGCTGAAATACCGCGGCCGCTACGACCGGGAGGTCGACTACGGCAATCTGGTCGTCAGCGCGCAGGAGAACGGCACCGTCCTGCGGCTTAAAGATGTCGCACGAATCGAATTAGGATCGAAAACTTATGAATACATCGGTTCGGTGAACGGGCATCCCGGCACGACCTGCATGATTTCGCAGACCTCCGGCTCGAATGCCAACGAAATCATCGAGGAGATCGACAAGGTAGTGGCCGAACTGTCGAAAGAGCTGCCCAAAGGGATGGCTATCGCCGACCTGATGAGCACCAAGGACTTTCTGGATGCTTCGATACGCGACGTGCTGAAAACCCTGCTCGAAGCCGTGCTGCTGGTCGTGCTGGTGGTCTACGTCTTTTTGCAGAACCTGCGCTCCACGCTCATTCCGACCCTTTCGATCGTCGTGTCGCTGGTCGGTACGTTCGCGTTCCTGCACGTGGCGGGCTTCAGTCTGAACATGATTACGCTCTTCGCGCTCGTGCTGGTCATCGGCACGGTGGTGGACAACGCCATCGTGGTGGTCGAAGCCGTGCAGGCCAAGTTCGACGAAGGTTGCCGTTCGCCCTACGAAGCCACGATTCGGGGGATGGAGGGTATTTCGTCCGCCCTGCTGACCTCGACATTCGTCTTCATGGCGGTGTTCATCCCGGTCAGCTTCATGGGCGGCACGACGGGAACTTTCTACACGCAGTTCGGCCTGACGATGGCCGTAGCGGTGGGTATCTCGCTGCTCAACGCACTTACGCTCAGTCCGGCGCTCTGCACCCTGCTCATGACACCCCATGCGGCGCGCGACGGCGGTAAGCCGAGTTTTTCCGCACGCTTCCATCTGGCATTCGAGGCGGCTTTCGACCGGCTGCTCGCACGCTACAAAAGCGGCGTCGCGCTTATGCTGCGGCGGAAATGGATCGCAGGGGCGCTGCTGGCGCTGACCTGCGGAGGGCTGGTCTATCTGATGCAAACGACCAAAACGGGCCTCGTGCCCAACGAAGACATGGGCACGATCAATATCGACGTGCAGACTCCCCCGGGAACCAACTTGCAGGAGACGGTGCGCATCATGGAGGAGATCGACCGCCGCATCGGCGACATCCCGCAAATCGAGGTGTGCGCCCGGACGACCGGCATGGGTATGTTGAGCGGTCAGGGTTCCTCGTGCGGTATGTTCACCATCCGCCTCAGGCCGTGGAACGAGCGCACGGGCGAGAACGACGGCATCCAATCCGTCATCGACGAAATCTACCGCCGCACGGCCGGAATCACCGCCGCGAAAATCATCGTCTTCACCCAGGCCATGATTCCCGGATACGGCGTGAGCAGCGGTTTCGAGATTCATCTGCAAGACCAGAAAGGCGGTTCCGTCGAAGAGCTGCAACGCATCGCCGACCGATTGATCGGCGAACTGAACACCCGACCCGAAATCGCCAAGGCGACAACCGCCTTCGACACGAAATATCCCCAATACCTCGTGGAAGTGGATGCCGCACGTTGCAAACAGACCGGCGTGTCGCCCGCCGATGTGCTGGACGTATTGTCTGGATATGTCGGCGGCATCTATGCCTCGAACATGAACCGCTTCTCGAAGCTCTATCGCGTCATGGTGCAGGCGTCGCCGGAGTATCGGCTCGACACGAAAGCCTTGAACAACATGTTCGTGCGCAACGAACGGGGCGAGATGAGCCCCATCGGACAATATCTGACGCTGACCAAAGTCTACGGTGCGCAGTCGCTGGCACGTTTCAACCTCTTCTCCGCCATTGCCGTCAACGGCTCGGCCGCTTCGGGATACAGCTCCGGTGAGGCGATCCGCGCCGTGCGCGAGGTCGCCGACGAGGTGCTGCCTACGGGCTACGGCTACGAGTTCGGCGGCATGTCGCGCGAGGAGGCTTCGTCGGGCAGTTCGGCCGCCGCTATCTTCGTAATCTGCTTCATCTTCATCTATCTGATTCTGTGCGCCCTTTACGAAAGTCTTTTCATGCCGGTGGTCATTCTGCTCTCCGTGCCGTTCGGGTTGGCGGGCAGCTTCCTTTTCGCCCGCCTGTTCGGACTGGAAAACAACATTTATCTGCAAGTCGGTCTGCTGATGCTCATCGGCCTGCTGGCCAAGACCGCCATTCTGCTCACCGAATACGCCACCGAACACCGCAGGAAGGGAGCGGGAATAGCCGTCGCCGCCCTGTCGGCCGCAAAAGCGCGCCTGCGTCCCATTCTGATGGCCTCGCTGACGATGGTATTCG
Source organism: uncultured Alistipes sp. (assembly GCA_947591475.1). Lineage (GTDB taxonomy): Bacteria > Bacteroidota > Bacteroidia > Bacteroidales > Rikenellaceae > Alistipes. Next base: position 366,599 of record CANQDE010000002.1, read on the forward strand.
GCATGCTGCCGATGATGTTCGCTTCGGGCGTAGGAGCCAACGGCAACATATCCATCGGTGTGGGCACGGTCGGCGGTATGCTCGTCGGCACGGTGGCCCTGCTGTTCGTCGTGCCGGTGCTGTTCGTCGTCTTCCAGCGAATCGAAGAGGCCGTCATGCCCCGGCGAATCTCAAAACAGTCGTAAGCCATGAAGAAAACCATTCATATCCTATTCATCCTCTCGTCGCTGCTCCCGTTCGTGAGCGGCTGCGGAATCTATACGCACTACCAGCGTCCCGAACTGTCGGTCGCCGACAGTCTCTATTTTGGGCAGCCGCAGGCCGACAGCGTATCGCTCGCCGAACTGTCGTGGCGGGAACTCTTTACCGATTCACTGCTCCGGCAGTGGATCGAACGAGGCATCGGGAACAATACCGACCTGCGGGTGGCGCATCTGCGGACGGTGGAGGCGGAAGCCGTCCTGCAATCCTCCCGGCTGGCATTCCTGCCCTCCGTCTCTTTCGGCGCACAAGGCGGTATCTCCCATGCGAACGGCAATTCTACGAAACATACCTATACGGTCGGCCCGACGGCCGAGTGGGAGCTGGACATCTTCGGACGGCAGCGCAACGCCAAAGAGGGGGCGAAAGCAGCTCTCGGACAGAGCCGCGCCTACGAGCAGGCCGTGCGGACGCAACTCGTGGCGACCGTCGCCGACAGCTACTATACATTGCTGATGCTCGACGAGCAGTTGCAGATCAGTCGCCGCACGCTCACGACATGGAAAGAGAACATCCGCACCTTGTCGGCTCTCAAACGTGCCGGCAAGACGACCGAAGCCGCCGTATTGCAGGCCCGCGCCAACAAACTGGAGGTGGAGGGTTCCATGCTTACGCTGGAAAAACGGATCGGCGAGTTGGAAAACTCCGTCTGCGCCCTGCTGGGCATCGCTCCCGAACGAATGGAACGGGGCACGCTCTCCGGACAATGCTTCCCCGACAGCCTGTCGGTTGGATTGCCGCTATCTCTGGTGAGCAACCGCCCCGACGTGCGGGAAGCCGAATATGCATTGATGCAGGCATGCTATACCGCCAACGAGGCCCGTTCGGCGTTCTATCCGCGCATCACGCTTTCGGGAACCGTCGGATGGACCAACAATGCCGGCGTCGTCGCCAATCCGGGCACATGGCTGTTCAACGCGGTGGGTTCGCTGGTGCAGCCTCTTTTCCACAAGGGTGAAAACATCGCCCGGCTGAAAATAGCCCGTGCCCGACAGGAAGAGGCCTTGTTGCGATTCCGCCAAAGCCTGCTCGATGCCGGAACCGAAGTGAACAACGCCCTGATCGTATGGCAGACGGCCCGTGGCCGGCTGGATATCGACCGCAAACAGATTCTCAATCTGAAAGCCGCCGTCTGGAACACGAAACTGCTGATGAAATACGGCCGCACCCACTATCTGGAAGTGCTCACCGCCCAGCAGAAACTTTTGCAGGCGGAGCTGGCGGAATCGGAAGACCGCTACGACGAGATACAGGGGGTCATCGCACTTTATCATGCCCTCGGCGGCGGAACGGAGTAGGTCGACCCGGCGTTCGTCATCGGAAACATGTCGCTTATAATCATTCGCTTGCATCGCATTTCGGTTGTCGGTAAATTTGTATCGACAGCCTCGGAAAGAGGAGATTCCAGTTTTATTAAACAATTATTTGCAGACATGAAAAAGATTTTGATTGCAGCCGCTCTTTTTGCGGCATTCGGGCTCGAAGGAGCGTATGCGAACAACGCAATGACTTCGCAGACTCAGATCTCGGTTCCGGCCGAAGACGGATTCAAGGCGATCGAAGCCGACCAGCTTCCGCAGGCCGTGAAAGACGCCATCGCCAAGAACTACGAGGGACAGACCATCAAGGCCGCCTACGTGAAGGAGGAAGGCGAGGTCAAGACCTACAAAGTAACTCTGGCCGCTGCCGACGACAAAACCTCCGACGTGCTCTTCAACGAGCAGGGCGAGGTGCTGCCCGGAGAGGAGAAAGCCGGGAACTAAATTCCGATCATTCGGAACCGACGAAAACGCACCGCTGGATTTCTTCCGGCGGTGCGTTTATCGTTCTAATCAAGCCCGAACATCAGACGACCTCTTTGGCAGGCGTGAAATCCTTGTCCATCGGCCGGATGAACGACCACGTGGAGTGGATAACGCGCCACTGGCCGTCCGCCTCTTTCTGGTAGACCTCGATGCAGTTGTACTCCATGTCGATCAGCGTGGTCTTGGCGAACAGCTGGTAGGTCAATACAGCCATGTCCTCGCCGATCTGCACGCGGGGATTGCGGAAGTCGTAGCTGTCGGCGAAGAGTTTGCCGTCGATGGTTTTCAGAAACTCCGCAATGGCGGCATGGTCGTCGATGCGCTCCGTAACGACCGCGTCGAAGTAGGTGAAGCTGCGTTTCGACCAAAGCTGTTCGTATCCTGACGTGTCGCCTTTGAACCACTTGTCGAGCGCCGCTTGCTCCAATCCGATGATGTGTTGTGCCAGAGCTTCCTGCTCCGGGCTGTCGTAGTGCCATGCAGTTGAATTGTTCGATTTTTCCATTTATTCTAATTTTTATTTATTGTTGATTCTTTCCGAGTATCTTTCCGACTTCGGTTTTGATGACCTCCTCGTGGTGAAAATAGGCGCTGTAATTGATTCCGTTCGCATCGCACCATGCACGGATGGCCCGGTCGTTCGCTATCAGTTCCGTGCGGTCGCCTTTCGAGTAGATGCGCTCGTAGGTCGGATACAGGTCGGGGTAATGCTCTTGTACGTATCGCATGATGACCGGCTTGTAACTGCCGCGCAGGTTCAAGTCCTCGAACCAGTATTCGCTGATGAAGTCGTGGCTCGCCTCGATGATCGCCTGCCAGGCGGTGATGCCGACGAAGATGGGCGACATGAATAGGATGGTGTAAATGCCTTCGTCGTGGAATGTACGCAGCGTGTCGAGCCGTTCCCGAACGGTGCTGCCTTTGTCCATGTCGCGGCGGAACTGTTCGTCGAGGGTGTTCACCGACATGGCGATGCTCAGGTGCTTCATGCGTTTGAGCAGATCCATGTCGCGCAGAATCAGTTTGTTCTTGGTCGATATTTGCAGATGGCAGTCGCTGTCCACCAGCTGTTCCAAGATGGAGCGGGTGATACCGTATTTCGCCTCGTAGGGGTTGTAACAATCCGTGGCGGTGCTCATGAAGACGTTTTTGCCTGCTATCTTACGCAGGTCGATTTTCTTGTCGCACCGTTTCACGTCAAGGAACTCGCCCCACGCTTCGGGATGATTCGTGAAACGCTTCATGAACGACGTATAGCAATACTTGCAGGCATGGGGACATCCCACGTAGGGATTGATGGCATAACGGCCGATTTTCGATGCCGTCAGCATATCTTTCGTCTGTTTCTCAGCAACAACCATCTTGCACTCGTTTTTAATTCGGGTGCAAAATTAACGGGGTTGCAGCAAACGGTCGTTGTAAAAAACGGGGCGAAAATTTCAATTTTGCGGACTGTTGATATTCTGTCTGTATCGTAAAGGTGTCATGTCGGCATGTTTGCGGAAGAAACGGACGAAATGGGATGCGGAATCAAAATGCAGCCATTCTGCAATTTCGTTCACACTCAGTATCGTATAAGACAACAGCCGTTTGGCTTCCGCGAACAGTTTCTGATGGATGTACGATTTGGCGGTCGTACCCAGCGACTGTTTGACGATTTTATTCAGGTAATTGGCCGATATGCACAACTTGTCGGCGTAATATTCCACCTCGTGTCGCATCATGTATTCCGCCTCGACCGCATGTATGAATCCATCGACGTACCGGCTGACGGAAACGTTGTTCATCGGCTGTCCGTTATCGGTTACTCTCTCGGCGCGGTTGAGCAGCACGAGTGCTTCATACAACATCGCCCGGAGAATATGCTGGTCTTTTTCCTCGGAATCGTCTATTTCGGTTTTCATCTGTGCCAACAAAGAGCGGAAGCGTTCGTTCAACAATTCACCGAGGTGCAAAAACGGCGAGGTACGGTTGGTTTGCAAGTATGCGAACCGGTCGAGAAAATGCGGGTCATTGAAAAACGAGAGCAGGAAATCCCCCTCGAAAATCAGCACCAACCCTTCGAGCGTCGGGTCGGGCTGCCAGCTCCACACCTCGCCGGGACGTGAACAGACGACATCGCCGCAGCGAACCGTGCGCTTATTGCCGTTTACGGCGACCTCCTCGCATCCTTCCGTAATCAATATGATGCAGTAGAACGATTCCCGATGCACCGGAGTCTTGCGGATCCCCGGCTTGATATAGTCGAGGTCGAGCACGTCGATCAGAAGCTCGTGCCCGTATTTGCGCTTGTGGAATTTGTATAGTCGTATCTCTTTCATTGCAACCTCATTCAATGTGCAAAGATACGTCAAACGCTGAAAATACGGTGTCTCACAACTACATACTTTCAAGAAAGTTGCGAAAAGATTTTGCAGGTAATAAATTATATATTACTTTTGGATCGAGTTATTTGACAGCATGAGAAATGAAGTGATCCGACCACTTCGCAACTTACTTATCCATTGCCCTTTCTCTTGCAAAATTCTTCTACTTTGCTGGTGGTCAAATCAATACTGCCAGTCTATCTCAAAAATACGAAAAAGCCGAGAGCAAAAAAGCAAACTTGTTTGCATTTTTTGCCGAGGCGGAGTATCTTCGGCGAAGCCAAAGATAAAAAAAGCCGAGCGCAGAAGCAAGCGTTAGCTTGATTATGCTGAGACGGAGCATCTTCCTTCTTTCAAACGGCGCGGGGCGAAGCCTGCGGACGGGACGCCAGCGGCGGGCCTCCGCGGGCGGAGGCTTCGGCCCGCGCGGCCCATCGGGCCGCATCATTTTAGGCAAAACGGTCTGCAGCGACCGAAACCGTTAGTAGCGAACCGACCGCCCATCGCGTTTAAGGGCCCTTTTATAAGGGCCGCAGTCTTCGACCCGCGATTTTGCAAGTAATTTCGGGGGATAAAAAAGAGGGAACACCTATTTATTTATATAGGTGTTCCCTCTGCGAATCGCTAAGTCCGACAGGCGGACAGGCGATCTATTGTACCTCGATCTGCCGGGCAGCGGAAGCCGTCGCCTCGATGCGCTTTTTCGGAATGTCGATGGTCATTACGCCGTTCTCCATGCGGGCCGAAATTTTGTCGCGCTCGATATTGTCCGGCAACAACAGGCTCTGACGAAACTGCGTATAAGAAAATTCGCGCCGCAGATAGGTATCCTTTTTGGCTTCGTCCGTTTTCTCCGTCTTTTCCGTCTCTTTCGGCTCCGTACGCTTCTCCAACGTGATGAGCAGCTCGTTGTCCTCGTTGAGATGCACCTTGAAATCTTCCTTGGTCATCCCCGGAGCGGCCACCTCGACTTTGTAACACGTTTCGTTTTCGAGGATGTTCACGGCCGGCGAGGTCGTGCTGTGCCGATCCGGCCAATCCCGTTCGAAAAAGTCGTTGAAGATGCTCGGCAGCCAACTGTTCTGGTTTCGTCTTACCGGTGTCATAATTTTTTCTCCTGCGTTTTGTTTTGGTTCAACCTTTTATTCATGCGGACACACCTTTTCGGCATGTCGCTGTTCGGTCGAGGGTCAAAACCCGTGCCACGCAGGCTGCGCCGTCAGCGAAAAACGGATGGCCGGACGAACTTGCGGCGCAGCAGACGGATCAATTCGCCGACGAATGCGAACAGTGAAGTCGACCCGACGACGATCGCCCAGTCGCGAACCGACAAAGGTTCCGTGCGGAAAATCGCGCCGCCCGTCTCGACGATGAACCATTGCCCCACAGCGATGGAGGCCAAGATGAGAAAAAATTCGCGACAGCCCCGAAAATCGGCGAATACCGACCGATGCAGTTCGAACGCCCGCGCGTTGAACATGTTCCAGAACTGGAGAAAGACGAACGTGGTGAAAAACAGGGTCAGATGACGGATGTTCAAGTCGTCCGCACGGCTCGTCCACGCAAAGAGCATTCCCAGCAGAACGGCGATCATTCCGGTCGCGCAGGTGAAAATCGTCCGGGTCATGGCCGGCGTGATGATGAATTCGTTGCGCGGGCGGGGACGGTCGAGCATGACGCGCGGATCCGGCGGCAGCGAGGCCATCGCCATCGCCGCGAAGGTGTCCATGATGATATTGACCCACAGAATCTGCACGACCGTGAGCGGCATGTCGGTGCCGAACACGGCGCCCACGAAGCAGACGACAATGGCCACGACGTTGATAGTCAGTTGGAAAAGGACGAACCGCTGGATGTTGCGGTAAAGCGAACGGCCCCACAGAATGGCGGTCGCGATGGACGAAAACGAATCGTCGAGCAGCGTGATGTCCGATGCTTCTTTGGCCACCGAGGTGCCTGAGCCCATCGACAGTCCCACGTCGGCGAAATTCAGCGCCGGAGCATCGTTCGTGCCGTCGCCCGTAACGGCCACCACCTCGCCGCATCGTTGCAGCAGACGAACCAACCGCTGCTTGTCGAGCGGACGGGCCCGCGCAAGGATTTTCAGCCGGCCCACCCGTTCGAGCAGTTCTTCGTCGCTCGCCGCGGCGAACTCCGTGCCGGTCATCCGTTGGCGGTCGTCGTCTGCGGCGTCATCCCACAACCCGATGCGTCGGGCGATCTCCGTAGCGGTGGCGGGCGTGTCGCCCGTAACGATTTTTACGTCGATGCCGGCATCCAGACAACGGCGGACGGCTGCCGGAACCTCCTCGCGCACAGGGTCGGAGATGGCTGCAATCGCGGCGAAATGCAATCCGCCTTGCGCAATCGCTTCGGCACAATCCGGCGCCTGCGTCTCGCACCAAGCGAAGCCCAGCGTACGCATGGCATGACGTTGCAGGTCGGCCAGTCGGGCGGCGATCTCCTCGTCCCGGCCGTCCGGTTCGCACATCGTCCGCACAATCTCCGGAGCCCCCTTCACGCACAACAGCCGACGTCCGGAAAGGCCGCTTTCGAGGAGCGTCGCCATGTATTTCCGTTCGGCCGAAAAGGTCTGCCGGTCGATGATGCGGGCCCCGTGCCGCAAAGCTTCGTAATCCATTCCTTCGGCCTGCAACCAAGTCAACAGCGCGCCTTCGGTCGGGTTGCCGAGCGCCGTGCCCGAAGCGTCGAGAAAGGCGGTCGTGTTGGCGGCGACCGTTTCGGCGAAATCGGCCGTCGGAAGATCGTCGTAACGAATCAACTGCTGCACGGTCATCCGGTTGCGGGTCAGCGTACCGGTCTTGTCGGTGCAGATGACCGTAACGGCGCCCATCGTCTCGCAGGCGTGCATCTTGCGCACGAGGTTGTTCGTGCGCAGCATCTTCCGCATGGAGATGGCCAGCGAAAGGGTAATGCTCATCGGCAGTCCCTCGGGTACGGCCATCACAATCAACGCCACAGAGACCATGAAGATGTGGAGCAGCTGCTCCGACACCTCCAACCATGAGCGGGTCAGCAAATCGTCGACGAAGATGGATTTGGCCGACATGACGCAAAAGATGACGATGGCAACCAGGATGCCGATCCGGCCGATCAACTGCGAAAGGCGGGTCAGCTGCCGGTCGAGCGGGGTCGGCGCATCGTTCCGGACGGTCGATTGTTCGGTTACGCGGCCGGCTTCACTGCTATCGCCCACAGCCGTTACGACCATCCGGCCGTAACCGTCGACGACCGACGTACCGCGCAACAATCGGTTCGACGGATAGGTGGCCTCGGGGTCGAAATGGCGTTCATCGACGGTTTTGTCGCAGACCGGCTCGCCCGTGAGGGTCGATTCGTCGACCTTGAGCGACACGGATTCGATCAATTCGCCGTCGGCAGGCACCGTCTCGCCGCTTTCGACCACCACGATGTCGCCCACTACGACGTCGCGGCGCGGGATGCTGCACATCGCGCCGCTGCGCAGCACCTTGACCGGAATGTCGTCGTTGACCTTGTTCAACCGCTTGAACCGCCGGCGGGCGTCCCATTCGAACCAGAAGCCGACGCACGTCGCCAGAATGATGGCGCAAATGATGCCGACCGATTCGGTGAAATCACCGTGCAGCGCCCCGATGACGAGCGAAAGCGCCGCCGCGACGAGCAGAATGCGGATGATGGGGTCGCGGAATTTATCGAGGAGCAGTTCCCAAGCCGAATCGTCGCGGGCCGGTGTGATGAGGTTGACGCCGTACTGGCGTCGGCTGGTCGCGACCTCTTCGGGCGTAAGCCCCTGCGGAGAATGGGGAATCATAGTTATAGGTTCAGAACTTTTCCAACGAAAATTGACGGGTCGCGGCATCAAGCCGTATAGCGATGAAAATCAACAGCGTGAAGGCAATCAACGACGAACCGCCATAGCTCATCAACGGCAACGGAATGCCCATCACGGGAACCAATCCGATGGTCATGCCGACATTGACCAGCACATGGAACAGCAGAATCGATGCCACGCAATAACAATAGATGCGGCCGAAGGGCTCCTCCTGCCGTTCGCCCATCCGCATCAAGCGCAGAATCAGTAGGCAAAACAACGTGAGTACGAGCATCGTACCGACGAATCCCCACTCCTCGCCGACGGTGCAGAAGATGAAATCGGTGTGCCGTTCGGGGACGAATCCGTAGCGGATTTGGGTGCCCTCCATGAAGCCCTTGCCGATGACGCCGCCCGACCCGATGGCGATTTTCGACTGGTTGACGTTGTAGTCGATGCCGCGCGGGTCGTTGATGATGCCCAAAAAGCTCTCGATGCGCTTTTGCTGATGCTCTTTCAGAATGGAGTTGAAGATGTAGTCGGTCGTCGGGAAGAAGATCGTCATGCCGATGAACATGCCGATAATAATATAGGTATTGCTGAGCGTGCTGCGATAGGCGTAAACGGCCACGACGATCAACGAAGCGAGCGTTACGGTCAGCAGCGAGTGATACAGGCTCATCGTTCCGGGTGCAAAGAAAGCCATCGTCGCTTGGAGTACGATGCTCGCTAATGCGAGCGAGGCCAAGTAGATGATGCGCGATTTCCAGGCTCTGTTCAGAATCGCGTCGCAGAGCGTGCAGACCACGATGGAGAGCACGAGCAGGGTCATGGGTGTCAGCAGGAACGAGATGATGAAAAGGGTCGCAATCAGCAAAATCGGCACGCAGAGCCATTTGTTGAGCCCTTCGCGATAGAGGACGAACAGGAACGAGCTGAGCACGATGCCCGAACCGGTATCGTTTTGCAGGACGATGATGCTCAACGGCAGACAGATGACGAAAGCGACCTTCAACAAGTCGCCCGGGCGGTTGACCGAGAACGAATAGGCGCTCATCACGCGGGCAAGGGCGAGGGCCGTAGCGATTTTGACGAATTCGGCGGGCTGCATCCGGAACGAGCCGAATTCGAACCACGCCTTGGCGCCGTTGACCTCGCGCCCGAACAACAGCGCGGCTACGAGCATCGCGATACCCGCGACGTAGGCCGGCCAAGCGAACATGTGATAAAATCGTTCGTCGAGCAGCAGCACGACGATGGCCGCTGTCCATGCCACGGCGACCCAGACCGCCTGCTTCATGTAGAAGTGCGAGAACGAAAAGAGACTGCCGCCCGCCGTATCGTCGTACGAAGCCGACGTAATGGAGACGCATCCGACCAACACGATCAGCACGTAGAGCAAGACGGCGATGCCGTCGACGCCATTGAAAAGGCGGGTAGGACGGTCAAGGCTGGACATAGTTCGGCAGTTGGAGGTTTTTGACATATTGCAGCAACTCGGGCCGGCGAATCGTGTCGGTCAGGTAATACTCTTCCAACAGACTGGCGATGGGCAAGGCGGTCGCCGCACCGAAGCCGCCGTGTTCAACATAGACCGAGATGGCGATGCGCGGATTGTCCTTCGGAGCGAACGACAGGAAGGTCGAGTGGTCGCGTTCGTTGGGATTTTCGGCCGTACCGGTCTTGCCGCAGACGTCGAGCCCCGGCAGTTCGGCCAGCCGCGAGGTGCCGGCGACGTTCACGCCGTTCCACATGCCCTCGACGATCGGTTCGAAATGTTTCGCGTCGACCTTGGTGTAGTGGCGTTCGTAGAAACGTCGGTCGATCGAATCGCGTCCTTCGATTTTCTTGATGATATGGGGAATGTAGTAGTAGCCGCGGTTGGCGACGATGCAGGCTAAGTTGGCCAGTTGCAGCGGGGTACACCCCAATTCGCCCTGTCCGATCGAGAGCGAAAGCAGCGTGAGCGCATTCCACGAACCGTGGTAACGCTGGTCGTAGAAAGTCCGTTCGGGGACGTATCCCGTACCTTCGTCGAGGAAATCGGAGCCTAACCGATGCCCGAATCCGAAACTCTCGACGTAATCGCGCCACACCTCGAACCCTTTCTTCGAACTGCCGTATTTCGGATTTTCGAGAATGTCGCGGAAAACGTAACAGAAGTAGGCATTGCACGAGGTCGCCACAGCGAACCGCAGGTCGAGCGGCGAAGTATGGGCGTGGCAGGCCATTTTCAGTTTGCCGGCATGGTAGCCCATGTTGCACGGATGGAGATCCGACGGTTTGAGCACGCCCTCTTGCAGTCCGATCAGTCCCTGCACTAACTTGAAAGTCGACCCGGGCGGATATTTCGCCGTTACGGCACGGTTGAAAAGCGGGTGCCGCTTGTCGCGCAACAGCCGCATGTAATTGTTGCCGCGTTCGCGTCCCAACAGTTCGTCGGGGTCGTAGGAGGGCGACGAAACCATCATCAGAATCTCGCCCGTCGCCGGTTCGATGGCCACGACCGCCCCCACCTTGCCGCGCATGAGCTCCTCGCCCAACAACTGCAACCGAGCGTCGATGGTGCTGACCAAATAGGTGCCCGTCTCCGGCAGCGAATCGTAACGGCCGTCCATGTAGGAATCCTTGACGACGCCGTGATTGTCCACCTGCTGCACCTTGACGCCTTTGCGCCCTTTGAGCAGCTTTTCGTAGGATCGCTCGACGCCGCTCATGCCGATGTAATCGCCCGGCCGGTACTCGGGATTGTGTTTGACGATGTTGGCGTTGACCTCGCCCACGTAGCCCAACAGATTGCCGCCGATTTTCCGCGGATATTCGCGGATGGTGCGGTAAACGGTGTAGAAACCCGTGAAATTGCACTCGTCGAAGCGCAGTTTGTCCTCTTTCGAGAGGTATTTCGCAATGGCCGTCGGCACACGGGGCGACATGCGGGCATTGGCCAATTCGCGACGCAGCCGGTTGGGGGTAACGCCCGTAACGGCACAGAATCGGGCGGTATCGAACCCCTTGCGATCCAGTTCTTTGTAGACGACCATCAGGTCGTAGCATGCGCGGCTCTGCACCAAATACTCGCCGTTGCGGTCGAACACCTCGCCGCGCGCCGGATACTGCACCACCCGCCGCAAGGTGTTGGTACGAGCCAGTTCGTCGTAACGTGAATAGACCAACTGGATGTAGAACAGCCGTCCGGCCAAGACCGCGAAAACGCAGAACACGAGGATCTGCAACGTGCGCATGCGAGCGAATCCCTCTCTGTTGTCGATCATACGCGCACGGTGAGTTTGAGGGTGAACAATCGGGCGGTCAACCAGATGAAATAGACCGAGGCGACCCCGCTGACGACGATGCGCAGAAGCGTGCGGGCCGCATGCACCCACGACAACGCTTCGAACGAGAAGAACAACACGTGATGCAACAGGACGCACACGACCAGATAGCGGATGAACTTGACTTGGCCGAAACGGGCCGCTGAAGGAATTCCGCCTTCGCGCGGATCCTCGCGCGTGTAGAAGAAGCCGATGATCCACGGGCGCAGGAAAGCGACGGGCAAGGTGGCGAGGACGTTCAGCCCGTCGGTTCCCATTGTGTAGTCCATCGTCCAGCCCGTAACCAGCCCCGCAGCGAGCAGCCCGATGTGCGGCGTGTCGAGCGGCAGCAGCAGCAGGAACGCAAGGTAGATCATCGGAGCGAAATAGATGCTGATGGAGAGGTTGTCGAACAGGAAGACCTGCACGAGAATCGTTACGACGAAGAGCGTGATATAGGGAAAGACGCGGTACATGGGTCAGGGATGGATTTTGTCGCTTTTCAGCAGTTGCCGGATTTCGTCGATGTCGCGGTTCTCGACCAGCACGACGTGCGAAAGCCCCGACAGGCGGGCGGCCAGTTCCACGCGGGCCGTGTAGGTCGTGCCCGTTTCGTCCAATCGGGCATCGAGCACCCGTCCTATCGCGATACCATCGGGGAAGAAGAGCGAACCGGTCGTTACCACCTCCTGCCCGGGCTGCGGATCGGCGTATTTCGACAAATCGCCCAACAGCACCGTGTGCGGGTCGGTTCCGTCCCAATAAATCTGGCCGAAGTAGCCCGAATCGCTCAGTTTGCCGCTCGTCCGGAACGAACTGCTGAGAATCGACAGAACGATGGCATAGCGTTCCGTGCAATCGACGACATAGCCCACGATCGCCCCGTTGGTCGAAAGCACGGCCATCTCCCGATGCACGCCGTCGCGGATGCCGCGATTCAGCACGAGGAAATTTTCGGATTTGTTGATGGTATTCGAGATGACGGCGGCCGTCAACGTGCGGTACTGCCCATCGCCGATGGTCAGGCCGACGCTATCGACCCGGTGCATCCGGAGCGAATCAGCACCGTCGACGGCTGTCGAATCCGCCGCCGCACGAACGGGCGGCACAGTCAGGGCCGCAGCCTCATACGAAACTTCATAGCATGCAAGCCGCTCCTGCAACGAGGCGGCGTATTCGAGCAATTCGCGGTTTTCGCGTTCCAACCGGAAGTAACTGCGGATGCCGGCCAACGCCTGATGCCCCGCCCCGACGACCTGCGTCGCCTTGGCCAACAAGCGTGCGCGCGTATGATGGGTCGAACGGGCGTAATGACCGATCGTAATCGCCTCCAACAAGACGAAAAGCACGACGACATAGGTGCTGCGGATGAATTCGATCAGTTTGTACACGTTCCGGCTTCTCTTTTCTCCATAAATTCAAGATTGCGAGCCGAGGCCCGCAATCCATCGCAATTCTTGTCAACTCGGGTTTGCATCGAACTGGCTCGTTGCCTTCCTTGTCCGTTCCGGTTCGTCCCGTTACTTCATGAGGAACGAGAACCGGTTGATGTTCTTCAAGGCGATGCCCGTACCGCGGGCGATGGCCCGCAACGGGTCTTCGGCGATGTGGAACGGAATGCCGGTCTTTTCGTTCAGCCGACGGTCGAGCCCTTTGAGCAGCGCCCCGCCGCCGGCGAGGTAGATGCCGTTCTTCACGATGTCGGTATAGAGTTCGGGCGGCATGGATTCGAGCACCTTCATCAAGGCCATGTCGATTTTGGCCAGCGACTTTTCCAACGCATAGGCGATTTCGCTGTACGAGAGCGAGACGGTTTGCGGTAGGGCGGTCAGCATGTTGGGGCCCGTAACGACGAAATCTTCGGGTTCCTCCTCCAAGTCGGAGCAGGCGGCGCCGATAGCGCATTTGATGGCTTCGGCCGTGCGTTCGCCGATGCGGATGTTGTGCTGCTGGCGCACGTAGGTCTGGATGTCGTTGGTGAAGACGTCGCCCGCGATGTTAATACTCTCCGAGCAGACGATACCGCCCAACGAGATGCAGGCGATTTCCGACGTACCGCCGCCGATGTCGATGACCATGTTGCCTTCGGGCGCCTCGACATCCAATCCGGCCCCCAGCGCGGCGGCCATCGGTTCGTAAATCATGCAGACCTCGCGGCCGCCGGCGTGTTCCGCCGAATCGCGCACAGCGCGGATTTCGACGTTGGTCGAACCCGACGGAATGCAGATTACCATGCGGAGCGACGGTGCGAACAGCTTGCCCGAGACCTTGACTTTCTGAATCATTCCGCGCAACATCATTTCGGTAGCCGTGAAGTCGGCGATCACGCCGTCTTTGAGCGGGCGGATGGTCTTGATGTTCGGATTGGTCTTTTCGTGCATCTGACGGGCCACCTGACCGATGGCCTTGAGCTTGCCCGAATGCACGTCGAGCGCCACGATGGAAGGTTCGTCGACGACGACCTTCCCGTTATAAATAATCAGCGTATTGGCCGTTCCGAGGTCGATGGCCAGCTCTTCGGTCAGAGAAAAAAGTCCCATAACGTATTATCACCCAAACAAAAAAATGTAGGCGAACAGTCTGCTGCGATGCCGTATTCCGTTTACAGCCAACACGTTCGCGTCCGTTCGCAACCTTATGTGTATATACTGGTACAAAGATAGCAAAAACTCCGGAATAAATCGGAAAATCCGTTCGATTTTTTTGCGTTTTTTTCGTTACTTTTGCAGGCGATGGAAAATTTGCAATCCCGACTTTTTCCGGATGTGGAAACCCGTCGTCCCTTGACGATTGCCGGACCTTGCAGCGCCGAGACCGAGGAGCAGCTCATCGAGACCGCCCGCGAGTTGGCCGCTGCGGGATTCCGCATCTTTCGGGCCGGCCTGTGGAAGCCCCGCACCAAGCCGGGCGGATTCGAGGGCGTCGGTGCCGAGGGGCTCGCTTGGCTACGTCGCGTGAAGCGGGAGACGGGCATGTATACCGCGACGGAGGTCGCCAACCGCGAACACGTAACGGCGGCCCTCGACGGCGGTGTCGACCTGTTGTGGATCGGTGCCCGCACGTCGGCCAATCCGTTCGCCGTGCAGGAGATTGCCGATGCCTTGCAAAGGTACGGCTCCGACACGCCCGTCTTAATAAAAAATCCGGTCAGCCCCGACCTCGAACTGTGGATCGGCGCCATCGAACGGCTCTACAACGCCGGCCTGCGCCGGTTGGGAGCCATTCATCGCGGATTCACCTCGGTCGAAAAGAGCGTTTACCGCAATCTGCCCCTGTGGAGCGTGCCGATCGAATTGCATCGCCGCTTGCCGCAACTGCCTCTTTTTTGCGACCCGAGCCACATCGGTGGCCGGCGCGACGCGGTGGCGCCGCTGGCTCAGCAGGCGATGAATTTGGGATTCGACGGATTGATCGTCGAGGCCCATTGCGATCCGGATGCGGCGTGGAGCGACAAGGCGCAACAGCTGACGCCGCGCGCGCTGGCGGAGATTTGCCGTCGGTTGGTCATTCGCGAAACCGTCGCGACGACCGAAAGTCTCGATTCGCTGCGCAGCGAAATCGACAAATTGGACGATCGGCTGTTGGATTTGCTGGCCCGACGGATGCACGTGGCCCGCGAAATCGGACGATACAAACGGGAACACGCCATGCCCGTTTTGCAGACGGCCCGCTACGAGGAGTTGTTAGCTCGTCGGGCAGCGCAGGCCGAGGAGCTCGGCATGGAGGGCGGATTCATGCGGCGCGTGTTGCAGGCCGTGCACGAGGAGTCCGTCCGGCAGCAGATGGAGGTGATCGACGAATAAAAAAGAAGGAGGGGGTTGCCCCTCCTTCTTTATTCTAACTGCAATCCTAACGCCCGATCGGTCGCCGAAGAACCTCCGTAGTAGATCGTATAGGTTCCCGGCAGCGTGCGCATCGTTGCGGTAGCGGGGTCGAAGCTCTCGAAGGCCGAACGGTCGAGCGTGAAGACGACTTGCGTCCGTTCGCCCGCCGGAACGGCCACGCGCCGAAACGCCCGCAGACTTTTCGACGGGCCGTCGGCATCGTCGTTGCGACGGACATAGACCTGCACGACCTCCTCGCCGTCGCGCGAGCCGCTGTTACGCAAATCGACCGTCAGCCGCACTTCGTCGCCCGCAGCGATGCGGTCGGCCGACAATTCCGCCTTGTCGTAGGCGAACGTCGTGTAACTCAATCCGTATCCGAACGGAAAGAGCGGTTCGCCGCGGAAGTATCGGTACGTGCGTCCCTGCATCCGGTAATCCTCGAAATCGGGCAGTTGCGACAGCCGTTTGTAGAACGTAACGGGCAGACGTCCGGCGGGATTGTAATCGCCGAAAAGGACATCGGCCACGGCCGTGCCGCCGGCTTGTCCCGGGTACCATGCCTGCAAAATCGCATCGCAATGCTGCGTTTCGGGTTCGAGGGCGACGGCCGACCCCGAACAGTTGACATAGACGATTCGTTTCCCTGCACGGTGCAGGGCGGCAATCAATTCGCGCTGTACGGCGGGGAGTTCGATTTCCGTGCGGTCGCCTCGGCGGAATCCCGGGTAGTCGACCTTCATCTCCTCGCCTTCGACGGCGGGCGAAATGCCCCCTACGAAAACGACGTATCGCGCATCGCCGACCGCTGCGACCGCCTCTTCCACCGTTCGGGTGTGGTAGCTCCCCTTACCGGAACGAAGCAACTGCGCGGCATCGGCCGGCGAATCGGGAATGCGGTGATCGATCAGACCGCAGCCGTCGACATAACGCACGCGGTCGCCCGCCTTGGTCCGGATGCCCTCCAAAATGGTAACGGTATGCGACGGAAATCCGTTGTAGTTGCCCCACTGCATGATCGAATCGGCGGCGTTCGGCCCCATGACCACGATTTGCGCGGCATCCTCGCGGCGCAGCGGAAGCAGATTGTCGCGGTTTTGCAGCAGCGTCATCGTTTCGCGCGCCATCCGCAACGCCAAAGCGCGGTGCTCCGGACAATCGACAACGGAGGTCGGTATGCGGCTCCACGGCACGACGCTGTCGTCGTCCATCTCGCCCAAAGCGAAACGGGCCCGCAGCAAGCGGTGCACGCTGACGTCGATCTGAGCCTCGGTAATCAATCCCTGTTCGACGGCCTGTTTCAGCGACAGATAGCTGTTTCCGCACTCCACGTCGGTGCCCGTGAGGACCGCATCGGCCGACGCATGGGCCGCATCGGGATGGGTTTCGTGATGGCCGGTTTCGTAGAAGTCGTTGATGGCCTTGCAGTCGCTGACGACGATGCCCCGATAGCCCCACAAATCGCGCAGAATGGTGTGCAACAGCCGGTTGCTGCCGCAGCACGGTTCGCCCTCGTAGCGGTTGTAGGCGCACATCACCTCCTCGACGCCGCCCTGCTGCACCAAGGCCTTGAAAGCGGGCAGATAGGTCTCCCACAAATCGCGGGCATCGACCCGACGGGCATCGAACGAATGACGGTTCCACTCCGGGCCGGAGTGCACGGCGAAATGTTTGGCACAGGCGTGGAGTTTGTCGAAACGGGCTGTATCGGGCCCCTGCAACCCCCGCACGACGGCCACGCCCATGCGGGCCGTCAGATAGGGGTCTTCGCCGTAGGTTTCCTGCCCGCGTCCCCAACGCGGGTCGCGGAAAATGTTGATGTTGGGTGTCCAGAAAGTCAGTCCGCGGTAGCGCGTATGGGTACCGTTGCGGCGGCTCTCGTGGAATTTGGCGCGGGCCTCGTCGCTCACGGCGTCGAATACGCGATAGACCAGTTCATCGTCGAACGAGGCCGCCATGCCGATGGACTGCGGAAAGACGGTCGCCAATCCGGCCCGGCCCACGCCGTGCAACGCCTCGTTCCACCAGTTGTAGGCACGGATTCCCAAGCGGTCGACGGGCGACGAAACGTCTTTCATTAGTCCGATTTTCTCATCGAGGGTCAATCGCTGCAGCAGGTCTTCGGCACGCACTTCGGGTGCGAGTTCCGGATTCCGATAAGGTTCGTTCTGGGCGGTCGCGGTCAGCGCGAGCAGGCCCAAAACGACGGTCATTCGCATTCGTTTCATCGTGAATAAAGGTTCGATTTCGAGTAAAGATAGGGATTTTTTCGCGGATTTCGCCTTTTCGTTTCCTTAATCGGTCGAATTTCCTCGTCTCGCCCGTCAATTATTTGCGACGGACGGAATTATTTCGTACATTTGCCAGCCGGTTTCGCCGGAGGTGCTGAACCGAATACGGCGCACGGCTGACAGACGACTAATCGAATAGCAAAGAAATAGTTATGAAAATTGCAAGAGAACAACGCGACGGAGGCAGCTCGTTGGTTCGGGTAACCGTCGCAGAGGCCGATTACGGCGAAGCGGTCGAGAAGGAGCTCCGCACCTATCGCCGCAAGGCCAACATCCCGGGCTTCCGGCCGGGCATGGTGCCGATGGGCGTCATCAAAAAGATGTACGGCAAGAGCGTGCTGGCCGAACAGTCCTACCGCACCGCTTCGAACGCCGTATTCGACTATTTGCAGAAGGAGAAAATCGACTACTTGGGCGACGTCATTCCGTCGGAAGAGCAGGGCGATTTCGATTTCGAAAACAACACCGAATTCGAGTTCGTATTCGAGTTCGGCGAGGCGCCCGCCATCAAGTTGGAGCTGTCGGACAAAGACAAGATGACCTACCACCGCATCAAAATCGACAAGAAGATGCACAGCGACTATCGTTCGAACTTCCTGCGCGGATACGGACGGTTGGTCGACGTCGACGAGGTAACCTCCGACGAGGCGTTGAGCGTAACGCTCGACAACGGCGATATGCAGGTTTCGGATGCCTATTTGGGGCTGATTTCGATGTCGGAGGAGGAACGCAAACCTTTCATCGGCAAGAAAGTAGGCTACAAGACCGACGTGAACATCAACGAGCTTTACAAGAATCCCTCCCAACGGGCCGCAATCCTGCAGGTCAAGGAACCTGAGCTGGCAGGCATCAAACCCGAATTCACGCTGGAAATCACCAAAATCCGCAAGTTCGCCGAACCCGAGCTGAACGAGGAATTTTTCAAAATGGCTTTCCCGCAAGGGAATGTTACCGATGAGGCGTCGCTTGACAAATTCATCGACGAACGCATCAATGCGGAGCTGTCGCGCGAAAGCGATTACCTCTTCACGTTGCAGTTGCGCAACTATCTGATCGAAAAAGCGGGGCTGAAGATGCCCGAAGCCTTCCTGAAACGCTGGCTTTACACCATCAACGAGGGCAAGTTCACGATGGATGACATCGAAAAGGATTTCGACCAATTCTTAAAAATGTTCACGTGGAACTATTTGCAGAAGCATTTCATCCAGACCGACAACTTGACCGTAACGAAGGAGGAGGCGACGGCCGAAGCCAAAGCGCTGGCAGCGGCGCAATTCGCCCAATACGGCATGCCATCGGCACCGGACAACATGCTGGAAGATTACGCCAAGCGGATACTCGATGACAAGAACCAGTCGCAGAAGATTTACGAAAAGCTCTTCGAGGTGAAGGTGGTCGAGGCCGTGAAGTCGAAAATCACCGTAACGGAAAAGGCAATTTCCGCCGATGATTTCGCAAAAATGGCCCGCGAAGTGCACTAATCCCCGAAAAAAGCGGAACAAGGACTTTGCAGGCGTGATGTTTGCAAAGCCTTTTTTTATTAACTGGTACGGGGCGCACCGTCGGGAAGGAGAAATGACCTTGATTAGCACAGAAACGAAATAAATAAAAATGAAAAACAATTCGGAGTTCGAAAAATACGCACGGATGCAGTGCGGAATCAGTTCGTTGAAACTGCACGATTTCCAGTCAGTGAACGCCTCGTACGTCTCGCCGACCATCATCGAGGAGCGGCAGTTGAACGTCGCTACGATGGATGTCTTTTCGCGGTTGATGATGGATCGCATCATCTTCCTCGGCGCCCCGATTTACGACGATGCGGCCAATATCATTCAGGCCCAACTGCTCTTTCTCGAATCGGTCGACCCCGAAAAGGACATTCAGATTTATATCAATTCGCCGGGCGGTTCTGTCTCGGCCGGATTGGGCATCTACGACACCATGCAGTTGGTGGCACCCGACGTGGCGACCATCTGCACGGGGCTTGCGGCTTCGATGGCGGCCGTGCTGCTGACGGCCGGCGCCAATGGCAAACGTTCCGCCTTGCCGCACTCGCGGGTGATGATTCATCAGCCGTTGGGCGGTGCCCAAGGGCAGGCTTCGGACATCGAAATCACGGCCCGCGAAATCGCCAAGACCAAACGCGAACTCTATGAGATACTTTCGACGCATTCGGGCGTGCCGGTCAAGAAGATCGAGAAGGACGCCGACCGCGACTACTGGCTGACTGCGAAGGAGGCTCAGGAGTACGGTCTGATCGACGAAGTGCTCGCCAAACGAGCGAAATAAGGAAAAGCAATGGCACAGAACAGAAACAATCATAAGGGCGGCAATACGGGCGACGACCGTTGTTCGTTCTGCGGGGCGCGACGCGACGATGTGGAGGTGATGTTCCAAGGTATGGACGGCGCCAACATCTGCAACAAGTGCATCGAGAATGGCTACAAAATCATGGTCGAGAACGACTTGGCCGCAGGAGCTCGAGCAAAGGGACAGGAACCGCTGCGCAAAGAGGAGTTGCTCAAACCGTCGCAAATCAAGGAGTTCCTCGACCAGTATGTCATCGGGCAGGACGATGCCAAACGGTACCTTTCGGTAGCGGTTTACAACCACTACAAACGGTTGCTGTATGCTCCGAAGGACAACGACGTCGAAATCGATAAATCGAACATCGTGCTGGTCGGGCCTACGGGAACAGGTAAGACTTTGTTGGCGCGCACCATCGCAAAATTATTAAAGGTGCCGTTCACCATCGTGGACGCTACGGTTTTGACCGAGGCCGGTTACGTGGGCGAGGACGTCGAGGGGATTCTCTCCCGCTTGTTGCAGGTCGCCGACTACAACGTCGAGCAGGCCGAGCGGGGCATCGTCTTCATCGACGAAATCGACAAAATCGCCCGCAAGGGCGACAATCCGTCCATCACGCGCGACGTGTCGGGCGAGGGCGTGCAGCAGGCGTTGCTGAAAATTTTGGAGGGCACGGTAGTGAACGTTCCGCCTCAGGGCGGCCGCAAACACCCCGAACAGAAATTCATCCAGATCAATACGCGCAACATCTTATTTATTTGTGGAGGGGCTTTTGACGGTATCGAGAAAAAGATCGCCCAGCGGCTCAATACGCGGGCGCTGGGCTTCGGACGGATCAATGCCGACCCCGTCGATCGGAACAACCTGATGAAATACATCTCGCCGTTGGACTTGAAATCGTTCGGACTGATTCCCGAATTGGTCGGACGTCTGCCGGTGTTGACCTGCATGCAGCCGTTGAGCCGCGAAGCACTGCGTTCGATTCTTACGGAACCGCGCAACGCCATCATCAAACAGTATATCCGCCTGTTCGAGTTGGACGGCGTGTGGCTCACCTTCGACGAGGAGGTGCTCGATTACATCGTCGATAAGGCGGTCGAGTGCAAACTCGGCGCACGCGGACTGCGGTCGATTTGCGAAGCGGTGATGATGGACACCATGTTCGAACTTCCGTCGACCGGTGCCGACCGCTTCACCGTAACGCTTCCCTATGCGAAAGAGAAGATCGAAAAAACGCATATTTTGACGCTCAAAAAGGTAGGATGACGAAAATTTCGTTATCTTTATAGCCGGAACGGGGCGCCGTACCCGTTCCGGACTTTTATTTGCACGATTAGCAGCAAAACGATTTAATAAGACTTGTATTAGCCGCAAAGCAACTTAATAAGGCATTGATTAGCAGCAAAACAAGTTCACAAAGGACCTGTATTAGCAGCAAAACAAGTTAATAAAAAAGCAAAACAACTTAATAAAAATATGGCTACGAATACCAAACTTTCGCGGGTGGCCGATAACATCCGTATCCTGTCGGCCGCTATGGTCGAGCGGGCCAAATCGGGACACCCGGGCGGTGCCATGGGCGGTGCGGATTTCGTTACGGTGCTCTTCACCGAGTTTCTGCGCTATGACCCCGATCGCATGGATTATCCCTTCCGCGACCGGCTCTTCCTCGACCCGGGACACATGGCGCCGATGCTCTACTCGGTGCTGTCGATGGCCGGCCACTTCACGTTGGAAGATTTGCAGTCGTTGCGGCAGTGGGGAAGCGTTACCCCCGGCCACCCCGAAGTCGAGGTACTGCGGGGAATCGAGAATACCTCCGGCCCGTTGGGTCAGGGGCATGCCATGGCTCTCGGCGCCGCGATCGCCGAACGGTTCCTCGCAAGCCGGTTCGGTGAGTGGACTGCCCACAAGACGTATGCCTATATTTCCGACGGCGCCGTCGAAGAGGAGATTTCGCAGGGCGTAGGCCGCATCGCCGGCCACTTGGGCCTCTCGAATTTCATCATGTATTACGACTCGAACAACATCCAGCTTTCGACGACCGTCGACGCTGTGGATAGCGAGGACGTCGCCATGAAGTACAAGGCGTGGGGTTGGAACGTGCTGTCGGTCGATGGACACGACATCGACGCCCTGCGCAAAGCGCTCACAGCGGCCAATGCCGAGACCGAACGGCCGACGTTGATTATCGGCCGCACAACGATGGGCCGCGGCGCCGTAGGCCCCGACGGATGCAGTTACGAAAACAAGGTCTCGACGCACGGACAACCGTTGTCGGCTGCCGGTGCCGATTTCGCCGCGACGGTGAAACATTTGGGCGGCGATCCCGAACATCCGTTCACGTTCTTCGAGGAGAGCTGCGAGGTTTTCGACGAACGGCGCGGACAGTTGCGCGAATGGGCGAAAAAGCAGGCCGAAATCGAAAAGTCGTGGCGTTCGGAGCATCTCGATCTGGCGCATAAACTCGACGGATTCTTCGCCGGTGAACTTCCCGAAATCGACTGGAACAGCATCGAACTGAAGGCTGACAGTGCGACACGTGCGGCTTCGGCTTCGGTGTTGGGCGTACTGGCCGACAAGGTGGAGAATCTCATCGTCGCATCGGCCGACCTCTCCAACTCGGATAAAACGGACGGTTATCTCAAAAAAACGAAAGCCTTTGCAAAGGGCGATTTTTCCGGAAAATTCTTCCAAGCGGGCGTGTCGGAGTTGACGATGGCTTGCGTCATGAACGGTATGGCGCTTCACGGCGGCGTGATTCCGGCATGCGGCACGTTCTTCGTATTTTCGGATTACATGAAGCCGGCCGTGCGGCTGTCGGCCCTGATGCGGTTGCACGTGATTTACATCTGGACGCACGATTCGTTCCGCGTGGGCGAAGACGGCCCGACGCATCAGCCGATCGAACAGGAGGCGCAAATCCGACTGATGGAACATCTGCACAATCATCGGGGCGAACGCTCGATGGTGGTGTTGCGTCCGGCCGACGGCGACGAAACCGTATCGGCATGGAAGCTGGCGCTCGAAGAGCATCGACCCGTGGCATTGATTCTTTCGCGTCAGAATATCGCGACGCTGCCGGTGTTGAGCCAGAACCGTCGCAAGGAGGCCATGCAGATTTCCAAAGGCGGTTATGTCGTCATGGACGCTGCGAAACCCGCCGCGATTCTGGTAGCCGACGGTTCGGAGGTCTCGACGTTGGTCGAGGGGGCTCGGCTGTTGGCCGCCGAAGGCATTTCGGTGCGCGTGGTGAACGTTCCGAGCGAGGGCCTGTTCCGCGACCAGCCGCGTTCGTATCAGCAAACGGTTCTGCCGGCCGGAATTCCGCGTTACGGAATGACTTCGGGCCTGCCCGTGAATCTGGCAGGATTGGTCGGCGAAAACGGAACCATCCACGGGCTGAATCATTTCGGTTATTCGGCGCCCTACAAGGTACTCGACGAACAATTCGGCTACAATGGAAAAACCGTCGCCGAAGAGGTAAAAAAGCTGCTCGGAAAGTAATTTTTGGATTAGTATATGTCGCAGACCGCCATGAGAATGTTTATGGCGGTCTGTTGCTTTATTTCTGCATGCAATGTAAATAAATTTGTTTTTTGCCCGGCTTTTCGTAATCTTTGGCTTCGCCGAAGATACTTCGCCTCGACAATGCTCAAATAAATTTGGCATTTTGCTCGGCTTTTCGTATCTTTGTCCCAGACATATTGAAAGCGCATCGGCTTTTCTTCTTTGTTCGGAACTTAGACACTTTTGGCAAAAGAAGGATTCGAGTCGATGCTCGCGCTGTTTTTCGGCGTGGGCATTTCTTCGATCTTCTTTTGCGGGCAGTCTAAGGCCTCGAACAAGGGTTGAGTGATTTGCCCGCATTTTTTATTGACTGACACGGAGCGCACGGCCTTTACGGAAGCTGCAACAACAATTGGGAGCGCCCACAGCCATCGAAAGCGAATCGACCGCCCATCGCGCTAACAAAAAACCGGCCGGAGAACCCACGTCTTACGTTTCGGTCATTCTGTTGCCCTTAATGGCCTTCGGCAGAACGATCGTCTCGGTTCCCGGCTGGTTTTGTCTCTTTTTCGATGATAGCATCAGGCGTAGCGACTATCGGTTGTTGTAGGCTTCGAGGGCCTTTCCGAGAACGACCAATGCCCGCTTCAAATCTTCCTTGCAAAGGATGTAGGCGATTCGTACCTCGTTGCGTCCGAGACAGGGATCGGTGTAGAATCCCGAAGCAGGGGCCAACATCACCGTTTCGCCCTCGTACTCGAAGTCCGAAAGGCACCAAGCACAGAACTTATCGCAGTCGTCGACCGGCAGACGCGCCACCGTATAGAAGGCCCCCATCGGAATGGGCGAATAGACGCCCGGAATACGGTTCAGCCCGTCTATCAAGCATTTGCGGCGTTCGATATACTCTTCGTAAACCTCGGCGCCGTACGACCGCGGTGCGTCGATCGAGGCTTCGGCCACGATCTGCCCCAACAACGGCGGCGAAAGGCGGGCCTGACAGAATTTCATGACCGCATCGCGCACCTTGCGGTTCTTGGAGATGAGGGCGCCGATGCGGATGCCGCACTCCGAATAACGCTTCGATACCGAATCGATCAACACGACATGCTGTTCGATGCCTTCGAGGTGGCAGGCCGAGATGTAGGGCGAACCGGTATAAATAAATTCGCGATAGACCTCGTCCGAAAAGAGGAACAAATCGTATTTGAGCACCAAATCGCGGATGCTGTTCATTTCGCGCCGCGTATAGAGATAGCCCGTCGGGTTGTTGGGGTTGCAAATCAGAATACCGCGCGTCCGTTCATTGATGAGCTTCTCGAATTCGGCCACATCCGGCAGCGCAAAGCCCTGTTCGATGGTCGAGACGACGGGGCGGATGACCGCGCCGGCCGAAATGGCGAAAGCCATGTAGTTGGCGTAGGCCGGTTCCGGAACGATGATTTCGTCACCCGGATTCAGACAGGACATGAAGGCGAACAACACCGCCTCCGAACCGCCCGCCGTAACAATGATGTCCTCGGGTGTGAGGTTGATTTGGTATTGCGCATAGTATTCGGCCAGCTTCTCGCGCAACGAGCGATAGCCGTCGCTCGGGCTGTATTCCAGAATTTTCCGGTCGATGTGTTTCAGCGCATCAAGCCCCACTTGCGGCGTCGGCAGGTCGGGTTGGCCGATATTGAGTTGATAGATTTTCGTACCTCGGGCACGGGCGGCCTCGGCAAGCGGTACGAGTTTGCGAATCGGCGATGCCGGCATCAATTCGGCACGTTGGGAGATTTCGGGCATGGCGATATACAGTTTATGGGTGATTCGTTATGCGATTCGTCGAATCGGAACTGTTACAAAGATACGAAATTTTTATTAGCGCGGTAGACCGTTATTTTGCTTTCGATGGTCATCTTCGCTTCCGACCCTTATTCATTTACGCTTTCGATAGTTGTAGGTGCTCCTATCTTTATTTTTACCGCGACACGGAATGTCGGAATAGAATCGAATTGAAAGTCGTCCGACAAAATCCGCGTTTACCGTTTGAGTGCGGCTTTGCGGTCTTTGAGAATCTCCTCCTGATGCTCCACTGCCCAGTCGATCAACCGGTCGATGTGCGGCAACAACGATTCGGCCCGCGGGGTGAGCGTATATTCCACGTGGGGCGGTACCTCGGGATAGACCTTCCGAACGATGAATCCGTCTTCTTCGAGCGTACGGAGCGTAACGGTCAACATTTTGGATGAAATGTCGGGAAGCATGTGTTGCAAGTTCTTGAATCGCATCGTGCCGTTTCGATGCAACAGAAAGAGCACTAATAACGACCATTTATCGCCGAAACGTGCAAGGATATTTCGTATCGGGCATTCGGGAAATCGGAGGTCTTCGATCGTTATTCGGTCCATATCGAATTGAGCGTTAAGTTACTTTACAAAGGTAAGTAAATTTTTATTAACAAGATGTTTCGGCCGACAGCGAGACTGATTTTTCGATGACCTTCCGATTCGTACCAATCAAGAAAATATTGGTCGAATGGTATGGAAATTTTTGTTTGTTTTCCCGATGACCCTCTGATCCGTACCAGTTAATAATAATTTGGTGGAATGAAAAAACGATATTATTTTTGTCGACGGAAAGATGGCAGAGTGGTCGATTGCGGCGGTCTTGAAAACCGTTGAGCTGCAAGGCTCCGGGGGTTCGAATCCCTCTCTTTCCGCTGTCGAAGTGCTCCGTTCGTTTGCGAGAATGGGTGTGGTATCTTGAATTCGTATCCTCAGATTTATTTATTCTATTGCTATAAAAATGCCCCGGATTTTATTTCGTATCTATCTGAAATTGGTTCTGCTGGCTGCTGCTGTCGGTATGCTTACACGTGTCGTGCTGCTCTTCAGCCCGCAGACGACCGACCTCGACTTTAAGTTCGGCGAATGGTTCGAGATCTTCCTGTTGGGTGCACTGAACGATGTGTGCGCCATGACGCTGGGATTCGTCTTCATGATGGGCTTCGTAACGAGCGTTTCGGTTAGCAAATATCGCAAGCCGTTCGGGTTCATCCTGCTCGGCCTGCTGATTGCCGCAACGCTTTACATCCTCTGCTTCAACACGATCTTCGACGAATACGGCGGTGTCGTGCCCGCTATCGCCGTCGGTATCATGGGCTATTGGACTGCGTCGTTTGCTCTGCGGCTCTACTGCGAACGCATCCGGCATGCGTGAACTTCGGTGTGGTTGGCCATACTGGTCGTCCTTTATGTCGGTTCGGTCATACTGAATGCTGCGTGCGAGGTCGTTTTTTGGAGCGAGTTCGGCGTGCGTTATAATTTCATCGCCGTAGATTATTTGGTCTACACCAACGAGGTCATCGGCAACATCGTCGAGTCGTATCCGATCGGATGGTGGATGCTCTGTCTGGTCGTCGTAACGTTCGCTGCCGTGTGGAGCGTTTTTCGCCGCGACTTGGGCCAGCCGGTGCCCGATGCCGAACCGTTGCGCTCGAAAATCGGTGCATGGGCGGTTTATGGCGTCATGGCGATGGCCGCATTCGGGATAATGCGGTTCAATACGCGTTTCCAGAACAGCGCGAACGTCTACGTCAACGAGTTGCAGGCCAACGGTGCCTACAAGTTCTGCGAGGCGTTCGTCAAAAACGAGCTCGACTACAAGCAGTTCTACTTGACTTTGCCTGACGACGAGGCTGCGGCGATCGTCCATGCCGAATACGGCAGTTCGGGCGATAGCAATTTCCGCCACGTGGCGAGCGATCGGCTTGAAGAACATCCCAACATCGTGCTTGTTACGCTCGAAAGTATGTCGGCATCGTTCTTGGAGCGCTTCGGAGGGACGGAGGCGTTGACGCCGTGCCTCGATGCGCTGTGCCGCGAGGGGCTTTCGTTCGATAACATCTACGCTACGGGCAACCGCACGGTGCGCGGTTTGGAGGCCGTGTCGCTCTCATTGCCGCCCTGCCCGGGCCAAAGTCTCATCAAACGGCCCGATAATGGCGGTTTGTTCACTACGGCAAGTGTGCTGCGTGCGAAAGGCTATTCGACCACGTATTTCTACGGCGGCAACGCCTATTTCGACAACATGGAGGCCTTTTTCGGGGGCAACGGCTATGAAATAGTCGATAAAAAGTCCTATGCACCCGACGAAATCACGTTCGCCAACATCTGGGGCGTGTGCGACGAGGATGCCTACCGCAAGGCGATTGCGGTGCTCAGCCAAAAGGCCGCTTCGGGCGTGCCGTTCTTCGCCCACATCATGAGTGTCAGCAACCACCGGCCTTATACCTATCCGGACGGCCGTATTCCGATTCCGAACGATTCGAAGTCGCGCGCCGGCGGCGTCATGTACAGCGACTATGCGCTCGGCGAGTTCATCGCTCAAGCCAAGAAGCAACCGTGGTTCGATAACACCGTCTTTCTTATCACGGCCGACCATTGCGCTTCGTCGGCCGGCAAGACCGAAATTCCGCTTGGCCGTTATCGCATTCCGGCCGTAATCTACGCTCCGTCGCGTATCGCACCGGCGACGGTCGGGAAAATTGCATCGCAAATCGACCTCGTGCCGACGTTGCTGGCTCTGCTTGGCATGGACTACGACGCCGGATTCTACGGTCGGAATATCCTTGCCGACGATTTCCGCGAGCGGGCGTTTATCGCCACTTATGAGAATCTGGGCTATCTCGACGGCGAAGTGTTCACCGTTTTGTCGCCCGTTTGTCGCGTGTCGCAGTATCGGGTGGCGCCGACCGAGCAAGACCCTTACCATGTCGAACCGCTTGCAGAACCCGATACGGTCAATCTGCGCCGTGCGATCGGATTCTATCAGACGGCGGGCGAGTGGGGAACGCGCCGGTATTAAGCAACGGTCGACGGTTACGAAAAGAGCGGGGAACTCAACGAGTTCCCCGCTCTTCGTCTGTGTTCGGAATGGGACCGGTCCGTTAGACCAATCCCGAGAATCCCATGAAGGCCATGGCGAGGATGCCCGCCGTAATCAAAGCGATGGGCACCCCTTTGAATGCCTTGGGAACATCTTCGAAGTCGAGCCGTTCGCGAATGCCGGCGAAGAGCACCAATGCCAAAGCGAATCCGAGCGCCGTAGCCACCGAGTAGGTAACGCTCTGCAACAGGTTGAACTCCTTCTGAATCATCAGAATGGCGACACCCAACACGGCGCAGTTCGTCGTAATCAACGGCAGGAAGATACCCAATGCCTGATAGAGTGAAGGCGATACCTTTTTCAGGATGATTTCGACCATCTGAACTAATGCGGCGATCACCAAGATGAAGACGATCGTCTGCATGTAGACGATGTCGAGCGGTACGAGCACATAGGTCTGGATCAGCCACGCAACGAGGGAGGCAATCGCCATGACGAACGTTACGGCAGCGCCCATACCGAGCGAAGTCTCGACCTTCGACGACACGCCCAAGAACGGACAGATGCCGAGGAATTGCGCCAGTACGACGTTGTTGACGAAGATGGCGCCGATGATGATGGCAAAATAGGAAAGCTCCATAACTATTTCTTGGCTAATTTATTAAATAATACCATTAAATACCCGAGCACGAGGAAGGCGCCCGGTGCCAGCACGAAGATCAACGGCATGTAGTCTCCGATGCCGAAGCTGTGGCCGAAGATGGCGCCGCTGCCCAGTATCTCACGTACGGCACCGATGACCGTGAGCGAAAGCGTAAAGCCCAATCCGATGCCGATACCGTCGAGCATCGAATCGAACGGCGAGTTCTTCGAGGCGAAGGCTTCGGCACGGCCCAAGATGATGCAGTTCACGACGATCAACGGGATGAAGACGCCGAGCGACGCATAGAGCGCGGGCACGAACGCCTGCATCAACATCTGGATGATGGTTACGAACGATGCGATGATGACGATGAAGGCCGGAATGCGGACTTTGTCGGGAATGATGTTCTTGACCAACGAGATGACCAAGTTCGACATAATCAGCACGGCCATCGTGGCGAGGCCCATGCCCATGCCATTTTCGGCCGACGTGGTGGTTCCCAGCGTCGGGCACATGCCCAATACCAGCACGAATGTCGGATTGTTCTTGACAATGCCGCTCAAAATAATTTTCAGCTTATTCATTTTGACCTCCTTCCTGAGCCTCGTGGCCCTCGTTGTCCGTTGTACAGCCGCTTTCGGCCGCAGCGCCGTCGGCACCGCAAACCTGAGTATAGGCTTTATAGGCACGCGACATGGCATCGACGTACGCACGCGACGAAATGGTCGCGGCCGTCAGTGCGTCGACATCGCCGCCGTCCTTCTTGACGGCCATGTTCATATCGGCGGGATTCTTGCCTTTGAAGCTTGTGATGAGCGGATTGCCTTCGTCGGTCATCTTCGTGCCGAGACCCGGCGTTTCGCTCTGTTCCAATACGTTGACGTTGATTACCTCGCCTGTGGGCGTGAAGCCGACCATCATGCGGATCGCACCGCCGAAGCCGTTCTTGGTCATCGTTTCGACGGCATAGCCGACCACTTCGTCGCCTGCCTTCGCGGTGTATGTCTTGATGGGCAATGCGTCGATTTCGAGTTCGGTTACTTGATTGTCGTCGAATGCCGGCAGCACGTTGTTGAGCGCCGCAATCGTCGCCGCCTTTTTGGCCTCGGCGATGGGCTCCTCGGTAATCAGGTTGACGACCCCGACGCCGGCCGACGCGATGAGCGTGATGCCGAAAAGGACGGCCGTCATGTTCGAAAGTGTACTTTTCATAAGTTTGCCTCCTTTTCAGTTATTTGACGCCGAAGCGTTTGGGTTTGATATACTTGTTGAGCAGGGGCACCACCGAGTTCATAATCAGGATGGCGAACGACATGCCTTCGGGATAGGCGCCCCACAGGCGGATGCACATCGTGATAGCGCCGATACCGATGGCGAAGATGATGCCGCCTTTGACCGTCATCGGCGACGTGGAATAGTCGGTCGCCATGAAAATCGAACCCAACAGCGCACCGCCGGCCAATACGTGGAACAGCGGGAACTGCCACAAAGCGGCGCCGGTCATTCCGCTGCAAGCGGCAACGACTGCGGCGAACACGGCCATCGTGGCGAGAATCGTTACGGGGATGTGCCACGTGATGACCTTGCGCCAGAGCAGGTAGACGAATCCGGCCAACAGGGCCAGTGCGGCCACTTCACCGAGCGAACCGGGCATGTTGC
The DNA here is from genome assembly GCA_947591475.1 of uncultured Alistipes sp. Classification (GTDB taxonomy): domain Bacteria; phylum Bacteroidota; class Bacteroidia; order Bacteroidales; family Rikenellaceae; genus Alistipes. Next base: position 397,262 of record CANQDE010000002.1, read on the forward strand.
CCAGCATCAGATCCTGCACGTCGTGGGCACTTGCGGAGACAGTGCCCTGCTTCACGGCCGCCAGCGGCGTAGCGCCCGAAAGCGCGTCGAACCCTTCCACCTCGGGGAACGAGGTCATCTGCACGGGATAGGCGATCAACAGAAAGACACGGCCGACCAGTGCGGGGTTGAACGGGTTTTTGCCCAAGCCGCCGAAGGTCATTTTGGCGATGGCGATGGCGACGAAAGCGCCGATGAGGACAATCCACCACGGAATGGTCGCCGGCAGGTTGAAGGCCAGCAGCACACCCGTTACGACGGCCGACCAGTTGCCTACGGTCGTGGTGCCGCGGACGATGAATCGCTGGATCAGATATTCGAACACCACGCAGGCGCATACCGACAGCGCCGTGATGAAAAGCACGTTCGCTCCGAATACCACGGTCGAAACGACCAGCGCAGGCAGCAGGGCGATGACCACGTCGCGCATGATGCACGCCGTCGAACGATCCGACTGCACGTGGGGCGAAGGAGCGATTGTCAATTTATTATTGTTTCCCATTTTTTATTAATATCCTGTGGAATGCTTTTCCTGACTTTTTATTTATAAGTCTGGAATGCTCTTCCGTGTTTTTCATTAAAAAAATTGTTCGAGGCCGGCACCTATTTCTTGGGTGCGGCCGCAGCGGCACGCGCACGGATGATGCCCATGACGGTTTGTTTCCCGAGACGGATCCAGTCCAACAACGGCAGATAAGCGGGGCAGGTCGCCTGACACGATCCGCATTCGATGCACGAGGTAACCATCTGGGCTTCGATCGCTTCCCAACCTTTCTTCTGCGTCATCTTCGAGAGATAGTAGGGTTCGAGACCCATCGGACAGGCCGCAACGCACTTCGCGCATTTGATGCACTGGGTGGCCGTCTGACGCACGGCATCGCGACCGCTCATGACCGTGATGCCCGAGCATCCCTTCGTAACGGGCGAGTCGAGGTTGCACATCGCACGACCCATCATCGGGCCGCCGTTGATGACCTTGCCCGCATTCTCCGGCAGACCTCCGGCCGCTTCGAGCAGCACCGAAATCGGCGTGCCCATGCGCGTCAGCAGGTTTTTCGGTTCTTTTATTCCTTTGCCCGTAACGGTTACGACCCGCTCGATAAGCGGTTTGTTCTTTTGAACGGCTTCGTAAACGGCGACGGTCGTCGAGGCGTTGCAGACCACGGCGCCCACGTCGATCGGTAGCGCAGGCGGAGGCGGAACCTGACGGCCCGTGATAGCGGCAATCAACTGCTTTTCACCGCCCTGCGGATATTTCACCATCAAAGGCTGCACCTTGATACCCTTGTAGTTCGCGACAATCTTTTTCAGATGGGCGATAGCATCGGGCTTGTTGTTTTCGATGCCGATGACGGCTTTTTTGACATCGAGCGCTTTCATCAGAATGGTAACGCCGATGACCAACTCCTCGCCGCGTTCCAGCATCGTCCGGTGGTCGGAGGTCAGATAGGGTTCGCACTCCACGCCGTTGATAATCAATACTTCGGCCTTCTTTCCGGGAGGAACCGACAGCTTGACGTGCGTGGGGAACGTCGCACCGCCCATGCCGACGATGCCGGCCTCCTTGATTTTGGCAATGATCTCCTGCGACGACAGCGCGCACTCCTTGACGAGCGTCGTCGAACGGTCGATGCCTTCGGCCCATTCGTCGCCTTCGCGTTGGATGGTAATCATCGGCTGGCGCAGGCCTTGTCCGTTGGCCACGAGATCGACGGCCGTTACTGTGCCCGAAATGGGCGAGTGGATGTTCGCTGACATGAAACTGCCCGCTTCGGCGATGAGCTGCCCCGTAACGACCCGATCGCCTTTGGCAACCTTGGCCACGGCCGGAGCGCCGATGTGTTGCGAGAGGGGGATGTTCACCACCTCCGGCAACGGAAGCACTTCGATGGGCTTCGAGCAGCTCAACTTGTTTTCCGACGGATGAACTCCGCCGATGGGAAATGTCTTCATATTTCGGAATGAATTATTTACATGGGTTTATTCGGCAGCCGCTTTCGGGGTTTCCGGTTTTGCTGCGGGGGCCTCGGCTGCGGGTGCAGGTTTCGGGGCGGCCGGCGTTGCGGGAGCTTTGGGCTCCTTGGGCAGCGGCTCCATGCCGACGAGCTTGATGGCGCCGGTCGGGCACTCGTTCACGCACTTGCGGCACAATTTGCACTTCTGCGGATCGATGTAGGCCAAGTTGTTCTCCACCGTGATGGCGCCGAACGCGCAGACCTTCGCGCACTTGCCGCAGCCGATACATCCGGCCTTGCAGGCCTTCATCACCACGGCGCCCTTGTCTTTCGATACGCACGATACATAGACCGCACGGTTCTTGGGCCATTTCTTGCGCAACTCGATGATGTGTTTCGGGCAGGCTTTCACACAGGCGCCGCAGGCCGTACACTTGTCGGGATCGACCACGGGAAGGCCCGTAGCGGGGTCGATGTGCAGGGCGTCGAAGGCGCAGGCGGCCTCGCAGTCGCCGAAGCCGACGCATCCGAATGCGCAACCCGTCTCGCCCGCATAGAGCGAGGAGGCTACCGCACATGATTTGGCCCCGTCGTATTCATTCGTACGGGGCCGTTTTTCGCATGTTCCGCCGCAACGGACGGTCGCCACCTGCGGCTCTTTTTCCGCAGCGGCTTTCCCCAGATAGGTGGCCACGGCGTTCATGGTGTTGCTTCCGCCCACCGGACAGAAAAGCGACGAAATATCGTCGTTCTTCACGAGCGCATCGGCCATCGCGCGGCAGCCGGCGAATCCGCACCCGCCGCAGTTGGCGCCCGGGAGCATCTTCTCCACCTCGTCGATGCGGGGATCCTCTTCGACCCGGAATTTCTGGGCCACGAAGTAGAGGATGACCGCTGCGAGCACACCCAGCACGCACAGCGTCAGGATGGTGTAAAGTAGTACTTCGTTCATTGATTTTTAGTGATTGTGAATTGAATTGTGTGTTCTATCTTGCGGCGCAGGCCCCATAACAGGAGATAGTAGAGCGCCACGCCGCCCAATGCGGCCAATGCGCCTGCGCCTTCGCTCCAGCCGAGCGCGCCGATCGTCGTCAGCAGCACCGCCAGCAGTACGACCAATGCGCCGACGTAGCCCAATGCGACGGCCAACGCTCCGGCGCTGCGGCGAACGCCCACCACGACCGTATCGCCTGCTGCGTAAGCAGCGGCATCGTCGCACTTCACGACGACGGTTTTTTCCTGCGTTTCGGCCAGCCCGCACGCCTGCCGCGCCTTGCAGCTGCCGCAGGCGCTCGTGGAGGTGATGGTTACGAAAACCGTCCCGTTTTCGACGCGATCGACCCGTCCCGTATGTTCGATCGGAGCTGCCATCAATCGCCGTATTTGTTGGTCAGCGGCATCAGCCGTTCGTGGCCGAACGAGCACATCGAAAGACGCAGCACCGGCGGGAACTGGAAGCGTTTCTTTTCGTTGTGCATAATCATGTTATGGATTTTCTCGACCACCTCGGCGTCGAATCCCGCGTTGATGATCTCTTCGCGGTGCTGTCCCTCCTCGATCATCCGGTAGAGAATGGCATCGACCACCTCGTAGGGCGGGAGGATGTCGGTATCCTTCTGGCCCGGGTGCAGCTCCGACGACGGAGCCTTGTCGAGGATATTTTCGGGAATGACGTTGTCCTGCGTCCGGTTGATGTAGCGGGCGAGGTCGTACATCTCGCTTTTGTAGAGGTCGCCCGTCGGGCTGAACGCTCCGGCCGTATCGCCGTACAGCGTGCAGAGCCCCAGCGCGTTTTCGCTCTTGTTCGAGGAATTAAGCAGCACGTGCCCCGTCTTGTTCTGCAAGGCCATCAGCAGAATCGTACGGATACGCGACTGGATGTTCTCCTCCGTGGCGTCGAATTCCGTACCGCCGATGACGGGTTTGAGCGTGTTGACCACGCTTTCGTAGATTTCGGTGATGGGGATGACATCGTAGGCGATGCCGAGCCGTTCGGCTAAAGCTCGGGCATCCTCGACCGAATGGTCGGTGGAGAACGGCGACGGCATCAACAGCGCCCGCACGTTTTCGCGGCCCAATGCATTGGCGGCGATGACCGCCACGATGGCCGAGTCGATGCCTCCGGAGAGGCCGATGCAGGCTTTGCGGTAACCGTTTTTATGAAAAAAGTCGCGCACGCCGCAGCAAGCCGCTTCGTAGAGCATGCGCGTTCGGGTTTCGTTGCTCGTGGGGACCGTAATGGGCGTTGCGGGAGCGTCGGTATCGAAAATCTGAAAATCCTCCTGAAAGCGCTTCATCATCAGCACCAATTCGCCGCGTGCGTTGAGCGCACCCGAAGTGCCGTCGTAGACCAAGTCGGTCGAAGCGCCCACTTGGTTGACCATCACGATGTTTTTGCTCTCGACATAGGCCAGTTGGCGCATGAGTTCGTAGCGGTAGGAGAGGGCGCCCTTGCCGTAGCGGCGGGCGTTGATCGAAAGGATGGTTTCGACCGATTGGTCGAAATCGTGTTCGTATCGCAAATCGCTGCCGACGATGACGGCGCAGCGGTGTCCGGCGATGGTGAGGTATTCGAATCCTTTCGACGGAATCAGAAAGCCCATTTCGCGACGGGCCGTAATGTGCTTTTTACCGATGACACGTTGAATCGCTCCGTCTTGGATGAGCACAGCTGCGCTGATCGTGCCTTCGGCCGTGAGCATGGGCGAACCGACGATGGCGGTAATTCCTTGACAATGAGTCGCGATTTCGGAGAGGGCGTCTTCGCAGAGTTCGAGAAAAGTGGTCTTGCGGAGCAGGTCGAAAGCGGGGGTGCCGCTGAGGGCTTGTTCTGCGAAAATAACTAAGTCGGCGTGTTGAGCCTTGGCTTTGTTGACGGCTTCGATGATTTTCGACCGGTTTCCTTCGACATCACCGATGGTGTAATTCAACTGGGCAATGGCTATTTTCATCGATAGTAGCTTTAGTCGATACTGTATAACTTTGCAAAGTTAAGGATAATTTATAAAAGTCGGAAAAATTTTTCCTTTTTAATAATATAGTATGAAAATTTTCGTTACCGGTCGATTCTTCGGTGTTGCCGAGGACGGAAATCAATGTTAACTTCTATGTACCGACGGCCCCAAAACTCGGTTCGTTTCGGTCGCCGACCGAAGCCCCCGCCAAGGCGGGGGTTTAGGGGTGGGTCAAAACTGAATACGCGGCAAAGCCGCGAGCGGCACGACCGCCGTCTATTCGCTAACTTGATTCGGTGTAAAGTTGTAGATAGTTACCCAAAAATATGTACGAACGAAAGATACCGGTCGACCTCGATTGCCCGTTGCGGTTGACGATGAGCCTGATCGATTCCAAATGGAAATCCTGCTTGTTGGATGAATTGCGGCACGGGCCGATGCGTCCGAGCGAGTTGCACAAGGCATTGCCCGAGGCTGCGCCGCGCGTGTTGGACTTGCAGCTGAAAGAGTTGGTGGATGACGGGTTAGTCGCAAAGACCATCTATCCCGAGTTGCCGCCGCGGTCGGAGTATGCCATCACGGAACTCGGAATGACCTTGATTCCGATTATCGACGCCATGCTCGAATGGGGAACGAAAAACGAACGGCTGTTTCTGGAGAAATACGGTGCCGGAAAAGCGAATGCGGCTGGAAAATAGAACGGATTGCGGGGCCTTTGCAGGAGACAACAAAAAAACGGAACGCTTCGTTGCGTTCCGTTTCGGTGTAGTGGATAGGGGATTCGAACCCCTATGTCATGCGTGAGAGGCATGTATCCTAACCCTTAGATGAATCCACCTCATGCGTCGTTTGCGGTGCAAAGATAGTCCGTTCTTCTCAATCCACCAAATTTTCCGACGAATTTTTATGAAACCGCCGGAATTGTATAAAATAACCTGAGGAAGTAGGCGATTTATTCGAATTTTTCCTAACTTTGGCCTTTGAAATCAGGAGGTTTATGACTGAAAACAGAGGAAAGATAGGCATCGCGCAGGGCGATCCCAACGGCATCGGATGGGAAGTGATTCTCAAATCGTTGGCCGATCCGCGTTTGGCCGATCTCTATACGTTGGTCGTCTACGGTTCGCCCGAAATGGCCGCCTACTACCAACATACGCTCCATGATACGGAGCCCGTCGCGTTCAATGTCGTCGAATCGGCCGCAGAAGCGCGTCGCGGCCGCGTCAATTTAGTTGCTTGCGGACGGACGTCCGGCGTGAATCCCGGGCGAATCGCTCCCGAAGCAGGTCGTGCAGCCGTCGAAGCGTTGCGCAAGGCTACGGCTGAACTCAAAGCCGGTGAATTAGATGCACTCGTAACGGCTCCGTTCGATAAACAGGCCGTCCAGAGCGACGATTTCCGTTTCACGGGCCATACCGAATACTTCGGTGCCGAGTTCGGAGGCGAACCGTTGATGATTCTGTGCAGCGACGTGTTGCGCGTGGGATTGGTTACGAAACACCTTCCCGTGTCGGAAATCGCCTCGCACATCACGAAAGAGGCGATTGTACGCGATTTGCATCTGTTGCGGCGTTCGTTGAAAGAGGACTTCGGAATCGTCGAGCCGCGCATCGCTGTCATGGCGCTCAATCCGCATGCGGGCGACGGCGGTCTGCTGGGCCGCGAAGAGGAGGAGATCATCCGTCCGGCAATCGTCGAGGCATTCGATGCAGGCGTATTGGCTTTCGGGCCGTTTGCGGCCGACGGACTTTTCGCCGGCGGCGATTACGTCCGGTACGACGGCATTCTGGCCATGTATCACGACCAAGGGCTGGCTCCGTTCAAGAGCCTGTCGCCCGACGGGGTGAACTTCACGGCCGGACTTCCCGTAGTCCGCACGTCGCCCGACCATGGCACGGCGTTCGACATCGCAGGTCAGGACAAGGCCGACCCGCAGTCGATGCGCAATGCGATTTATACGGCCTGCGACATCGTCGGTCATCGGCGTGCATGGGCCGAATGGACAGCCGATCCGTTGCAGCGGGCCGAGCGCGAACGTTCGAACCGCGATGTTTCGGTCAAGGATTTGCCCCAGACCGAAAAAGAGGAACGATAAGGAGAAAAAGAGGAAATTATATAGTGTACCAACGGTCGTAAAACTTGATTTGTTTCGGCATAGCGACCGAAGCCCCCGCCAAGGCGGGGGTGCGGGGGTGGGTCAAAACTGAATGCACGGCCAAAGGCCGTGAGGAACAGCGGTCGGATTCGAAAACGCGGGTACATTAAAAAGAAGTATGAAAATGAAAATAGGGAATTTCCGAAGATGGATTCCGTCTCGTAATTGTGGAAACGTCTTCGTCGGTGGGTTGATCCACCGTTCGGAATCCCCGAAAAGTTAAGTTAATAAGTATATGGTAAAAATCACTTTTCCCGATGGCTCGGTTAAGGAGTATGCCAAAGGGACGACCGCTTACCAAGTCGCGGAGAGTATCAGCCCTCGTTTAGCTGCCGACTCGCTGGCCGCTTCGGTAAATGGCGCGACGGTCGATCTGTCGCACCCGATCGAGGAGGATGCCTCGATCCGATTCTTCAAATGGGAGGACGACGAAGGAAAGCACGCTTTCTGGCATACGTCGTCGCATCTGCTTGCCGAGGCCCTCGAAACGCTCTATCCGGGCATCAAGTTCGGCATCGGACCGGCGATCGAAAACGGCTTCTATTACGATGTCGATGCTCCGGTGCCCATCACCGAGGCCGATCTCCCGAAGATCGAACAGAAAATGACGGAGCTCGCCCGCAACAAGGAGGAGCTCGTGCGGCGCGAAGTGCCCAAGGCCGAGGCCTTGAAGACCTTCACCGAAAAGGGCGACCCGTATAAGGTCGAACTGATTTCCGGCCTCGAAGACGGCACGATTTCGTTCTATACCAACGGTTGCTTCACCGACCTTTGCCGCGGGCCGCACATCCCCAACACGGGGGCTATCAAGGCCATCAAACTGACCTCTGTGGCCGGTGCCTACTGGCGCGGCAACGAGCATAACAAGATGTTGACCCGCATCTACGGCATCTCGTTCCCCAAGAAGTCGATGCTCGACGAGTATCTGGCGTTGATGGAGGAGGCCAAGAAACGCGACCACCGCAAATTGGGCAAGGAACTCGAATTGTTCACCTTCTCGCAGCGCGTGGGTCAGGGCCTGCCGTTGTGGTTGCCCAAGGGCGCCGCGCTGCGCGACCGGCTCGAACAGTTCCTGCGCAACGTGCAGAAACAATACGGGTACCAGCAGGTCATCACACCGCATATCGGCAACAAGGATTTGTATGTTACCTCGGGCCACTATGCCAAGTATGGGAAGGATTCGTTCCAACCCATCCACACCCCCATTGAAGGCGAAGAGTACTTATTAAAACCGATGAACTGCCCGCACCATTGCGAGATTTATCGGTCGAAACCTCGTTCGTACAAGGAGTTGCCGGTTCGTCTGGCCGAGTTCGGTACGGTGTACCGTTACGAGCAGTCGGGCGAATTGCACGGATTGACCCGTGTGCGCGGATTTACGCAGGACGACGCCCATCTGTTCGTGCGCCCCGACCAGCTGCTCGACGAGTTCGAACGGGTCATCGACATCGTGCTCTATATCTTCAAAACGCTCAAATTCGACAGCTATACGGCACAAATTTCGCTGCGTGATCCCAACAACCGCGAAAAATATATCGGTACGGACGAGAACTGGGAAAAGGCCGAATCGGCCATCATGCAGGCCGCCAAGGAGAAGGGGCTCAATACGATCGTCGAATACGGCGAGGCGGCTTTTTACGGCCCGAAGCTCGACTTCATGGTCAAGGATGCCATCGGCCGCAAATGGCAGTTAGGCACCATTCAGGTGGACTACAACCTGCCGGAGCGTTTCGACCTGACCTACAAGGGGGCGGACGACAAACTGCACCGACCCATCATGATCCACCGTGCGCCGTTCGGTTCGATGGAACGGTTCGTCGCCGTGCTGTTGGAGCATACGGGCGGGAAATTGCCGTTGTGGCTGTCGCCCGATCAGGTCGTCGTGCTGCCCATTTCGGAGAAGTACAACGACTACGCCGAAGAGGTCGTGAAGTATCTGAACGACCGCGATGTCCGTGCGCAGATCGACGACCGCAACGAAAAAATCGGCCGCAAAATCCGCGACAACGAACTGAAACGCATTCCGTTCCTGTTGATCGTGGGCGAAAAGGAGGCCTCCGAAGGGCTCGTATCGGTACGTGCGCAGGGCGAGGGCGACAAGGGGCAGATGAAACTCGACGCCTTCTGCGAACTGGTCGCCGGATTAGTCAAGCAGGAGACCGAAGCCAATAAACTGAAAATCAACTAATACTTTACCATTATCGCAGCACCAAAACCATTCCCGCCGAGACCGTTCACTCCCGGGAATAACCGGCCGAAACCGGCCGCCGGAAAAGATCCCCGTTTCGGGCGCAGACTGCCTGAAAAAGAGAATCCCCATCGCATCAACGAGCAGATTACGGCTCCCGAGGTGCGTGTGGTGGGCGAAAACGTCGAGCAGCCGCGGGTCATGCCGATCCGCGAGGCGCTTCGGCTTGCCGATGAACTCGAACTCGATCTGATCGAGATTTCGCCGAAAGCCGATCCTCCCGTATGCCGCATTGCGGACTACCAGAAGTTCCTCTACCAGCAGCGGAAGAAAGCCAAGGAGATCAAGGCCAACCAGACGAAGGTCGTGGTCAAGGAGATCCGCTTCGGGCCGCAGACCGACGACCATGACTACAACTTCAAGTTGAAGCATGCGCAGAACTTTTTGAAAGAGGGGGCCAAGGTGAAGGCCTATGTCTTCTTCCGCGGACGCTCCATCGTCTTCAAGGAGCAGGGCGAGATTCTGTTGTTGCGCTTCGCCACCGATTTGGAGGAGGTCGCCAAGGTCGAGATGATGCCGAAATTGGATGGCAAGAAGATGAACATGATGCTTGCGCCCAAGAGCAAGAAGTAGCCGCTTGTCGGAAATCGCCGACGAATCGGTCGGCCGGCTTCCGTCGGAATATGAAAAAAGCGATTGCAGTTGTCTGCAATCGCTTTTTTATTAACAGGCCGAAGTGCTTAGGTCGGTACTTTGTTGGCCTTTGCGAACCGTTAGTTGGTAAAATTCAGACCGTTCGTTGCGGCGTCGATCCGAATCGGCTTCGTGCGGTCGACTTCGCCGGCCAGAATGCGTTTCGACAGCTCGTTGACGACGGTGCGTTGAATCGTCCGTTTCACGGGCCGCGCTCCGTAGAGCGGATCGAATCCGGCCGCTGCCACCCATTCACGGGCTGCCGGCGTGTATTCGAGTCGGATGCCGTTCTCAGCCAGCATCTTCCGCACGATGCCCAACTGAATATCGACGATGCGTTCGATCTCCTTGCGGGTCAACGGCTCGAACAGCACGATTTCGTCGATACGGTTCAAAAATTCCGGTTTCAGCTGTTGTTTCAGCAGGTCGATCACTTCGTCGCGCGTGCGGGCGACCAGCTCGGGCGAAAGCGTGTTGCCGTCGAACGAACCCATGCGTTCCTGAATCAGCTGCGACCCCATGTTCGAGGTCATGATGATGATCGTGTTGCGGAAATCGACCGTGCGGCCTTTGTTGTCGGTCAACCGGCCGTCGTCGAGCACCTGCAGCAGGATGTTGAAGACATCGGGATGCGCTTTTTCGATTTCGTCGAGCAGTACGACCGAATAAGGCTTGCGGCGTACAGCCTCCGTAAGTTGGCCGCCCTCGTCGTAGCCGACGTATCCCGGAGGCGCTCCCACCAAGCGGGAGACGCTGTGGCGTTCTTGGTATTCGCTCATGTCGATGCGGGTCATCATTGTGTCGTCGTTGAACAGAAATTCGGCCAGCGCCTTGGCCAGCTCGGTCTTGCCGACGCCCGTCGTGCCGAGGAAGATGAACGAGCCGATGGGTTTGCGCGGGTCGTTGAGCCCGGCGCGCGACCGCCGCACCGCGTCCGAAATGGCGGCGATGGCCTGTTCTTGACCGACGACCCGTTTGTGCAGCTCTGCCTCCATGTGGAGCAGCTTTTCGCGTTCGGAGGCCAGCATCCGCGCTACGGGAATGCCTGTCCAGCGCGAAACTACCTCGGCCACATCCTGTGCGTCGACCTCCTCTTTAATCATCGAACCGCCGGCCGCCGCTAATTTGTACTCCTCCTGCAAAGCGCCGATCTGCTTTTCGGCCTCCTGGATGCGGCCGTAGCGGATTTCCGCCACTTTGCCGTAATCGCCTTGCCGTTCGGCCTGTTGCGCCTCGACTTTCAGTTGCTCGATTCGGTCTTTGTTCGTCTGAATTTTTTTCAGCAGGTCGCGCTGCCCCTGCCACTTGGCCCGCATCTCCGAATCCTTGGCTTTCAGTTCGTCGATTTCGCGCGAAAGTTGTTCGATGCGCTCGGTGTCCTTTTCGCGGCGGATGGCTTCGCGTTCGATTTCCAGCTGTCGCACCTTGCGGTCGAGCGAATCGATCTCTTCGGGCACGGAGTTCATCTCCAACCGCAGCCGTGAGGCCGCCTCATCCACCAAGTCGATCGCCTTGTCGGGCAGGAAACGCGAAGTGATGTAGCGGGTCGAAAGCTCGACGGCCGCAACGATGGCTTCGTCCTTGATGCGCACTTGGTGGTGATTTTCGTAGCGTTCTTTCAGCCCGCGCAGAATCGAAATGGCATCCTCCTGCGTCGGCTCGTCAACCATGACCTTCTGGAAACGACGCTCCAGCGCCTTGTCCTGCTCGAAGTATTTTTGAAATTCGTCGAGCGTCGTCGCGCCGATTGTCCGCAGCTCGCCGCGAGCCAGCGCCGGTTTCAGAATGTTCGCGGCATCCATCGCACCGGACGACTTGCCCGCACCGACTAACGTGTGGATTTCGTCGATGAAGAGCAGAATTTCGCCGTCGCTGGCGATTACCTCCTGCACGACGGCTTTCAACCGCTCCTCGAACTCGCCCTGGTACTTCGCACCGGCGATGAGCGCCCCCATGTCGAGCGAATAGATGATTTTCGATTTCAGGTTTTCGGGCACGTCGCCGTCGACGATGCGATGGGCGATGCCTTCGGCGATGGCGGTCTTGCCGACGCCCGCTTCGCCGACCAGTATCGGGTTGTTCTTCGTGCGGCGCGACAGGATTTGCAGCACGCGGCGAATCTCCTCATCGCGGCCGATTACGGGGTCGAGCTTGCCCGAACGGGCCATTTCATTGAGGTTGATAGCATACTTTCCCAATGCGTTGAACTCTTTTTCGGCGGTCGGCGAATCGACCGTCGCCCCCTTGCGGAAGGTGCGGATGGCTTCGATCAGCTCTTTTTCCGTCGCTCCGTGGCGTTTGAGCAGATCGGCGGCCTGTCCGCGTTCGGCGACGAGCGCCAGCAGCAGGTGCTCGACCGAAGCGTATTTGTCATTGAAGGTTTTGGTGAAGTCCACGGCCCGTTGGATGACGCGCGAGCACTCCTGCGAGAAGAATTGTTCACCGGCACCTTCCACGCGCGGCAGGGCGGCTGCGGCCCGCTGCACTTCGTCGCGCAGCAGCTTCACGTTGACGCCCGTACGCCCCAGCAGGAACGCTGCGAGCGAATCGTCCTCACGCACGAGAACGCCCAACAGATGAAGCGGCTCGACCGCCTGCTGCCCGTGCTCTTTCGCCGACAGAAGCGCTGCTTGGAGTGCCTCTTGGGCCTTTACGGTAAGTGTGTTGATGTTCATATCGTTGTGTTTTTCGATTGCGTGTTCGACGGGCTTTCCCGCAAAGCGCTTGCCACGCCGCCGATTCCCGACATCTTGGCCGATTTTGGCAGTTGCGGTATGCCAACTCGTGCCACAATACGCCAAAACGACTACCGTGTCGCGACAAAATGACTTCCTTCTAAAAGTAGCGGGGCGAAGCCTGCGGACGGAACGACACGCAAGTGGCGGGCCTCCGCGGGCGGAGGCTTCGGCCCGCGCGGCCCGTCGGGCTGCCATTATAAAGGCTGTTTTTGAAATGGGTTGGCAGCGAAGAAAGCGTTGAAAAGCATGGTAACGATCTAACGCATCGGGAACGCCTTTTAAAAGGCGCGCCTCGGCAATGCTCAAATAAATTTGGCATTGCCCTCGGCTTTTCGTATCTTTGGCGTTGCTATGAGTGAGTTTATCGTCAGCGCGCGCAAATACCGTCCGGCAACCTTCGCTTCGGTCGTCGGCCAGCAGCACATCACCTCCACGCTTCGCAATGCCATCGAGCGTGGACAGTTGGCCCATGCCTATCTCTTCTGCGGCCCGCGCGGTGTCGGTAAAACCACGTGTGCCCGCATCTTCGCCAAGGCTATCAACTGCCTGCATCCCGAGGGTGCCGAGGCCTGCAACGAATGCGAATCGTGCCGCTCGTTCAACGAGGGACGCTCGCTCAATATCCACGAGTTAGATGCTGCGTCGAACAACTCGGTCGAGGACATCCGCACGTTGATCGAACAGGTGCGCATCATTCCGCAGGTGGGGCGTTATTCGGTATTCATCATCGACGAGGTGCACATGCTTTCGGCCGCGGCGTTCAACGCCTTTCTGAAAACGTTGGAGGAGCCGCCCGCCCATGCGATTTTCATCCTCGCCACGACCGAAAAACACAAGATCATTCCGACCATCCTTTCGCGTTGCCAGATTTACGACTTCAATCGCATCCGCGTGGAGGACGGGGTTGCGTATCTGCAATACATCGCTTCGCAGGAGGGGATTACGGCCGATGAGGAGTCGCTCAACCTGATTGCCCAGAAAGCCGACGGCGGAATGCGCGACGCCCTGTCGATGTTCGACAAGGCCGTCTCGTTCTGCGGCACGACGCTCGATTACCGCAACGTGGCGCAGACGCTCAACGTGTTGGATTACGACACCTATTTCCGTGTAACCGATCTGTTGCTTGCGGGCGATTACGCGAGCGTGCTCGTGGAGTTCGATGCAGTGCTTGCGAAGGGCTTTTCGGGACAGACTTTCATGGCGGGGCTGAACCGCCACATGCGCGATCTGTTGATGGCCAAGCGGCCCGAGACGCTGCGGTTGATCGAAATGACCGGCGCGTTGCTCGAACGATACCGGACGCAGGCGGGCGCCTGCGCGGTCGAATTCCTCTTCGGGGCTATTTCCGTGCTGACGGAACTCGACGGAAAGATCCGGCAATCGTCCAACCAGCGGTTGTTGGTCGAACTGGGCCTGATGAAGATCGCCGGGCTCGGTCAAAAAAAAAATGATTCGTTGAATGCTTCGGAAGCCTATCCGCTTCCGTCGCTCGCTCCCCGTGCGGCCGCTTCGGTTGCGTCGGATGCACAATCTGTGCAGAAGGAAGCCGCTCCGAACGCTCCGGTCGATAAGACTGCTTCGGACATTCCCGCTGTCGAGCCGGCTCCTGTTGCCCCGAGTGTTTCTGTGGCTCCGAATGTTCCGGAAGTGTCGAGCGAGCCGGTCGTTGCGGAACCGTCCGCATCCGAACCGACTGCTCCGGCGGTTGCTTCCCGTCCTCGGTCGTTGGTTTCGGGAACGTCGTTGTCGGAACTGCTCGCACAAAAGGAACCTGCGCAGTCGGAAGCCGAACCGGCGGCGGACGATCGTCCGGAAGCGACGACGACGCCGGAGATCGACCCGATGGCTGCGGAAAAATTGGAGCAGGCCCGTCCGCAATGGATGCAGTTGGTGCGCGAACGGCGTCCGCGATTCGTTCAGGTGTTCGAACGGATGCAACTACATGACAATGTGGTAGCTATCAGCGTGCCGACGACGGAGTTGCGCGACGAAATCCAACGGATGCGGACGTCGATGCTGTCGCAATACGCGCAGTTGGCGGGCGTGAACGGGAAACTGGAATTGGAAATCAAGGTCGACGAACAGATTCGGGCGGCACGGCCCATCAAACTCGAAGACCGCGTGAAACACCTTACGGAAAAAAATCCGTTGGTGAACAAGCTGCGCAAGGAGCTCGATTTGGAGCTCGAATGACGGCGGCGTTCGCGAACGGACGGTTGGACGGTCGTAAGCTTGATTAGTTTCGGCTGCTTGACTGAAGCCCCCGCCAAGGCGGGGGTTTAGGGGTGGGTCAAACCTGCATACGCGGCCAAAGGCCGCGAGAACAGCGGTCGATTCGAAAAACGCGGGTGCAAGAAAGTATAGAATCGCGATAAGACAAAATATGGGAACCAAAAATTTTATCGAAGAACTCGAATGGCGCGGGATGATCCACACGATCATGCCCGGCGCGAAGGAACAACTCGAAAAGGAGATGACGACGGCCTATCTGGGAATCGACCCTACGGCCGATTCGTTGCATATCGGCCACTTGGTCGGCGTGATGATTCTGAAACACTTCCAGTTGTGCGGCCATCGTCCGCTGGCGCTGGTCGGCGGGGCTACGGGCATGATCGGCGATCCGTCGGGTAAGTCGCAGGAACGCAATCTGCTCGACGAACCGACCTTGCGCCATAATCAGGAGGCCATCAAACGTCAGTTGGCCAAGCTGCTCGATTTCGAATCCGATGCGCCCAATGCCGCCGTGATGGTCAACAATTACGATTGGATGAAGGAGTTTTCGTTTCTGGACTTCATCCGCGACATCGGCAAACTCATCACGGTCAACTATATGATGGCCAAGGATTCCGTCAAGAAACGCTTCAACGGCGAGGGCGACGGCATGTCCTTCACAGAGTTCACCTACCAGCTCGTGCAGGGCTACGACTTCATGCACCTTTACGAGACGATGAACTGCAAAATCCAGCTCGGCGGCGCCGACCAGTGGGGCAATATCACCACCGGTACGGAGCTGATCCGCCGTAAGTTGGGCGGCGAGGCCTACGCCATCACCTGCCCGCTCATCACCAAAGCCGACGGCACGAAGTTCGGCAAGACCGAGAGCGGCAACGTCTGGCTCGATCCGCGCTATACGTCGCCTTACAAGTTCTACCAGTTCTGGCTGAACGTCAGCGACGAGGATGCCGAGCGGTATATCAAGATTTTCACGCTGCTTGACCGCGAAACCATCGAAGGACTGATTGCCGAGCATCGCGCTGCGCCGCATCTGCGCATTTTGCAGAAGCGTCTGGCCGAGGAGATTACGACGATGATCCACTCCCGCGAGGAGTACGAAAAGGCGGCCAACGCATCGGCGATTCTGTTCGGCGGTGCGGCTCCCGAAACGCTGCGGAGCATCGACGAAATGACCTTGTTGCAGGTGTTCGAGGGCGTGCCGCAGTTCCGCATCGCGCGGACGGATTTGGGGGCTTTGCCGTTCATCGAGCTTTGCGCCGAAAAGACGCAGATTTTCCCGTCGAAAGGCGAGTGCCGCAAGATGGTGCAGGGCGGCGGTGTGTCGCTCAACAAGGAGAAGGTGGCCGATCCGATGCGTGCGCTGACGGAGGCTGACCTGCTGGCCGGAAAATACCTCCTCGTGCAGAAGGGCAAGAAAAATTATTATTTGGTGATAGCGGAGTAGGGGAGCCTGCCGCTGCGAAAAATGAGCGGAATGCAATACGAAATCGTGCTCGACCGCATGGAGTTCCGCGCCTTTCACGGGTGCTACGAGCTCGAACGGCAAGTGGGCAACCGTTTCACGGTCGATCTGACCGTTACGGCGGAGCTCGGGCGCGTGGCCGAGGAGGACAGCGTCGAACAGGCCGTCAACTATCTGACGGTCTATGAAATCGTGCGGGTGCAGATGCGAATTACGCAACGCACCATCGAGCGGGTGGCGGCGAATATCATCGACGCACTTTACGCCGCTTTTCCGCAGATCGTGCACGTGCGCTGTACCGTGTCGAAGCTGGCTCCGCCGTTGGGCGGCAAGGTCGCCAAAGTGAGCGTTGCGTTGGAAAAATAGAACAGGGCGGGTATCCAGAACCGGTGCGGATGCCCACCCGTTGTTATCGATAAGGTTAGGTTATTTATGGTACATCGTTCGCAGGGCCGCGCTACGTTGGGCGGCAAGTTGAGTGCGGTGCTCGTCGCGGCCGGAAGTTCGGTCGGACTGGGCAACATCTGGCGGTTTCCCTATGTCGTCGGCGAAAACGGCGGCGGAGCGTTTTTGGTCATCTACGTGCTGTGCGTGCTGTTGTTCGGGCTGCCCATCATGTTGGCCGAGTTTTCGGTGGGGCGCGCTTCGCATCGCAACGCCGTCGGTGCCTACCGCAAATTGGACCGCCGTTGGAAATTCTTGGGCTACAACGGCGTGCTGGCCGCCTTTCTGATTCTCGGGTTCTATTTCGTCGTGTCGGGATGGACGGCCGAATACATGGTGCAGTCCGTTACGGGCGGATTGGCCCATTGTACCGCTCCCGAGCAGTACGCCGCTTTTTTCGAGGGGTTCATCGCCCACCCGTGGCGGCCGTTGGTCTATACCGGTCTGTTCATTCTGGCGACCCACGTCATCATCGCGATGGGCGTGCAGAAAGGGATCGAACGCTCGTCTAAGTTGTTGATGCCGCTGCTGTTGGTCGTTCTGCTCGCTTTGGCCGTTCACTCGCTGCTGATGCCGGGCGGTGGCGAAGGCCTGCGCTTCCTGTTCCGGCCCGATTTCTCGAAAGTAACCCCCGCTACCGTGCTGGTGGCGATGGGGCAGGCCTTCTTCTCGCTCTCCATCGGATTGGGAACGATGGTAACGTATGCTTCGTATTTCAAGCCCGAAACCGATCTTCGGAAAACGGCTTTCAACGTAACGCTGCTCGACACGCTGGTCGCCGTGTTGGCGGGCGTGGTCATCTTTCCGGCGGTGTTCAGTGTCGGCATCGCACCGACGTCGGGCCCCTCGCTGGTTTTCATTACGCTGCCCGGGATTTTTAACGGCATGCCGTTGAGCATGGTGTGGTCGACGGTCTTTTTCCTGCTGTTGGTCATCGCGGCCCTGACCTCGACCCTCTCGCTGCATGAGGTGCTCACGGCCTATATGCAAGAGGAATGGGGCTTGAGCCGTCGGCGTGCCGCTTGGACTACCACCGCAGCGACGGCTGCGCTGGGTGCGTTGGCTTCGCTCTCGTTAGGCGTGCTCGGCGGCTGGAAAATCTGCGGGCTCAACATCTTCGATTCGCTCGATTATCTGACGGCCAACATCCTGCTGCCGGCGGGCGGATTCGTAACCTGCATTTTCGTGGGCTGGTTCATGGACCGGCGGAAATTCGAGGCACAAATCACCAACAACGGCGCTTTTCGTGCGTGGTTTTTCGTGGCGCTACGGTGGCTGCTGCGCTATTTTTGCCCCGTTGTGCTGCTGTTGATGTTCCTCGACAATCTGAAAGTTTTTCATTAGCCTTCGGCTCTTCGCGGCGGGCGAAAAAGGACGAACACGCCCTTGCTGCGGCGTGAGGCGCGGATTTTGCACCTCGGTCGGCGTATGCAATCGCTGCTGAGACGTTGGACGGATGCCCTTTTGGAGAAAGTCGGTTTGAGTTCGGCAACCGAGAACGGATGGGACTTGTGGGTCGCTCTGTTGTTGGTGCTGTTGGTCGGCGTGCTCTTCGATTTCGTGTGTCGGCTGACGCTCGCCCGCGGAATGCGCCGCCTTGTGGAGCATACCCGCGTCAAATGGGACGACGAACTGTTCAGCATGCCCGTACTGAACCACTCCTGCCATGTGTTGAGCGCGATTCTGCTGTCGGTGATGCTGCCGGTCGTTTTCGAGGAGGACAGCCATGCGCGGACGCTGCTCAATCGGTTGATGCAGAGCTATGTCATCATCACCGTCTGCCGGTTGCTCTGCGTCTTGATCCGTGCGGGGTTCCGGATTGCTGTCCGCCGTCCCGCCTGGCAGAACAAACCCATCAAGGGGCTGCGTCAGACGGCGCAAGGCATCGTCGTACTGATAAGCGTCGTGTTGATTATTTCCATCCTGGTCGGCCGTTCGCCTACTTTCCTGTTGACCGGTCTGGGCGCCTCGGCGGCCGTCTTGATGCTTATATTCAAAGACAGCATCCTCGGATTCGTGTCGGGCATCCAGCTTTCGGTCAACGACATGTTGCAGGTGGGCGACTGGATCGAGATGACGAAATACGGCGCCAACGGCGTCGTCATCGAGGTAACCCTCACGACCGTGAAAATCCGCAATTACGACAATACGGTCGTTACGTTGCCGCCCTATCTGTTGGTGAGCGATTCGTTCCAGAATTGGCAGGCGATGAAACGGTCGGGCGGACGGCGCGTCATGCGGTCGGTCTCCATCGACATTTCGTCCGTCCGTTTTTGCACGCCCGAGCGGTTGGAACGCTTCCGGCGCATCGGCCTCGTGCGCGAATACATCGAGACCGTCGAGCAACAGTACGCCGCTTATAATGCGGCTCACGGCCTTTCGCCGACCGATTCGGAGAGCGGTGCAGGGGCCGACGGGCTGCGACTGACCAATTTAGAGATTTTCCGCAACTATCTGATCGCCTATTTGCGGTCGGCGGTTCCGATACGGGAGGACATGACGCTTATGGTGAGACAGTTGCAACCGTCGGACACGGGCGTGCCGCTGCAGCTCTATTTTTTCACCGATACGGTCGTGTGGCAGGAGTACGAACGGATCCAGTCCGAAGTCTTTTCGCATGTCATGGCTGTCGTGGGGGAGTTCGACCTGCGGATTTTC